>JAQWUD010000050.1 GCA_029242325.1 Luminiphilus sp.
GCCAAAATGGAAGGCTTCTTCGTGTTCGATTACGAGCACCTCTATCCCGAGTGTCTCGATACCCTATCGGGGTGGGTCCGCAATGGCCTACTCAATCCCATAGAGGATATCTCTGTCGGTATTGAAACGATGCCGGATGCCTTGGCCGATCTTTACCTCGGCAATAATGTGGGTGTCAGGATGGTGCAAGTCGGAGAGCCAAACCCTCATCCTTAACCTTTAAGTTACCTGGCAGGCAGCCAGTGCTCCGTCATCGATCGAGCTACCTACTCGTTTACCCTAAAACATGCCACGCCAGAAAAGTGGCGCACAAAAAAAAGGCGCCTTGCGGCGCCTTTTTTGGGGAGCTCGAAAAGTCCACCTAGAACTTTAGCTGCACCTCGACACCAAAGTTGCGGGGCCGATTGACCGTGCCTTGCGACCAGAGTGCTGGGTTGTAGGTGGGCGTTGCATTGGTTGGACTAGTGGCACCGTAAGAAGCCGCGACGTCAAGGAAGTACAAACTGTAAATTTCGTCGGTCAGGTTCTTACCGTAAAACGACACTCTCCAGTTGTCAGATTCGAAGCTGATGGAAGCGTCGAGGATACCAAAGGCGTCGTTACAAGCGGGGTTGTTCCCACCGTAGTTGCCTTCGATGTACTTGTTGTTGGCAGACGTGCAGTAATCGTCTTTCCAGCGATAGTCTATAGTCGATACGAGGAAGCTTGACTCTGTCAGTTGTGCTTCATGCATGGCGCCGAGAGTAAAGGTCATGTCGGGAGCGCGGCGAAGATCAAGGCCGCTCTTGTCCAAGGCATTGCCTGCGCCGTCCACTACCATGTAGTCGTCGTAGGAAGAGTCTAAGAGTCCTAGGTTAGCCGACAGTGTCAGTCCCGCAGTCGGAATCCATAATGTTTCAAGCTCCATGCCGTCGATGCTAGCGGCTGCAGCGTTCTGAACAATGGTTAAGGTTATCGCGCCATCGGTGCCTGGCAGGATCACGTCTTCTTGTTTGTCAGAGTAGTCGACTGAAAAGATCGCTCCGTTGATTTGCAAGGTGTTATCGAACCACATGGTTTTGAAGCCCAGCTCGATACTTTCGACACTCTCGGGTTCGTAAGGACCGGAGTCGCCGGCACTCGTGTTACGGCCATTGAAGCCCCCAGATCTGAAGCCTTCTGAATACGAAGCATAGATCATGTGGTTATCAGTGGTGTAGGTGAGGCCCACTCGCGGCGTAAAGTCATCCCAGCTTTCATTACCAGTAAAGACTTTGGCTTCTCCAGTAGCAGGGTCGGTGTAGTTGTTCTTCGCGGTCGCCGCGAGAGAGCTGTCACAAGCTCCCCAGCTTTTGACGGCATAGCGTGGGTCGGCGCCGGGGTTAGCACCATCTGCCTCTTCCCCGGGCCAATTGCCATAAAACGGCTGCTCACCGGTCTCGTCTCGAGCGGTGAACACCTGGCATATTGACTTTTCTTCATCAATCCAGCGGCCGCCAAGCGACAGGCTCAACCGATCAGTGATATCAAAATCGATCTGACCAAAAACCGCGGTATTCTCGGTTTCATGCTGTGTTCTGGGGGAGTCGTTGAATCCGCCGAAGAACCAGGTCGTTTGCCACGCGTCGTATTCGCTATCCCACAAGTAGGCGCCCACGGTGGTCTTACCCCAAGAAAAATCGCTTTCGAGCCGAATCTCGAGGCTTTCCTGCTCCTCGGTTTGCGGGCGAGACACTCGGAACAGATCAGCTGCACTGTTATCGAATTCTTGTAGAGATGTTTCTTCCATCTCACGCGTGCCGTAAATCGCCACCAGTTTGTTGTTGTCATTAATATTCCACTGCATGTTCAAGGTCACCGCCTCGACCTCTACCGAAGCACGCTGCTCCGAGCTGTGAAAGGTGTTGTAGTGGAAATCGTTGAGAGCAGGATTACACTCAGCCGCTGGTTGGCCTACAAAGTTGAATAATTCTCCAGCGCCGTTGAAGCAAGTGGTAGGGCGGGCGTTGGTCTCGTCATCAATATCGTCGTAGATCAGGTGCGCTTGAAAATTGTCATTCGGGTTCCACAATGCAGAAGCGCTCCACGCCTGCACTTCGGTGTCACCTTCACTCGTATTACGTGTGGGGTTATTAAAGTAGCCACCGCCACTCAGGTTCATGGCAGATACTTTGGTCGCCAACGTGCCACCAAAAATAGCGGGAAAGTTAATCATGCCTTTAAAGTCTTGCTGATCATCCTCTGAGATCAGAACGTTAACCTTGCCGCCCAGCTCGCCAGTTGGCTTTGAGCGGATGACATGGACGAGTCCACCAATCGTGTTTCGTCCAAATAAGGTCCCTTGAGGTCCTCTCAAGACTTCGATTCGCTCAGCATCCCAGACATTGAGAAGGGCGCCGGTAGAAGTCGCCAGATAGATACCGTCTTGGTAAATCGCCACTGCCGGGTCAAAGCTTTTTTCAACCTCAGCGAGTTGAATGCCGCGAATGGACACAACAGCGGTGCCATTGCCCAGTACCGGGTCAATAATCATATTTGGGGAGACGCCAGCGACATCCATCAAGTCACGAGCAAAGGTTTTTTCGATTGCAGATGCGTCCATCGCGCTAACGGATGCAGGTACCGATTGCAGATTTTCTTCTCGCTTCTGAGCCGTCACTACGACTTCTTCAATTTGTGCTGATGTTGTGCGCTGGGCGTTCACCTGACCAGAAATGGCCATTGATACGGCAACAGCGAGTATGGATAGATTACGAATCGTACTCATGGGGTCCCTCACTAATTTTCCCTTATTATGTTGTTCACACTTGACGCACCCCCAGCTCATTAGGAGTCAGCAACAGCGCCCGTTTTCCTGTCCGCACAAACACTATCACAATCGTCGTAAAATACCCCCAGCAAACCGCATTTTTAGATGATATCGATCTGTCACGTTGACTGGGGCGAGACATCAAGTGTGTCCGGTCTAGCGAAGCCGTAACAGTATACCACTAATAGGGCTTAACCGCTATAATTTGAGTAATATTCAATTTTATGCGACATCATAACGCGCGACTTGAGCCATGCACTGGGAGATCAGCGCATCTTTTCGTGGCCGGCTTTACACCGGAAGCGCTGTCGTGTGCTTCATCGTTTCCATCACAAACCGAGCACTCACATCAAAAAGATCCGCTTAACTCGCCTCATAGAATTATACGAAAGGGGGCCCATACCCTCCCATAAACCTCAAGGCAGCCGGTGCCCCCCTAGATCCTCATACCCGCACGCACCCGCACAGCGCTTTTCGCCTAGTCGAGGGACTCCGACACCATGAAAACGGGGCTATCGGCAAATTGCCGGAACGCTGCGGCCACTGCCTGCATGGCTTCAGTTGCCACCGCCTCTCCAAAATCGCCCATGTCATCGACCTCAATGATCTCTGAATAGGCATAAGGAGCAGCCTGATCAGAGCCTAACAGGCCTTGAACTTTCAGAACCCGAAAATCGCTACACCCGGGCAAGCTGCGCACATTCGGGATATCGACCTCTCTCGCCCACGCTTCGTATTCTTGAGCCGTCACCTCGGGCAAGAGGTTAAAAAGCACCACGATTGTCGTCATTTTTTTCTCCAATTAAGTGTCCACTAGGGCGCACCATCATGATGCGCTCACCCCACGTCTGGCTACTACCGTAGATTTCAAGCAAGCCACCTTTTGGCCCATGTCGCCCTCACTGCATGGGCAAGTATGCTTTATAGCGCGCGTCATGACGTGGATCTGAGGTATTCATGACAGCGAGGTTGACGCTTTGGCTCGCTTGGTGTCACCTTGGTGCATCGCTCAGATTCGGCCCCATTTATAAACCCATGCCCAACAACCCCTTTTTCCCCCAGCTTTTCAGGCCGATTAATATCGGGGGTATCACGCTGCGCAATCGCATTCTGCACGCCGCGATTGTCACGCAATACGTGGCGCATCACGCGCCAACAGAACGACTGCTCAATTATTACCGTGCTCGGGCTGCCGGCGGGGCCGCTGCCATCATCACCGAACCCATCGCGATGACTAAATTTAGTCGTCTGCCCTCTCGTCTGAGATGCTGGGACGATGCGGGTTTGGATGACCTATGCCGAGTTGCCGACGTGATCAACGCGCACGGGGCGCAGGTGCTGGGGCAGATTCAGGACTCCGGCAGAGGACGGCACGCAGCAGGTCGCAATGATGACGCCGTCGGCGCCTCGCCACTGCCAGATGATCTCAGCTGGACCGTTCCGGCGACTTTATCAAGCGGGCAAATACGGCAGATGATTGACGATTGGGCGGAAGGGGCACGGCGACTCCAACGCGCGGGATTCGCAGGCGTCGAACTATCGGCAGGCCATGGTCACCTGTTTCACCAGTTCCTCTCACCCTGGTCTAATCACCGATCTGACGAGTACGGAGGAGAACTCAGAAACCGGACTCGCTTCCTCACGGAACTGATTTCCGCCATCCGCAGCCGCTGTGATCGCCCTTTCATTGTTGCTCTCAAACTACCGGGGGACGATGGCGTTCCCGGCGGCATCGATCTCGAAATGGCTTCTAATATCAATGCAGTGTTGGCAGAGCAAGCGGGGGATATTGATCTGTGGACCTGGGTTTGGGGGGCGCACGCCCGCTCCCTGTATCGGCATCTCCCCGACGCTCACGGGCCACGGCATCCTTATCTGGAAGAGATCAAATCCCTGCGCACACAACACCCTGGTATCGCGGCCGGCGCGATTGGCTACATGACCGACCCCGGGGAGTGCGAAGCGGCCTTGAGTGACGGCACCGCCGACGTGGTCTTCCTCGGACGGCCCCTGATCACGGATCCCCAATTTCCCAAAAAAGCAGCGTCTGGCAGGGCCAACGATATTCGTTACTGTGTATCGTGCAACAGCTGCTGGCGAAGCATCATCGAGGCCGGCGAGCTCGCCTGTGACAACAACCCGGGGGTCGGCGAACCCGAGGAAGCGAGCGCGGCGATCTTGCGTGCCACAGCGCAAAAGCACGTTGTGATTGTGGGTACAGGCGTGGCCGCTTTGGAGGCCGCGCACATCGCAGCCAAGAGAGGACATCGTGTCACCGTGCTTGGCCGCACTGATGCCATGGGCGGCAAGACTCGGCTACATGCTGAACTGCCGGGGGGCGAGAATCTCTCCAGTGTGTACGACTACCAGTTGCTCGCCGCGCAGCAATCAGGTGTGAACTTTGAACTGGGACACCAGGCAAGCGCAGAGGACGTGCTCGCTTACAAGCCCGACGTGGTCTTACTGGCTACCGGAGCAAGCGCCGCTTGCCCAGCCTGGCTACCGAGAGATTGGCATGCGCAGCACCTCATCCCGAGCCTGCGCGACATCGCGCAACAACTTGCATTGGGTATGCCTCACGTCTCGGGACAGGCGGTACTGGTAGACTCAGACCACACTGAGATGACCTATGCTGCCGCCATCAGTTTGACCGAGGTTTTTGACCGCGTCACGCTCGTTACTTCCCGCGAACGCTTTGCTCACGATATGTCGCTGATCAACCGACAGGGCACGCTACAGCGTCTCTTCGACAATAAGGTAAGGTTGATTAACCACGTCGAACCGGACAGCCTGAATCAACTGGAGAACGGCATACTGCTCCTGAAAAACGTGTATAACAATGAAATAGAGACGCTTGACGACGTCTCAACGCTCATCCACGCCAGCAGCAGAGTGCCCAATGATGCCCTGCTGTTGCCCCTCTGCTCGCTCGGGCTAGAGGTCATTTCGATCGGCGATTGCCGGGCACCCCGATCACTGATGGCGGCGACGCGGGATGGCTATCTCACTGCCAAGGCGCTCTAAAGAGAGCCGGTAGCGTGCTTTGTACCCATAAAAATCGCGGACCAACCCATGACACCGGGGCGCCCTCATGCTTTTTACTGCCCGCTTATCCAAATCCTAAGAGGACAGGCTCCCCCGCCTCTGTCAAACTGAATCCAGAACGTAGCGACTCGATTTCTCACCATGCACCCAAGCTCTGAAAAGGCACTGTCCGCTATGAGAACCGGTGATCTGATCACCGCTTGCTCGCTCTTCGATCAGTCCATCTCGATAGAAACAAATCCACACTGTTTATTTCAGGCTGCACTGTGCTACCGGAAGTCCGAACGCCTCAACGACGCGCTGTCTTTACTCAAACGCCTGGAAGAACAAGGCGACACCAATCCGCCCGCGCTGCTGTTACGTGCCGATATTTTTTCCGCGATCGATCGGCACCACCACGCCCTGCCACTCTATCAAGCCCTTGCTGGCATCGAAGATGCGCAAATTCAATATTCAGCCGCCCTGGGTCTCTTTCAATGTAGCGACATTGAAGCGTCTCTTCAGCTTGCCACTGCCCTGTCTGAAGGTGGCGACAATGCCCTGAGCCACCAAGCCAGGCTGTTGAAAGGACGATGCCTGGCCGCCGCGCAACGCTACGATGAAGCTAGGCAAACCTTCAGCGAAGTCGAGGCCGCACCCGCATTAAAAAAGGCTGCGCGTTACCGAACCGCGCGACTGGATCTTCATCTTGGCCACTTTGCCGCCGCTGAAACGGCGTTAAAAAACTTACTAAAAATAGATGAGCCGCCTCGCGGTGCGCAAGAAACTTTGCTGCAAACACTCGTTCACAGTGGTCAAACTGACCTAGCGCTCAATATGGTCCAGGCAGCAACCGATAAGGGCTGTGACTTGTCCTGGTTACGCCATGGGACTGAGCTTCTGTCGGAGCTTGATGCGCCGGAGCCTTTACAACTGCTCACGTCACGCTGGGATGCGGCGCCAAGGCCAGATATTTTTCGGGAATTATGCAGTCGGCTCCTCGAGGCGGATGACCTCTCGCAAGCAACCGCTTTACTCGCAGACTATGCCAACGCGTTTGGAGAAGATACGCATTGGCAATGGGTACGCATCCGCCTTTTGGAAAAAGAGGAGGCCTACGAGGAGGTGCTCCAGCTACATAATGCTGACCCGTTCAGCTCAATGGAGATCGTCTGCCACGCCTACTTTGCACTGGGGCGCTATGAGCAAGCCTTTGAAACGGCCCAGCGACTGTGCCGTTCAGCACCGGGCGATCAGTATTTCATTGCACTGCTGGCAACAGCACTAAGATGTCTCGATGACCCGCGGCAAGCGGCCCTCATTGATCCAAAATTACTATTTACCCGCGACCGGCTTTTGGAATCCAGGCCCGACGGGGGCACTGACTTACCCTTTTGGATGGCGGCCCAGGGTGCGATCGCGCAACACCACAGTATGAAATCTGCACCTCCCACCCAATCGGTTGTGGGTGGTATTCAAACGCCCGGCAACCTGCTCGTTCAGACCCAAGAGCTAGCACTTCTTAAGCTGAAGACTTTACTGAATGAGACCGCTCAGGACTTTTTTGACAACGCCCTGTTTCCGGACTTGGCAGAGCCGCATCCCCTGCGCCTGTTTCGACCCAAAGACATCACGATGCACGCCAGCTGGGCCATTCAAGGCAGGGCCGGCACCTATCATCACTCCCACGTGCACAGTAAAGGGTGGTACAGCGGTACCTGTTACATCGAGGTGCCAGAGAGCATCGAGGACGGTGACAAAGCGGGTCACCTCATTTTGGGCGAGCCCCCTTTTCGAACCAAGCATGCATTACCCCCAATCGCGACCATCCGCCCCACCGTGGGGAAAATGGTGCTGTTTCCCAGCTATTACTGGCACAGCACTCGCCCTTACTCGGGAGGAGGACAACGGCAGGTCGTGGCCTTTGATTTTGGCCTAGAAAATCGGTTTGTTTGACCCTTGCCGGTTTGTGATGCTCGGGCTATCGATGCCGGCCTTTCACTGTAGTCATCAGCACAAATTCATGATGAATCGGGGTGCCCAATGCTTTTTGCTCCGCAAGACACAACGTGACGCGCATGGGGTTGCGGCCAAAGGCACTGTGTGAAGCGTCGAGGTAAGGTCCTCTACAACAAACATTAGCGGCGCGTGCCGAGCATCCCGCTCGAGGAGATCATTCCGGTGTCAGCATGCCGCGCCTAGTAGCGCGGAACACATGAGGCGCTCCAGCTCTCATAAAGCTAGCACGGCTGGATCTGCGCCCGGAATTTTCGCAATCTCCACCAGGCAGCGAAACCCATCATCACGGCGGTGAACAAAAGTGAGAGATAGGTGACGGCAGGAATTGGCCGCGCGCGCTCTTGTGAATCAGCCACTGACTCGGAAGGCCGGGGCGGAGCAACAGATCGCCCCGACGCCGCCATGCCGGTAGCGACGCGGGTCTGCGCCAACACTGAGTCGAGCAAGCTGACAAACAGGCCCTCAGGGCCCTCAGGTGCCACCGCAGGGGGATCGGGATCCGAATCAACACCGCCGTCACCGACTTCGAAATACGCCTCAATCGTGCAGTCGTGCAGCACCGAACTCACCGTATAGGCACCCCCCTCGACCTCGCCTTTACAGCTTCCTTCAATATTGGCTAGCCGGTAACCACTGTCGGGCACAAAGCGAAATTGCTGCGTGTCACCTACCTTCAGGAATTTCCCTGTGTGGCCGTCTACACGCCCCCCCGAAGAGGTAGCGATTGTGACTCTGGCATAGTCACCCTGGTACCCTTCCTCCCACGGGATATGAATCGACTCATACAGATTCCCCGATACGGGATCGACATAGGTGATCCAGGACTCCAAGTAAGTATTACCGTAGGGGTGCATTTCATCCTCTGCGATGCACTGATCAAAACCGAATTCCCGCTCTTCCCCAGCCCTCAGCATGGACTCTCCCGCCGCATAGGTTTCAGATAGCACCTCTCCCTGTGCAGTCATCACGGCAAACTCACGAATCTCAACACCATACTGGGTTTCGTTCATCATCGAGTGGCCGCGGAGGACCCCCCGCCGCCCCGCCGGCAACTCACAGCCCCCCTCGTGGCGATGATGGACAATCAATTCATGGGTCAGTCGATCAGAGTAATAGCCGGCCACCATGTGACGAGTATTGGTAAAACCGGCGGCGTTGTCCGCTGATCGGGACTCGCCCGCGGGCACACCACAGAGAATTTGGGTGCCATAAAAGTCCCCACACGACACCTCGGGGTTTGAGAAGAAATATTTTTCGTCCTCACTGCCATAGCTCATGATCGTTTTGAGCCAGCCCTTCCTGTAGTGACCGAAACTGAACGCATAGGCGCCAGTGTCCCCTTCCTCATACAAGCGTCGCTCATGCATTGACCCCAGAATATGTCCGACTTCATGGGCAAAGGTGGTGTCATCACAAAAGCTGCCGCTTGTGCCTTGTTCGAGCGGATTCCAATGCACCGAAGAGACGTACAGGCGACGCCAGGGAAAACCCTGATCAACACCGATATAGGCGATGCCACAAGATGAATCATCCTGCGGTATTTGGTCCCTGATGGCGATCACCAAATCCGCTTCAAGAGCGGCACGATCTTCTTCTATGGCCGTGAAGGGAGGCTCTCGGGAAAACATACTGGTCAACAGGTCACTCTGCGTAGTCTGGTTTGAAATCGTCATGCCTGTGAGGCCCACCAGTTTCAGCTCTATATTGATATCACTGTCGACCATGGCCTGATTGCTGATCTCCACCATGAGGTCTGCGATGACAGCCGGATCCTTGGTCATATCATCGTCGTGGTAGATCAGCACGTCGATGGTGGCGCTACCCAATAAATAACTGGGGAATCTGACATCCTGCAATTTCAGTGCAGGCGAGGACAAGGCGGGCCGCGAGTACTGCTCTATGGATGGTCTGGCAGGATCAGGTGGACCGGGATCTCGCTTTGGGCGCTGTGGCAGCGACCGGCTAGATTCTGCAGGTAAACGCTTCTGGGTCGTGGCCGGAGATATCAGCTTTCCCTGCCTGAGTGAGCCGGCCAGCCGATGGCGACCCTCAGCATTCTGAATAAACCCTTCGATGACCTCACCCTTGCTAACGATCAACAGTAAGCGATAGCCCTCTGATGTCGTGCCTGACAAGACCGTATTACCCAACTCACTCTGGCGTACCATCGACAGTTCGAATGGGGAAAGTGGTTTCTGATCCGCACCGGCAAGTAAGCGATCACCTGCCTTCAATGCCTGGACCTGCCGGAACGTCTCGACCGTGGCACGATGCGACCCCAGTTGTACCTGAAGGCGCAGGGACTCATTGGCGTTAGCCGCCAAAGGCATCACCAGCGCATATAAAACAAGCAAGGAAGTTAATAGGTCTCTCATACTGACGCGCATGTGTGTTGGGCCTCCGAGCGAATCACGCTCTCCAAGACGATATACTAGAGCGCCCAGACGGATTCACAAACTACCGTGCCCGACCTTGCGAAACCCAATTTGTACGCCATTTATGATGCGGACAACACCGTGATGGGGGAGGTTCGGTATGCCCTGCAAAAAAGCATCGGCAAACCGGCCTGCGCACTATGCGACATCACCCATGCCTGGAATCCAATAGGCAAACACGCTTGGCGCAACCGCAAGGGCCTCAGCCACAGCATGCACTGGCTTCATCGCAATGAGGTCTCATCAGAACTGAATCAGATGCTGGGTCGGCAGACATTGCCCTGTGTAGTGGCAGAAATCGGGCACCATTTTGAAGTGCTGATAAACAGTGTCACCCTCGCTGGCTGCGAAGGCGAGTTCACTGTATTTGAGCATCTTTTGGAGCAAAAAGTGCGGGCGCTGCTCGCTCGGCAAGCGCCCGCGGGTGAGGCTGAGAAAAACGATTAAGGCGCCGCCGCGTAAACCACCCGCTCCGCCTTCAGCTTCGCCAGCTCTGCCATTACCTAGGGGTTGTATTGCTCAGCGCCCATGGCCGTCGCATGATCTCCAAAGAGGTGCCAGTAATAGAGCTCTCCAGGGCCGTATAGCCTGCAGATGGGACACAGATACCGCCCACGGCAGCATTGATTGACTCGGCGATCGCCTCGCCGCTGCCCTGTACCCACTGCACATAAGCGGCAGGGTTTTTGGTATTGATTGTCATCGCCGGCCGCGACCACGCCTGACTCGCAATGAACATCACACAGCACGCGGCTAACGCGCCCATTCGCCAAGGGGTTTTATCATGAGGCACATCTCGCGCCTTTTTTTTCATATTTACAGATGAAATGTCATGGGGTGAGGCGTCCCGCGCCTAAACCAGGCCTGCCTCATTCAAACATCTGCATAAAGGTATCCATATCGAACTGATTGCCGTAAAGCATGGATGAGTTCAACGCTACATCGGCAGCGATGGCCACAGCCGTTTTGATCTCTTCCTCTGTGGCACCGGCAGCACGCGCAAAGGACGTATGCGCAGGGATGCAATAAACACATTTCATAGCGACCGAAGCGGAAATCGCAGCCAGCTGGGCATGCTTCAGGGGGATAGCACCGTTGAAAACATTTTTCTCCACCGCCGCGTAATACGCTTCAGCCGCCGCCTGTTGAGATTCGGGATGCAGCAGAATGAAGGGATTTGCCGTTTTTACCTCACGCATCTCATCTTCAGCCAGCACCAGCGGATTCAATATCAGTAAGCACAACGCTGTCAGGTATCGCATCGGTTTTCTCCTGTTCCGAAATGTTATTCGACTACGCCCAACCCTGCGACGGACTGAGTGCTGTTCAGGTCGATAGTAAACCACGTCTGTAGGATGAGGCCCAATACTCGGCGGTTGCCGCCAGATGCGGGTACCGGCGCATCAAATCAACTGCCTGACCGGTACGCCACTGCTCCTCAAATATCCCTCCAGTTCCCGGTAAAGCATCCGGTAACGGAAGAACGGGACCTTGGGGTACAAATGATGAATGGCGTGGTAATTCTGATACCCCCAAAGCCATGTCATGAGGGTGTCGAGACCCGTGCGCGCCTGATACACCGTGGTAGTTTTCATCCGCTCCTGCTCGCTATGAGGGTGATGGACTGCCCAGGCGAACAGCGTGACCAAAACGGCATTGCCGATTACCTGCCCGAGTAGCAAGCTGACAAGTGCGATGCCAAAGTCAGCGCTAAGCAACACAATCAGGAATCGAGTTAAGAAAATCGCGGCGACCTCGCGGCGTAGGATCACCTTTTCGGCGTCAGTAAAATGCGCGAACGAAGCGGCAAAAAACCACTCCTTGGGCACGCCTTTGAGCCACGCTGCCACCAATTCTGTGATGCTATGGGCGGAGAAAACCATATCTGGGTCTTCGCTGGGATGATTGGTAGAACGATGATGCTTCAAATGAGACCGACGATGCGCGGTAAAGGAAATACCTAAGACATGGGCCGCAACGTAACCGGTCCACTCGTTAATCCAGCGCCGCTCCACGCTCATCCCCGTGACGGCACCGTGGACCGCATCGTGAACCGGTGTATAGATGGCGTAGCTGCAGACACTGATCCCCGCCAAAACCCACCAGGAAAAAGCAGGCTCGCTGAGCAGGTACCAGACGCAGGCCAGATAGACGCTGGCACAGCTTACTAAAAGCAGCAATGTGGGCCATGCCATTCCACCTATATGGCGAATCACAACTTGCTGAGCCTCCTGCTCACTCGTAATCATTGCGACCTCCGCTACGCATTCTTTAGTTCTGCTATCGAGGCATCCGCCGACGCTTTTAGGCACCAAGACTCTGTAGCTTACGCTTGTCCAATAGCTAAATCGCGCGATGCGGGTGCAAAAGACGACAGTGAAAATCGGTGTCACCTTTTGCTCAGCGCTCTGATTCATCGAGGCTGTTTTCATCTGGCGCTGCAAAACGGGGTACAAAACACAATCGCTGTGCAACTGATTAAAAGTTCAGTAGATTGGATGACTGACGCCGCAACCCGCCTCCAATGAAGTGAGCCACTATGGAAAGCAGTGTGAGCTACCGCCTTGCCCACATTCAGGATCTGGAGAGGCTGGCTTTATTGTTCGACGCGTACCGCCAGTTTTATCTCTGCCCCCCGGATCTCGCAGCCGCCAAGAATTGGCTGCGACTTAACTTCGAGAAGGAACGCTCGACAATATTTGTCGCTGATACCGGCTCGAAGCTGATCGGTTTTACCCAGCTGTATCCAGCCTTATGTTCAGTTGATCTGGTGAAATATTTTGTGCTGTACGATCTATACGTCGTCGAGGGTGCCCGGCGGCAAGGTATCGCCAGATTGCTCATGAACGCCGCCAGCGCATGGGCAAAACGACAGGGGGCCGCCCGCCTAGATCTTGAGACTGCCCGCGACAACGCGGCCGGGCAGACGTTGTATCGAAGTCTTGGCTATAAACTCGACGAGGTGTTTTTAAAGTTCAGTCTGGATCTCACTGAGCCCCTTTGAAAGCCAACAACACAGCTGCCTGAAGTGGTTTTCGTCTCAGTCATGGCCTCCGCCCCCTCCAGTTCAAGTTCAGCTCCGGGGCGGCGAGACAACGGGGAACAAAACCAAATCTTGCCGTGTTTAACACTGTCAGCGCAGTGCCGCGACGCCAACTGGATGCAACGGCCGCGCGATAACGATCGTAGCCACTGTGAACATCATTCAGGGGAACGGCTGGGGCGTTACTGCCGGGCTACGGGCTATCCGGTTGGCACCTCACTGAAGGGAATACCCTTATCCAACCTGGGCTCTTGAGGGAGTCCCAGCACCCGCTCGGCAATAATATTAGCCATGATCTCGTCGGTACCTCCCGCGATTCGCAGCCCCGGAGCGCCCATATAAGCCCGCTGAATGATGCCTGCTTGCACAGCCAACTTCTCGTCTGCAATGGCACCGCTAGCGCCCAGTAAATCAATGAGGAAGGAGGCCATCGCCTGCATTTTGGGCGCACCCACCAGCTTTCCAATCGAATTTTCAGGCCCGGGTAACGACCCACGCGAGAGCGCGGTGAGCGACCTGTAGCCAGTGTATTTAAGTCCTGACTCCTGCACATACCAATCCGCAATGCGGGCCCTTACCGCACCGTTCTCCAGCGCCGGCCGGCCATCAATCTCCAGTTTATCGGCCACAGAAAGCGCCAGCGAGACATCCATTTGTCCGAAGCCACCGCCGATTGCTGCGCGCTCATTCATCAAGGTGGTTAACGCCACCTGCCACCCCTGCCCGACCTCGCCCAAGCGCTGACTGTCGGCCACTTTCACGTCGGTAAAATAAACCTCGTTGAAATCCGAATCGCCCGTAAGCTGTTTGATGGGTTTAATCTCGACACCTGGCGCCTTCATATCAACATAAAAATAGCTCAGGCCCTTGTGCTTGGGAACACTCGGGTCTGTTCTCACCACTATGACGCCGTAATCAGAGAAATGCGCACCAGAGGTCCAGATTTTTTGGCCGTTGATGACCCAACCATCACCATCGCGATCAGCGCGCGTGCGTAAAGCCGCAAGATCTGATCCCCCCGCCGGCTCCGAAAATAATTGGCACCACACCTCTTCACCGCTGGCCAGGGGTGGCAAATAGCGCGCCTTGTCCTCGTCATTGGCCCAGGCCATCAGCGTAGGTGCAATCATGCCCTGACCGATCAGGAAAAAGGTCGACGGCAGGTCATAACGCCCCTCCTCCTGACGCCAGATGACCTCTTCAATCGGCGACGCAGCCCGGCCACCAAACTCCGGTGCCCAGCCAATACAGGCCCAGCCCGCATCGTATTTGCACTTTTGCCACCGCTTGGCTTGCTCAAGTGGCGACAGCGCGCGAAATGTTTGGTCAGTAGGTGCGTTCTCGGCAAGCCAAGCTGCCGCTTCCTGTCGAAAACGCGCTTCTTCAGATGTGTCGTTAAAGTCCATTTTGCTTCTCCTTCACGCGGCCACGGTCTGTTCGGTCAAAGCCGATACCAGCCGGTCCTGCCATACAGCCTCACCACCAATCGCCAAGCTCAGCAACTTCGCGCGCCGGTAATAAAAGTGGCAGTCAAATTCCCAGGTAAAACCCATACCACCATGGGTCTGGATATTCTCCTCCGCTGCATAAGTCGACGCCTGAATGGCCGCAACCCTGGCGGTGGCTGCTGCCAGTGGTAACTCATCGCTGCCTTCCGCCAAGGCCCAGACACCGTAATACGCGTTGCTGCGGGCCAACGTGTTCTTAACGTACATATTGGCCAGCTTGTGCTTGATCGCCTGGTAGGACCCGATCGCCCGGCCAAAGGCAAAACGTTGCAGGGCGTAATCTCGCGCCTGAATGAGCGCAGACTCGGCCACTCCCAATTGCTCCCAAGCAAACAGCACTGCAGCGCCGTCTATTACGCGCTCCCAATCTGCCGGATTCAGGGGCGCATCTCCCAATGCCTGAGCACCCGCCCGATCAAAAGTGACGGCGCTATGACCTCGGCTGGTGTCGAAGGTCAGCACCGGCGCAATGGAAACACCCTCTTGCTTTATAGGCACCAAACACGCTTCAAGCCCTTGATCTGAGCGCGCCAGCACCACAGCCACATCAGCCACCGAAGCATCCGCCACCGGTACTTTGTAACCGGTAATCTGGGAATCTACGCGCCGGGTTTCGAGCTGATCCAATACTAGGCGCCCCGCACGCTCCACCATTGCCAAAGTTGCAACGCATTCGCCACTGGCGAGTTTGGGCAGCCACTCTGACTTCTGGCTCTCGTTACCGAAGTGACGAATCGCCTCGCTGGCAAGGTATATGGAGCTGCTAAAAGGGAGAGGCGCCGCACTGCGACCCATTTCCTCAGCAAGGATGGCAAGCTCGTAATAACTCAGGCCCAAACCACCATAGGCCTCGGGAATCACCGTTGCGGTCCACCCCATTTCCGCAACCTTCTTCCACAAACTGGCATCCCAGTCTTCATCGCCATCCAGCACGGCTCTGACAACCGATGTGGAGCAGTATTCGGTCAAAAATCCACGAGCCTGCTCGCGCAGCAGTTGCTGCTCTTCAGAAAACTCAAAGTTCATGGTAATCGCCTGATCAAAAAATCAGTCGTAGGGTAGCAGAAGTACTCGGTGGCTCACGTCGCCAAAAGCAACTGCGGTGCCTGCTCGCAGAGCCGCAGATATCGAGCCGGTGGCGCAAAGCCCATCTCCTCTCGCACAGCGTGGAGCGGCTGAGCCAACTTTTCTTCCCATTCGATCTCGGCCATCCACACCGCTCCCCGAGCGATAGCTGCACCTTCATCGATCAATTGCCTTACGTCAAATTGGGGGACTTCGCGCAAATACTTACACTTGGCGATCCAGATAATAAAGTTAATACCCCGGTTAGGCGTTTGGGTGGTCATGAAAGAGAGCAGACCGATCTCACCCACCGGATCCCGGCCGTAGCCGGTCATCACATGCTGTAAATCGTGGATATCGCGCAAGCGGTCTGCCATCCAAATCTCATCATTAGACAGCCCGTGATACATCTCCTCGCGCGACGCGGTCTCGCTGGAGGCGATCAAGCCATCCGCAGAGAGGTTTTCGGCGTGAACAAAGTCATAGTAGGCTCTGCCCACGCTGCCTGCTGGCAGGCTCAGCAACCAGGCCTGGTCATTAAGCTTGGCCACGATATCCGGCTTTTGAGCAAGCAGTACTCGACCACGATCGATGGCCCGCAGCCGTCTCACCGCCGCGCCGAGGCTATCACCCTTTAACGCTTCGATAATATGGAAGACCTGAGAGGTGTCGTCTGGATTTTTCAGCAGCTCGCGCATGGCGCGCCAAGCGGCAATTGGCTTTATTTGGTTTCGCAACCAGATCGTTTTCAGGCGTTTCATGTCTCTTTTCATATCGGCACGGATTGATATTGGCATGGCTTGTAAGCGGCGCCTATCGCTAACCAGTGTACTACGGCCAGCGCGACCCAATCGTCAGGCGACCACCACATACAGAATAGCGGCCACCGTAGCCCCCAATAGGGCATAGGGCAACTGGGTCAGGGCATGTTCATGGGTTCGACACCCCGCACCCTGAGCTGAAAGCATGGTCGAGTCTGAATAAAAACAGGCGTGGGAGCCAAAACCGCTGGCTGAGAACAGCGCCCCCATCACCAGCGGAATACTGACATCAAACGCCTGCGCTAACGGGAAAGCGATCGGCATGGTGATCGCGATCACGCCCCAGTTGGAACCCGTAGTGAAGGCCAACACCGAAACCGTAATGAACACGACAACCGGCAACAGCGCCGCGGTCATAAAGGGTGACACCGCGTCAATGACATAGGACGTCAGTCCCAGTCGATCATTGGCTTCAACAAAAACAAAGAGCGTGAGTAGCATCGCCAACACCGGCACCATCGACTTAATGCCGTCCATGCAAGTATCAAATAAGGCTCCCAACGGCATCACTCGCCATAACGCGTAATGCACTAACGTGATCAGAATGCCCGCGATCACCCCCCGCAACAGATCAATGCTGGGAAAGACGGTAAAAAACACCATCGCGATCATGGGAAAGAAAAATGCGCTCATCCCGCCACGCGTTGTCTCTTCAACCACCAGCGCATTGTCTTCAAAAACGCCCAGATCACCCGTGGTCTCAGCCTGCTTCTCGGCGCGGTGCATGGCGCCCACCAGTGGAATGACACCTGTGGCCACCAGCGGGACGATGAGGATAGCCGCCATGGGATAAAACAAATAAGGGATAGACTCGATAAAGAACGATAGGCCCTGCCCCTTGGGCGCCACGCCATTTTGTTCCAGCAGGCTCGAAAAGTAAGCACCCCAGCTCGACAGGGGAATCAGCAGACACAGAGGTGCCGCCGTCGAATCCACCACATAGGCCAGCATGGCGCGGGAAGTACGAAAGCGGTCTGTCACCGCTTTCATGGTCGCGCCCACGGTCAGTGAGTTCAGATAATCGTCCAGAAAGATCACCAACCCGAGACCCCAGGTAGCGAGGAGTCCACCTCGTTTGGTGTCGATACGGCGCATCAATGCCCTGCCAAAGGCATGGGAGCCTCCTCCCTTGACGAGCAGCCCAATAAAACCACCATATAAGCCGCAAACCAGCAAAACCCAGGCCACATCTTCGGTCATCAGTACAGCGAGGGTCGCGCGGGCCATCGCATCCAGGAACGCAGGGCCCTCCAGGATGAAGAAGGCAAGCAGTGCTCCGGCGAGCACCGATTCCAGGGTGCGACGGCTCCAAATCGCCAGCATGAGCACCAGCGCAGTGGGCAGTAATGTAATGAAACCGTAATCCATGGATTACCCTATCCTGTTAAGCGATTCAGCGTCGTCGCGGCGACGTAAGCACCTTAAAACTGGGTAAAACGCGCGGTTAGAACGGCAGTTTTCGCGTTTTTACACTTGGTACTCGCCCAGCCTGCCGTGTAAGGTTCTGATCCTAGTCGAATTTTAGGTTACGCCAAGGGCAGCCTGACATGTCATTCTCATCATTGCTGCAAAACATAGCCGAGTCCGCGCCGGGCCCAGACACCTGCGCGCTGTTTGACTTTGATGGCACCATCATATCAGGCTACTCGGCGACCGCGTTCCTGAAGGATCAGATCTCTCGCGGCGAGATATCCCCTGCTGACTTGGTGCAGCTGACCCAAGCAGCGACGAGGTTCGGTCTGGGTTCAATGGGCTTCTCGGCACTGATGTCGGTGCACGCACAGTATCTGGCGGGACGTTCCGAGGCTGACTATATCGCTACGAGCGAACGGCTTTTTCGCCGCGCCATTGCAAAACTGATCTACCCAGAAGCGAGAAAACTGATCGCGGCACACAGAGCGAAAGGCCACAGCATTGCCATCATCAGCTCTGCCACCCCATACCAAGTCCGTCCGGCAGCAACAGACTTGGGTATAGATGATGTCTATACCTCTGACCTCGAGGTGGTCGAAGGGCTCTTCACCGGAGGGGTTGTGAAACCCACCTGCTTCGGCGAGGGCAAAGTGCTTGCTGCGCAGGCGTTCACCAAAAAGCAGCGAGGTTCCCTGCAAAGCTGCTTCTTTTATAGTGACAGCACCGACGATATCGAACTGCTCGAAGCCGTGGGCAAGCCGGTGGTGCTCAATGGGAGCCGGTCACTCCGGGTAATTGCCCGCGAAAACGGTTGGACCTCAGCGGATTTTGACAGCCGCGGCAATGCCTCTGGTAGCCAGGTGTTGCGCTCTCTGGCAGCGACCGGCTCTTTGGTGGGAAGCTTCATGATGAGTCTGCCGCTTTTTGTATTAAGCGGTTCCCGTCGGGATTCTGTTAATTTCTCGATCTCGCTGTTCGCCGATACAGCGAGTGCTCTGATTGGGCTGGACCTCGAAGTGAGAGGCCGTGAGCAGCTCTGGAATCAGCGCCCTGCAATTTTTATGTTTAACCACCAGAGCAATGCCGACATGCTGATCATGGCCAGCTTGATTCGGCGAGACATTGTAGGCGTGGGTAAACGCGAGCTCAAAAACCTGCCGTTTATTGGATCGGTGATGGGTGCAGCTGGCGTTGTCTTTATTGATCGCAGCGACCGCAAAGCGGCTATCGATGCAATGCAGCCGCTGGTCAACGCCATGCAACAGGAACGCAAAAGCCTCGTTATTGCACCAGAGGGTACGCGCGCGCCAACGCGCAACCTCGGGGCCTTTAAAAAAGGGGGGTTCCACATTGCTATTCAGTCGGGCATTCCCATTGTGCCTGTCGTCATTCACAACTCGAGTGATATCTCGCCAAAAGGTGATCGGGTTTTCCGCAGTGGCACTGTGCATGTCGATGTGTTGCCCGCCATCAATACCACAGCGTGGTCAGTGGCAACTATCGACGAGCACGTTGCAGAAGTGCGCAACGCGTTTCTGCGAACACTGGGGCAACCCGAACTGTCCGTGGAGGAGACGGCCACCCTGCATCGCCTGACGCCAGAAGACCTCCGACCGGAAATTCGCGGCCAGAAGAAAAATCGAAGGGCTGCAACCGAGCGAAGAGCAGCAACGGACAGTCGGAGCGATGACACAGCGGCCGATCCGTCGCTCGGTCATCAAGACGCATCTTCACCCTCATCGGGTCGAGCACCCGCAACGCGTCAGGCACCCGCAACAGGGCAGGGAAATGGCGTCGAGCGAGAGGCGCCGGCCACAAGGCACTAACCGGTGGCCTACGAGTCGTCGCGGGATCTTTTCGCTGTCAGCCCCTGGCCCGCAGGTGACGACCCCGTCATCTTCCTCATCGATGCCACGCGCCGCTTCGAAACAGAGTGTCTGGAGCGCTGGATCACCCAACACCTCTCTGGTGATCGTGCATCCAGCACCGTGCACATTGACCTGTGCGATGATCGCAAGTCATTGGACACCAGCAGTCTCGAGGTTGCGTTATGCGAGCACCCATTAGCCGCTGTCGCCCCCCTTCGATTATCATGGCTTAACCCAGCACGCACATCGCAATCAGGACCTAGAATCAGCGACCTTTTGAAGGGTGGCGACCGTGGACCACCTGGCTGGCTGGCGCAGCGCGTCGCGCAAAAACAGCCTCAGCGCTTACATCTAACCTCGGGCGAACCGGGCACTGCGACTGAACTGGCAGAGCGGTTCGAAGCCAAGACCGGTCTTTCTGCCATTGAGCAAACTGAGGATTTCGCGGTGTTTGTCGCACGACAGGCCGCCGTGGTGCTCGACATTGCTGAACGACAATTGATCGGTGGGCGCTACAAAGTGCCCCGGTACGTCCATCAGAGCATTCGCAATAACCGCACATTCAAGGAGAGTCTTGACGATATTGCAGACGATACCGGTCAACCTCTCAGGGCGGTGACAGCCGAAGCGAGTCATTACCTTCGTGAAATGATTTCGATTCCCACAGGCTTCTGGCTGGATGTATGGGCCAAACTGTGCGGTATTTGTCTTGGGCTTGGCTACGACAAGGCGCTGCAATATGACGCCGACGATCTGGAGCGGGTCAGACGCGTCGTGCGGCGCTACCCCTCCGCCTTGCTGTGGACACATAAAACCTACATCGATGGCTTCGTCGTGCCAAAAATCCTGTTTGACAACGACTTCCCCATGCCGCATTTCTTTGGTGGCGCCAATCTGAATATACCGGTGCTGGGATTTTTGCTGAGGCGAGCCGGAGGCATTTTCATTCGCCGCAGCTTTCAGGACAACGAGGTCTACAAACTCAGTCTCAAACAATACATCGGCTATCTGATGGAGAAACGCTTTCCTATGACGTGGTCCTTTGAAGGGACCCGCTCGCGGCTCGGCAAACTCATGCCACCCAAATATGGGTTGCTAAAATACGTACTCGAAGGTGCCCATCATGCAGGCTCTAGAGATATTCACATCATCCCGGTCTCGGTGTCCTATGACCTGGTCCGCGACGCAGAAGAATACGCGCGAGAACAATCAGGGACGCCCAAAGCCCCCGAATCCGTTGCATGGCTGGTGCGCTATTTGCGCAGTCTGGCAAGGCCCATGGGTCGCATTCATGTCGACTTTGGTCAGCCCGTAAAGCTGGATCAGGCACCCGCGCCAGACGATCAATTGGCAATATCAAAAATAGCGTTCCAGGTAGCAGTAGAAGCCAATCGCGTTACCCCCGCTACTTTCCCCGCCGTGGTGTCAGCAGCGCTGCTGGGTGCATTTCCTCGTGCTCTGATAGAACGCGAGATCGCTAATGAAATTACGGTTATTACAGACTGGGCCGTCGCTCGAGGTGTCAAACTGTCGCCTGATTTCAACAGCGGATTTGCCGACGATATGGCCGGGCCACTTGGCAACATGATCGAAGAGGGCATTATCACGCGCTTCAAAGGTGGACCCGAAACGGTATACGGCATCGGCGACGGCCAGGCACCGATCGCCAGTTTTTACCGCAATACGATTGTGCATTTCTTTCTGCACCGAGCAGTGGCTGAGTTGGCTTTGCTAGCAGTCAGTGAGATAGAGCGCGGCGAGCCGCCTCTTGAGTACTTTTGGCAAGTGGTACGAGACCTCCGGGATCTATTCAAATTCGAATTTTTCTATCCTGACAGCCAACGCTTTGAGGACGAGATCAACACGGAGCTGTGCCGCGACACGCCAGACTGGCGACAACAAATCAGCGATGACACGAATAATGCCCGTGCGCTTCTTGACAAGCTCTCTCCAAAACTGGGCCACATGACGCTCACTATTTTTGCCGAGGCTTACAGCATTGGTGCAGATATACTCGTGAAGTGGGGAGACAAAGATGGCCTCAACGAGAGCGTCTTTATCGATCGATGCATGAGCTACGGCAAGCAGGCATACTTGCAACGACGAATCAGCAGTGAGGCGTCGATTGGAAAGCTGCTTTTTGCCAATGCCTGGAAGATGTTGACGAGCAGAGGCCTGATAGCGGACACAACACAACGCACCGTTCAAGCTGAGTCCCTGAATCAGCTGATTCGCCGGCTCGAAGTGATCAGAGCCCTAAGTATCGCGGATCGCGGTGCCAGCACGCTGAGGGATGTGGCCCGTGGAACCATTTAAAGTAGCAGTGCTTGGAGGGGGTTCCTGGGGTACCACCACTGCCTCCATCATCAGTCGCCATTGTGACACCCTGTTGTGGGCGAGAGACACGCGCATCGTCGACGAGATCAATCAAAAGCACCGCAACACGCGCTACCTCGGCGAGGCAGCGCTGCATCAGAAACTCGCTGCCACAGACGACATTAGAACCGCAGTGAGTCAGGCTAACGCATTATTAATCGCTGTACCGAGCACCCATTTTCGGGCGGTACTGACCAGTGCCATACCCGGTGTGCCTGACGCTATTCCTATCATCAGCCTGAGTAAGGGGCTCGAGAAAGTAACGCGCATGCGCATGACGGAAATTATCCGCGAGGTGGCACCAGGCAGCATTCCCGGCGTGCTCACAGGCCCCAATCTGGCCAGGGAAATCGTAGAGGGCCAAGCCGCTGCGAGTGTGTTGGCTTTGGAGCAGCACGATGCCGCGCTAGCGCTGCAAGCGCGGCTTAATGTCGGTCTTTTTCGTGTTTATACCAACCAAGACGTGGTGGGTTGCGAGCTTGGTGGCGTGCTGAAAAACATTATCGCCATTGCCGTTGGTATGGGCGATGGATTGGGAGCGGGTGACAATACACGTGCTGCTCTCATCACTCGCGGGCTTGCTGAAATGAGTCGTCTCGGGGTTGCGCTGGGCGGCAGCGCCGAGACATTTTCTGGACTGGCGGGCATGGGCGACATGATCGCCACTTGCACCAGTCCCCAGAGTCGCAACCGACATGTCGGGATGGAGCTGGCCAAGGGCCGCCCTATCAAAGAGATCATAGAAAGTATGCATATGGTGGCGGAAGGCGTAAAAAGCGCTCCCACTGTGATCGAGCTGGCGCGCGAAAAAGGCATTAGCTTGCCTATCAGCGAGGATGTGTATCGAGTGATAACCGGAGAGTCCAATGCCCGCGGTGTTTATCGTGGGTTATTGCGTGTGATCGCCGGCGCCGAATCGGAACCCGGCTAAGATGAATCGGAAAGCGCATTGCTGACGGTAAGTGTGGCGCGACCTAATCGTGAGAAATGCCGTGGCACCTGTCTGACGTTTTGGCTAATCTCGGCGTCTACAGGGATTTGATTGGGAATCAAACCATGACTCATTGGTGCAAACCCGGGGCGAGCCGGTGCCTGCTGGCTGGGTTATCCGTTATGTTACTGGCCAGCTGCGCAACCAGCCCGACCGGTCGCACTCAATTTATTATCATCTCTCCCGACGCAGCCATTATCGAGTCAGAAACTGCCTATCTTGGCACTGTCCAGCAACTGGATGACGAAGACAAACTGGTTGACGATCCACTGACCGTGGCAAGGGTTGCCCGCATCACGGGCCGATTGGTGTCGATAGCCGCCGCCCGGTTTCCCGATAGCGCAGATTGGAAATGGAGCGTTGCAATCGTTGACGACACGGAAACCGTGAATGCGTGGTGCATGGCGGGTGGGCGAATGGCCGTCTACACGGGTTTATTCGATCAGCTTGAACTCACAGATGACGAGTTTGCTCAAATCATGGGCCACGAAATTTCCCACGCGCTGGCCAACCACACTGCGGAAAGAATGTCCCGGGCGATGGCAACCACTCTTGGCATGGCGGTGATCGGCGCCGCTTCGGACAACAGTGGCGCAGCCATGGCTGGCGCAGCCGTTGCGGCTAATGTGGCGCTTACCCTTCCTAACAGTCGTGACGCTGAAAACGAGGCCGACGTAATGGGAATGAAGCTGGCCACCGAGGCAGGGTACGATCCCGAGGCAGCCGTGACGCTATGGCAGAAAATGGGTGACCTGAGCGATGAGCGGCCAGCAGAGTTTCTCAGCACTCACCCCGCGCCTGAAAACCGCCAAGCTGCACTCAACGCCATGATTCCCGAGATGTTGCGTGTGAACCCAGACCGAACCAAGGCGTCGATTCATCCCGTGACGATTGTGAAGTAAGTCACTGGCTCAATCACGGACAGTGTGCAGGAAATGGAGATGATCCTCATATTGGTTGAGGATATCGACAATGATCTGCTCCTGTGACCATCCCATCACATCATAGTCCTGCCCACCCTCGGCGAGGTGAACCTCTGCCCTGACAAAGCTTTCCTGCGGGCGACTATCCTCATCCATCCCCAATGAAGCATCTGGTAATAGGTGGCTGCGCGCCCGCACTTCGTAAGCAAAATCTTCCTCGTCTCCGTGGGAAGCCTCAAGCCGAATAGACAGCGTATCTTCTTCTGCGACGACACGGGCCGCTACGCCTCGCTCGGCCAGCGCGCCGGCAAAAGACTGCATCGCCGGACGAACGGTAGTGCGCTGAAAAACCTGCACCGAGTCGT
Organism: Luminiphilus sp.; assembly: GCA_029242325.1. GTDB lineage: Bacteria > Pseudomonadota > Gammaproteobacteria > Pseudomonadales > Halieaceae > Luminiphilus. The sequence goes on from JAQWUD010000050.1 coordinate 24,640, forward strand.
TATCAGGGTAATCGAGCAGCAGTTTCAGGCGATCGCGCCAGCCCTCGGCGGCCATGGCGGGCGGCGTGTGGATCGAGTGCGCCTGACGCTTGGCACCGTCTACCAATATTGCTTTACCAAACCCCCAAAAAGCGCCCAGTAGGGCCACAGCAAATGGCAGCGCACTGGCAATCGTGGCAGTTTGCAGCGCTTGTAGACCACCGCCCAGCAAGAGTAAAGACGCTGCCAGCGCAATAACCAACGTCCAAATGGTACGCTGCAGAATCGGAGTATCGTCTACGCCGTTCGCACTGAGCATGTTGAGCACCATGGCACCACTGTCGGCCGAAGTGACAAAGAAGATCACAATCATGAGGAGTGAAATGACGCTCAGCACCTGTGATGCGGGCAGAAATTCGAGAAAGCGAAACAGACCCACGGCGGGGTTGTCCTGGACCGCAGCACCCAGCTCCACCACTCCCTGATTGCTGATCAACTCAAGCGCACTTCCCCCCAGAACACCCATCCACAGGCAGATAAACAGTGTTGGTACGACCGTCACGCCGATCAGAAATTCCCGGATAGTCCTGCCACGGGAGATCCGCGCCACGAATACACCCACAAACGGCGTCCAGCTGATCCACCAGCCCCAATAAAAAATGGTCCAACCACCAAACCAATCGGTTTTATCGTAGACGTACATGTCCAGTGTGCGCGGAATCAGGCCCGCCACGTAAGCGCCAAAATTTTGCAATGTGCCCGCTAACAGTAGTGCTGTGGGTCCGGTCAATAGGATCAGCAATAGTAATAGCACGGCAAGGACAATGTTGATCTCAGACAGGCGCTTGATGCCGCTATCGAGCCCGAGGGTGACCGACACGGTGGCCACCGCCATGGTGGCAAAGATAAGCCCCACCTGAACCCACACATCAATGGGTAAATCGAACAGGTAGTTGAAGCCGGTGTTGATTTGCAGAACACCCAAGCCGAGACTCACCGAGATGCCGCAGGTAGTGCAGATCACGGCGAATACGTCTACCGCTGCGCCGATCGGTCCGTAAATACGCTCGCCAATCAACGGGTAAAAAGCCGAGCGTAGTGTGAGCGGCAGATCATGCCGATAAGCAAAGTAGGCCAGAATCATGGCCACTACTGCATAAGTGGCCCAGGCGGTGAAACCCCAATGAAAGTAGCTGATCTGGATGGCTTCAGCAGCAGCAGCCGGCGTCCCGCCGGGCCCCAGGGGAGGAGTGAGGTAATGCATCACAGGCTCTGCGATACCGTAGAACATCATGCCGATACCGATACCTGCGGAGAACAGCATTGCGAACCACGAAACAAAGCTATACTCAGGCTCTGCGTGGTCCGGCCCCAGCTTGATGTCGCCATAGCGCGAGGCGGCAAGAACGACGACGATCACAGTAATTAGCGACACAATTAGCACATAAAACCAACTCGCGGTTGAGACGATCAAGTTCTGAAGACCAGCAAAGGGGTCGCTGCCTTTCTCCGGGATGATCAGCACCATGAGGATGGCACCAAACAACAGCACCAAGGCGGGGAAAAACACGGCAGCGTCGATGGTGAATCGGCGTGGGTTGTGTTGGGTCATATCGGGCTCGTACAGAAGGCGCCATGACAGTGTACCCGAAGCGAGGTAAAAGGCTGCATGGAGCCTCGTTGTAAAAAAAAGGTCCGGTTTGCAGACCCTGCTCATAACAGGTAGCCTTTACACTTGTAGCTTTAGAACAATAATCATTTTCCTTGGCCACGAGAAATAAGGGAGCCAGTATGTCTCATCCCCAACGTTTTCAACGCGCGCCGCTTGCCGCAGCGCTAGGCGTCGCACTTTTACCGCTTGTTGCAAGTCCCGTTCATGCTCAGCTAGAGGAGGTAGTAGTCACCGCCACCAAGCAAGCTGAGAGCCTCCAGGACGTGCCTATTTCAGTTAACGCGCTGTCCGGTGACTCGATGCGCGAGCAGGGCATCATGACTTTCGACGAATACGTCAACTTTTTACCGAATGTGGTCGATGCCGGTAATGCACCGGGAATGAGGGAAATTTACATTCGCGGTTCTGCGACGGAGCAAGGCTCCGTAACCGTCTCCTCTGCACAGGGATCAGCGCCGGGCGTGGCGCTCTATCTCGACGAGACGCCAGTCTCTTTCGGAGGCCGAAACCTTGACGTCTACGCGGCCGACTTGGAGCGCATCGAGGTGCTCGCAGGCCCCCAAGGAACTCTGTTCGGCGCCAGCTCTCAAGCCGGCAACATGAGAATGATCACCAACAAACCGGTTATCGGCGAAATGCAAGGCCGGGTGGATGTCGGCATGTCATCGACGCATGGCGGTGATACCAGCAGTAATGTAGAAGGCATGATCAATATGCCTATCGGTGACAGTTTGGCTATTCGCGCGGTGGGCTACAGCAATCGCCAAGGCGGCTGGATCGACAATACCGCTTCAACGTTTACCCCTTCGGGTCCCGTTGTCGATCGTAACTCTATCGGTTACGGCCCTTACTTTAGAAACTTCCCCGACACCGTCGTCAGCAGCGTCAGTAACTCAGAGGAAGTCAAAGACGACTGGAATGAAGCGACCTATAACGGTTTCCGTGTTGGTGTTCAGTGGGATGTATCTGATGACTGGAGCCTGCTGGTTCAACACTCCTCTCAGAAGCTCGATGTAGAGGGATCATTCCTCATCGACCCCAGCCTTGGCGATGACAAGTCGGCCAAGTTTCAGCCAGAAAGTAACGTCGATGAATTCGACTTGACCACGTTGACCATTGAAGGGCGTGTTGCCGGCCTTGATATTGTTTATGCCGGTGGTTACCTCGATAGAGAGATCGACTCGATCATCGACTACACCCACTACAACAACGGTGGCGGCTACATCACTTATTACCTTTGCAGCGGCAACATTTACGCTGACCCGGGCCCTTCAAACCAGAACACCTGCTTTGACCCCCGAAAAAGGTACTCAGATACCACCACCAATGAGCGCACCACGCACGAGCTCAGAATCAGCACGGATCCTGATCGCCGCTGGCGTGTAATGGCTGGGGTCTACTTCAGCGATGTAGAAACCAAAACGCTGGGTGAATTCCAATACTATTCTACCGGTGACGCCTTCAGTGACTTCCAGGTGCAGTATTATGGCGCGGCCGCTCAGTCGCCCTATCAGCTGGCAAACGAAACGATCCCGGGTGTAGCGGGAACCAATCAAGTGGGTCCCACCGGGCCACTCACCACCTTCTATAACGATTACTCGCGAACCGAGGAGGAACTGGCCTTTTTCGGTCAGTTAGCATTCGATATTACCGATAATCTCACCGCCACTATTGGCGCTCGAAAATATGATCTCGAGACGCAGTTACAAGGCGCATCGAACTTCTCCTTTGGTTGCCGCTATGGCGGTAATGGCGGCGGCGGCGCTTCCGCAGGATTCTGTAACAGCCACCGCTTCAGTAATAGTCCAACAGATCGCTTCACGGCATTAGGCGCCTACAATGCAGGTAGCCTCTCAGACGAGCAATTCTTGGGCCTTCTCAACTACCCAGGGGCAGCAGGAACTTACGGCGGCAGCGCCAAGGAAATGTTCCGGGGCGGCGGCAGTAATGCAGCAACGCTGCAGGCTATTAAAGAAGGCCGGCTTGATATTTCGAGCATCAACAGCAGCGGTGTCACTGAAGAGGACGACACGATCATTCGATTCTCTCTGGATTGGAGAATCAATGACGACATCATGCTTTACGGTATTTATTCAGAAGGATATCGACCCGCGGCCCAGAACCGGAACGCTGGCCAATTAGCGAGCAACCAATCCGGCATCTATGAAGGCTATGTGGTGCCCGCAGTGGCGACGACTGATGAGCTGGAGAACATGGAGTTGGGGATTAAGTCAGAGCTTTTTGACAACACTCTGCGACTCAATGCCAGTATTTATAGCACCGAGATCACTGATCTGCAGGTCGCTCGATTTGACCCGTCCAATGTCGCGTTTTTGGTATTCCTAGAGAACGTCGGTGACGCCGAAACGCGCGGTCTGGACGTTGACTTTATGTGGGCGGTCACTGGGCGACTCACTCTGTCGGGTGCAGCAAGCATTCTCGACACAGAGCTAACGGCTATTAATAAGCAGTTACAAGGAGTCAGTGTTCCTAAGGGATCTGAGTTGCCATTGGCGCCCAGCTTCTCCGGCAATATCCGCGCGCGTTACGACTTTGACATTATGAACGGCAATGCTTGGGTAAATGCCGCATTGGTTTACCGTGGTGAAACCGTCACCGGTATCGTCGGAAGCGCCGAGTTTATGACCGATACGCACAATCTCGCGTATGGTAATGACCCCGGTATCAGCATTCAGAACGAGGGCGGCACTTTTGGTACGGTGGCCACATCAAACGGCAACATTCCCTCCAACTCTCGCTACGTGAATGATGCGGCAACCACGATGAATATAGGTTTGGGTTACGCGCGAGAGAACTGGACTGCAGAAGTCTTTGTGAATAACGTCACTTCAGAAGAAGGGTACGTTGTGCAGACTGCTGGTAAATTCACCCCTGAATCCAGCATGATGCGCCCACGCACGTTGGGCTTACGTTTCGGGTATTCTTTCTAAGAGTCCCTGTAGCAATAATCAAAGGGCGATCACCTGATCGCCCTTTTTTTTGGGACACAATTTGATGACTGACCCTCGCGCCCCGTCGCCGGCACTCGAAACAATCCAAACGAAGCTCGCCAGTGGTGCGCTGGATGAGGCAGGCACCCTGATTGATGAACTGCTGGTGGACTTTGCAAGCGACCCTAACCTCGCCTACCTGAGTGCACTGCGTTATCGACTCACGGCTAACGCTGCCAAGGCGCTTCAAACGCTCTATGACCTGACCGCGCGCTTCCCCGATATGGCCCGGGCGCATCAAGAAATAGCCATCAATTCACTCAGCAGTAATTTACCTCAAAAAGCGCTGGAGGCAGCCGAAGCAGCGGTAGCGCTAGACGGCTCGTTACTAGCGTGCTGGGAGTTGCTCGCGCCACTCCACCAGCGTTTCGTTCCCGAAAAGCAAGAAGCCACAGCACAGCAGATCGCCTTTCTCAAGTCGTTACCGCAGGAGCTGAGAACGGTGATGAGTTATTTGTCACAAAATCAACTCAACGATGCCGAGCGTTTGTGTAAATACTTTCTACGAGACAACAAGACTCACGCGGAAGGCATGCGATTGCTCTCAGAGGTGCTGACACGAAAAAACATATTGGACGAGGCGCAGTTCTTATTAGAAACACTGCATCAGTTGGAACCTGACAATGTGACTGCTGCCGTTCAGCTCTTCCACGTCATGATGCGGCGTCAGCGCTTTCATACTGCCTATGACTTGGCAGCCACGTTATGGCAGCAACAACCGCAGGATGATGACCAAATTAAAAAGGCCTACGCAGCGGCTTGTTTTGCTGTCGGGCAAACAGAAGAGGCCGAGCACCTGTATCAGGCGCTTCGAAAAACCCACCCAACCGATCACCATATCCCTATCAGCCAAGGCCACATCTATAATGCGAATGGCGACAAAGCGGCCGCCATCGCTGCTTTTCAAGAGAGCTCATCCATCAAGCCAGATCATGGCGACGCCTACTGGAGCCTGGCCAACACCAAATCCTATCGGTTTGACGATCCACAGATAACGCGAATGAAGGCGTTGGAGCAGTCTGCCTCAATTGGCGGTATCGATCGCATTCAGATTTGCTTTGCCTTGGGGAAAGCGCTGGAGGACGGGGAGCAATACGATGCCGCGTTTGAGTATTATGCTCGCGGTAATGCCCTGAAACTGCCCACCACGCACTTCAATCCAACACAATTGTCGAAGCGCATCACGGCACAGATTAGCGTCTGCACCCAGGCATTATTTGAGCAACTCGGACCCACCGGCACGGAGTCGCCCGATCCTATCTTTATCGTCGGTCTACCTAGGGCTGGATCCACACTCCTTGAACAAATTCTGGCATCGCATTCTCAAGTCGATGGCACGATGGAGCTCCATAATATTTTGGACCTCGCTAAGCGACTGCGAGGTCGAGACGAGGCGGGCGCGACCGAGCCTCGCTATCCCAGAATACTCGGGGAACTCGACACACAACTCTTCACTCAGTTCGGAGAGCAATTCATAGAGCAAACACGTGTCTATCGCAGTGATGCGCCGTTCTTCATCGACAAGATGCCCAATAACTTTTTCCATGTCGGGTTAATCAAACTCATTCTCCCCAATGCCAAAATCATCGATGCGCGACGTCACCCCATGTCCTGTTGCTTCAGTGGCTACAAGCAACTGTGGGGTGAAGGGCAGGAGTTTTCTTACGGATTGACTGAGATCGGCAGCTATTACAAGCAATACACTCAGTTAATGGCGCACTGGGATACGGTACTGCCTGGTTTCGTTTTGAGAGTTCACCACGAGGACGTGGTGAATGACCTTGAGAGTCAAGTAAGACGGATCCTGGATTTCTGCGGACTGCCGTTTGAAGACGCCTGCTTGAATTTTCATGAGACGGAGCGAACGATCAGAACACCGAGCGCTGAACAAGTGAGACAGCCCATCTATCGCTCCGGTCTAGATCAATGGCGCAATTTCGAGCAATATCTGGACCCCTTGAAGCACGCTCTCGGAGAAGAGCTACTTGATGCTTATGGCATCACTCCGCCACCATGATTTTTTCGGAGTCCCGGAAATTTATATTTTTTGCTGTACCCAAGACTGGGACCCATGCTGTCAGAGCAGCGCTGCGACCGCACCTATCAGCATCTGACTGGGAGCAGCAGCTCCGTTATGGGCAGCAGCTCTCGCCACTGCCCGAAATCGCTGCCATTAATCATGGTCACGTCAGTTATCAGCAAATTTCTGATGTGATAGGTGAAGGCGCTCTAACAACATTTTTTCGGTTTGCTTTTACGCGACACCCCTTTGATCGTTTTGTGTCGGTGTGCGCTTTTTTAGCAAGAACCGATGCCAGCTATATCGAGAATCCGACGGGGTGGATGAAGCGAGCGCTACAACGTCCGCAGTTTCGCCAGCGAGTGCTAGTCGCGAGTCAATCTTCGTTGTTGTCAGATCAATACGGCGGCATAGCGCTTGATTATGTAGGGCGATTTGAATCTCTGCAGACTGATTTTGACGCGATCTGCGTCCGACTCGGACTGCCGACAGTGTCTCTTGAGTTTAAGAACACGTCTGCGCATGAAGCCTTTCAAAAGCTGCTGGATGATGAGCTAAGAGAAGTATTGTGGGAGCGTTATGAAGAGGACTTCGCTACTTTTAATTATTCCCCGTAACAAACTCTTGTGCTCGCTGCGGTTTCAAGGCTGCCGCCAACAACCGCTGACTGATGATTGGATTGATACCGACCTTGTTGGATTGGGTCACTAGCACTCTAGGATTCGGTCTCAGCCCAGCCTGCGTTCTGTGCAGCAGCGCTTGATATCCTTCGATGCCCCCTGCCATGAAACCGTATAGAGACCAATGACTGCGCCAATCGTGCACCAGATCGAACAGCAGGTCGTGATAGTACTGCACGATGGCAGCATCATTATCGGGATTGGCTGCGCAGTCTGCTATCAGTTCAGTAACAATGGCTGACATCTCTCCAGGCGCCATGACAGGCGCTCCCGGGAAGCGCTCAGTCGTCAGATGAGGCCTCAGATTGTCATCATAGGCAACTCGGGTCATAACACCCGAGCCAGGAGTGCGCTGCACACGCCGAACCATCTGCCAGAACTTCGCGGAGCCCGCGATATCGATGACCAGATGAATGCGGTCTGATGAGCTGCCGTTGATCACCCGGTGCCGGCGCCATGAATCAAAAAGCCAAGCTTCACCAGCTGCCATATGCACTTCTTCCGGGCCACAGAAAAAACGCACAGAGGGTTCCGTCATAATCGGCACATGGATTCTGATTCTGCTGTACCAGTGATAATTAAAATCGACATGTTCCTGAACTTCTGCGCCTGGGCTTAAGCGCATCAGTCGACTCCGCGCCACAACTTCATCAAAACTGCTCACCACCTGCATCAAATACGGGGAGTCTTGCAGCACTATGGTCGCGGCCATCTGGCCGTCGAAACCATCTTTGAGCTCACCGTTAATCGCAACGAGTGGAACAGCGCTATTACCTGCCAATCCTGAGGGGTGTGGTAACCAGAGCTGGGGTGACAATCGGCTCACTTCGTCTGCCAGCATCTCCGGGTCGAAGAGGCAGGGGAGCTGTAAAAATGGCCGGTCCAGTTCCATTAAGAATCCTTATCCGGACTGGGCCTTCACCCATTCAAGTATGGAGGAGAAATCCCGTGGGCCGTTACCGTCACCTTGATGGGCTGAATACGCCGCCATAGCCTGCTTGCCCATCTGATTGTTGAGCCCGCAACTCTCTGCGACTTCACAGGCCAAGCCCAGATCCTTGACCATCAGATCAACCATAAAACCGGGTTGATAATCGTTGCTAGAAGGGACGCCTTCCATCACATCGGGCCAGGGGTTGTAGACCTGTAACGACCAATTGTTGCCCGAGCTCGCCTTCATAATGTCGGACAGCACCGCGGGATCAAGCCCATGCGCTGCACCCATGGCCAACGCCTCGGAAGTGCCGACCATGTGAACCGCCAGCAACATATTGTTGGCCGCCTTGGCCACCTGCCCGGCGCCGGCAGGCCCCGCATGGAAGATTTTCTCTGGACTGCCCATGCCCTCGAGGACCGGCTTCGCGCGGGCAAATGCTGCTGCACTGCCACCACACATAAAGGCGAGAGTGCCAGCCGCCGCTGCGGCCACTCCGCCTGACACGGGGGTATCCATAAAATCGATACCAAGCTCAGCAGCGGCCTCTCCTACCTGCCGCGCAGTCGCGGCGTCAATAGTACTGGCATCTAGAATCAGCGTGTCCTGAGAGACACTGGCCAGCAATCCATCCTCGCCAAGGAACGTGCCCGCGACGTGCTGACCCGCTGGCAGCATACTGATAATGACATCGGCACCCGCTGCCGCCTCAGCCGCAGACCCAGCGATAGAGGCGCCCTCAGCCGCTACCGCCGTACAGGCCGACTCCACCAAGTCGAATACCGTCAGGGAATGACCCGCAGCAATCAGGTTCCTGGCCATCGGCCCGCCCATGTTGCCCAACCCCAAAAATGCGATAGCGGCCATCTGTTACTCCGGTAGTCCGAGCGCAGGCATATCCGCCGGCGCAGTGAAGAATGTATCGACGACGTCAGCAGGCACTGAGGCGAGATCTGCATAGGCCCACGCGGGGGAGCGATCCTTGTCTACCAGTAATGCCCGCACGCCTTCGGCGAATTCGGGGTGTCGCATAATGTTGCAGCCCAGTACGAGCTCCGACTCAAAGACCGTTTCTAAGCTGGCCTCCCGCGCTTGCTTTAACTGACGGAAAATCCAGGTGGCCGCGAGGGGCGAGCCGTGGGCAAAGCCAGCCTGGGCTTTGACAAGCCATTTATCTTCGCCCTGCCAGTTCATCACGCGGTCATGGATGGTGGCGAGATCATCGCCCACCATCCACTCGTTGATGATATCGATGCGGGGCTCAATCTGCGCATCGGGCCGCTCTGTGCTAGCTGTCATGCCAGCGAGTAACGAACCGACCAGCTCATGGTTGCCGGCCTCATCGCCAGACCACGCCTGCGCCGCCAAGGCACCCAGCAGGTCCGCCCGTTGATCGTTGCCGAGGAAGTGAGTGCCCAATCCACAGTACAGCGCATCGGCGGCATTAATATGGGAGGAGGTCAGTGCCAAAAAGCGTCCGACATGGCCTGGCATACGGTTCAGGAACCAGCTACCTCCTACATCCGGAAACAACGCAATCGTGATCTCAGGCATACCAATGCGGGTCCGCTCACTGACTACGCGATATCGACATCCCGCGAGAATACCGAGGCCGCCCCCCATCACCACGCCATGCCCCCAGCAAATCAGCGGCTTAGAATACGTATGCAGCAAATAATTCATACGGTACTCGCGAGCAAAAAAGTGTTCCGCGTACTCGCAGGGGCCTCCGGGGGTTTCGACACATGAATTGCGCAAGGCCTGTACGTCACCACCGGCACAAAAAGCCTTCTCTCCTGCACCATCAATGACTACTGCCACCACGTTGGCGTCGGCTGCCCACGCCTCGAGCCGGCCAGTGATCACGTCTACCATTTCCCGGGTCAGCGAGTTCAGCGTTTTCTCGGCATTAAGAGTCAGCTGCCCAATCACCCGGTCTCCCGCCGGGTGCTCGGTCACCAGAACACTATCAGTCACTGGTTTTTCCACTCAGGTTCGCGCTTCTCGAGGAAAGCGTTAGTGCCCTCATGCTGATCTTCCGTTGAGAACAATGACACGAACTCATCGCGTTCTGCGACCAGCCCGTCAGCAATAGCGATATTGCGCGCAGAGTGGATCAACCGCTTGCAGGCAGCTACGGATGAGGGCGACTGATTACCTACCTTGGCCGCCAGCGCAGTGGCCGCCGCCAGCGACTCACCGGTAGGCACCACTTCCTCCACGAGTCCGAGCGTCAATGCCTGCTGCGCGCCGATGCGCTCGCCACAGAGGATCATTCGCTTGGCCCAGCCTTCTCCAACCAACTGCGTCAGGCGCTGGGTGCCCCCTGCACAGGGCAAAAGTCCTACCCTCGCTTCCGGCAGTGCCAAAGCGGCCTGCTCTTCAGCGATACGGATATCACAGGCCAAGGCCACTTCCAGGCCACCACCCATCGCGAAGCCATTGATTGCCGCAATGGACACGCCGCGAAAATCGGCAAGCGTCTCGAACGCCTCGCCAAAGGCCTCGCCCACCGCACGCGCCACGTCGGCATCACCTGAAGCAAACTGGTTTAGATCCGCACCAGCGGAAAAGAATTTCTCGCCGGCACCGGTAAGAACCAGGGCATAGACAGTGGGGTCTGCATTCAGCGCCTCAATCACCTGCTTGAGCGCTGGCAAGCTTTCACGATCCCAGGTGTTCGCCGCAGGGTTGTCGATCACGACCGTAGCGATATTGCCCTCGATCGAGACTTTGATTTTTTCGGATGCGCTGATACTCATTGAATTACCTCCAAAGCGCCGTCCATCAGCAATTTACGGCCGACGATGACGCGCATAATTTCGTTAGTTCCTTCGAGAATTTGATGCACCCGGGTATCACGCACGTAGCGCTCCATCGGATACTCCTTAATGTAGCCATAACCCCCCAGCAATTGCAGAGAGTCGTTACACACCGTAAAACCCACATCCGTGGCAAAGCGCTTGGCCATCGCGCAATAGGTGGTTGCCTGCGGGTCCTTGTTATCTAACTTGCTGGCAGCCAGCCGGATCATTTGCCGTGCGGCAACCAACTCGGTCAGCATATCCGCTAGCTTGAACTGCGTGTTTTGAAAATCAGCAATTGGAGTATCGAACTGATTACGCTCCAGCACGTAAGAAGTGGCATCCTGAATCGCCCTCTGCGCGGTTCCCACGGAGCACGTGGCAATATTAATGCGCCCCCCATCAAGACCCTCCATGGCGATGGCGAAGCCCTGACCTTCCTCACCGAGGCGCTGCGACACGGGCACCCGTACATTGTCGAAGGTAATCATGCGGGTAGGCTGCGCGTTCCAGCCCATCTTGTGCTCTTTTTTACCGTACTGAACGCCCTCGGCATCCGCCGGAATCATTAATGCCGTAATACCTTTCGGCCCGACATCACCCGTACGGGTCATCACAACCAGCACCTCAGTTTCACCAGCACCAGAAATAAACACCTTACTCCCGTTGACCAGGTAGGCGTCTCCTTCGAGCTGTGCGCTGGTGCGTAAACTGCCGGCATCTGATCCTGCTCCGGGTTCGGTCAGGCAGTAGGACGCCAGTTTTTCACCCGCCACCAGATCGGGGCACCACTCGTCGACGATGGCCTGTTGGCAGTACTTGCCGATCATGGCAGTCGCCATATTGTGGATAGTGAGAAATGCCGCCGTCGTCGTGCAACCCTTCGCGAGCTCCTCCACGATGAGGCTGGCGTCCAGTCTTCCCATACCCAACCCTCCTGCGGCCTCGGGGGTATACATGCCCATGAAGCCCAGTCCACCAGCAGCGCGCAGCGCTTCTTTGGCAAACACCGAATCGGCGTCCCACTGGGCTGCATGCGGGGCCAGCTCATTCTCCGAAAATGCTCTGGCACTGGCGATGTAAGCCTGCTGGTCGTCGTTCAGTTCAAAATCCACTCTGGGTTCTCCACAGCTGCATTGCTCCTGCTTAACACAAGAGGCCTCTCTTAAAGGTCACTACTCGGGCTTGCAGGTCTCGTCTTTTGACGCTCGTTCTCTCGCGCACCTTCTTCTGCTGCGATCTCTACTCAGCGCTTTTCCTCACGGTGCTGGCTCCCACCCGATCACGCCAGGAGCGCTAACGCCATGACGTTGCCCACACCCGCACTCTACCAGCCCGCCAGTATAAACCGATTCGGCTCAGGCCCTGCTTCCGAGCACCCAATTGGAATCGATTACAAGCCGTATCAATGCTCAGTTTTTAGGGCGTACTTCGCTGGCAGTATGCCGTCACGCAGTTTACCCTATTGGCTCGGTTTTTCTGGTGATGGGGGGAAGTACAGCAATGTCGCAAGACAATGGTGAAGCCAAGGCATTTATCGGCGATCTTGTGGCGCGTTCACGTGCCGCACAGAAGCAGATTGAATACTATTCTCAGGAGCAGGTAGATGCGCTGATACGCGCCATGGTCTGGTCTGTGGCGAGACCCGGTGTGGCAGAAGAGATCGCCCAATTCACCGTGGATGAAACCCAGCTCGGCAACTACGACGGCAAGTTCCTGAAAATACAGCGTAAAACACGCGCCACGCTGCTCGACATCATCCACGACAAGTCAGTCGGAGTGATTGAAGAATACCCCGAGCGGAATATTCGCGTGCTCGCCAAGCCACTGGGTGTGATCGGCGCACTGGCACCATCGACTAATCCAGAGGCCACACCCGTTATTAAGAGCATTCATGCGGTGAAAGGGAGAAACTCCATCATCGTCGCGCCACACCCCAGAGCAAAACTCACCAACAAAAAAATCTGTGACCTGATGCGCGCCGCGCTCAAAAAAATGGGCGCGCCAGAAGATCTGGTCATCGGCATTGAAACACCTAGTCTGGAGACTACAAACGAGCTTATGCGCCAGTGCGACCTGGTGCTGGCCACCGGCGGGGGCGCCATGGTCAGCGCCGCCTATTCGAGTGGGACCCCTGCGCTGGGGGTCGGTGTGGGTAACGCCGTTATTACCGTCGACGACACTGCGGATCTTGACGCGGCAGCAGAAAAAATCCGCCTTTCAAAAACACTGGATCTGGCGGCTTCCTGTTCTTCTGATAATTCCGTTGTGCTACTCGATGGTATTTACGAACCCATGCTCGAAAAACTGAAGGCACAAGGTGGCTATCTTTGTAACGAGGAAGAAAAAACCGCACTGCGCCATACGCTGTGGGATGAAGAGCTCCATCTGAATACGGCCATCGTTGCGCAGCCGCCGGGAAAAATTGCTCAAATGGCTGGCTTGAATATCCCTGAGGAAACCCAATTCTTCATTGTGCCAGAGGCGGGTTGGGGCCCCGAGCATCCGTTTTCGGGAGAAAAACTCTCGGTCATTATGGCCCTTTACCGCGCCCAAGATATCGACCACGCCATCGAGCTCACCCAGAATATTCAGGCCTATCAAGGTCAAGGCCACAGCTGTGGTATCTACTCGGGAAGCGACGAAAACATCATGAAGCTCGCTACGAATACCTATACCTCGCGGGTGATGGTAAACCAACCGCAGTCGGCCTCTAATAGCGGTAACGTCTGGAATGGCATGCGCCAGACATTCTCGTTGGGATGTGGTTCATGGGGTGGCAATGGCACCAATAACAACATCACCTGGCGAGACCTGATCAATGAAACCTGGGTCTCAATGCCTCTGGCCGAGAATAAAGTGATCCCCTCGGACGCAGAGCTGTTTGGTGATGTCATCGCGCAACTGGGATGATCTGAAACGTTACCCAATCCAAGGCTGCAGGTAACCAGATGACTCAGTCAGATATTCCCGATTTGATGGATCCTGCGGTGCAGCAGTGCCCCTATGAGCTGTACCGGACACTTCGCGAGCATGCGCCGCTTTATCAAATGCCATCGACTGGCTTTCATCTTGTCACCGGCTACGGGCTCGCACGCGAGGTGATCCGTGCCCCCGACCAGTATCTCAGCAGCGTGAGCCCCATGGCATTGGCTGACGACGGCATCCCTCAAGAGATCATCGATATTTACGAGACAGGTGGCTGGCTACCGCTTGCCTCCTGCTCCACATCTGACCCGCCGCAACACACGCGCATTAGAGGGTTTCTGGAGAAACTCTTCACGGCTGAGCGCGTTCGCGCCGCCACGCCCTCGATTGATGCGATCGCAGCGTCGTTGCTAGATGATCTCGAAGGGCGGACAGAAATTGAGTTTATTCACGACTTTGCCCATCCGCTTCCCATGATGGTGATTGCTGATTGGCTCGGTGTACCACGCTCAGATATTACGCAATTCAAAATTTGGTCTGACGCTATCGTTGAGCCTTTCAGCATGATGGCCTCCAAAGAGCGCCGCATAGAGTGCGCGCGCCTTGCGGTCGATATGCAAACTTACTTTGCCGAGATGATCGCGGAACGTCGCAAAAAACCGAGAGATGACCTGATCAGCGAAGCTATTGCGTATCGAGACAAGGAGCATAATCCGCTCACCATGCAAGAACTGATGACTATCATCACGATTGACTTACTCGCATCAGGCAATGAGACCACCACCGCCGCCATTGGCTCAGGGATGAAGTTACTGATCGAAGATGAGCAGGCGCTGGCAGAAGTCGTCACGAACCCCTCGCTGGTCCCCATCCTCGCTGAGGAAATACTGCGCCTGGAATCACCAGCGCAGGGCATGTTTCGGCGCTGTGCGGGTGATGCCAAGCTGGCCAATACGAGTCTCATCCAGGGAGACTTGATCAACATCCGTTTCGGGGCGGCGAACCGGGATGATAAACAATTCCCCAACCCCGACAGGATCGATCTGCATCGCGCAAAGCCAGGTAGTCATCTGGCGTTTGGGATGGGGCGGCATGTTTGTGTCGGCGCCGCATTGGCGCGTCAAGAAATCGTCAGCGCGTTCCGAGCACTGACAGAGCGTTACGACCGATTCTGGTTGCTACCCGAATACGATAAACCCGCCTATCAGGCCAGCCTATTTGGCCGCAATTTGCTGGCACTGCATATAGGCTGCTCGCGCCGGCAATCGTGACCACGAATTAACGCCTCGCGAAAGATCCGGGAAAGTCCTCGCTTATCACCCTTTCCGGCCACAGGAATTGCAGGCGCATATGAGAAATCCGCCATCCGGCCGAGGTTCTCAGGTACCGGTCTTCATACATACCCAACCACAGCAGGGGGTTCTCATCCGCTGGCCGCGTCAGATCAAAGTCAATCAGTTGGCGTCTACCCAAGGCCGTGTCAGCATCTTCCCACGCTATCCAGTGCCCAGTATTGGCGTGCATCGCGACGAACGGATGCGCACCCATATCTCGATTAACCGTCTCGTAGTTAGCGAGCACCGTATCAATGCCCTCCCACGACCCGTAGGGCCCAAACTCGCAAATAACATCTTGGGTGAAGACGTCTCTCAGCCGCTCCAGATAATGGTGATCCAGGAAATGAGAATAATGGAGCGTGAGTGTCTTGATGGCATCCTCATCGAGTAAACGCCTGAGGTGACGGCGCTCTTCATCTGTCAGCGGACTTCCAATCTTTGGCATCTCGACCTTTTCAGTCACGTATTTTTGGCCTCCGACCATCGTTGGGTGTAAACCCATTTGAGGCTCTGACCAGTTACAAGTGGTCAGGCTTGGGATGCCGTTCTAGAATGTCATGTTCTCCCTAAAATGGAAACTAAGGAGGTCAGCCATGAGTCGAGTGAGCTTTGTACCCGTGTCCGAATGGACGGATGAGCTGCGAACATTCGCCGCTGCCGACAGCGCAACAGAGCTCGAGCTGGGCATTACCCGTATGCTGGCACACGCACCTGAGCTGGCGATGGGGCCACTGAGTTTTGGTGCCGCCATGGTAACCAAACGAACCCTCCCTGAACGCCTGATCGAACTACTGAGGCTGCGTGTTGCGTTCCACAACCAATGCCGAAGCTGCATGGCTATTCGCTATCGCGCCGCCAGTGCAGATGTCAGTGAAGAAGACGTGTGCAGCCTGGAGCAACCGCAGCAAGCGGAGTCCCTGGATGATCGAGAGAAGCTCGCCGTAGAGCTTGGAGACCGCTTTGCCTGTGATCACCTGTCCATCGACGACCCCTTTTTTGGCGAGTTGAGAGCGCTCTTTTCAGAGGCTGAGATTATGGAATTGCTCATGCATTGCGCGCTTTATGTGGGTGTGGGCCGTCTCGCCGCAGTGTTGGATATGACGGAGGATTTGCCTGCGGGCTTTGCTCAACCATTTGGCGTTGACCACGTGGTGACGCCGTCATCCGATACACCCGTTTTGGTCCGTTAATCAACCCTCATTCAGACCCCCAGGTATCCGCAGATGTACTCTAGCTACCACACCAAACCGCTGCCTCGATTGATTCTCGCTCTCCTGTTTTTGGCGCTGAATCTGGGCATGCAGACGGCATCCGCCGACCCGGCCGCGGGCTGGTCACTGCCTGGTGCCGCAATGGGAGGCGGCCACTTCAGTACAGCATCCCAGATCACACGGAATAACGTCGACAAGCTCGAGATCGCCTGGACTCATCGCTCGGGTGATTTTCGACAGGGCGAGAACTTTATAGGCGGCCTGAGTGGAGAAGCCCCGCTCCAATCTTCGTGGCAAGCAACACCGGTTCTGATCGAAGACCATCTGTACCTCTGCACGCCCTTCAATCGCATCATCTCGGTCCATGCAGAAACGGGCGCAGAGCGGTGGTCCTACGCCCCCGACATTGATCTTGAGGGTTTCCCCATGCCCCGGTGTCGCGGTGTTACCCAATGGACTGATACCCGCATGCCAGAGGGTGAGCCATGTCATCGCGTGGTCATCGCCCCGTTGATGGATGCACGTGTCGTCGGCTTGGATGCCGATAGCGGGCAGGTGTGCCCTTTTGGCAATAAGCCCGAGCTCGACCTCAGTGAGGGCCTTGGCCCTTACGAGACCGGCTTCTATATGCTCAACACTCCGCCCGCGATCACCGGAAGCACTCTCATCACGGGGGGATCTGTCGCAGACAATATTACGACCGCTGTGCCGAGTGGTGTTATCCGCGCCTATGACCTGAACAGCGGTGAGTTGCTGTGGGCATGGGAGCCCGTCATCGCAGTGGCCGAACCAGGCGGCGCATCTGAAGCAGGAGACAATCCTTCAAATGCGCCGCTCAATACCGACACGGCGCACTATCAGCAGGGCACGACCAATTCTTGGTCCTATCTGTCAATCGACCCAGAACTGGGTCTCGTCTACGTCCCGACGGGTAACACTTCGCCAGATTATTACGGGGGGCATCGGGGCGATCTTGACCACTACTCCAGCTCGGTAGTCGCGCTGTCGATTGAGACCGGAGAAGTCGCCTGGCACTTCCAAACGGTGCACCATGATATCTGGGATTTTGATGTGCCCTCGCAACCTACGCTCTTTGAAACCGATATCGACGGGCGAGCGGTTAAGGGTTTGGCGCAGACCACCAAACAAGGTTACGTATTTTTGCTTGATCGACAGACCGGCGAACCGCTTTTTCCCGTGGAGGAAGTGCCCATGCCTCAGGGCACGGCGCCGGGAGATTACACCGCGCCCACTCAACCGGTGCCGGTCAAACCCCGCTCACTGCTGGATCTCCCTGGCGAGCGTGACCCCATTTGGGGGCTCGTGCCCTGGGACAAATGGGCCTGCAAGGATACCCTGTCCTCGTTGCGCTACGACGGCCCCTTCACCCCCCCTGCACTTGAGGGTGCTCTTCATATGCCCAGCGCATTTGGAGGCCAGAACTGGGGTGGACCAGCTATTGATCCGGGCCGCCATAAATTGGTCGTCAACACGCTCCACATGGGTACCGTAGTGCAACTGATCCCCCGTGATCAATGTGATGGCGAGGGCCCTGATCC
>JAQWUD010000017.1 GCA_029242325.1 Luminiphilus sp.
GGGCACCAACGCGCTACTGCGCTGGAGAGATCAACCCCTGCCGCTATGCTTTGGGGACGACAGTCTGCGCCGGCATCAACACGCTGCCGGTGTGGCGAGCGTGCCATGGCGGATCGTGCGGCAGCCAGGGCTGTCATTGGACATCGACCTGCCGGCGGATCTTGATCGGGTGCGGCGGGGTGATGCGCCGATCGGTGAGCGCACGTCTGCCTGGTTTCACGGATATCAGGTTGATCTCACCGTCGACGCTACCCAATACGCCCCCTAAAGCTGTAGAGTATCGAACCTATGGGGGCACATCAGAACGAGCGGTATACAGCGCGAGCAGTCTTCGCGTTGGCAGGCGGAGGTGACGTTGTCGAAATGGACGACGTGATAGAGTCGCGTGCGCGCAGTATTCGTGACCGGCACTACGGCTCGAGAATGACTTATAGCCCTAAGGTCTTCATCCCCGTCACCCAGCTGTGTCGGGATGTGTGTCATTACTGTACTTTCGCCAAGACGCCTTCGCAGTTGGGTTCGCCTTATCTGAGTGTCGATGAGATTCTCGACACCGTGCGGCAAGGGGCTGGAGCGGGGTGCCGCGAAGTCCTGCTGACGTTGGGTGAAAAGCCGGAGCTTCGTTATCGCGTCGCGCGGGAATGGCTCGCCGCCGAGGGGTATGCCAGCACCGTTGATTATGTTGCAGACATCGCGCGTCGTGTTCTCAGCGAGACGGGTCTGCTGCCTCATGTTAATGCGGGCACACTGACGCGCAGCGAATTGCGCCAGTTGCGCCCGGTCTCTGCCTCCATGGGGCTCATGCTGGAAAGTGGCGCGGCACGGTTATGTGAGCGGGGCGGCCCCCATTTTGGCTCGCCTGATAAAAAGCCGTTTCGTCGTTGGCTCACGCTGGCCAGAGCCGGCGCGCTGCGTGTGCCGATGACCACAGGGCTGCTGGTCGGTATTGGCGAAACCCGAGGGGAGCGGTTACGCGACCTCCAAGCGATCAAGCGCCTCCACGCCCGCTACGGACATATTCAGGAAGTCATCATTCAAAACTTCTGTGCGAAGGCGGGAACGCGCATGGCGGATGCCGATGACGCTTCGCTATCAGAACTCATCTGGACGATCGCGCAGGCCAGGACGATCTTGCCTAAAGAGGTGAGCATTCAGGCGCCCCCGAATTTGAGCCCGGGCCAGCTTGGTCGACTCATCGACGCGGGCATCAATGATTGGGGTGGCGTATCCCCGGTGACGCCGGACTACGTGAACCCAGAGGCCCCCTGGCCCAGCTTGTCTGCGCTGCGCGCGGCAACGGCGGATCGGAGTAAAAATCTGACGGCACGACTAACCGTCTACCCGCCGTATCTCGCAGAGTCTGGCTGGATGGACAAAAGCGTGCGGCGTCAGGCGCTCGAATTGGCAGATGCAGAGGGCTTCATGCGCGACGATGCCTGGCGGGCGGGCGTGTCGGAGGTGCCACCGAAGCGCAACGCGATATTGGGCTTGGGACGTGTCGATGTGGCAGTAAGAGAGAGTCTCGACGCCTGCCTTCGCGACGAGGCGTTGGAGGACGACGCGATGCTGGCGCTGTTTACGGCGCGAGATACGAACGTCGAGACGGTGTGTGAAGCTGCCGACGAGCTGCGACGACGGCAGGTTGGCGACACTGTCTCCTACGTGGTTAACCGCAATATTAATTACACCAACGTCTGTCAATACAGCTGTCGCTTTTGCGCCTTTTCAAAGGGCGGAGGCGAAGTCGCTTCCGGACGTGCCGCTTATGATATTGATGCTGAGGAGCTGCATCGCAGAGTGGAGGAGGCGGTGGCGCTGGGCGCCACAGAGGTCTGTCTGCAGGGGGGCATTCACCCTGATTACACCGGACAAACTTATCTCGATATTTTGCGCACTGTGAAAGAAGCAGCGCCCGCTATCCACGTGCACGCATTTTCGCCGCTGGAGATCCACCAGGGTGCCAGCACCTTGAATCTGCGCCTGGAGCAGTATCTCTCTCTATTAAAAGAGGCTGGGCTCGATTCGCTGCCCGGTACGGCTGCCGAGGTGTTGGACGAACGGGTCCGCGACATCTTGTGTCCGGATAAAGTCTCTGCCGAGCGCTGGTTAGAGATCATGGAGTGCGCGCATGGCTTGGGTCTGTCCAGCACTGCCACGATTATGTTCGGACACGTCGATTCTCCTTCATCGTGGGTCAATCACTGGCAGCGAGTCATTGGCCTTCAGGAACGAACCCACGGTTTTACCGAGGTGGTACCGCTTCCTTTTGTGAGTGAAGGCGCTCCCATTTATCGACGTGGAGAGGCGCGTCCAGGGCCGACCTGGAGGGAGGCACGGCTAATGCATGCCGTATTGCGGCTGACGCTGGGGAGAGTGATTCCCAACGTACAGGCTTCGTGGGTAAAGCTGGGTCGACAGGGAGCGCTTGAAATACTGTCTGCCGGCGCCAATGATTTGGGTGGCGTATTAATTAACGAGAGTATTACCCGGGCGGCTGGCGCGGCACACGGACAAATGTGGACCCCGACGGATATCGAGCAGGCCATTGTGGATGCAGGGCGTGCGCCCATGCAGCGCAACACCCGCTACGAACCAACGGCGTCGCAGGCTGCGGGGCAACTGTGCTCAGACGCGATTAAATGGGTCTCTCTTACGCCGGCAGGTCGTTACGCAAACCCCAAATACAGCTCCGTTATTTGAGCTCTATGCACTTACGCCTCTATGTGTAAGGGTTCTTGCTAGTGACAAGCAAGATTATTTGGCGTAATTTGCTCTCTGACTCTGTGGCGACGGTAAAGGGGGATGTGGCGTGACTGATGAACTGATTGCCCGCCTGGAGCGGCTAGAGTCACGTTACGCAATTGAAGCTTTGGTTAGCAACTACTGCCATGGCTTTGATAAGAGAGACTTCGATCGGTTTTTGTCTATCTGGTCGGACGGCTGTGTGTGGAAAATTGGTCCGCCCTTCGGTGATTTTTCCGGGCATGAGGGCATCCACGAAGCGATTCACGAGGTGCTTTGGCCCGCTTGGGCACAGTCGCAACACGTGACATCGAATCTCGTTGTGGAGTTTGAGGGGGCCGATCACGCCACCGGACTCTGCGACGTGGATTGCATGGGGCTCTTAACAGGCAGCGATGAAG
This sequence comes from Luminiphilus sp., assembly GCA_029242325.1. Classification (GTDB taxonomy): domain Bacteria; phylum Pseudomonadota; class Gammaproteobacteria; order Pseudomonadales; family Halieaceae; genus Luminiphilus. Next base: position 3,144 of record JAQWUD010000017.1, read on the forward strand.
CCACGTTTGTCGGAGCCACCTACCGAGACCGTTTTGCCCGTCGCGGGGGTGTCTGGAAGATCTCGGAGCGAGAAGTCACCATTCATTATTTTAACCAGTTTGGGGGCACTACACTCAGTGCTCCCGAGGGGTAGTCTTGGGTCGCTAGAGCCTGACGCCCAAAAATTAGCACCACAGCAATAAAAGAGGGTAAAGCCATGAAAATACGATCAAAACAAAATGCAGTCGGCGTTGCTGTTCTGTGCAGCCTGACAACCTTGCCCGTTACGCCGGTGGTTCTGGCGCAGGACGGCGTGCTCGAAGAGGTTGTTGTGACGTCTCGAAAGCGAACGGAAAACCTGCAGGATGTCGGTTTTGCGGTAAGCGCATTGACGAAGAGCGAGATTGAAGGACAGTTCGCGCGAGATATCACAGACCTTGCCAACATCTCTCCTAACATCGTTATTGACGACACTGCACAGGGACCTGGCGGGGTGGCAGCTATTTTTATCCGCGGAATTGGCGTCGCTGACGTCGAGAAGAATTTCGATCCGGCCGTGGCGGTGGTTGTCGATAACATGTTCATCGGCTCGAACGCGGGAAGCCTCCTTCGGAGTATTGATCTCGAGGGCATGGAAGTACTGCGAGGTCCGCAGGGCACTCTGTTCGGGCGGAATACCATCGGTGGTGCAATCAATATCACCCGGTCGCGGCCAACCGGAGAGCTGGGCGGCAAAGTGCGGGTCGGTTACGAAAATTACGATACCTTCTATGCGGACGGGATCTTCAACTTCGGAGTCGGTGAAAATCTCGCCGTGAAACTCTCAGGAGCGACACGAGATCAGCAGGAGGGTTACTACAGCAATGAGTATGTCGGTCGCGATGTCGGCCGCAACGACTACCAATCTTTTGGCGCCAATATACTCTGGAACCCTACGGATTCCTTAGAGCTCGAATACACTGGGCAGTTCGAGGAAACAGATCAGGATACTCCGCCGCTGTTAAATAACGCACAGCCTCGGCACCTGTTTTGTTCGGCTTACGGTTTCTGTGCGCCGAATCTCGACTCCACAATCACTGGCAGTCGTTACAAGACGGCGAATGTCGGTTACATCCCTCCGGACCCCGGAGGCGCTGCTTTTGCCGCCTCCACTCCAGATCAGGCTCGGGAGGCGGAGATGCTCGCCACCTTCGATGCTGATACGCATATTGTCGAAGCGCGGTGGCAGGCAACCGACGCGATCAAGATCGATTACATCTTTGGATCTTATGAGTCTGACGAGACAATTATTTCAAACTGGGACGGCACTCCGGAGTTTCTTTACGGCACAGACCGACCTGCAAGCTATGAGCAAACTACTCACGAGCTCCGAGTTTCCTGGGATAACGGTGGTGCAGTCAATGCAGTGGTGGGTGGCTATCTCTGGGATTCGGAATACGAGATTCCGCTGAGAAGCTGGGTCGGTTTTGTCGTGCCTGGAACGATCCTCGATCTGCTGCAAAACTCCCGTCAAGAAAGTGAGTCTCAGGCGGTCTTCGCAGATGTCGACTGGCGAATTTCTGATTCTTTGACGCTGAATCTGGGCGGTCGCTACACCAAAGACGATAAGGAGACCGAGCAGACAGGGATGGTGAATGCCTCTAACGACGAGTCTTGGAACGAATTTACGCCGCGCGTCGGTTTGCGCTACGAGTTTTCTGAGAATCTCATGGCTTATGCGACGTACTCCACGGGCTATCGTGCCGGTGGTTTCAACGGTCGCGTGAATTCGGTTGAGGAAGCGACCCAGCCTTATGATCCTGAGACTGTGGATAATATTGAAGTGGGCATCAAGTCTGAATGGATGGATCGCCGGGTGCGCTTCAATGCTTCTTACTTTGTCATGAACTACGACGATAAGCAGGAAGAACTGCAGTTGCCTTCTGATACCGGTACGGGTCAGAAGACAGTGGTGACAAACGCCTCTGAGGCCACCATTCAGGGGCTGGAGTTTGAAGTTCAGGCGCTAATTGGCGAGGGTTTCTCCTTGCGCGCCAATATGGGTTTCCTTGACACAGAGTACGATAACTTCCAGTACACCGATGCGGTGTCACTCGATACAGTCGATCTGAGTTATCTGGAATTCCGTCGTGCCCCTGATGTGACCGCCACGGTGGATGGATCCTACGAGTGGGACACTGCAGCGGGTCGTGCTTGGGTGCGCGCTTCCTACCATTTCCTCGGTTCGCATTGGGTTAATGTGACCAACTCTCCCGAGCTTTACAACGAAAGCCAGGGCCTGTTGGATGCCTCAGTGAACTGGGAGTACAACGACTGGCAGTTCAGCTTTTTTGGACGCAACCTCACAGCACAGGATGGCTATACCCATGGATATGACGTAGCGGGGCTATGGTCTTACTCCGCAGTTCGTCCACCGAGAACTTATGGTCTAGAGGCGATTTATCGTTTTGGTGAGTGAGGGTGTCACTGACCGGGTAACAAGACGTTCGGGCGTCGTAAAAACGTGAGGTGAGGAGAGGGATATGGATAAACGTCTTGACGGCAAAGTTGCAGTAATCACCGGGGCGGCCAGTGGTATTGGTGCCGCCACGGCAAGGACCTTCTTCGAGCAGGGCGCCCGTGTAGTCTTGGGTGACATCCAGGATCAGGCCGGCGAGGCATTGGCGGAATCGTTGGGTGGCCCGGCTCATGCCGTTTTTCGGCATTGCAATGTCACAAGCGAAGCAGAAGTTGAGGCGTTGGTTGAGGCCGCGGTGTCAGAGTTTGGTCAAATCAACGTAATGTTTAACTGCGCAGGGATCGTCGGTGCCGTCGGACCCATGTCTACGACGCCCGCAGACGAGTGGAAGCTCACTATTGATATTATGGTCAACGGCGTCTTCTACGGCATGAAGCACGCGAGTCGGCACATGAAAGAGGCGGGCTCAGGATCAATCATCAGTATGTCCAGCACGGCAGGCGTTATGGGGGGGCTAGGCCCCCACGCTTATACAGCCGCCAAGCATGCCGTGGTGGGTATGACCAAAAATCTGGCGGCAGAGGTCGGTGGATTTGGTGTCCGGGTAAACTGTATTGCTCCGGCCGGTATGGCTACACCGATGGTTGCTGAGGTCATTACCGGAAACCACCAGAACCTTGAAGACACCATTGCAGCGCTGGCAGAGGGATCGCCGCTGAAAGGCAGGGCCGGTTTGGCAGAGGATGTGGCCAACGCGGCGCTTTGGCTGGCCAGCGATGAGTCGGGCTATACCAGCGGGCTCACTTTGACAGTGGATGCGGGTGCGACCACAGGCTCTACCGCCGAGGCGCCTGCCTTTGCGGACTATCAGCCGATGATGCGTGAGGCCGGGAAGAGCGGTCTAGACTGAACGGCTACTGATTAAGGCTAAAAACAAACAGCCCCTGACCATCCGGGGGCTGATAAATATCGGGAAAGATCACTGCCGTCAGCGCCCGGAACACGCCAATCCCCGTGGGAATTGCAACGAACTGCTTACCACTGGCTTCGTAGGTTATCGGGTAGCCGTGTGCTGGAGCGGGTAGGCGTGTCGACCACAGCGATTTCCCGGTTTCAGTATCGAAGGCCCGAAAGCGCCGGTCCAGGTCGCCAATAAACAGTACCCCTCCATCTGTCGATAGGGCGCCACTCAAAAAAAGCGCCGGCTGCTCGACGCGCCACTGAATTTCCATCGTGCGCACGTCAATCGCCAGTAATGCTCCTGCGAGCCCCTCTTTACCCGGCATGGGATAGGTCGCCACATCTGCACCATAGCCGCCGCCGCCCGGACCCAAATCGACTTCACGGGGAGTCATGTCGGAGCAAAGTTGATGCACCGGTAGGAATAGCAGGTGCCGTTCGGCGTCGTAGGTAGCGGACTGCCAGTTGTGCCCGCCATAAATGCCGGGGCACGCTGTGTAGGTGTCTCCAATTTGAGCTGCAGCAATATCTTCCCGGTACAAGAGCGCTCCTGTGTTCCGGTCCACGTCGAAGATATTCTGTTCCATGGTGTCGAGTAGGTCGATGTACTCTCCGGTAGTGCGATCGATCTTCCACAAAATACCGTCTTTGCCCACCGTCAACAGTGTGGGCGCGCCCTCGATATCCGCCAAAATCCGTTCGAAACCGACTTCCATATCGATGGTTTCTCCGGGCACGTGCTGGAAATGCCAGATCAATTCTCCGGTCCCCGGCCTGAGAGCAAGCGTCGAGTTGGTATAGAGAGCGTCGTCGTCTACCGACATGCCGCGACTGGCTGCTGCCCACGGTTTCGGTTGGGAAGTGCCAAAGTACACGAGGTCGAGTTCAGGATCATAAGAGCCGGCGATCCACACATCGCCGCCGCCACGTCGGTCAGGTGCGACTGCTCCCCAGCTGGCGTATTCCGGGGTGTCAGGCAAAGCCAGCGTTGAAGTCCGCCACAGCTCTTGGCCCGTTTCAGGGTCATGCCCAGTAATGAAGCAGCCGTCTTCAGTGAACAGTTCGCAGCCGTTAATACCGCTCACGACCACGCCGGCGGCGACAAGGGGTCCTGCGCTGTGGGTGTATGCGTCTCGGTAATCCGCTTTTTCCGTGCGCCATAACTGTTTGCCGGAGGCGGCGTCGATCGCCACCAGAGCGGCGTCGTAGGTCGCTAGGAATAACCGGTCCTGCCACAATGCGATATTGCGGGTCGGTCCTCCCAGCATTTTTGCGGCCGGCGGAAAAGCGTACTGATATTCCCAGATCAAATCCCCGGTCGCGGCTTCGATCGCCTGGATCTTATTGTGGGGATGGGTCAGAAACATGACCCCATCCCGGACTAACGGGGTGGGTTGATTGCTGCCGGCGTGCATCGCCATGGACCAGTCGAGAGAGAGCTGTGACACATTATCTCTGGAGATCTGAGTCAGGGGGCTATGTCCATGCCCGTCGGGTGTTCTGCGCCAGTTGAGCCAATCCTCGGCAGGGGGGTTATCCAGCTCTGCCGTGTCTACTTTGCGAAAGTCAGTGATCTGCTTCATGGAGTAGGCGCCGGCTTTACGGGCAAAGTCCATGACGCTATCCGCAGCAGAAAACTCCACCGCATCCGGTGCTTCACCCGATGCGTTCAATAGGTCATTGACTGAGCTTGCCAGTGGGGAGTCTTCAGGAAGATTGGATTGCGCAATCACGAACTGGGTGATGGCGCTGTGCTGGGCGGGGGATAAAGTGTGTGCCTCGCCGGGAGGCATCTCGGCTTGTTGATAATCTCTCAGTGTGAGCGCGGGTGTTTGTGACCATTTATCGGCAAAGGCGGGGCCCGACAGCGCGGCGCCATGAGCCGATCCTCGGAGTGACACCGCATGACAGCTCGCGCAGTGCTCGTTGTAGAGTGCCTCGCCTTCATTTGCGTAGGCGGCTCCCGGCACGACTAGCCATGGCGCGAACAATAGTGCCGGTACGGCCAGTAATGGCGAAACAGTGAGCAGTTTCATCAATGAGGATCCCCCGTTTTTAGGCGCGCGATGATGCTTCGCTAAAACCCGCGCCCTGAATCACATCAAGAGTGCGGTTTGGCCGCTAACCCTCTAAAAAATGGCCGTATTTCTCCAGCGCCTTGGTCCGCTGAGTGGGCGTGTGATAGCTTGGGAACAGGGCGTCGTGGGCAGAGTAATGGCGCAGCACCGCTTTCGCGACAGCAATTTTATGTACTTCGGTGGGTCCGTCTACCACCCCCAGTTCGGGGATGTTCGCCCACATGGTGACCAGTGGCGTCTCGTCTGAGCTGCCCAGACTGCCGTGCAAATGCATGGCGCGCGAGACGATCTCGACCAGTACCTTTGGCGTCGAAGCTTTAATGGCTGCGATCTCCTTGCGGACCTCTCGGTTGTATTCCTTGTGCTTGTCGATCAGCCACGCGGTATATAGCACGTGCAGGCGGTATTGCATCATCATCGTGTAAGCGTCGGCGATCTTTTCCTGTGTCATTTGTTTATCCGCGAGCAGTTCGCCCTTGGTGCGTCGACTGAGTGCCCGTTCACACATCATGTCCAGTGCTTTGCGAATGACGCCGACGGTTCGCATGGCATGGTGCACTCGACCACCCCCTAGGCGAGTTTGCGCGACGTGAAAACCCTGACCCTCGCTGCCAAGCAGGCTCTCAGCAGGAACGCGACACTCTTTAAACGAGATATAGGCATGCACGCCGTCGCCCTGTTCGACATAGGGACCCACTGCCGAGTTGCGAATGATCTCCATGCCTGGTGTGCCCTGCTCGACAAGAAAAATAGAGGCACCTTCGTGAATGGGTGCATCGGGGTCAGTGACGACCATTACCAGTAAAAACGCCGAGAAACGGGCATGAGAGGCAAACCACTTCTCGCCGTTGATAACCCACTCATCTCCATCTCGGGTTGCGGTGCAGAGAAATTCTCCTGGGTCGGCGCCTGCCTGGGGCTCGGTCATGGAATAGCAGGAGGCGATTTCCGCGTTGAGAAGGGGTTTGAGATATTTTTCTTTTTGCTCTGGCGTACCGAATTTCGCGAGAATTTCGGCGTTGCCCGAGTCTGGAGCCTGGCAACCAAAAACGCTGGGTCCAAATCGGCTGCGGCCCAATATTTCGTTCATCAGTCCGAGATTGACCTGACCATACCCTTGCCCGCCGAGTTCCGGTTCGAGGTGGCACGCCCACAGCTGTCTGGCTTTTACAATTTCACGAAGCGGCGCCATAGCGGCAAAGGCCGGAGACTTAGGGTCCCAGGGGTCACCGGGCTCACGAAACACGAGGTCAAGCGGCTCGATTTCATCGCGTGTGAATTCGTCGATCCAGTCCAATGATGACTGGAATTCAGGGTCCGTCTCAAATGACCACACGCCGTTACCTCCTGAGGGTATCCATTGTTTTTCAAAGTTCTTACGGCAACTAACAGGGTTGCCAAATCAGTCCGCTAGTTTAGACTTGCTAGACGCAAACAAGCAACGTGACCGACAATAAATTCAAAGGTTTGCGGCGTCTTGGGGCGCATTTTAGGAGATTGATGAATGTCTGGCGGTAAAGTTTGGGTCGTGACGGGAGCTTCGCGGGGGATTGGTGCAGCCATCGCCCGGGTGGCCGTTACCGCGGGCCATCGCGTTGCGTTGATCGCAAGGGGTGACAGTGTGATGAGCCTCGCCGAGCAGCTCGGCGAGGCCGCGACAGGTTTTCAGTGTAATGTCGGCGATCCGGAATCAGTGACCACTACCACCGAGACGATCAACCACCATTTCGGCCACATCGATACGCTGGTGAATAACGCAGGGGTGCACCGGGGCGGCAAGGTGCATCGATTGACCGACGAGGCGTGGCACGAGGTCCTGCAGGTTAATCTCACTGGCGCAATGAATATGACCAGAGCAGCGCTGCCGCATATGGCCGAAGGCAGCGCCGTCGTGAATGTCGGGGCCGTAGTGGGTTTTCGAGGGTTTCCCGGTGACGCGGCCTACGCGTCTTCAAAAGCCGGCTTGTCGGGGTTGACCAAGGCCTTGGCGATCGAGTTGGCACCGAAGTCCATTACTGCCAATCTTGTGATTCCGGGGCTCGTGATGACCGAAATGACTTCAGAGCTGAGTGAGGCGGCATTAGAGAAGATGACTCAACAGATTCCGCTGCGCCGCTTTGCTGAGGATAAGGAAATCGCTGAGGTCGTGTACTGGGTGGCCCAGAGCCGCTATATGACGGGGGCTTGTGTGCCGGTAGATGGCGGGCTCCTCTCGAGTTTTGGCGTGGTGTGATGGCGGTGGACCCAACGGAACAGGTTGCCGCGTGGCTCAGGTCCTACCTTGGTTTTCAGCGAGCCGAGTTCGTATCTGCGCTGAGCGGTGGTAACTCTAATCTGACCTGGCAATTTCGCGACGGCGCGAGGGCCTGCGTCGTCCGCACCCCGCCCGCGAATGACATTTCGCCCACCTCCGCTCGTGGCATACAGCGCGAGGCGGAGATATTGCAGGCCATAGCAGACTACCCTGTGAGGGCGCCAGAGGTGCTGGGCTGGTGCGATGACAACCAGGTGATTGGTCGACCGTTTTTGGTTCAGGAGTGGATTGATGGTGTGGCCATCACCGACGCATTGCCTGCGGCCTACAGCGAGTCCAGCGACGGTGTTAATCGTCTCGGTGAGAGTCTGGTGGATAACTTGGCCGAACTGCATGGTGTGCCGACCGATTTAGATGCGCTGCAGAAGCTCGGTCGCCCGGACGGTTTTGTCGAGCGGCAGATCGAACGGTGGTTGAGTGTGCGCAAAGAACACGGGGTAAGAGAGTTGCCGGAGCTGTTTGCGTTGGGGGAGTGGCTGGGACGTAACGTGCCGCCCCCATCGGCTCCAGCGGTAATTCACGGCGATTACCATCTGGATAACACCCTGGCCTCAAAGGATCACCCAGAAATTCTCGCCATCATCGACTGGGAGCTGGCGACCGTCGGAGATTGCTATCTGGATGTCGCGCTCATGTTGATGTTTTGGGGCGACTACCGAACCCAGGACCCTCCCGCATTTAGTGCCCTGCAGGCCGTTTCGAGGCGCTCGGGCGTGTTGAGTCGCCGCGAGTTGGCGGGACGCTGGGCTGAAAAACTTGGTCGCCCGTTACACCATATGAACTTTTATATGGCCTTCGCATTCTGGCGATTGGCGGCGATCATCGAGGGCGCTTACGGACTGCATGTTGCAGGCAAGCTCGATTCTGATTACGCCCGGGGGCTGGAGCATGATGTGCCAGCGCTGCTGGCAGAGGCGCAAAGCGCTGCGGCAGGAGACTGGTGAGCGCCATGCTCAGCACCATGATGAATACGCCCCTCGGGGTGCGTACTTTGCATCGGTTCGGGGCGCGTCATTTCGGTAGCAGTCGAGTGGGTGACTACGATGGTGAGCGCATTCATTGGCGAACCTACGAGGAAATCGATGCCGCCAGTGCGCAGCTGGCCAATGCGCTGAAGACACGGGGTCTGAGCGAAGGCGATCGCGTGGGGACGTTCATGTGGAACAGTACCCGGCACCTCGAGGCCTATCTTGCTGTGCCGTCCATGGGTGGGGTGCTTCACACCCTGAACTGCAGGTTATCTGCGGAGCATGTCGCCTACATTATCAATCACGCCGGCGATCGCTTTCTGATTGTCGATGGGCGCCTCCTCGGGAGCTTCTTGCCTATTTTGCCCCTGATTCCGGATGTCGAGTGTTTGATTGTGACCGGGAACGGCCAAGACAGCGACGCCTCGTTGAATGATCCGCGGATGGTGTCCTACGAACATATCGTTGCTGAAGCCGCAGCGGCGTTTTCATGGCCCGAACCGACAGAGGATTCGGCCGCCGGGATTTGCTACACAAGCGGGACCACGGGTAACCCGAAGGGCGTGGCCTACAGTCAGAAGACCACCTACTTGCATGCACTGGCCTCGCGCGCAGTCGACAGTTTTGCGGTGCAGGAACGCGACACAATTCTGATGCTGCCGTCGATGTTTCACGCTAATGCCTGGGGATTTCCCTACAGTGGGTGGATGTCTGGAGCAGACATGGTCATGCCGGGGCCCCATCTTCAGGGGCAGCACCTGCGCACTATGATTGAAGTCGCGCGCCCTACGCTGACCGCTATGGTACCGACTATTCTGGGCGATCTATTGCAGGCCGATGAGGCCTCTCCGCTCGATTTGTCGTGCTTTCGCGCGATCGTATCGGGCGGATCGGCGGTGCCGTCATCCATGATTGAATCCGTGCGGGATCGCTGGAACGTGCCCGTGATTCAGGGATGGGGTATGACCGAAACCAGTCCGATGTGTGTCTTATCGCACCCCCCCAAAGATCTGGGGGGTGAGTCCGAGACCTACTGGCGGCTGAAAAGTGGCAGACCGGTCCCCGGTATCGAAGTGCGAGTGATGGATGATAAAGGGCGCATTTTGCCTCAAGATGGCGAGGCGGTTGGGGAGCTGCAACTCAGGGGTGCATGGGTAACCGGGTGCTATCTGAACGAGGCCAGTGATGCGTTTACTAACGATGGCTGGCTGCGCACCGGTGATGTAGGAATGGTCGATGCGCGAGGCTATGTACAACTGACTGACCGAACCAAGGATGTCATTAAGTCGGGTGGGGAATGGATTTCTTCGGTGGATCTTGAGGACGAGCTACTCAAGCACGATAGCGTGGCAGAGATCGCGGTCATTGCAATTGAAGACCCCCGTTGGCAAGAGCGCCCGCTGGCGATTGTCAGCGCTAAGTCAGGCACCGATATCGACACGCTGCCAGAATGCTTACGTGCATTTTTGCTCGATAGAGTGGCGAAGTTCTGGGTGCCGGAGTACTGGGCGTTTCTTGACGAGATTCCCAAGACCAGCGTCGGTAAATTGAATAAAAAATTGCTGCGAGAACAGCTGGCTGCAGGCGCCCTTGCGGTGGAGAAACAAAAAAGTTTTGGAGGAGATGATGGCTGATGCTGCGGTGACCGATACCTCGGTGGGCAATACGCAGGCTGAGCGGACCGCGCTGTCCGATCAGAAGATGTTCGAAGTGGCGATCGAGTTGGTGAATAAGCGGGGTACCGCGAAGACGACGCTCAAGGACATTGGGGAGGGAGCGGGATACAGTCGTGGACTAGCAAGCTATCGCTTTGGATCCAAAGACGGCCTGTGGATGGAGCTTTTCGCCCGGTTTGACGAGATCTGGAAGGTGCATTTGTCGACCTATCTTGCGGGCAAAGACGGGCTCGCCGCTTTGCAGGCAGCCATTCAGGCGCAGCGCGATATCTTTACGCGCGAGTCAGGCTATCTTCGAGCAATGTACATTCTGTGGTACGAGTCCCTTGGGCATGAATCAGATATCCGCGCCAGCCTCGCAAACCATCACGTCATATATCGCCGCGACGTACAGCAGTGGATTGAACAGGGCCAGGCGGCTGGAGAGGTGCGGATAGATGTCGATGCTGAACAGTTTGCTACTGGGTATTGCTCGACAATGTTTGGGACGATCTATCAGTGGGTGGTCGCGCCCGAGGCCATCGATCTCGAGGCCTACTTTGAACACTTTGCCGCGAATGTAACGGCGGCGATTACCCAACGAGGGGAGAACTGACCATGGCAAGATTGGAAGTGGATGGCAACAAGAGTATTTATTACGAAGATCTGGGAGGAACCGGGCAGCCGATGGTGTTGATCCATGGCTGGGGCATGGACAATCGGTGCTGGGACGGTGTGATTCTGCCGCTGCAAGCTGCGGGCCATCGCGTGGTCACCATAGACCATCGCGGCTGTGGCCGATCTGACCATGATTTCGCCGACCTGAGTATCGCCGCGATTGCCGGCGATGTCGTTGCTCTAATCGATCACTTAGGTCTATCTGATGTGGTGGTTAACGGTTGGTCACTCGGTGGCGCAGTTGCCACCCATGCGGCCAGTTTGCTGGGGGAGCGCTGTGCAGCGCTGGTGCTGACTGCTGGCGCGAGCCCCATCTACACTCAGAAAGAGGACCTCGCCATCGGTGGTATGCCGGAGGATGTCGACGGTAACGTGGCGGCAATGAACGAGGATCGCGTTAACTTTCTGACGATGTTGGCGACGGCTATCTGTGCCAAGCCGCCTACCGATGCGGTGCTGGCTTCAATGGCCGGTGCGTTCCTCAACTCCAGCGCAAGAGCCTCGGCGACTTTGGGTGAGCTCGCCCACCTTGATCAACGAGATATGTTGATGGCACTGGATATCCCGGTGCTGTCTTTTATCTGTGGACAGGACGGTTTCGTCTCGCCCGATATTTCGCGGTGGGTCGCACAAAACCACCCGCGCGCTACGGGCGTAGAGTTTCCTGAGAGTGGCCATGCGCCGTTTATGGAAGAGCGCAAGGGATATCTCTCAGCGCTTAATGATTTCATCACCCGCCTCTGAGAGAGGGAGCACTATGACTTCTAACGTGGATTTTGGCCTTTGGTACGATTTTCGTAACCCGGAGCCGTGGCAGATCGATTTTGAGCAATTCTACTCTGAGCGCCTCGACCAGATCGCGCGAGCAGAAACGATGGGCTTCGACTCCGTCTGGTTGACGGAGCATCATTTCTGCGATGACGGCTATACGCCTTCGCCCTTGGTCATACATGCGGCGATCGCGGCCCGTACCGAGCGAATGCGGTTGGGAACGAATCTGATGCTATTGCCGATTGCGGACCCAGTTCGTATGGCCGAAGACGCCGCCACACTCTCGCTGATTTCCGGGGGACGTTTCGACCTCGGAGTGGGTATCGGCTATCGCCAGCTGGAGTTCGATCAATTCGGGCGCAAAATCTCTCATCGACCCAGCCTGGTCGAGGAAGGTATCGAAATATTGCGACGTGCCTGGTCTGGCGAACCCGTTAATTTTGAAGGAAAGCGTTTTGCGGTGGGTGACTTCAAAATCACGCCGACGCCAAAGCGCGTGCCACGGGTATTGCTAGGCGGCATGGCGCCCCCTGCAATTGATCGCGCGGCGCGCATTGCTGATGGTTTCCTATGCACGGGCGGTATCGGTATGGACACCTACGTAGAGTGCCTGGCGGCCAACGGCAAGACACCTGAGGAGGGCAATATTATTCTGGGTTGCTGGGCCATTATTGCCGAGGACCCTGAGGCGGAAGCCGAGCGGGTGGGGGACCATGTGCTTTATCAGTCTAATGAATACATTCGCTGGGGAGCGTTCGGCCCACCAGATCAAACTCCTTTATTTCCGGATGCGCGCACGGCGATTGAAAATGGCTTGTATGAGCTGTGGGATGCCGATACGGCCGTTGAGAAGCTAAGCGCTATGATCGAGCAGTATCCCCAGATATCCGATATCCATTTTTGGGCCCAGTTTCCGGGTGAGAGCGTGGAGTCGGGTGATCGGAGAATGGCGTATATCGCCGAGAAGGTGCTGCCAAGACTACGGTAGTGACGATTTAGCGTGACGAGGCATCTGTTGATTGTCGCGTGAGCTTGGCGACAGACTGTCCTGCCGCAATCAGTTCTCCCGCTGTGTCACGGAGCTCTGCTTCCAGAAAAGCTGTCCGATAAGTCGCTTTTTTGACCCAGCCGGTCGCCTGCAGGGGCTGTTCCCCTCGGCAGATACCTATGAACTGGGTCGCGATATCGAGCGATGCCACGCCACTGACCGAGTCGTCGGTGCCGAAAAGGGCGTGAGACATGGCGGCGTCGAGCATGGCGGTGACAAACCCGCCCTGTACGACGTCTACCGAATGGCAGTAATCCAGTGGCACGGTAAAGGTAAAAACAGCTCTGTGAGCCGCCCTATCCAGCGCAATCACCCTTCCGCCCAGCAGGCGAGTGAAGGTGGGTGCATTGGCATTGAGTTGCTCAATGCGTGCGCTGCAGTCGATCATGGGTGGGGGTCCTCTCATCTCAATGGCGCGAAGTGTAGCTGCAAATCAAAGGCAAATCCTTAAATGTTGTGTCATGCTCGAGACGCCGTGTCAGTGCTTGGCGCTACTGCCAGCGGCCTGCTAGACGCCCTTCACGTCGATTCAGCCTGGACAGCAAGTTGATGAGTACCTCACCGCCATTTATTCGATTATCTGACTGCCATTACGACGGTTTGCGGGTGCCTGAGTGGTCCATATCGCCGGGTGAGGGATGGTGCCTATTTGGGCTTAACGGATCGGGTAAACAGTGGGTCGATCAGCTGTTGGTGGGCGAGATCGCCCCCCAAACGGGCAGGGTGGAGCATGTTCTAGGTCAGCAGGATATAGCCCTGATTTC
>JAQWUD010000021.1 GCA_029242325.1 Luminiphilus sp.
GGCTGTTGCTGAGGGAGATCCTGATCTCTACGTGGATACTGTGTCCCCGCCGCCCACAAATGGCGATGCGGCCTGCCGAAGTTGGAATGACGCAGGTCAGGACGAATTATGCCAAATCTCTAACCCTGCGGAGGGTCGCCACTACGTATTAGTGAAGGCCTATGCCGATTACTCTGGCGCGACACTTACCGCGAGTCTGACCGGGTCCACTACCTACATTACTGTAACCGCGACAGCCGGGACAGGCGGGACAATTTCTCCGGGGACCGTCGACGTCCTCTCAGGTGGAACCACCACATTCGAGATCACAGCAGAAAGTGGTTACAAGATTGGCTCTGTAACTGGGTGCATTGGCTCTCTTAACAACACAACATACACCACGGGCGCTGTTACCAAAGCGTGCACCGTAACGGCCACGTTCGCTGAGAGACCGGCCCAATCGGCTGACGCTTTCATCGAGCGTTTCTATACTAATATTTTGGGACGTCCGAGTGACCAGGCCGGTCTGAGTGCTTGGCTTAATGTAATAAATACTCAGTCAGCGGCGACCGTTGCGCTGGGTTTCCTGAACTCTGCTGAGTTCTTGAATAAGGGATTAGATGATGCCGCCTTCGTGGACATCCTGTATCGCACCCTATTTGACAGGGCCGGTGATATCGGGGGGACCAACTACTGGTTGGGAGCGCTTGGAGACGGGAAGTTGCGGGGCATGGTGATCTACGGGTTCCTCAGGAGTCAGGAGTTCTTGACCCTCGCCGAGAGCTTTAATGTGACTGGGCTAAATGCGGCAAATATTGCAGCTTATAATATTAGAGCCTTCACAGAGCGTTTCTATACATTGGTGTTAAGCAGATACCCCGACTCCGTTGGTTTTAGTGGATGGGTGTCGGCGCTAACAAATGGCTCTTTATCAGCTGGTGACTTTGCCAAAGCATTATTCTTATCACAAGAATATCTGAATCAAAACACCAGTAACAACAGCTTTGTAGATACTTGTTATCAGGCATTTTTTGGGCGGGCAGCAGACTCAGCGGGTAAAGAAGGCTGGTTGAATGTGCTGGCACAGGGTCAGAGTCGAGAGTATGTGCTGAATGGGTTTATTAGTTCGGCGGAGTTTGAGGCGCTAGCTTCTTCATACGGTATTAAGGCTTCTAGCGCGGCGGCTGAATCTGCTCGTATGGAGGCTGAATCTGCTCGTATGGCACGTGATGCTGAGGTGGAGTTGAGAGACTCTGAGCAAGCCAAGCCCATCCCAGTATTACCCCTGTTTGTCCTGTTCATACTGAGTGGGCTGATAGGGTTATTTGGCTTGCGAAGACTTAGGGCTGGCTAGCACATAGGAGCCACAGCACTCATCAGATGACCTTCTGCGAGCCGGCGATGCTGGATGGCGTCTACGTATGTCACGACGATCGTCCGCCCCGCTTTCAACGCGTCAAAGCACCGAGAGCGCCTGGCTGGAACTGGAGTCCGCAGACGACACGGATGCCATGCCTCAATGTCCTGAGCAGTGCCGTGTCCTACCGGGATGGAACGACTCAGGTGGCCTTCGAACCGGTAGATTTCATGGCGCGATTAGCAGCCCTGGTACCAAAGCCGAGGGTCAATCTCACCCGATTCCATGGCGTCCTCGCGCCGAACCATCGTTGGCGAGACTTAGTTATCCCAGCAAAGCGTGGAGCGCAGGGTACGAGCCGCAATGGAGTGGAAAGCCCGCCACCCCGAGTCTTAGATCGCTCATTCACGTAGCCGGCAGACCTCCTGCCGAGCACGGGCTTGGGCCCGGGCGCAGGTTCAGCCCCTGCTTCCGCGATCAAATGCACCCCATCTGACGACTGATGGCGACTCGCCAACCCACGTTTAGATCTGCGCGCCAACCGTGGGCCCCCTCTCCCTCACCAGTTAGGGTCATCCGATAGGAATTGGCAGTAGATCGTGTCGGTGTTACATTCAAGCGATAACAAGAAGGCAAAAGAGTCAGTCGGCGCAATATTTCACCACCGAAGACTCTGATGCTTTAGCGGTTGGATGTAGCGATGCTGTATAAAAAATACAAAGTGCACGCTTACGAATCAGCGTGCCCGCGTTGCCGTTGCGACGTCGCGCACCCGCATATTTCTTATGCTCTGGTAAGACTCGGGATCGATGGATAGTCAGCCTATCTGGCCTTTCCTGTTCTACCTACTGTCGGTCTTCGGCCTGGTTGTCACGATGTTGCTGGTGGCATGGGTCATGGGTCAGCGGCGAGAGGACCCCTCCACACTGGAACCCTTCGAATCTGGCGTCGTCCCGGCTGGTGGCTCACAGATGCCGGTATCGGTGGAGTTCTACCTCGTGGCCATCTTCTTCGTGCTATTCGATCTTGAGACAGTATTCATCTTCGCCTGGGCGGTTGCATTCTATGAGCTGGGTTGGGCGGGATATCTCGCCATCATGGTGTTCATCATCGTACTGCTCGTCGCCCTGATCTATGCACTCAGAGTAGGCGCACTCGACTGGGGTCTTAAAACCCGTGTGGGTCTGGAGCGGGAGGCAAAACTATGAAATGGAGTTTGACCGGCACCGATGAGGTAATCGCGACCACTGACGACGAAACGGTACAGGAGCAGATACGCCGCAACGTCTTTTTTGCGCGACTCGAAGACTTATTGGCCTGGGGACGCTCCAATTCTCTATGGCCATTCAACTTTGGGCTGTCGTGCTGCTACGTTGAAATGGCCACGTCATTCACCTCTCGTCACGATATCGCCAGATTTGGCTCAGAGGTCATTCGGGCTACGCCACGCCAGGCCGACTTGATGGTTATATCGGGTACGGTATTTCGCAAAATGGCGCCGGTAGTGAAGTACCTCTATGACCAGCTACTCGAACCCCGATGGATCATTTCCATGGGAAGTTGTGCAAATTCTGGCGGCATGTACGACATCTACAGTGTGGTTCAAGGGGTCGACAAAATCATCCCTGTCGATGTGTACGTACCCGGTTGCCCACCGAGACCCGAGGCGCTGATGCAAGGCCTGATCATGCTTCAGGAATCAGTCGCCAATGAGCGAAGACCGCTGAGTTGGGTGGTCGGCGACCAAACTGTCGTGAAGCCGCGGTTTAAGCCAAATCGCGATCAATTGCAACTCGATCGCAACCGCGCCACGCGCCTGCGTCCACCCGATGAGTGCTAACCGCGGGATGTGAGAAGAGCCAGACTGTAGGAGGTCGCTAAACCGATGAATAGCGCGGTACCTGTTAACCGATCTGCACCAACGGGGCAGATACCCGCATTTGTTACCTCGAATGCCGTATCACAGCAAGCGATCTCTGATGCGGTACCCACGTTTTGGCTGGCTCCACAGCATCTTCGGGAAGCCATGACACTGCTGAAGCCGGACTACCCGCTACTTCACGACCTGTTCGCTATCGACGAGCGGCTGCGTAAGCACCGTGAGGGGCAGCCTGCTTCAGACTTTACGGTGGTCTACCACCTGATGTCTTTCCGGTTGAACGCCGACATCCGCCTGAAAGTGCCTCTGATCGGGGAAACACCCTCCTGCCCAAGCATTTCGGACTTCTGGCCCGTCGCCAATTGGTATGAGCGCGAGGCATGGGATATGTATGGCGTGGTATTCGATGGCCATCCCAATCTGCGCCGCATCCTGCTTCCACCTACGTGGTCAGGCCATGCTCTCCGCAAGGAACACCCTGCCCGCGCCACCGAAATGGATCCCTACTCCATAGATCAGGACAAACTGGACTTTGAGCAAGAGGCATTGCGCTTCGTCCCCGAAGAATGGGGCATGGAGCGCAAGAATGAAGACAGCGAGTTCATGTTTCTCAATCTGGGACCCAACCACCCCAGTGTGCACGGCGTTTTTCGCATTGCTTTGCAGCTTGACGGAGAAGTCGTAGTCGATGCGGTCCCTGACATTGGCTACCATCATCGCGGCGCTGAAAAAATGGCCGAGCGTCAAAGCTGGCACTCTTTCATCCCCTACACCGATCGCATTGACTATCTCGGCGGCGTCATGAACAACCTCGCCTATGTGCTGTCTGTCGAGCAGATGGTCGGTATTGATGTCCCCCCAAGGGCACAAATGATTCGGGTGATGATGGCTGAACTGTTCCGCATTTCCAGTCACCTTGTCTTCTACGGCACCTTTGCCCAGGACGTGGGTCAGATGTCGCCGGTATTCTACATGTTTGCCGACCGAGAACGCCTGTTTGGCATTGTTGAGGCGATTACCGGCGGCAGAATGCATCCCGCCTGGTTCCGCATCGGGGGAGTCGCCCAGGATCTTCCACAGGGTTGGGACACCATGATCCGCGAGTTTATCGACTCAATGCCCGCGCGCCTTGACGACTGGGATCGGATGGCGATGCGCAACTCTATTTTGAAGAAGCGCACTCAGGGAATCGGACGTTATACCCTGCAAGAGGCTATTGAATGGGGTGTGACGGGACCTGGTCTTCGTGCCTGTGGTCTGGACTGGGATCTCAGAAAAACCCGCCCTTACAGCGGTTATGAGCAATTCGACTTCGAAGTGCCCACTGCAGAGGGAGGTGACTGCTACGACCGCGCAGTGGTGAGGATTGAAGAGGTCCGGCAAAGCCTTCGCATTATTCGGCAATGTGTCGATAACATGCCCGAGGGACCTTACAAAAGCGAGCACCCGCTCTCGGTGCCACCGCCCAAAGATCGCACGATGAAAGACATCGAGACCCTGATCAATCACTTTCTGTCGGTCAGTTGGGGCCCGGTGATGCCTGCCGGAGAGGGCTGCTTTCCGATCGAGGCAACGAAAGGACAGAACGCTTACCACGTGATCAGCGATGGCGGCACCATGTCCTACCGCACACGGATACGTGCCCCCTCGTTCCCTCACCTGCAGATGATCCCACTGATGACGCGCGGCCTGATGGTGCCTGACCTGATAGCGATCATCGCAAGTATTGATTTTGTGATGGCAGACGTGGATCGATAACTATGAGCGATGTGATTGCCACCCTGAGCCCCGAGGAAATCTCCGAAATCGAGCACGAGATTGCGCTGATCCCTCGGCGCGATGGTGCTGCGATCGATGCCCTGCTGATTGTCCAGAAACATCGTGGCTGGGTGTCAGACGAAAGTCTGCGAGCCATTGCGAGGCTTCTCGAGATGTCGGCTGAGGAACTCGATGGCATCGCCACTTTTTACAACCTGATTTTTCGAAAGCCGGTCGGCGAGCAGGTCATTCTGCTCTGTGACAGTGTCAGTTGCTGGTTGCGAGGTTGCGAGCAGGTCAAGGCCCGTCTCTCGGAGCGCCTTGGCATCGGGTATGGAGAGACCACAGCAGACGGCCGCTACACACTTCTCCCCGTTCCGTGTCTTGGTGCCTGCGATCGCGCCCCGGTCATGATGGTGGGAGACGAACTGCACACTCATCTCGACGAGACTGATCTGAGCGTGTTAAGTCCAGAGGGGGCCGCCTCATGACCGAGCGACCCCTAACCCAGAATATTCGTGCCGATGGCGCGTCGACCTTTCTGGCGGACTACGAAGCAAACGGAGGTTACTCCGGTCTGCGCAAGGCCGTCTCGTCAATGACACCGGAGAGTTGCCTCGACGAAGTCAAAAATTCGCGACTGCGTGGCCGAGGCGGCGCGGGTTTTCCCACCGGCATGAAATGGAGTTTCGTTCCGATGGGCGAAAAAGCCGGCCCGGGACACAAGTACCTCATTGCCAACGCCGACGAAATGGAGCCCGGCACCTTCAAAGACAGACTGATATTGGAGCAGGATCCCCACCAACTGCTTGAGGGGATGATGCTGGCCGCATTCACGATTCAGGCTGATATCGCCTACGTATTTCTGCGTGGAGAGTATGTATTGGCCGCTGAGCGACTGATGCAGGCCATTGCCGAATGTTACGAGGCTGGATATCTGGGCGATAACATTCTTGGCAGCGGCTACTCATTGCATCTTCATCTGCATCGGAGCGCGGGTCGATACATCTGCGGAGAAGAGACAGCGCTGATCAATGCGCTTGAGGGCAAACGCGCCAACCCTCGTCCCAAGCCGCCATTTCCGCAGGTCGCGGGACTGTGGGGTCGCCCCAGCATCGTCAACAACGTCGAGACATTGTGCAACATCACCCACATCATCACTCACGGCGCCGATTGGTTTCAGACACTGGGCCGCGGCGAAGACAGCGGAACCAAACTCTTCGGCGCAAGCGGCAACGTGAAAAACCCCGGGGTATGGGAGCTGCCAATGGGTACACCCGTGCGGGAGATCCTCGAGGATCACGCAGGAGGTATGCGGGACGGATACCAGCTACGGGGATTTCTGCCCGGCGGTGGCTCAACTGATTTCCTGGTCGAACAGCATCTTGATCTGGCCATGGACTACGACGTCATTGGAAAAGCCGGGTCCCGCATGGGAACTGGCACGATGATCGTACTCGATGACCGAAACTGCCCGCTTGGCATGGTGCGCAATCTGTCACGCTTTTTTGCCCATGAATCCTGCGGGTTTTGCACGCCCTGTCGTGACGGCATTCCATGGGTCGTGCAGTTGCTCGATCGATTTGAACAGGGGCAGGCGACCGAAGATGACATTGCCCTACTCGAGGAAAAGGCCGCGTTTATCGGCGGCATTGGCAACACCCACTGCGCACTGGCCCCCGGAGCAATGGAGCCTGTGAACAGTGCGCTGAAGTATTTTCGTGAGGATTTTGAGCGTCATATAACGGCAGGCGGCTGCACCTATAACGGTGCAGCGGGGAGACATTGAAATGCCGCAGATAACCATCGATGGCAGGCAGTACGAAGTCGAAGCAGGCGTCAATCTGCTGGAGGCTGTGTTGGGTCTCGGGCTCGACCTGCCCTACTTTTGTTGGCATCCGGCGATGGGATCTGTCGGCTCCTGTCGACAATGCGCGATGCTCCAATACCAAAATGCAGAAGATGATCGAGGCAGACTGGTCATGGCCTGCATGACACCGGTTGCCGATGATATGTATTTGTCGCTGTCGGGCGAGCGCGCCAAGGATTTCCGCGCCGATGTGATCGAGGCCTTGATGGTCAATCACCCGCATGACTGCCCAGTGTGCGCCGAGGGTGGAGAATGTCACTTACAGGATATGACCGTCATGTCAGGCCACCGCGAACGCCGCTATGACGGGCTCAAAAATACCCATGTGAACCAGTACCTGGGGCCCCTGATCAATCATGAGATGAACCGCTGCATTGCCTGTTATCGGTGCGTTCGCTATTACCAGGATTATGCTGGTGGCGAGGATCTGACTGTATTGGGCGCACACGATCATGTCTACTTCGGCCGACATGAGGAGGGTGTGCTCGAGAGTGAGTTTGCCGGCAACCTGATAGAGGTCTGTCCCACCGGGGTTTTCACAGACAAAAATCTTGTCCATGACTTCACGCGGAAATGGGACCTCCAGTCGTCGCCCTCGATCTGCGTCGGCTGTGGCGTGGGCTGTAATATTGCTCCCGGTGAGCGCTACGGCCGGCTCAAACGCGTTCACAACCGCTATCACCAGGAGGTCAACGGCTATTTTCTGTGCGATCGCGGACGCTTTGGGAGTCACTTTGTCAACAGCGGTGACCGTCTAGCGCGATGCGGTCAAAGGCAGAGCGATGGCAGTTTCAGCGCAATTACCCGCCAATCCGCGCTCGATGCATTGGCAAACTATTGCGCCGCAGGAAAAACGGTTGCGGGGATCGGATCTCCGCGAGCGTCACTTGAATCCAACTGGATGCTACGCACCTTTGTTGGAGATGGGCGTTTCTGCGCCGGTTTTGGAGCAGAAGAAGGTGCCGTGAGAGCCATCGCCTCAGCACTGACAAACGGTGGGGTTGCCGCGGCAACACTGCCCGAGATTGAGGCTGCCGACGCCGTGATCATTCTGGGAGAGGAT
>JAQWUD010000020.1 GCA_029242325.1 Luminiphilus sp.
ACAGTAATACGCCAAAACGCCCGGTTTTGAAAAGCAAGGAGTGGTATCAAAAGAGAGGCTTAAAAATCTGGTGAGACCGTGTGGATTGTCTTCAAGCGCCATTGCCTCTGGCGCTTTAACCCTGCGGGCACCTCCGCGTCGCTCCGGTGGACCAAACGCTTCTGAGGTCGCCTTTGTCGAACAGCGGTTGTCATCCAGACCTACCCCTCCAAAACCCAAAAACCCACCTAAGGGCGGGTTTTTGGGTTTTGGTAGGACCAGCCAGATTCGAACTGGCGACCTCTACCATGTCAAGGTAGCGCTCTAACCAACTGAGCTATGGTCCTAGAAAGGATCGCGATTATACCGTTACCGGGCCGTCAGGCAAGGGTTGCAGTTATTACCGGGATTAGGGGGCTTGGCCCGCAGGAAGCGCTGTTGCATAGTGAGCGACTTATTTAGGAATGCCCTTAGGCATTTTCATTTAGCGCGACATACTATTGCGGCTTGCTGCCGTGTCACACTGGCTCATCTAATACACCTCCCAGTTGGCAGTTGGGTGCAGGCCGTCGCCATTGCACTGTATGAGGTAACTGCTCGGTAATGAAATCGGTGTCCACAACATTTGGCTTTCGCTGTTATATCGTCGCCTCGGAAGGGGCCTGTGAGAACGTTTCAAGCCAGAGTATTGGCGGGCTTCAGGTAAAACACAACGCCCGGATTCTGGGTTGCCGCGGGGTGGGTCGCTGAGATTATGAAAGCTCTCGAAGTCAGGGTTGGGCGGGCTGCGGCGGCGCAATTGGCATCTGAAGGTTGGCAACCCAATCTTATTGATGGGCTAATTGGTGCGTCCGGGGGCCCGAAGTGGTTAATTCTGGGGCAACTCGATCGTGCGTTGAGCCGTTGGCTGCATCCCGGCAGGCAGAGACCTCTCCAAGCTGTGGGTTCCTCGATAGGCTCCTGGCGCCACGCACTGCTTGCGCAGAATGACCCCGTTGCTGCCATTGACCGGTTCGAGGATGTTTACCTGCGCCAGACTTATAGCTCTGCCAAGCCCAGCGTTGCTGAGGTGACTGCCGCCAGTAAAACGATGTTGATGACCGCTCTGGGTGAGGAAGGTGCTGCTGCAGTGGCAGGGCACCCATGGCTGCAAAATTACATTGTCACCGCCAAGGGTCGAGGTCTGACCAACCGCAGCGGGGGCTCGGGGCTGGCATTGGGGTTGGGCGCTGCCGGCTTGGGTAACGCTTTATCTCGCAGTACTTTACCCCTGTCATTTCAGCGGGTGGTCTTTGCCCACGCCAAGGCACAGCCGTTGCCCGACTTACTCTCGGGCTTTAATACCTGCTACGTGCCGCTATTGGAGCACAGTGTGTCCAGTGCTCTGCTTGCTAGTGGTGCTATTCCGTATTTATTCGACGGGGTGGTTGACGTACCCGGGGGACCCAAAGGTGCCTATTGGGATGGCGGTATCATTGACTATCACTTTACTCCGCAGGAGCTGAAGCAGGAGGGGCTTTGGCTTTATCCACATTTTAGCAATCGAGTTACCCGGGGCTGGTTTGATAAATTTCTGCCTTGGCGCTCGAAGCCATGCTCGGGGGCCGATCATTTAATTATGCTGTGTCCCTCAGAGGCTTTTTTGGCGTCGCTGCCACAGGGGAAAATTCCGGACCGGCGTGATTTTGGGCGAATGACGGAGGTGGAGCGAATGCGTTACTGGCAGCACTGTGTGAGTCAGTCTCAACGCCTCGGGGATGAGTTCAGCGATCTAATCATGGGAAGCAATCCATTAGCGGACTGCGTGGTTATCTGATTGGCGGGGGGGGGGGGTTAGTGGGGCAGCCGACGTCAAACGTGAGGCGACGCTCTATGTCTCCTCTAAAAAGCTTGGCGGTAAGACATTGCTGCCAATAAGGTCACCGGATTCAGGGTGATGGGTGTAGGGCTGCCACTCGAAAGTTCACCGCACCCTGTTGTTGGGACCGTTGATCCCATTAGGAGACCTTTTGAACGGTTTTTCCCTGCCGAGGGCTGTAAGGGTCGTTATCATTTGCAGTCAAAAATCTAATTATAAAACGGGTCCATGGCGACAGCACAACTTCAAAAGACCTCTACCGGTGCTCATCAGCTGTGGGTCGATGGTGAGCGCTACTTTGTCAAAGGGGCGGGGCTGGAATTTGGTCAGATGGACCTCCTAGCGGCCTGTGGTGGCAATACGTTTCGAACTTGGCGGGTGGACAACGGTGTGGCGTCCGCCGAGAAAATTCTTGATCAGGCTGAAGCCGAGGGCTTGAAGGTTTGTATGGGGCTGGACCTCGCGCGAGAGCGTCATGGCTTTGATTACTCGGATGCGGAAGCGGTGAGGTTTCAGCAAGCAACGGTTATGGCCGATGTCGCGCGACTGAAAGACCACCCCGCGCTGCTAATGTGGGGATTGGGTAATGAGCTCAACCTTCGGTCTAAGAATGCCAAGGTTTGGGACGCTGTGGAGTCTCTTTGCCGAGACATCAAAGCCATCGATAGTGATCATCTGGTCACCACAATGCTGGCTGGTATCGATGCTGAAACCGTGGCCAATATTAAGCAGCGCGCGCCTTCCCTCGATTTTCTTTCCTTTCAAATCTACGGGGAAATCGACGATTTGCCCGAAATATTGCAGGCGGCCAAGTATGACGGTCCGTATCAGATAACCGAGTGGGGACCCACGGGCCATTGGGAAAGCCCTGAGACCGATTGGGGGCGTTCAATTGAGGTGACAAGCCGACAAAAGGCGCAGGACATTTCTCGACGTTATCACGATATTATTTTGGCAGACTCGGACAACTGCCTTGGTTCATACATTTTTCTTTGGGGGCAAAAACAGGAAAGAACCCCCACGTGGTATGGGCTATTCTTGGAGGATGGCAAGCGCACGGAAGCTGTTGATGTTATGCAGCATGCTTGGTCTGGTCAGTGGCCTCAGAACCGTGCGCCATGCATAACGGACCTCACTTTAAATGGGCAGCGAGCGGCCCAGAGCGTGACAGTTAACGAGCAGGCAGCCATGGTGGCTGAGGTCGCCCTTGAGGGGTTGGAGCGTGATCTCCAATTTTCATGGATAGTGAGGGAAGAAGTAGAGCGCGCTAAGCAGAGCGATGGGGGCGACTTTGAGCCCACGCCTCCTACTGTCGTCGAGGGCCTAGGGGTGCAAGGCAATCAGTTTTCCTTCGCGGCGCCCAAGCCCGGTGAATATCGCGTTTACTGCCAGATCAATAACAAGACAAATGCAAGCGCTGTAGCGAACATTCCCTTTCGAGTGAGTCCGCCGCGACCACAACCACAGATGAAAAAGACAAAGGTCACCACCGTATGACAACGGAAGCAGTAGCAATCCATGCCTCGGCGGAAGCCCCGGTTATCGGTATTCCAATGAGTCAAAAAGTTGCATTTGGCCTTGGCATGCTGGCCAACCAGATGTTTCCCGCTGCACTCAGTATTTTTATGGTGATATTGGTACAAGGCTTGGGTATGAGCCCCATTCTTTGGGGGCTTATTTTTTTCCTGCCTAAACTGGTCGACGCAATCACAGACCCCATTATGGGCTACATATCAGATCGAACTGAGTCTCGCTGGGGCAAGCGCCGTCCCTATATTTTTATTGGCGCGATTGTTGCCGGTTTGTCTTACATGGCTATGTGGCAATTGTCTGCTGAAGATACTCAGATGTATAACTTTTGGTACTTCCTTGCCTGGTCTATTGTCTTTTTTATTGGCATGACAATTTTCTCGGTGCCCTATGTCGCCATGGGGTATGAGATGAGCAAGGATTACCACGAGCGAACCCGCTTGATGGCGGTAGCCCAGTGGATTGGTCAGTGGGCTTGGGTGATTGCGCCGTGGTTCTGGATTATTCTCTATGACCCCAACTGGTTTGCCTCTGCGGCTGAGGGCGCCAGGACAGTGTCTATTTACGTCGGTTTTTCCTGTATGGCGCTGGCCATGGTGCCTGCGTTCTTTTGCCATTCAAAAGACACCTCGGAAGCCAATAAAGGCACCGACCAGCTGCGAGGTTCGTTGGCAGAAACCTTTTTGGACTTGTTCCGAGGGGTCGTGATTACCCTGAAAAATAAGCCTTTCCAGAAAATTTGCATTGCCACGTTCTGCATTTTCAATGCTTTTAACTGTGTTGCGGGATTCGCCTTTTTTATCATCGTCTACTACATGAACGCCGGCGATCCGGTTGCAGCGGGAAACTGGCCTGCGATATTTGGCAGCGTATCGGCGCTGTGCACCTGCTTCCTTGTCATTCCAGTTGTTAATTGGATGGCGCAACGTTTTGGTAAGCGTCAGACATTTCTGATTACTCAGTCTATTTCTCTCGCGGGTTATGCCATGTTTTGGTGGAGTTTTTCACCAGAGAATCCTTACCTAATGATTTTACCCATCCCTCTGTACGTATTTGGTATTGGTAGCCTCTTTACTCTGATGATGTCGATGACAGCAGATATCTGCGATTTAGATGAGCTAGAAACCTACCAGCGTCGCGAGGGTCTATTTGGTGCAATCTACTGGTGGATGGTGAAGTTCGGCGCTGCGTTTGCGGGGCTTCTGAGTGGCCTAATTTTAAGCGTGGTGGGTTTTGACCAAACAGTCACCGTGCAGTCAGATAGTGCCCTAGAGGGATTGCGAGCGGCCTTTATCTTGGTGCCAGCAATTGGCACCTTGATCGGCATATGGGTCATGCGCTCTTATGATCTGGATGAGGCGCGTGCTCGTGAGATCCGCGACGCATTGGATGCGCGCGCCGCGCAAAGCTGATTAGGCCAGCTTACAGATCGTGGTTGATAAGAGCCCCTAGCGAGGTTCCTGTGCAACCGAAACTTCGATCTTTGCGATCTGCCCCAGTTTCATAAACAGCGAGGCTGAGAAGGCAGCATCGAGCTTGCCGTCAATGAATTCCTTTTGCTCGCCATTGCTCAGGGTCAGTGTTACGCAACCATTTCCGCCGTTGGTATAAATGACGGGGACTTGGCAATAGGTAAAGCCCAGTTGTGATGGCGCCACAGACGTTAAACAAGCAGTGCCTTGGACGTCATAATAGGCAAGCTCACACGACTCAGACACAAACTCACAGGCCCTGAGCATGGTCGGCTGAAACGCAACCTGACCTTGCTCGACCCGCACCCCAAGCTCCCCAAGGCGGGTCAGCACCTCTTCCTTAACCTGTCCGGTCATGCCCGGTTGGCGTGCACCGGAAAATCCAGGCGTGTGGGAATACGGATCGGTGGGGAAAGCACCATAGACGTCAGGTGCTTTGTTAAAGCCGATGCCTTCCCTGACATCGTAATAGGCCGCGTGCAACGCCGTCAGAGTTTCCTCTGCGCAGTTCAGCTTCTCGGCGTGACGAATCGTATCCAAAATAGCGAGCAAGAGTTTGGAGACCATGTGCCAATAAATAGAGCCCAAGCCTTCATAGGCATACATGCCTCCAGAGCGACCGGTGAAGTTGCTGCAATCAAACAGTTCAGAAAACAGTGATTCGATGGCTTCGCGCTCTGTAGCGACTGCATCATTAAGTCCTTGTGCTGCGAGAGAATCGAGCGCACAACTGACGGAAGCTGTATTGGTAAAACCGCCTGAAAAACAGACCTGTCCCTGAGAATCGCACTCGATTAACGGGTTGTCTCCGGTCGATTTCAGTTCGCCGAGGAGCTGCGATTTTTTCACAAACTCCTCTGGGATAATGTTGCGGTCAATAAACGCTGTCAGTTTTCGATTTGGGTAAAGCAAATATGAGTGCTGGCGCTCGGTGTAGAGGGCAGAAGCCCTCAAATTCTGTAGCAGCTGCAGTGCATCCTCAGGGCTTAAAACATCGGTGCTGAGGACGGCAACCTGGCCTTCAAGCATTTCATAAAGTCGACGGATTCCTACGCCGGTATCGTCCACTGCTATGCGGTTGTAGGCGTGGAATAAACCATTATTCCCTTTGTTATGACGGATACTCGCAGCACTAATATCTGTCGCGGTGGCCATAAACGCCCGCAGAGAGGCTAGTGAGATTTCAGCTTTTTCTCCGCTAAAGCCATGCGCGTAGATACAATCTCGATATTGCTCTGCGGCGGCGCCAAGGCGATCCATAATGGTTTTGCGCAGAGAGTCAGATGCTGGTGCGGCGGTGAGCTGCTCTGTGTATTGCTCCAAGACATCAAAGACCGAGTCAAAGAGGGCCTTTACCTCGACGGAGAGATTGACCACGTCATTGCCCATGTCACCAAGCAACGCCGTTACCTGCTTGAGGAATCGGTGTAAATAACACAGGGTAACTACCGAGACGCCAGTTCCAACAAGGGCATTATTGGCGTCGTTCCATTCCGGGCGCTGGGTATTCATCCAAATGCCGGCGTCGGGTACAAAGTTGCCAATCTTGGCGAGTAATGTGACCAGAATTTTCTCAATGAAACTCACCTGATAGACATCGCCACGGGTCGTTAATATCAGTCGCCCGTCTGCCCCTGTGGCCTCAACACGCTGCTCAATGAGCGCGTCAAGTTCTGTGTCGAACACAATCGTATCGTAAGGGTTGGCGATAATGTCGGCGTAAGGTTTAATTCGGTAAGGGACGTTGGCGTAAGCAAATATCTCTCGAGCCATCATCGAGACCATAACTTCAGGGTTGTGTGTGACGGTCTGCTCGATCAGTTTCGACAAATAAATAAGTTGGTGATCACCCCAGTAGCCAATGTTAGCCCAAGGGTTTTCCGGTTCTGGGCGCTCCCAGTCAATACCATCGCGCGTTATTCGGTAGGGGTTATAGCCATCTGCCGTTGTCGCGTTTAAAAATTTTGTCACCATGTTGGCGCCAAAACAGGGAATGGATGTGCTTAATGCCTCCCAGTTTTGAAAAATGTCTCGCCAGTTACCCTCATAGCTAAGCCGCTTTTTACCATTGGCATCTTTCACCTGAATTGTAAATCGATTCCATGGCCTTGAAGGGTCTCCATGGCGTCTGCTGAACGTTAACGGCAGGTATTCTCGACACAGGCGTTCCAGCTGCGGGTCGTCAATAGCGGCGAGCGCCTCATTAAGTTCGTGGTAGGTCAGTGTTGCCGGCAAAGCGTTGAAGAAAGCACGGTTATCACTACTAACTACCTTGTTCCATGAGCTACAAAATAGCTCTAGGTCCTTTTTATCAATGGCGTAGTTATCTTCAAAAATTCCTCCTCGCATAATGTTGAAGAGTACGTTTGAGGCATGATGGTTGGCAGTTAGCATGTCACCGGTAACTTGTATGCCATCTGCCGTGGCTACCAGTCGCTGAAGGTTTTCACTGCCCAGGTCTACGTTAGCTGTTACATGTTTGGGTAGTTGGGTATCAGTCTCTAGGCTATTTAATAGATCTCTTACGGCAGCCGGTCCCTGATTAACATCAGCAACAATGCCCCAGTTAGCAGCGGCACCCGCTTGGAGCTCTAAATTCTGATGAATAAAGTAGGCGCCGGGACGACCCAGAGCTTCTCCTTCATCGGTCAATTCCTCTCCCCGCCTGAAGGCGTCAAGCTGAAGGGAACTTAGCAGGTAATGTGTTGGTGCGGCGCCATAAGACCACACGGTCGTTGCAGAGAGGGCCTCACTGGGCTCGGCCTTGTCTGACAGGATGGAGCTCATGGCATAAATGGCCAGTGGCGAATTCGCTATGCGCTCATTCTTTTTGTAGGCGTCTACCAAGCAGCTGAGCTCATTTTGGGTGCCTGCCAAAACACCATAGGGCAGCACATTCTCAATACCATCTAGAACGCGCATCCGCTGGCTGGTTGCCCCTGTATTTTCAAGCTTGGCTTGTTTGACGAAGCCGTATTTGTCGGAAGTGGCCCATTCGTAGGTAAAGCAAAGATTTAGGTCGTGGTTGGTTTCCTCAAAAACCAGCTTATCGCCCAGAATATTTTTATAGAGATTGCGGGTAACGTTGTAAACACCGTGGTGTACCGGAGAGAAGGGTTCCCACAAAACGCGTCGATCTTCAGCTTCGACCAATATCAGCGTCCGGCTGCCGGTGTTCCCCGACTGGTCCCTGATCTTGTCTTCGGTGTAATACGGAAATAGGGCACTGTCACAGTCTGTTCTTCCGGCTGATAGGCCGCCACGAGTAGAGATAAATAGCCAATGATTTGAGTCGCTGACCACACTTACAAAAAAATCATCCATGTCGCCGAAATTCTCTATCCGATAGAAAACTTCGCCGTCACGCAAAACATAAGAACCCGAAACAGGTTTGCTCGTTGACTGAAGTGGACTTGCGCCCAGAAATACTGATTTGCTTGTCATATGACCTATTCTTAGTTTATTCGTCCATTTCTGAGACAAGGCATACCGCTGTGCGCAGTGGCGTAAATGAGGTAGCAACCGCTATTCCCAGTATCGTCAATGTGCGTGCGTGCAAACTACAGTGTTTCCTCTGACGAAACGCACATACCTTTTCAGCGATGGCTATCCTATGCCAGTGAGAAATTTGCGGATACGTTAACCGATCCGGTTTATCCACGAAAATGTGCGCTTTATCGTATTCCGGCTATCAATGAGCGCTGTACTGCGTACCATTTCACAATTACTTATCTTCTGTTGTTTTTTTAAGGGTCAATGATGTCGTTACGGCAAGGCAAACATCACCATTTATTGAATCCCGTCAGCGCGTCAGTCGACGACTGCACGCTTGATGAGAGATTGCAGGCATTGTTTGCAGAGAAAATGCATGGCATTTCGTTTAGCGCCTATGGCGAGGGGCAAAAGCCGGGTGACAATTTGTCCCGTGAGCAAATAGAGCGCCGCATGGTGGTTCTAGCCCGCCGCTTTAATTGGATTCGCTCATTTTCCACCGCGCAGGGTAATGACCTCATCCCCGTGGTCGCTAAAGAGCAAGGCTTAAACACGCTTGTGGGAGCCTGGTTGGGTAAAGACGAGGACAAAAATCGTCTTGAAATTGACAACCTGATCGCTCTGGCACACCAGGGTCATGTAGATGTTGCAGCGGTTGGTAACGAAGTGTTGTATCGCAATGATCTGACAGAGCTGCAGCTACTAGACTTCATGAGTGAGGTTCGCGAGCGGCTACCTAGTGATATTCCAATGGGGTACGTTGATGCTTATTACGAGTTTGAGGATCGACCCAAAGTTACCCAAGCTTGCGACGTATTGCTGACCAACTGTTATCCCTTTTGGGAGGGCTGTGCACATCCTTATGCCATTTTATACATGCAGGACATGTTCCGTAGGGTCCAGCGTGTTGCTGAGGGTAAGCGCGTAATTATCTCTGAGACTGGCTGGCCTAGTGCGGGCGGCAGCTTTCATGGTGCCGAGTCGTCGCCGCAGGGCGCGTACCTCTATTTTCTTCGCGCTATGGAGTGGGCTGCAAGCGAGGGCATAGAAATGTTCTATTTCTCTTCTTTCGACGAGGCCTGGAAGGTTGCAGGTGAAGGCGGTGAGGGCGATGTGGGTGCTCACTGGGGCTTGTGGGATAAAGATGAGCAGTTCAAGTACGCTAACGTGTCATGACCCACAGCAAACGGCTCGCTTATAAGTCTGCTATCTGCTACTCCGGTTTCAGAGATGGCCAAAGTCCCGATGCGGGTGTGTACCCTTCAAAAGCTGAAATTGCTGCTGACCTCGCTTTGCTACAACAAGAGTGGGACGCTTTGCGCCTGTATGCTTGCGACCTGCACACTCAGCGAGTTCTTGAAGTTATCCACGAGCAAGGCTTTAAATTTAAAGTCATGCTGGGTGCCTATATCGCTGCAGAGCAGAGTAATCCCAATTGCCCTTGGAACGCTGATTATCCAGAAGCTGTGCTGGAGCAAAACCTGCGCCGCAATGGCGAAGAGATTGAAAGAGCTGTGCTTTGGGCGAACCAATATCCGCATATTGTGGATGTAATCTCTGCGGGCAATGAGGCGACGGTCGACTGGACTGATCACTTGGTTTCAACCGAGTCGGTCATTAAGTATGTTTGCCACCTCAAGGCGCACACGAGCCAGCCGATTACCTTTTGTGAAAATTATGTACCGTGGCTAGGCAAGTTAGATGCACTTGTTCCTCACGTTGATTTGATCGCAATACACACTTATCCGGTCTGGGAATACAAGACGGTCGAGGAGGCTCTCGCGTTTACGCAAGAAAACTACAATGTGGTTCGACAACGCCATCCCGACAAGCAGATTATTATTACCGAGGCAGGTTGGGCGACCGCGTCTAACGGATCTGGAATTCCCGCTGAGAATGTCGGTGAGTACTTCCAGAGGCGGTATGTTCAGGAACTCTTGAAGTGGGCCGAGGATGAACAAATTCTGGTGTATTTGTTTGAGGCCTTTGACGAAAACTGGAAGGGTTCTGATCATCCTTTGGAGCCTGAAAAGCACTGGGGTATTTACAGAGCGGATCGACAGCCCAAGTTAGTGATATCGCCCTAGGGCTCTCCTTTTATGGAGGCCTAAGCACCAAGGCCGGGGGTATTGTGAGCCATTGCGGTTAAGGCCTTGAGACTGGTGCCAGAAATCCTTACCATCGCGGCCCATGCCGGTGTAGCTCAGTTGGTAGAGCAGCGCATTCGTAATGCGAAGGTCGTAGGTTCGACTCCTATCTCCGGCACCATTTAAAGATATTTAAAAT
Organism: Luminiphilus sp.; assembly: GCA_029242325.1. Taxonomy (GTDB): domain Bacteria; phylum Pseudomonadota; class Gammaproteobacteria; order Pseudomonadales; family Halieaceae; genus Luminiphilus. The sequence continues at coordinate 10,618 of JAQWUD010000020.1, forward strand.
ATCCAACTTCTTGAAAGACCTCTGAAATCTCAGATGGCTATTGAATTTCAGGAGGGGGTGATGCACAAACAGTCGCACCAAAATACTCATCCGACCTTTACATATCGTAAGGGTCGAGTCTTTTATTTCAGATGAAAAATCCCAAGTGACCTGCGTTGTCACTACAAGCGGCCTGTATTTGTTCAGTCGCTCAGGACAATGTCACGTCCATCCGCCCAGAGGGCCGCAACGATCCTCTCAGCGCGTTTAGATGAACAGTGGCTCATGCTACGAATCAAACACAATCAATCACCCGCTTCACAGTTGTTAGTTGAAGCTGAACATAAATCTGAGTTGCCACTCATCTCAGAAGTTTTGGAGCGTTACTTAGAGACGAAAGGACACGGCAAAGCCGAACTGTTCTTTGTCCATGCCAAGCGCAACATTGGCTACGTCGTCTCTTCAGTCGGTAACAAAAGCATTGATCTGTATTCCAAGATGGATGCCGTTGAGTTTCGGAATTGGCTAATAAACCGTGGGCTACAAAGCAGTTCAATTCAACGAGTCTTTTCCAGCGTCAAAGCCATCGTGAACTTCGCCATCAACGAGTTTGGCTATGGCTTTTCAAACTCCTTCACAGGCGTCTATATCGCTCCTGACGAAGAAAAGGAAAAGAGACGGCCACTGAGAGTGTGGAGGGATTAAAACGCCCTTCAGAGCCTTGTACATGCAAAGACGGCGACCTTCGGCACCTATTAGTGATGTTGCTGGATGCAGGCATGAGATTGTCTGAGGCGGCTGGACTTCATGTCACTGACATTCATCTGGAACATGAGTTTCCTTACGTTGAGATACGTCCCAACACGGCAAGAAGACTCAAGACTTCAAACAGCAAACGCATCATTCCGTTGGTTGGTAATTCACTGTGGGCGGCCCAGCAAGTCACGGCGAATCAAGACGATTACTGCTTTCCAAGATACGCCAAAGACGGTTACTGCAATGGCAATTCAGCCAGCGCCGCACTAGGAAAATGGATGAAGAGCTACTGCGAAGCTGGCGCAACAGTGCATGGGATTCGTCATGCTTTTAGAGACAGGCTTAGAGCAGTTGAAGTTCCAGTGGATCTGATAGATCAATTGGGGGGTTGTTCAGTGAAGTCTGTGGGTATGAGCTATGGAGATGGCTATGACATGCGCACAGCACATCATCACATCTCTCACATTTGCTCTGACAAGACCTCTCACATTGAGACGGTCCTGCGGTAAGCTAAAGGCATGACAAGCCGTGAGGTAGTGGCTTGGATGGGATTCGCATTACTACTGAGCGCGCTTCATTAAATTGTGGCTGAACTTCAAGTGAATTGAGTCGTAACGACTGTCAAAGGTAACTTATATGTCGAATCACAAAGCGTTAGAGATGTTTGGTCGATCGGGGAACCCCTCTCTGAGCGCAGAAACGTTCTCCAGCAGCGCTCCCGACGCATCATTTTCAACCAGCGCGCCCCCAGCAACAATGACGCTACAAGGCACGGTCAACAAAACTGGCATATTGCTAGCACTGGTCGTCATCTCGGCGTCCTATACATGGTCAATGTTTTTCTCAAGTGGTAATTCCGCAACAGTCATCCCTTGGGCTATCGGCGGTGCGGTGATCGGCCTTATCTTGGCGCTTGTGACCATGTTTAAAAAACAATGGTCAGGCATAACAGCGCCGTTATATGCGATAGCAGAGGGATTATTTTTAGGCGCAATTTCGGCCATTTTCGAGGCCCAATATCCGGGCATTGTTATACAGGCGGTAGGACTAACCTTAGGCACCCTAGCGTCACTGTTGTTCCTCTATAAAACGGGTATCGTCAAGCCCACAGAGAACTTCCGACTAATGGTAACTTCTGCGACGATGGGCATAGGTGTGCTCTATTTAGTCAGCATGATTATGAATATGTTTGGTTCTGGCGGTATCGGTTTCATTCACTCAAATGGCTTGTTTGGTATTGGTTTTAGCCTTTTCGTTGTCGGTATAGCTGCTTTAAATCTAGTGCTAGATTTTGATTTTATTGAGCAGGGTTCCGAGATGGGCGCCCCTAAATACATGGAATGGTTCGGCGCATTCTCTCTAATGGTCACACTCATATGGCTCTATCTTGAAATGCTGAGACTTTTAGCAAAACTGAGAAGTCGTTAGTGGATTTCAATACTTTGCTGTTTGGAGGGTTATCGATTTTATCCCTCGCCGTTTTTTTCTACCTTAGCCGTTTTAAGGCGTCGTCAAGACAGACTCATAGAGAGGATCGTATCGATTGGTCTTCCCGACAGTTTTCTCTTTGGAAGGTTTTTCTATATTGCCTAATCGCCGCTATCGGGGTGGCAGTCCTGACCACACTGGGCTGAGACCAGTCCTCCGGACAGCAAATAACCTCGATGCCCCTGTGAGCATTTTTTTGGAATGGTGCCAGCTGCCATTTGAATGACTATTTGCTGGGTGAGCATAGGTAGTAGGCCGCAGATTGCCAATCACCCCCTAATGCATCTGGGCGCTAACCATCAACATCACCTCCTCCTGAAATTCAATAGCTATCTGAAATTTCAGAGATCTTTCAAGAGGTTGGATATTTTAAATATCTTTAAGTGGTGCCCAGGGGCTTGATCATTTCTGGGCCTAGGAACCACAACTCTTCAAAGATCTCTGAAAACTAAGCATTTCCTAGACTCACCCAATCCATCAACGGACTGTTTGGTGCTACCAATAGTGCTACTACCCTCTGGGCGGGTGGTCAGGCCCCCCACGGAGATATATAGGTTTGGTTGGACTTGATGGGGTGTTGAAGGTGTAAAGTAGTTTTAGATATGGAAATTCTGCCAAATATCAATGCGATAAGACATTTTTCATCTCAGACACCCCGATGGCTATGAGAACCCTATGCCAACCAACCAAGGGGACCTTGCTAGGCGGTCCTTAACCTCAGCCAGTGATCCAAATGAGTCGTCGTTTGCGGTAGCGCCGACAATGACCGGCTCGACATGAAAAGGAAATGTCCGGATGTACTTTCTCTTCCACTGGGATTAGTCTCTTACACAACAATTTTAATTTCACCCACAGATTGCAACAAATTTAGGAGTGTCCAATGCGCAGGTTACCTTTGATCATAGCGGGGATGACTGTCGCCCTGAGCGGCTGTGTTTCAAATAAGACGATGCAGACTGTTCAGATAGGAGATGACGACAAGTCTTGTGAAGAGTTGCGTGCAGACTTGGCTGTGCTGGGAGCTAAATTTCAGGAAGCAAAAGACGAGCAGGGGGTCACGGGGAAAAACGTTGGGTTGGCAATAGTGTTTTGGCCGGGGATTATCGTAAATGAAAGTCAGTCGTCAAAAAATGAAGAATCGGTAGACCGAAGAATTACACACCTGACTGGAATCTATAATAAAAAGTGCCTTAACCCATCACAGTCGGCCAGTCCTGCTGAGGAAAACGACTCTGCTTAAGCACAAGGTAACGACGAAGAAGCAAGCGGTTGTGCCTCACGGAGGCTTGATTTAAGGCTGTCACCTAAGAGAGGCTGCGTCAAAGCTACTATGAATCAAGAAGGCTCTCGGACAACGTTGTCCGACTACCTTTTTATGTTTCCGCGCCCTCCCATTCCGCCAGTCGCCGCCCAAACCGGGTCTGCGACATATCCCGGAGTATCCTGTCGCGCCGCTAAATCAATAAGGCAGCAAGTCCTGGAGTTTGGCGTATTCACGGTGCGGTTCCAGTGATGCAGTTTTTGCATTCAAAGCCAAACTTGCTTGAATATACGGCCAATCCAGCGAGAATCACGGGGCTATCCGTCCCCGCTTAGCCTCATCACGGGCATCTTAGTAAAGCCCACTGGCGGGTTTTGCAATCATCAGCCAAGTTGCTGCTAACAGTGGAACTGTGCTGATGAGTCCCCAGATCAGCCATCGGTGTGACAGTTGTCGGTATTCGTTTCCAACATCATCACAAAACGTTGCCGCTAGGCTTGCTTGTCTTATTTGAATTGGCACAAGCACCAGCAGCCAGATAAGGCCTGCTACCACGAACAGTACCTGACTCCAGAGCAACCAATGTTGCGTCAGCGGCCAGTTGGCGAAAAAGGCCATGAAATAGCCTCCGCCCATCAGCAGCACTACCCCCCAAACGGTCATAGACCAATCTGTATAGGTCACTAGTTTTTGCGCGAAGGCAAGTACTTGAGGCTGTTGAGTGCGGTCCGCGAAATATTTCCAGATAGCCGTGACGGTGATGTTGCCCATGAGCATGACCACGCCAGTTATGTGAAGAAACTTTGCGATTTCGTATGCCACAGAGGGGGTCACTTGAGTGGGAGCTGATAAGTCTAGTCTGTTTTAAGCTGTTCAGGCGCAGTAAAAAAAGGAGCCAATGTTTCAGGACCCTCAGTCTCACAAGGATGTTCCCAGCAGCCCTCTATTCCACTTCTTTCCAACTTAGTTCGCCAAATCAGGCGCTGCTGGAGACAGTCATAGGCGGCCAATTGAGGCGTCTGTTGGCCGATTGGAAAAGAAGGGGCGTGTGGAGTATTTTGGGGCGTCGTGGATTTTTTTGAGGGGCAGAGAAGATCGTCGTAACTGTAAAAGTTGATTGGGGTCAGGAGACGATTCTGGAGATTCTGCCTGAACTCAAAAAACACGTGGAAATCACGCTGGATGAACCGGGATGCGATGACTTTTTATTTGCTATTGATGTGAACAGCCCAGACATTGTTGTGGTTACTGAGGTCTACAAAGACTACCTAGCACACGAAGATCATTTTAAGACTGCTAAATGGGGATGCTTCAGCGGCATAATGGAGGAATACCCGCCTCGTAGTATAGATGTGAAGACCTACGACGCCTCTGAAACAAAACACGCGTTGGATGACTAGCCCTTGAGCTTCTTCTCTTCAGCCAAAGCAAAGCTCGCAGCGTCCAAGCTCGCTGAAGAGGTGAGGTATTGGCTGATCTAGGGACTCATCAGCACAGCCCCATTGTTAGTAGCAACTTGGCTGATGATTGCGAAACCCGCCAGTGGGCCTTACTAAGATGCCCGTGCTGAGGCGGGGCGGTAACGATCACAATCACCATGGCAGTGAGCCCTTTTTTCAAATTTTAGGTATCGCTGTGCTATCGCATGTATCAACGACAGACGGTACACGAACGCTGACTGCCGGTAATCACTGGGTCACTGGCCGAACACTACGCTGGTGAACCGAAGAAATGGTGCCGCTACAACGGTTGCGGTTATTAACCAGGTTCACGCATTGCTCAGCCCTCTTAGGCTGCCTTCCAATTGGTATGCGGCGGAGCCTAATTTGAGTCAGAAATAGGGGCGAGACAGCCTAAAATCCGTCACATAATTGCAACGCGCGTATGCAGAAACGAGGCGTGTATCTTTCTGATAAATACAGCCTTCTTCTTTTAACCTCCTAGTTCGTTGGTAAACTCTCCAATGCGATACTTATACAAATAGCCAGGGGGAATTGAATTATGTACCGAACAATAGTGTTTTTACTGGGGATCTTGTTGTCCGAAGGCAGCTTTGCAGCCCATCACGAAGAACCTGAACCGATGGTCGCAGAAGTCTATGAATGCTCACTTAATGACGATGTCACTGCAGACGATGTTGCTGCATTAGGTTCCAGCGACTTTGCCGATTTCGCAGCCAAATATGACATAAACATGACCTCATTTTTGTGGGAAGCCGTTGCTGTAAGCCCAGAGTATGGTGACGCTGATGTACGTTGGGTTAATTACTTCCCAACTTGGGGGGATTACTTTGCAGCTGATGCCGCTTGGCGAGAGCATGGCGGTAAAGTTGCTGCAAAAATAAATGAGTTGGTGTCCTGCGGTCGCCCAGATTTAGCTGGCTTTATGCAGGCTGGAGCAGCTGCCCCGGAAGCCCCCGTCAAGCCTCTGTATGTTCGGGTCTGCCAACTCAAGCCCGGTAACACCATTGCCAATGCTATGGCTTATAGAAAGGCTGTTAACAGCACTCAAAATGAGCAAATCGGCAGTACGGTTGGTAGCTACATGTTTACTCCGGGCTTTGGTAATCCCGGCTTCGATTACGGGGCAATGGTGACGGGGACGCCTGAAGATATGGGCAAGCTCATGGATGGTTCACGTGATGGTTCAACGGGAAAACTTCTAACCGCTGCTGGTTATACAGAGCCGGGTAACTGCACTGTTGATCTCCATCGTTCATTAATGATGGTGTCCCAGTAAAACTTAGCCAAAGCGACAAGAATGAAAAGGAATTAACGATGAAACAGTTTCTACTAGTAGTTGCAGCCTTGTGTTTCGCTGGTTCAGCAATCGCTGATGGTCACGGCAACAAAGTATCTTTTGAACAGCGTCATGAGGGGACGCCAATGGAAGTGACTGCTGTGCATCTGACCGCGGATGGGGGAACCATCACGGCTGAAGGTCAGATGGGGACTTACGGCCGCACTTATGTTACCTACAAGCTCACTGCCAGGCCTGATGGCAAAAGTGGTTGGGTAAACGTTGAAGGCAGAGGTGCAATGGAAGACGGCTCTTTTGCCTCTGGTGCTGGCGTTGGCATCTATTCACGTGATGGCACCACTTTTACTATCCACTTTTTGGTGAATATGCAAGATGGCACTCAAAACCTGGATGAAGTCGTGTTCAATGCATACACTCGGGAACTGACACATGATGTATACGTGGTTCAATAAGCCCTAATAGCGCTGATGAAGCCTCAGTTTTTACTGGGGCTTTTTTTGTGGAGCCTAACTTGAGTCAAAAATAGGAGCGTAAGGAGCCTTCAGCTGGTGGCGTTTTCCAGCAGATGTCATAGGAGTGCTGTTGGGGCCTGGCAGGTGCTCCATTCATCAATTAGGCCCCGAATCTGATACCCTCACCATGGTGTTTCTTTGAGAACCCTCTCCCCAGTAACGTATGCGGAGCGCGAATGCCACAATCTGTTTTCACAATGCTGTTAACCACAGTACTCTCGGTTACCTCAGTCACGGACGATACTTTCCTGATCAAGCAAAGCGATTTTGTAAAAAGCCGCAATCCAGATTGTGAAGCAGTCCTCTATCACTCGCCCGAAATCGAATCGCCGGTTCTGAGGGAATATATTGAAGCGTACACTTTTGCGTGCGAGTACTTTGGTGATATCCGAACGATGGAAATCTGGCTGACCTCCAATAACGAGGGTGCTGCTGCTCAACTTAGGCAAAGATGGTGTGATCATCGGCTGCGTTTGGATTCAAGCTTTAGAGAGAGCTACTGCAGAGACTCTCAAATAGGGGTGTATCTGAACAACTATGTGCATTGGTTCTCGGTCGATTGGCGTCCGGGTATTGATGAGCATCACCAAGTCAATCTTGCTGATCAACATAGCTTGGAGAGTGATGGAGCAGAATCAACCATGGCACACGAATTTTTCCATGCTTATCAGTACTCACACCTTGATCTAGATATTTATCAAACCTGGGAATCGAGAGACTTGAATATGGGTAGAAGTGAGGATGCCTCAAAACCATGGCATTCGGAGGGGAGTGCGTCTTTTTTTGGGGGCTTCCTAGCTGAACGTATGGGCATTTCGGGCGCTTTGCGGAACTATCTTGCATACTACATCGACTCCAACGGCGGTAACTGCCAGGCGCTGATTGATGAAGCTTTCAGCTTATGGGATTTGGAGTTCGATACTCGTAATAACTGTGGATATGGGTTGGGGGCATGGGCCATCACCTTCCTGATTTCTCAACACTCTATTGCCTCTTATCTTGCATTTTATGATGACCTGAACCCGTATGGTTTTTTTGAAGCGTGGAGCAAAAATTTTGGTCAAACAGTGGACGAGTTCGACGTTAACTTTCGAGAGTGGTTTTTGACCACGAGCGATGATGTGAAATTTGAGACCGTTAGCGCTTTAGTCGTTAGTGAGCAAAGTGAGATGCTGTCACAAGCGATGAGTCCTAGATGACGATATCACCACAACTTGGTCATTTAAGACGATATTGCCGGCACAGTAGGCAACGCGGTCGGCAACTTTAGTTAGGCCTCCAGCCGCCAGTTGCTCAACCAGCCTGTCAGTTTAGCAGCTGCTATCGGGCAAATGTCCGGATTGTTATCTGGCAGGCGCCCTAGTAAGGCGAGGTTTCCCTTCCTCGGAAAGGATAGCAATGGACAGTGACTTTTTAGTCTTCTTGGCCATTTTATTTGGCGTTTTGCCGGTGGTCTTTCTGGCTATGGCATATGGCTACCGGTGTCGTGCTTGTGGAAGTTTGAGCCATGGTTTTAAGTCGGATAAGGCGGGTGATCGCGATACCGGCAACGCCTATCTCGTGTGCAGAAAATGCGGTGACAAACAGATCATGGGCAAAGTGGAGTCCGATGGCTCTGTCGTGTGGTTTAGTGGTGGGTCAGGCAAGTTTGATGAAAGCGGAGGCTATACGGGTGACGCTGGCGGTGTATTTGGCGATGGAGGTGGCGGAGATGGCGGCGGAGGCGGAGAATAAACCTAAGTTCATTCGTTGCAACGAGTCTGCCCACTCACCAGTCACTGGCGATGCTGCCCAGTGTTCAGTTGAGGTCTTAGGCGGGCGATGGAAAAGAAGGGGCATGTGGAGTACCGTAGCACTCTGAACGTTCGAGCTTGCAGGAGATGTCACATGCTCCGCGTTTTTAACCCTAGGCTTTATCTCTAATGCCTTTGGTGTTTTTTGGTTAGTGAGGATGTCCCATAGGATCTAGAGTGGTACCCGCCAACGCCAGACTCGTAGCGTCAAAGCTCGCTAAAAAGCAGCTGTAGAGATGGTTAACGCGTTTATTTTTTTTGGTTTGCTGATCGCAGCCAACGCTTATTTCTTCGTCAGGAATAGGAACAGGGTTCGCGAATCACAAGATGACACAGAGGCATAGATTTCAACAACCAGTGGAGCGAGTTTGGAGACTTTCATGTTAGGTCAGTTCATTTTGATAATCCTGTTGGGCATCACGGGCATCCTAGCGTTCAACTGCTGGATCATGCGGGGGCATCTCAAGACAATTGAGGTAGAGATTAGGCTGGTTTCTGAATCCCTGCAGCTAGAGCTTCATGCCATACGTGATGTCATCGAGGAGGCTTCAGAAGGGCGGGACACCCGCAGTAACTAGCACCATCGGCTACGAAGCCGCTGTGGGCCCCCAGGCACGTGCACACTCACTACGGTTCAAGCCAAATCACTGCTGGCCGCTAGACAACCCCGCCCCCAGAGCGCGGTGTGTAAGCGTATACGCAAACTAATGCATTATTAGATTCATATAATCCAGCAGTAATTCAACAGTTTTACACCTAAATGAGTTACTGGGTCTTCCTGTGCTCAAATCAACACAAAAGCCGGATTTTGGATCATTCAACGCACTATTCATGCGTTTTTATCATATGTTGCGACGCCCATCTCAGGCACCATTGCTACGATCCGTTTCGCATTGAGTGGGGTTGATCCGGAGCACTTCTTGCAACTTAAAAGGAAAATTATCACATGATTTATCTACTGCGCTCGCTCTGGCTGGTTCTTGCGTTGTTCGTTCCATTCGCATTGGCTGAGGGAGAGGCAGAAGCCTCAGGTGCCTCCTCAGAGGAGGAACCGCCCCCGACGATCGCCGAGCTGATTGAGGGTGATGAGCGGTTTGGGGGGTTGTTCGATTTTTACCGAGACACGAAAACCGGAGAAACATTGCTGTTACTCAAGCCGGAGCAGCTCGGTAAAGAATTCATTTACTTCGTGCACATTGCCAATGGCGTTGTGGATGCGGGCAGTTTTCGCGGTGCGTACGGACCATCCTTTATTTTCACCATCGAGCGCCGCTTTGATAAGGTGGCAATCGTCCGTGAAAACACAGCGTTTTATTTCAATCCAGAGAATGCTATCTCGCGTGCATCAGAGGCGAATATTGCTCGCGCGGTATTGGCGGTTCAGCCTATCGAAGCCGAGGATGAGGAGACCGGGGAGCTACTGATCAGCACCGACAGCCTGTTTTTGACGGAATCCCTTGTGAAGCTGTCACCGACACCTGATCCCGACGCAGATCCCAAAACCCAGTTTACCGTGGGCGAGCTCGATGAGGACAAAAGCCAAATCCTCGCGCTGAGAAGCTACCCCAAGAATTCAGACATAGAAGTGGAGTATGTGTTTCATAACCCCACACCGATAGTTCCAGGGTCGGATGCGGTAACCGATGCGCGCAACATTTCTGTGCGAGCCATGCACAGCTTGATAGAAGTGCCCGATAACGATTATCTGCCGCGATTCGCTGATGCGAGGCTGGGCTCTTTTAATCAGCAGATCACCGACCTCACGTCCACGGAGGCGGCGCCGTATCGGGATGTCATTAACCGCTGGAATTTGGTCAAGAAGAACCCTGATGCGGCGATTTCAGACCCAGTAGAACCCATCACTTGGTGGATTGAGAATACAACCCCGATCGAGTGGCGCCCGCTCATTGAGTCCGCGGCGCTTGAATGGAACAGCGCTTTCGAGAAGGCGGGCTTTAGCAACGCGGTTGCGGTGAAAATGCAGCCCGACAATGCGGACTGGGATGCGGGCGACCTCCGATATAACGTATTGCGATGGACGTCGTCCCCCAATCCCCCCTTTGGTGGTTATGGCCCGAGTTTTGCCAACCCGCGCACGGGTCAGCTGTTGGGTGCAGATGTCATGCTCGAATATTCCTTTTTGAATCGCTCCACGCTGGCGCGCGAGCTGATTCAGGGTAAGCCCACTGCTGAGACCGCATTGCTGTGGCCGTCCGAGCATCTCTGCGGTGTGAGCCAGGTGCTGGGAATGGGGGCCGCTTTTGCGGAGATGGCAGCCGATCTGTCGGGAATGACCTCTGCGATCGATGATCAGGTCAAGCGGGATCGGATGTATTACCTGATCTTGCATGAAATTGGCCACACCTTGGGCATGAACCACAACATGAAGGCGACTCAATTGCTGGGTCGCGAGCAAATACAGGACAAGGCAGTGCTTGAGACTGGCGTGTTGGCGGGTTCAGTTATGGACTATCCGGCCGTTAACTATGCGCCTACAGAAGCGGAGCAGACACTTTTCTATACCATTACGCCCGGGCCCTACGATGATTGGTACATCGAGTATGCGTACTCCGTAGGGCTGGATGATGCGGACGCCGAATATAACCGCCTGCAAGCGATTGCCGCGCGGTCCTCGGAGCCGGAATTGGCGTTCGGGAATGATGCTGACGATATGCGTAGTCCCGGCAGTGGGATGGATCCTCGCGTCAATATCTATGACCTCAGTTCGGACTCTATCGGCTACGCCACTGAGCAAATGGCATTGATGCAGACCACGCTTAATAAGATGGCTGATTGGTCGCCTGACGAAGGAGAGTCTTTCCAGCAAGCGCTCAATGGCGTCGCACTGATTACACGATTATGGGGTATCAGTGCGGGTGTGATCTCAAGATGGATTGGCGGTGTTTATGTCGACCGAGCCGTTGCGGGTCAGACGGAGCAGAACGAGCCGCTGAAGCCGGTAGAGCGCGAGCAGCAAAAACGCGCGATGGGCGCCCTCGCCACCCATCTGTTTGCGCCAGACGCTTTTGACGTAGACGGTGCATTGTGGCGATTGACCGCGCCTGAGCGACGAGGCTTTCAGCACTATGGAGATACCGAAGACCCTAAGGTCCATCAGGCGGTACTGACGGGTCAGAAGCGCGTGCTGGATCATCTGTTGCACCCGGTGGTGCTGAGCCGCTTGGTAGACACTGAGCTGTACGGCAACGAATATCCGATTGGCGAGATGATGTCTGATCTGACTGCCGCAATTTTTGCTGCTGATCTCAAAGACGAGGTCAATGGTTTTCGGCGCAATCTACAAGTCGAGTATGTAGTGCGCCTGGGTGCGATTATGAAGGCACCTGATCAGGCGGGGTATGGGAGTTCAGCCCAGGCGTTGGCACTGTATGAATTGATGGAGCTTGAGAAGGCGCTTAAAAAGCGCCGGTCGGGCAGTGCTATAACCACCGCCCACACCCAGTATCTGCTGATGAAGATCGCGCGGACGCTCAACCCGGCTGCGGTCTAGCCGGGTTAATGCGCGCGGTTGAGGTCACACTCGCACCGCTTGGAGACGCTAGAGAAGATAAGGCTATAAGCGCCATGTGCTTCGGCCTAGGCGCGCAAGTGTCTCTGGGTGAGCCGCATACTGTGGGACTGCGTGCGGTGCCCATTGTCACTACGTTCCGGCTCCCCGAGCTTTAAGCGTCTTGGCAGGACACGGCTTCTTCTGGGTGTCTGATCAGCGTCAGCACAATCTCGCCAACACCGAAGCCAAACTTTCGCATTTTGGACTCGTTGATGACAACGTTGTCGCTGACACGGTACATCCGATCATCGATTTGTACATCCAGCGGCCCATCTTCAAGGTCGATTCGAAGCGTGTAGTCGAGAAACATTGCATTGCCAGACCACCTTGCAGTGCCATCGCCCACTACATCCCCCGCTGTGCCGATGTAGCGCTGATCGCCATTTGGGGTCAGTGTCCATAGCCGAGTTTGTTGTTCCCCATCGTCAAACATAAAGTTTTCGTCCAGGGTACCCACGCCATCATTCCAGCAGGCGACGATGCCGGCATTAAAGTGTCTAATTGCTTTGCCGGAATAATCCTTGATGACGCCATGGGCGGTCAGTTTGCCGTCAAAAAACGCCTCCGGTTCAAAGGCTGGAGAGCCCCCCTGATAGTCCATCACTGAAGGAGTGCTGCATCCGGTGAGGGCGATGATACCAAGTGCTAGCAGCCATTGAAGTCCTGCCCGGTCGGCGGAGTGATTTGACGAGGGTGCTGCGTGGGGTCGAATCGAGTGGCGCATGGCTTCAAGCCTCTGGAGGTAGTCCTGAGCGATACGAACAGGACGGATTACCGGATTCCCGCGGGTCTGATCGCCTTTGCTGCGATTATATTAGCGGCGGTTGAGGCAGCGAAGATCAGGTTACGAAGCACTGTGAGGGAACCGATTCTCAGCGAGGGCCTTGCTCAGTGGGACAAAAATCCGTGTACCGATCTTTATTATCAATAGAATGTCCAACATTCCTTAAAGGAAAACCGGCTTGCCGCGTCTGAAAACACTATTCGTTGAAGGTTTGCGCTGTGTTGCGGGCTTTTTTGTATTGTTAATGATCGACCTCTTTGCAGAGTTCTATATCTTTGAGTGGCTCCAGTGGAATGGCACCAACAAGAACGACTGGTTCTTTATGCTCTGGTGGTTGGTCGTGCTGGCTTGGATTATTTCCTGTGGCGTTCGCCTACCGCGATTGTTGGCTGCAACAGGCCACTCCCCGGAGGGGGAGCGGCCATCATCATAAGTCGGAAAGACCTTTCAGTCGCGCGGTCTGACAAGATCTTTAGTGGCCGCCGAACACCAGCATCTGAACCGGCATGAGCAGCGTCTGCATGCGCAGGATGATTGCATGGATGATCCCGACCGCATCGACCATGTGCAAGAAAAGCGTCTCGCCGAGTCCAAGATTGCCCTGCTCCAGTAGCTCATGGTTGCTGGTATACGCATTGGCGATGCATTTGCTTCCCGGCATGACATCAGTCAGGCCGCCTTCATAAAGCGGCTCCATCACCACTGTGAGAGTCCCTGGCCGAGCGCGCTGCTGCGCGTCGATCAGCACATCTGAGGGCTTCAATTGCCCTGCCGCCACTACGGGTTGCACTCGGGTGACGATCATGGGAATCACGGCAAACGGTTTCGACAGGCATACGACTTCGGTAATGGTCCCCGGCTTGATCACCTGCGCGGATAATTGGTTAAAGCCAGCCGCAATCTGGAACCGTCCGGACTCCGGGCCGTCTGAGGGGATCAGCACGCCCGCGGGCCGCAGTATGGGATTCACATAGTCGCCGCGCTGCAGATAAAATTGGGCCACCTGACCATCCACACCTGCATAGATGATGGTCTTGTCGAGGGCAACCTGTGCTTGCTCTAACTGTCGTTGGGCGCTTTGTCGCTGCGCGGGCAATACGTCAGTGATCTGCGTATTGACCGCGGCGATATTGGCTTTTGCTGCTCGCACCCCTCCCTCACGCTGCGTTACCGTGTTCTCCAGGCGCTCCAGTTCGATCTTGCTGATCAATTGTTGACCACGCGATGAGAGTTCTTGCTTCTTTGACAGCTCATTTTGAGCCTGCGCCAAGGCGCTATCTGCTTGTATGAGCGTCGCTTTCGCGCCGTCCAGTTGCACCTCTGCCTGCGCAAACGCCGAGGCAATCTGATCGAGCTGGCTTTCGGCGACATTGACTCCGGCCACCTGCGCACTATCTAGCAAGCTGAAGAGCGGGTCACCGGCTTCGACGGCATCGCCATTGCTTACAAAAATCTCTTCAACGCGGCCACCGCCCTCAGGTAAGAGTGGAATGGTCCGGAAATAGGGGCCTGCATTAGTTGTGGACGGATGGTGATAAAACACCACCGTGATAAAGCTGACCGTGAGAACAAGGCAGGCGGTAATGCCCCAGCGAAGCTCGTACCACATGGTGAAAAATGTAATTTGATTGCCCCAGCGTTTACCTTGCACGTGGCGACGAAAAAGGTAGTCCGGCAGGACCGTAATCAGTGAGCAGAGAATCAGTTCCAACATGGCTATCGGGTCTCCTCAATGCTTTGCTGTTCATTGCGAGTGACGGCAGTGCCCTCTGGGGTTAGCCTTTTCAGAGACTCTGAAATACTGTTAATGGGTGTCAGGAAGTCGGGCAGCTTGAGAAGCGCCATGATGAGTGCAGCCACCCAGAATACGTTGTTATGTGTGAACAGGGCCAAGAGTGCCAGAACCATAATCAGTTGCGATTGGGTGTTACTGTGCTTATGCGCTAACTGCTCGGGTATGGCGTGGAGCTTGAGGTATACCACCCCGACTCCTAAAACAGCGACTACAACAGTGAAGGCGATGGCGGTGAAAAGCGGGTCACTGCCGTCAGCCCCCCCAATGAAAGGCGGCAGTGTCTGTGGGGCGAGAGGATGGGTTGCTGCAGACATAATATTCACCTCGGAGGGGAATCAGATCCCGTTAATGTCAGGCGGTAGCCTGGTCGTTTTGTTGTCTGAATGCACGGCGCAAATGATCCATCGTGAGGGTGCGTAACACCTTGCCGTTCGGATCGAGTTGTTCCGTCAGTTGGCCATCCGGCGCATAGAGCTCAAACAGCACCAGCGCGCCCTCCGGCCCACCTTGCTCCATGTGCACATCGCCCGGGGGTTTTTTGGCGTAGTCCCCTGGTTTTCGGATACCTGTGTCAACCAGTGCACCTTGCTCATAGGTGCTCACGTGTAAATCACCCTTCAATATCAGGGAGGTGGTGTGGCACAGGTGCCGGTGAAAGTGGCAATAGCTGTCAGGATCCCAGCGGTAGAGCACGCTGAGGTGGCCCGTGGTGTCCATATCCAAGATGGCACCCCAGTAACTCACTGGATAACCGTAATCGGGACCCTCCTGATAGGGAGTCCAAGCAA
Source organism: Luminiphilus sp. (assembly GCA_029242325.1). Lineage (GTDB taxonomy): Bacteria > Pseudomonadota > Gammaproteobacteria > Pseudomonadales > Halieaceae > Luminiphilus. The sequence goes on from JAQWUD010000020.1 coordinate 26,105, forward strand.
GTGCGCTATGTTCTAGCAGGTTGTGCTTCATGGGGTGCGTCTCGTGGCGGTTCCCTTTGATCCAACACATTTATCATGACGGTGTCGCCCCTCGAGTCAACCTGCACACTCGCCTGTGTCACCTTATGCTTGTTGCCACGGCCCGGGTGTCAGATGACTGCGATGCCCAAAGCTTGCGCGCTGTAGCGAAGGCACAGTTGCCTAATAGGGGTATCAACCCGTGTTCATTGACTCGCTTTGAGCGATAAAGGGCCCATCGACACAAATTCGCCGCCCGTCTGGGGCGGCACAGGCTCCGCAAATGCCGACGCCACACTTCGTGAGGTAGTCGATGGCACTATAAATTTGCTCGCTCGACACAAACTGACGCTGCACCGCCTCGCTGGCATGAATCATCGGTGCTGGGCCACAGTTGTAGAAGACCATGCGAGCGATGTCCTCGGGTGCCTGTTTGGCCAGAAAATCGGCCAAAGCATCGCTTACTCGACCTTCAAATCCTGCGCTCCCGTCGTCTGTGGCGATGGTGACGCGTGCGATGGCATCGCATTCGTCACGGAAATAAAGCCGGTCAGCAGTGCGCGCTCCCACAAAAATATCGATCGGGCGGTTCGCTGAGCCGAAGTCCTCCGCAATTTGGTACACCGCAGCCAATCCCGTTCCGCCCGCCACACAGACAATATGTGCGTCGTCCGGCGGCGTGATGGCGACACCATGTGGGCCGCGTAAAAACACGGTGTCGCCCGGCGAGAGGTGATAGCAATGCTCGGTAAACGGGCCGACGTTGATGACCGCCAACCGGACGGGATCATGGGTCAGGCAGGAAAAGGGCTTTTCCCCGACGCCGGGGATCCACACGAATACGTACTCGCCTGCATGAATATCGAGCGCGCGATCCAATGTGACGACGGTGATATCGTCGCAGACGCTGGTATTGTTGATGACCTCATAAGGGGCAAACGCCATGTCTACATCAAAACAAACCTGTTGGGCCGCTTCGTCTGTGCCCTGCGACATGTCTTGGCCGAGGTTGCAGAAGTAGGAAGCCAGCACTTTAGTATCCATTCCTGTCAGGCCAGACCCTATACCCAGAATTGTGGCACCGCAGTGCCTGGCCGCTCGGCAATCTGCAGCGGAGGACAGGCCGCCACACCCGATCAGGGGTAGGTCGGTCTCTGCGCGGAGGCTTTTTAATGCTTTCAGCGTGATGGGCAGTACCCCCTTGCCCGACATACCTCCCATGCCGTTACTGAGTACGGGGTAGCCGTAACTTTCGCTGTAGCCAGGCCCGGTGGTATTGATGGCGCACAAGCCGGCCGCGCCGCCCTCGAGCGCCGCGCGTCCGATGGCGACGATGTCATCGACATTCGGAGTGAGCTTGGGTATCACGGGGATGTCCACCGCGCCACACACTGCCGCAACAATTTCCCGGACCATGTCGGGGTCTTGTCCCATGGCCATGCCGTAGCCTTTGGCATGTGGGCAGGACAGATTAAGTTCTAAGCCATCGGCAACGGGGGCCAGTTGCTTGGCCACCTCGACGAACTCCTCTAACGAACCCCCAAAGATCGACACCAGTAGAAAGCGATCGTCGGGTATGGTCAGAGTCTCGAGTCCCCGCCGCGCTTCCTCAACACCCGGATTGGTGAGGCCCACAGCGTTGACAAAACATCCCGGCGCAAATTGGCTGTAAACAGGCTCCCGGTACCCTGCCCGGGGTTCAAGGCCAATACTTTTTGTGGTGATGACACCTATCTCAGGGATCGTGTCGATAACCCGCTGAATAATAGATGGAGCCGTGGTCACGATGCCCGAAGGTATGGTGAATGGGCCCGATAGCTGTTTGCCGAGAAACTCGGTGGTCAAGATAAAGCCTCCGTGCTGGGGGCCGTATTATAGGATGATCCCACTCACGCCGTCTTGTTGGTGGGGCATCGCATTCTCTTTGGACTTGATTCAGGTGCCGCAGAATGTCCGCGTTATACGTTCGTCTGTTGCCGGTGCGCGCGCCCAGTCGAGATCGTCATCGCGCCAAACGAACGGATCAGCCGAACGGGAAACCATCTGCTTGACCCATGCGGTCTCTCCGGATTCCGCGAGGTCGATCGCGCGATGGACAAGATGATTGCGCGGAATGATCGTGGGGTTCACCTGACTCATGGTCTCGGTAATGGAGAGTGTATCGCCCTTGTTCGCATTGCGCCGGCTCTTCCATTGCTCCGCCCAATCCAGCAGTGCTGCTGGGGGCACAAATAGCGCGGGTAGCGGGCTGTGATCCAACGTGTCATTAGCGATCTCGGCCAGCCATCTGAAAGCTAGTGTGAAATCCAGATTGTGCGAGGCAAGGAGGGTATGGAAGGTCTGTATCAGGGCGCCGTCACTTTCCGAGATGTGATCCAGTCCCAATTTCGCTGCCAGCCGGAGTTGGTGATAATGGTGAAAACGTTGCGGATACAGATCGATTACCGATTGCGCCAGTGGCTGGGCGATTTCAGGGTCCTCATCTATCAGCGGCAGTAAACACTCCGCCAGTACCGCGAGGTTCCAGTGAATGATGCCGGGCTGATTTGGCCAAGCATATCGGCCTTGACGGTCGATCGAGCTAAAGCAGGCTTCCGGGTCAAAATTATCCATGAATGCGCAAGGGCCATAATCAATCGTCTCACCACACAACAGCGCGTTATCCGTGTTGAGCACCCCGTGAACAAACCCCAGCACCTGCCAGTGCGAGACCAGCTGCGCGAACCGTTCGCAGACTGCGTCTAGCAGCACCAGCGATGCGTTGCCACGATACTCGTCTGATCGGCCTTCGAGCTCTTTGGAAAAGTGCCGAGCGGCGACATAGTCCACCAGTTCCCGCAAGCCCTCGCCACCGCGTGTCATGGCGAAATATTGCACGGTACCGATTCGCAAGTGGCTGCTGGCGACTCTGGTGAGGATGGCGCCCGGTTCCATGCGAGTACGCATGACCGGTTCCCCGGAGGCGACAGCAGCCAGAGCACGAGTGGTCGGGACCCCAAGGGCGTGCATTGCCTCGGATACCAAATACTCTCTGATCACAGGTCCCATGGGCGAGCGGCCGTCGCCGCCGCGAGAGTAGGGCGTCGGGCCAGCACCCTTGAGCTGAATATCAAAGCGCTCTCCTGCCTCTGTCACCCACTCGCCTAATAAGGTGGCTCGGCCGTCACCCAGCTGGGGGTTATATTGGCCAAATTGATGGCCGGCGTAGACGGTGGCCACGGGCTGTGAGCACTCAAGCGCTTGATTACCGGCAACAGCCTGCAACTGTAGAGGGTCTGACCTGGGATCGCCGGGCCACCCAAGCCGCGCCGCCAGATCTTCATTCCACAGGAGCAGAACAGGTTCCGAAACAGGGTCCAGCCGCTGTACAGAGCAGAACAGGTTACCGAGCGCCGCGTAGGAATGGTCAAAGCCCGGCCGCACCGCGGTGATAAAGGACTGCGAAGCCATCAGTCACCAAACAGCTTTTTAATAAAGGAGCCTGCTTTTTCTTCGATCATGTCTTGAACCTGCTGCTTCGCTTCGTTCTCGATAATCTGCTGGGCAATGGTCGCGACATCCACGCGGCAGCTCGCGGGTGACTCCGAGGCCAGGTTTCCCTTGCAGTCCACCGGCCAATCAACGCCCGCATAGCGTTGATCGATCACGCAGAGCGGGCTGACTTCCATGATCTCGTTGTTCACCTGACCTTCCAGCCTGAAACCGAAGTCCAGCGTGCCCAGATCAATGTCACCCTCACCTTTCATCAGTACTCCGGGGGTGGCAAATCGGAGCTTCTCGATATCGCCCGCACCGTCATCAAACTCGACCGATAGTGATAGGTCGGTAATGGGTGTATTGGCCGGTAATCCAGCGATCGGGGGGATTTTGTTCACGACCGCCACGGCATTGCAGATGAGTGCCTGTACGGAGACTTTCTCGAAAACGAGATTCTGACCTTCCGCGGACAGATCGCCATCCATACCCGCCACCAGGTCCTCACTGGTCGCTCCCTCCGTTTCGAAGTCCCAGCCCATTTCAATCAGACCCGATGCGGCATCCTCACTGCCAAGGCTCGCCAGTAGTGAGTTCATATTGACCCCTTTCAGACCGCCTTTGACCTCGGCCTCCACGATGGGGCGACGCGCGTTCAATGCGAGTTGTGTATCGAGCTGGCCCTGATGCATCACACCGCGCAGATACTCAATATCCGCAACCCCATCCCTGACGCGCAAAAATACCTGGGCGTTTGTAATCGTTTGACCCGCCGCAATGAGCTCGTCGGCATTGATTCGCATCTCCAGGTCAAGGTCTCTCAGCGGACCAACGGGCAATGGCACGGCGACGGCGTTGCCGCCCTTCTCAGCCCCGGCCGCTGGCTGAGTGGCGGGCGGGACTGCCGCGCCCTTCCCCTTCGTGCTGGGTGCCGGTGTTAGCTGCAGCTGGTCGGTGTTGAGACGCGCAGTCGCAATGTCCAACCTCACTTCTGGACTTTCCAGTGCGGCCCATGTAAGTGCGCCCGTAACTTCACCACCGGGTAATATCGCGGTCACCGCAAAGTCGGCTTTGGCAGGGCTCATCACGAGCCGGCCCTTCAATGAGCTCGATATCGGTTTTGTCAGCGCCCCTTCGATGCGAGTCTGCAGATTGTTCAGTTGGATCGCGCTGAAGTCGGCTGCGAGCTGAATACTGCCGTCGAGAGAGACTGTGAGGGGTGCAGCGCTCCCATCACCCAGCACGGTTAGCTGCCCCTCGAGTGACATCGGTTCGTTGCGCGTATTCACTTGTGACAGCGTCAGGTTCTCCACTGCAATCTCATTCGCAAGCCGTCCGTCACGGGTTCGCATCACCAGATTGATGTCCTTGACCTGCAGCGCCTCGGCCACGATTGCCACGGTTGTCCCGCCACCCTCCTGAGACAATAACCGTTGTCTCTCCTGTGCTTTGATTTGTCGGATGAGCTCGCCGCGCTTCACCCATTCGCGATCACTCATGACTGGTTGTGGTTCGGGAGCAGGTGGCAGGGCCTGAGGTTCCGTGATCTCCGCTTTCACGCCAGAGATCATGACGGTGCCAACATCCACTTTGCCGCTCAGCAAAGGCAGGAGGGCGAGTCCGACATCGAGTTCTGCAATAGAGGCGGAGATACTTTGATCAAACTCTGACTGCGCGGGCAGATCGAGAGCCGTGCCCTCCACGCGGAGGCCAAAGCGTGGAAAGAAACTCAGGTCAGCTTCACCCTCAACGACCAGTTCGCCCCCTGTATTGGTCCGGACTTGCTCCTGAGCCAGATCGATCAAAGCCTGCTCGTCGATGAATGTGGGCAGTAACAGCATCGCTATAAGCGCGAGGGCAAGCAGCCCACCCAGAATCCACAAAATCACCAACATGCCTTTCCCTCCTGCTGATTCAAAACAGGGCCAGCATAGCAAAGGTTTTAACGCGTGGAAGCGGTTGTTCGTCGACGGCTTCGCCGTTCGACGTGTTGCTCCAGAATCCGATCTCGCTCGCGGCGAATCGTGTCGTGAGACTTCAATTGCCAGAGGGTATCTTTGGCGAACTGGTAGGATAACTTCAGATCCACAATGGGGTCGGGATAATCGATCGGGTGAAGCTGTCTTTCCAGGGGAGATCGCAACCACGGTTGGTGGAGCAGCGGTGTGGGCAGGCCTTTGAGTTCAGGTACCCATTGCGAGATAAAGACACCCTGCGGGTCATGATCAAGTGATTGTTTCACGGGGTTATAGATCCGGATGGTGTTGATGCCGGTAACCCCCGCTTGCATCTGCATTTGGGGGTAATGAATCCCGGGTTCAAAATCCAGGAACAGTGACCCCAACCAAGCCGCTCCGAGCCGCCAGTCCTGCCACAGATGGTGGGTCAAGAAAGAGACCAGCATCGCTCGAGAACGAAAGTTGATGTAGCCGGTTCGCTTGAGGCATCGCATGCAGGCGTCGACCAGGGGGTATCCCGTTTGGCCCGCGCGCCAGGCATCGAGTCTGTCAGGGTCGTGCCGCCTGACGTGTTCGAGGTACCCCCGATTTAAATCCTCATGCTCCATGCGGCATTCCATCTCAAATTTTTGTATGAAATGACAATGCCAATGCAGCCGCGATTCAAACGCAGACAGTGCTCGGCCCCAGCCGCCCTGAGACTGGCGTTGTTTTAGCGCCTGATAGACCTGCCTCAGACTGAGGTTTCCCCAGGCCAGATAAGGTGAGAGCCGCGAGCAGGTTTGTCGGCTGGCCTCCGGTTTGGAGATGTTACGTTGATAACCTTCGGCACGGTGGTGCAGGAAGCTGTTAAGCACCGACAGGGCTGCCTCGGAACCCCCGCTTTGCAAGGGCGGAACGAGCCTGCGCCAGGCATCGAGGCGGCTCGTAACCGCTCCTGAAAGGGATGGTGGGAATTTCGCTGAAAGCCGCCCCAGCTGGCTCAGGTCCACCTTTGCTTCGGCTGCTGTCATGACTTCGAGCCAGTTTTTGCTCCAGCCGCACCTATTCCGGCGCCCGCGTTCGACTCCGTTGGTCTGGAATTCTCGCCATTGAATGCCATGGTTACGGCAGAAGCCGGCAATATTCTGATCTCGCTCGAACGTCACACCGAGGCCCGTTTCTTCGTAGCTGAGGAGCGCGCTGATAGGCTGCTCATGGTGCAGCGCAGAAAAAATCGACACGGGTTCGCCCTCGAGTACATGCAAGGACATGTCCGAATGCGTCAGCTGGTCCTTCATGGCGTTTAATGACTGTGCGATGAAGTGCCAGTGTCGGCCCCGATAGTGAGGATCTCGTAGCAATACCGGTTCGATGATGTAGAGAAGCAACAGGGGCCGACCGAGGGCGATCGCTGTAGCAAGCGGAGCATGGTCAATCAGACGGAGATCTCGTTTGAACCAAACAATATTCACGATGCTGCCAAGGCCGAGCGCAAGATTGGATTGATCACCGGTTCGCCACTGACAGGATCCCGCAGTGCTACCCGGCCCTTGAAGATGGCGCTGTAGATGAGCCGATAGGCGTCGCGATCAAATAATGCTGAGGTGGTGGATTGAAGTGCGGCGTTGGCTTCGTTCAGGCTATCGAAGCAGCCACACCAAGCCCATTGATCGACCAGATGGAACTGGGTTGCGGGCTGACGCTCAATTGGATGAATTGTGTGTTCTACAAGAAGCAGAGGCCCTGAAAAAGGCCAGGCAACAATCCGCTGTCGCGCCAGATGTTCTAGCAATCTCGTGTTGTGGCTCTCCGCACTTTCCTCTCCAGCGCAGGCGCCATCGCAATGCCCCAGTTGGTGCTGGAAGCAAGGCCCGGTGCCGCGGTCGAGGCCCATGACGCGCAGGCATAGTGCATGGTCTCTCGCCAGATTTTGCAGTGATTGGGTGAGCTGATATTTGTTGGCGTAGAGTCCGAAGCTGTCAGCGTCTCGTGAACCTGTCGGCGCAAAATCGATGGGCGTTGGTTGTAGAAACCCCGAAGCGGAGGGGGTGAGTAGGATCGTCCACAACTTGCGGAGCCGGCGTTGCCTGCGGTTGAACAGCGGCACTTCTGCCTTGATCGCCGCATTTTCGACCAGCAGGGCCCCAATTTCGCCCGCTGTCAGCTGGCAATCCACTCGGTGGACTTGGGACATCAATCGCTGGTGGCGGCCAGGCTTGCGTCCCTCATTGAGATGCTGCATGAAGCGACTGTGAATATCGACGCTCTTACCCACATAAAGCAGATTGTCGGCTTCACCATAAAACCGATAGACACCACTGCAGCGCGGTAGCGCTTCGGTGACTGCGCCGGCGCAGGAAAAGAGCGGTGAGTCGGGAGGGTGAGCCATGGTAGCAGTGTCGCCGTTCGTGGCTGCAATGGCAGGCGTTGTCCGGCTTTTGTCGGCTTTATTGGGGGTGTGTGGGGTCGGTCATTCTCCTTTCGGCTGGTCAGGTCAAACCAGAGCTCTTGACATCACGTAACCCTATGTACACCCACACTGCACAGGATCCGGACAGTGAAGATAAGTATCCATGAGCTGGCGCGAACAGGGGTAACCAGAGTGGTTATCGAGTCTGTGGACCTGAGTCTGTACATCGCCCATGCGAGCGTGGGGGGAGAAGAGCGGGTCATTGCGGATCGGCAGGGCAAAGCGCTGAAAACCAGAAACCTGCTGGAAATGCAGCGCGCATTGCGTAAGCAAACAGACTGTGAGTTTTTTCTTCGTCAGCGCAGTGCGTATGACGAAATGGTGGGTCATTCCTATCCGGCTGCCGATAACTGTATGGAACTACCCTTGGGCCGGGAGCCTTTACCTGAGTGGCTCAACTGATGAGGGGACGCGTTATTCGTCTGTTAACAGGTCATCCTCGGCGAGGCGATGGCCCCAATCACGCTTGGCTTTGAGGTACCCCAAGTTGTGATCATCCACACCGCAGACATGCTTGACCTGCTCGATATTGGCCACACCTAGCGCGCTTAAATCGTCTAGTTTTTTTGGGTTGTTGGTCAGCAACCGAAGGGGTTTGCCCTGCCCGAAGTACTTGAGCAACACCGCGGCATCCGAGAAATCCCGTGAATCATCGGGTAACCCGAGAGAGCGGTTCGCTTGATAAGTGTCCTCACCCGCGTCCTGGAGCAGGTAAGTCGCTGCTTTTGCCCAGAGACCGATCCCTCTGCCCTCGTGCCCGGCCATATAGATCAGGTAGCCACCCTCAGCATCATCGGCAATGCGATCCAGTGCCGCCTCCAGCTGCGGCCCGCACTCGCAGCGCTTTGACCCGAGCACATCCCCGGTCAGGCAGCTTGAATGTACCCTCACCAGAGGTTTTTCGCTGGTCTCGGGCCGACCAATCACCAGCACGCTGTTGACCGCCATACTGGACGCGAGGTGCGAGAACAAATGTTGACCGCCTTGCTCACGCAACGTACTCGCCAGATCCTCAACCTCGCTCAATTCGGTGCTTCGCACGCTCGCGTACCACTTAACCGTTGGTTGTCTGTGACTACGTGCGAGTGGAAGGGGGATCGGGCCCATGATGTTCAGGTGTTGGCCCGGCCCCGCTGCTTCTAACATTTCGACAGGTGCCCCCTCGCTGTCCACGCGAAATAGCTTGCCATCTCGAATCAAACGCTCTCGTATCTCGGGATTAATGTAAGTGAACATAGTGTTTCCTGAAGCGGCCAGTGTTTAACCGCGTGCAATGCAAATGATCCAGTGCCAGTGCCACTCCTTATTGGGTCCGGGTATCAGCGGTGGACCTGGCACAGGACCCCGGTTCGACGGAGGCTATTATAGATCGGTTCGAGGCAAGGGGCGTGGCTGTTGCTGCGTAATACAATGAATGCCGCCGCCCATTGCAAAGAGCTCGCGTGATTCGATGGAGATAATCTCGCGTCCGTCATACGCATCTCGAAGGGTTTCTTCGGCTCGGTCATCTCCTTTATCGGAAAAACTGGGGCACAACACTGCGCCATTACAGACATAGTGATTGATATAGCTGTAGTCGACCCAGTCGCGATTATCTTTCAGGGTGCTGGGGGCGGGCAGCGGAATGATTTCAAAACCGCGGTCTGTCAGCAGCGGTTCAATATCCTTCCATAATCCGTGATCAGGATGGGCGTCATCGTTTTGATGATGGACAAGTACGCGTCCATCTGGCGTGAAGCAGGCGACGAGGTCTACATGCCCCTTGGTGCCGTTCAAAAAATTATCCCGCCATAAGCCGCGAGGCAGCCAGATCGCGTCTGTGGTTCCCAAGAGCGCATGAATGTGCGCCGCCACAACTTCTCGAGTCAGGCCCGGGTTGCGCTGTGGGTCAAGCTGAACGGTGTCAGTGAGCAGCACGTAACCTGCGCCGTTAACGTGTAAGCCTCCGCCCTCATTCACTATGGTCGCGCGCATCATCGGCGTCTCGACAAAGTCTGCCACGCGGCGGGCAATACCGTCATCCAGCGCCCAATCGAGCTCGGTGTTCTGGCCCCAGCCATTGAAGGGCCAGTCAATGGCCGTGAGCGTGTGATCCTCTATCATAAAGGTTGGGCCAATATCTCTTAGCCAAGCGTCGTTGAGCGGCACAGGAAGCAGCGATACGGCCGCAGATAAATTTCTTTTTGCGCGGGCCAGGTCGTCGGGGTGGCACAACATGTTGACCGGCTCGTGCTCGCTGATGGCGTTAGCAACTCTGGACCAGGCGCGTTGCGCACATTCTCGCGTCAATCCTGTTTCGGCATAACTGTCCCGCGGGAAGCCCATCCACGTCGCATCGTGGGGTGCCCACTCGGGTGGCATAAATCGTGAGGTCATTAGGGTTTGATGCCGGGAATGCCACCGTCGCGACCGTGACCGTCGGGCTGCCGGGGATTCACACGCTCCCGCGTCAATTCGCCATAAGTATCAGGTCGGCGTGTAGCAAAAAAAGGAAAAAGCGTAAGCCAATCTTCGCGCTGACCGAGATCGATTTCCGCGACCAGAGCCGCGGCCTCGTCACTCGGTGCTTCGACCAACATTCGTCCGAACGGGTCGATGATGCAACTATTGCCGTAAAACGTGATGAGGCCCTCTGCGCCGTAACGGTTGGGTAGGGCGATAAACAAGCCGTTGGCGACTGCATGCCCTGACACGACTTTTCTCAGAAGCGGTGCGGTATCGAACGCCGGATAGTCGGGTTCAGAGCCAATCGCAGTGGGATAGCAGACAAGGTCCGCCCCACCGAGTGCGTAGCAGCGCGCGACCTCGGGGAACCACTCGTCCCAGCATGTTGGGTTTCCGACCCGCAAATCTTGGCCATCGAGTGCCAATGTATGAATAGGGTAGGGGTTAGCGGCAGGACCCTCAGCGAAATATTCGTCTTCAAAGTAGCCTTTGGTAACGGGAATATGGAGTTTGTGGGTCCGCCCAACGATATCTCCATTTGGCGCCACGATGGCGGATGTATTCAGGCCGCGATTATCGTTCGCGCCGGAGTGCTCGAACAGGGAAATCTGGATGAACACATCGCAGTCGCGTGCCAGCGTTTGCGCCAGGGCTATGCTCTCTCCCGAGGTGACAGTTTCTGCTGACTCATCAGCAGGCCCTGTGGGCCGCTGATCAGCGGGGTAACGGCTTAATGTCAGTTCGGGCAGGAACACCACTTCTGCCCCTGCCTCGGCACAACTGCTGACGCCGTCATGGAGTTGATCAAGGTGAGATTCAGCAGAGTCATACCATCGTGTTTGAACCACACCGATACTGACCAGGCGAGGGAGTCGCCCCGCAAGGCGGCAGGGGCTGGGGAGCGCTGCGCTGCGAATCACTTTCATAGGGTAGCCCTCAGTCTGAAAATGCGAGAGTAGGGGGCAAGCAAGGGTGCCTCAACTCCCTTTTAGGGTAGTGCCCGGTTGTTACGTGGCCGCGACTGCGTTCAGAGGACTCCGGCGCGAGTTGCCGTCGGGCTACCTCAGGGGCTGAACAAATTTACGGGCTCGCGGTTGCCTGCGGAAACGCAGCCAGCACCCGATTGGCGGCTACATTAAGTGCTGCCTGATCTCGAATGGTTTCCTCTTTGAGTTTGGATTGCGTCACGCTCCGCCATACCGAAGCATTCTCATTCGGGTCGATCATGTCGATGATAAAAGTACCCTGCGTATACTCGCTAACCCGCACATCGGTCTGATTCATGCAGTTGTAGCAGTTATACATCGCGTACCGGTTGTAACGACCATAGCCTGCGGACATGCCATATGAGGAATTGTTGTAGGTTTTGACGTCGGTTTTATCCATCAGATTGAGGTGCCAGCTCAGGAGTAAATCGGCATCAGCCGTTGTGGCCACAAAAACAAAACCCTTGGCTTCCAGCGCATCTTGAAGTGCCTCATCAATGCGATCACGCTGGAAGTCTGTGAGGTCAGCAGGATTATTGCCCGTGACTTCCCCGCTGAGCGCATAAAAGGCAATGGTCTGTTGTTGGCCGAAATCGTAGTCCGGCGCAAAGTCCACCACTGGCTCCGGAGGCTTGGTGGCGCAGGCCGACAAAACAGAGGTCAAGATCCCTATGAAAACAATAGTTGTGCGGTTCACGATGATGACTCCATTGGCTGATGCATATCCATCTTGTCAGTGTAACAGGACTGCCCCCAACAGCATGTTGCCCAACCTGACACTGTTGTGCGGAGGTAGGGCTATTCTGAGTCAGCCCGCACTGCAATGTGAAAGGGTCCGTTGAATCTGAAGGACGTGCTCCCGAATCAGGGTCGCCGGTCGCTCTAGGGTTCTATCGCGCTGCACGCTCCAGCGGCGGTAGCCAGCGTCAAGCGCGCTCTCGAACGGCGCGTCGAGTTGCTGGGTGCTGCTCAAGAGTAGCTCTTTTCGGCGACGAATTTTGACTAACCAAGGTTGTAGCGTATTGATAAAGAACCTTTGCACCGTGCGCTCCAGTATTTTCGATCGCTCTGTAGGTGCGCCATAAGGGCAAAATGGAGCTTGCGCCCGCGCTTCATCGAGCATCTGATTCGCGCGCCCCAGATCGCGGGATATGAGATCGCTGGCGTACAGCAACGCGCCGCCATCACCTCCTCGAAGGTCGCTGAGCAGCAGCTCAAATTCTCGATTGTCGGCTCGCCAGTCATCTCCCAACCAGTTGCGAGTGAGAGCAGACAGCCTGGTCAAGGACTCGACGACCTGGCTACTGGTTTGATCCGGATACAGCCCCAGTGCCGCTGGCGGCTCCCAGAACTGCCGCCACTCTGGCCCCCGATGCACTGCAAGGACGACTGCGCTGGGCAGGGCTTGCCGTCGCTGGACGCTCACCTGCTGCAGTGTATCCGCCAAAGCAGTATCGCCACGTTCGCTTATCAGGTTGATACAGGCGGGCGCCAATTCGAGGAACTCTAGATCAAGCAAGAGTCGCTGCGAGGGTGATGCAGTGCGTCCCAGCTGTGTGTTGCGGCGTCCCAGATTGATTTGGAGTTCACACCCGGATAACGATAAAAAGTCGATGAGGTCGATTTGGCTTGCGGAGGGGGCAGCGTGTCCGTCATCGCGCGGCAGTTCAAGGCTGCTGGAAGTCGGATTTGCGTGAGGCAACGTGACCCCAGTGACAGTTGACAGGCGATCGAGATACTCGGTTAGATGCTCGGGCCCAGATGCGGGCTCGCTGCATCCGGTCAGCAACAACAGGCATGCCAGAAGCTGCCGGCGCACTGCTAGCCATTCAGCGCGGCTTTCGCCGCAGCCCGCCATCGATGCAGGTGTTGCAGTGAATCGTCGGGTGTCAGACGAGCCCCCCATTTTGCGAAGCCGATCGCGGCCAATAGGTCGATATCTGCAAAGGAAAAATGCTCCCCCGCTAGAAATGGAGTGCGCGCCAGCGCCTCGTCAAGCATCGCAAAGCTCTGGGTCAGGCGCGCTTTCCCTCTGGCCACCAATTCGGGTAATTGCTCTACGTTGGCCGGACCGGGCAGTGCTCTTTTGGCGTAGTTGGGGTGGGTGTTGCGAAACGCGTCCGCAATCGGCCCATATACCTCGCCGAACAAACGGTGATTCCAATTCAGTATGTGGGCGCGGGCCTCTGGAGTGCGACCCAGCAACGGTTTGCGAGGATGTTGGGCCTCCAAATAGTGGACAATCGCAATCACGGCGCACAGTACCGAACCATCGTCGAGTACCAAAGCGGGTACGGTCGCCTCAGGTACGATCGACCGGTAGGTTTCTCCCAGCTGCTCCCCTTTCCCCAGGTCGATCTGTGTGCTTTCGATCGAAATACCTTTGTAATCCATGAACATTTTCAGTCGGGCAGGGTTGGGCGCGGCGTCGAAAGTGTAAAGATGCATGATGGTGAGTCTAGTATGATTCAGGGGTGAGTATAGCGATGCTGCCTCGCCATGCTGGATTTAGTTTTCGATCTTTTTCGCAACCGCTATACTCCTGTCCTCAATTAAAGGAGATTTCACCATGCGTCTGTTCCTTCTTACAATTTTGCTTGCACCTATCGCGGCGGTCGCCCTTGATTTGAGTGACAAGCAACGCGGAGAGATAGAAGCGCGTATCAAGCCGTTCTCCGAGGTCTGCGTGCAGGGGCAATCCTGTGGTGGGAGTACCGAAGGCGCTGTTAGTAGTGCTCGCTCCGGTGAAGATGTGTACAACGCTGCCTGCATGGCGTGCCACGTGGCAGGCATTGCCGGTGCGCCGATGGTGGGTGACCAGGTGGCGTGGGCGGATCGCATCGGAAAGGGCATGGATGCGTTGTACGACAGCGGCATTAATGGCATCGCGGGTACGGGCATGATTGCTCGTGGTGGCTGTGCAGACTGCTCCGATGAAGAGATCCAGCTCGCCGTAGATTTCATGGTCGACAGCAGCCGCTAGTAATTGACCGCGTCAGCTGGCGCTGGCGCCTCCCTTAACGACAGCGCAGTATTCAAGTGAGACGCCTCAACGGGCTCGCTGCCCGATAAATCAGCCAGTGTCCGGGCGACACGCAACCTGCGGTGGACACTGCGAGCAGACAGGCCTAGCGCTTCGACCGCCTCTATCAGATACGTTCGAGTCGATGCACTCAGTGAGCAGGCCTCTAGCAGATCATCTCCAGACAGCTCGCGATTCAAGCATTGCTGACGCGCATACTGACGGCACTGGGCTTGAGCCACGCGGTGTTTTACGTCGTTCGATTCCTGCGTGGCGCCATTTTGCGTCAGAAGTTGCCTTGGGGAGGGCTTGTGCAGTGAAACATGCAGGTCAATGCGATCCATGAGGGGCCCAGAAACACTTTGACGGTAGCGCCGGATGATATCGGGCGTACAGCGGCATTGACCCTCCGCTTCGCCCAGAAACCCGCATGGGCAGGGGTTCATGGCGGCGACCAACTGGAACCTCGCAGGATACCGATACCTGTGCGCGGCGCGCGTCACGTCGATTTCCCCGTTCTCCAGCGGCTGCCGTAGCTGATTGAGCACTGCTCTGGGGAACTCAGCCAGTTCGTCCAGAAACAATACACCACCATGAGCCATAGAGATCTCGCCGGGCAGTGCCATGGCCGTCCCCCCGATAAGCGACGCAACGCTGCTTGAGTGGTGAGGCGCACGAAACGGTGGACACGAATACGATAACGCGCCTGCGACGTCGTACAGTAAGCAGGTCTCCCGCTGGACAGAAGCTGGGGGTGGCGGCAGGAGTCCTGGCAGAACACTGGCGGCGAGCGTTTTGCCGACGCCGGGTGGGCCGACCATCAGCAGGTGGTGGCCCCCAGCGGCAGCCACCTCCAGCACATGACACAAGCCAGATTGGCCGCGGAGCTGGGACAGATCGGGATAGGTGGTTGTGGTCAGCAATTCTGTGGGAGCGCGCTTTAATAGCGGTGGCGTTGCCCGTTTGAGATGGGCGCACAGGGTCAACAGATCGGGCGCCCCGATCAGTTGACTCTCCTCGATCATGGCCAGCCTCTCAGCGCCTTGAATCGCGATACCGCAGTATCGGCCTGCCTCGGTCGCCGCGAGCACGGCCGCCAAAGCGCCCGGGAAAGAGCGGAGCGTGCCGTCGAGACCCAGTTCGCCAAAAAACTCCCTGTTGTCGATGCTCTCTGGCGGCAGCTGACCAGATGCCACCAGCAGGCCAAGGGCAATGGGTAGGTCGAAACGAGCACCCTGTTTGATATGGTCGGCAGGCGCCAAATTGACGGTGATGTTGAAGTCTGGCCACTTAAGGTGCGATGAGGCGATTGCGCTCTTTACGCGACTGCGCACTTCGCGAGTCGCCGTCTCAGAAAGACCCACTATCTGGAAGCCCGGAAGCCCGTTGCCAAGATGAATTTCAGCCGTTACCGGGTGAGCAGCGAGTCCGGCCTGGGTGCGCGAAGCGACAAAAGCGAGGTGCATGGATCATCCTTGATCGTATTTGATGTCCCCCGCAGCGGGGAATGGTAGTCAGTCCAAGTTGGGTGTGCTGGCCTCCAGCTGGATATTGAGTGCTTCAATCTGGGCTTCCAGTTTTTCCAAACGCTCCCGCGTGCGCCTTAGCACCGCTGTCTGCGCATCAAATTCCTCCCTGCTCACGACATCAAGGCGAGATAGTGCTGACTGTAGGAGCGTTTTGGCATTGCGATCCAGTTGGCTCAAAAAGGGGTCTTCGCCGCGGGTGATGCGGTCGAAAAACGTTGTGGCGCGTGATGCCTCTGACTGGTTTTTGCTCATCTACTCATACCTACTGCCGCGGTTTTCGACACGGTTTTCAGCGATAACGCAGTGCTGGCGCTGACCCCTTACCTCGCATCAATCTAGCGTAATCCTCCCCATACAGACAGACCAATTTGGGCCAAAACTGGTGCGATACCCGCACCGTAATGGTGCGATTCGCCGAGCTGACAGAGCCTAACGCGCCGCGCTCACGCTTTAAAATCTTCATAAGAAGTTGTTTTGTATTAATTAATTACAACTTGGCCCAAGCTTGGCAACGAAGCGGGTGGGGAGATCGCTGATGCTGCTAGCGAAACGCACCCTCTAGGGGTCGGCCCATTTTTGGAATGGCGAAGAGCCAGACAGTCAATCGCCGTCTTAATCGACGGTTTCTTCGGAGGGTGCCATGAAGTTGGTTACTGCAATTATAAAGCCTTTCAAGTTGGACGACGTGCGTGAGGCACTGTCCACGATGGGTGTTCAAGGTATTACGGTGAGCGAGGTCAAAGGCTTCGGTCGTCAGAAAGGACATACCGAGCTCTACCGTGGGGCAGAGTATGTCGTGGATTTTTTACCAAAGGTCAAAGTCGAAATTGCCATTTCGGATGGCATGGTCGATCAGACTATCGAGGCCATTTCTAAGGCCGCACAAACCGGCAAGATTGGGGATGGCAAGATTTTTGTCTCTAGCCTCGAGCATGTCACCCGCATCCGAACCGGCGAGACCGGCCCAGAAGCGCTGTAAAACAGAGCCTTGGAGTAAATTTTCATGGAAAACGATATTTTTCAGTTGCAGTACGCTTTGGACACATTTTACTTCCTCGTGTGCGGTGCCCTGGTCATGTGGATGGCCGCAGGGTTCGCAATGCTCGAGGCGGGTTTGGTCCGCAGCAAAAACACGGTCGAGATACTGACCAAAAACGTCGCCTTGTTTGCGGTGGCCTGCATCATGTACATGGTGGTGGGGTACAGCATCATGTACGGCGGGGACATCTTTCTTAGCACGATCACCGGATCCGGCGTGGTAGAAGGCGGAGAAGAGAATGCCACCTACGCGCCGTCGGCCGATTTTTTCTTCCAGGTGGTCTTTGTTGCCACAGCAATGTCCATCGTGTCCGGTGCGGTTGCCGAGCGGATGAAGCTGTTTGCTTTTCTCGCTTTTGCAGTGGTCATGACGGGCCTGATTTACCCGCTGGAAGGCAGCTGGACCTGGGGCGGAAACCCCGTGTTTGGGCTTTATACTCTGGGTGATCTGGGCTTCCTTGATTTTGCGGGCAGTGGCATTGTCCACATGGCGGGAGCCGCGGCTGCGCTGGCCGGGGTCATTTTGGTCGGAGCGCGCAAGGGTAAGTACGGACCCAATGGCGAAGTCAATGCGATTCCCGGTGCCAACCTGCCGTTGGCTACCCTGGGAACGTTTATCCTCTGGCTGGGATGGTTTGGTTTTAATGGCGGCTCTGTGCTGGCAACAGCTTCAGTCGACTCTGCGAATGCGGTGGCGGTGGTCTTCATGAATACCAACCTGGCTGCCGCTGGCGGCTGCATCGCTGCGCTTCTGGTGGCGAAGGCGCTGTTTGGCAAGGCGGATTTGACCATGGCGTTGAACGGTTGTCTCGCGGGTCTGGTTGCGATTACCGCTGGCCCGGACACTCCATCGGCCCTGCAAGCCACCATCTTTGGTGCGCTTGGAGGAGCGTTGGTCGTGTTCTCTATTACCACCCTCGACAAGTTAAAAATCGATGACCCTGTAGGCGCGATCTCGGTGCACGGTGTGGTGGGGCTTCTAGGCCTGTTACTCGTCCCCGTCACGAATGGTGACGCCAGCTTTTCGGGCCAGATCATCGGCGCCATCACCATCTTCAGTTGGGTATTTGTGGCGTCCCTGGTGACCTTTTACGTGATCAAGCTGGTACTCGGACTGCGTGTCTCTGAGGAAGAAGAGTATGAAGGCTCTGATTTGAGCGAGTGTGGAATGGAGGCCTACCCCGAGTTCTCATCAACGCGTTAAACACCCTGTCCTCTCATGGCAGTTTGGGCCCTTTCGGGGCCCTTTTGTTTGGCGATTAGAACGCGCGCCCGCTAGACGCGGGGCACAGCCCAAGTCCCTCTGCCCATCGGAGTGCGCTCGCCAGGGTCGCTGCACCAAAACCACTGTCCGGGCGGCTATCAGCCCGGCGGGATCCACCAATCTATCTTTGACTCATAGCGCATGGCGGCGGCCCGGCCCCATAAACTCCCTCTCAAGCATTGCGAAATAGTTTGGGAAGATCATAATACCGATTCCCTTTTGCAGGACTCGGCCATGAAACTTGTCACAGCCATAATCAAACCGTTCAAGATGGATGATGTTCGCGCTGCACTGTCTGATATTGGCGTGCAAGGCGTAACGGTGACAGAGGTGAAGGGCTTTGGTCGGCAGCGAGGTCACACCGAATTGTATCGCGGCGCCGAGTATGTCGTGGATTTTTTGCCTAAGCTGAAACTTGAAATCGCAGCAGCGGAGGATCAGATAGAAGCGATTGTAGACGCCATCATTCAATCGGCCAGCACCGGGAAAATCGGCGACGGCAAGATCTTTGTTGCACCGTTGGAGCAAGTGGTGCGAATCCGCACGGGCGAAACCGGCGTCGAGGCAATTTAGGACGCTGCTACTGTTGCCCTCGCGTGAGTCTGCGAATTGCATCGGGTAATTCAGAGAGCCTGGCCACGACCGCAGCAGCGACGTTACTGACTCCGCCGTCTGGGCAAAACCAAATAGCTTGCGCTCCTGCGGCTGCCGCGCCGGATACATCGTTGTCGTGGCAGTCGCCGATGTGGATAACCTCCCCAGCTGTGACGCCTGCCCGCTCGAACGCTGCGTGGAAAAATGCCGGATCGGGTTTGCTCATTCCGAACTCTTCGGCCCGCCAGGCATAGTGAAAACAATCTCCTATTTCGGTTTTCCACACATTGGCGTTGCCATTGGTGAGTGCCCCCAGTTTGCACGCCCGGCCCAAGGTGGTGAGCACCGACCGGGCATCGTCATACACCGCAACGTTGTGTCGGTGTGATAAAAATGCGGCAAAGGCCTCTCTGGCAGCTGCGGCAGATTCCTCTGCAGATACGCCATTTTGTTGCAGCAACCGATCAATAAACACCTCGCGAAAGAGACTGATTTGATGCGCCAGTTCAGGCCGGTCCGCGATTAAATCCTCGCGGACACGTGCCAAATGCTCTCGCGGCAGGGCATCGAGCGCGAGTGACGGAAAGCGCGCCGTGAGGCAGGACCACTGTGCACGCTCCGCCGCCACAAGCGCCGGACGCACGTCCCAAAGCGTATCGTCAAGATCGAAGGTAATCAGGCGAATAGAGGCGGGGTTCATGTGGCCAAAGGATCTTGGGTGAGTGGGGTTTCAGACTGCTGCGGCGGCGACTATCGGGAGGCGGGCAACTGGCCGATTACCTCGGCCAGATAATCGAGAAACAATGTGCCGTCGTCGGGGCGATAGCGTTGAGAATCCGATGAGCCTACGGCGATGAAGCCGACCACTTCCTCACCCGCCCGAACCCTCGAGAGCGCAGCAGAACCCTCCAACGCTTCTGCGTCAAACAGCCCTGCCATTTCTTCTGGCCTCAGCGCGCCCGAGAAGGAGTCGCCTTGACGGATTAATTTGTTTGCCACCACTACGCCTGTGGACCTATCGGCATGATTGTCGACCCAGATGAGGCTGCCCATTTGCGCAGCGAACGAGCCGGTGACCTGCTCCCGCCAGATGTGGCAGAGATCAGCCCGGCTCGTGCCCGCGAGCAAGGCCAGTACCGTACTCCGCGTAGCCTCGAGCAGCCGATCATTCTCCCGTCCGATGGACGACAGCTCGGTGAGTTTCTGCCTCGAGTAGATATTTCGCTCGCGTAGCAGACTGACTTGGCGCTCCACGAGTGATACCGCGCCCTCACCACCATGGGGCAGGTTGAGCACTGCGAGCAAACCCGGTCGGTCCTGCAGGAAATTAGGGTTGGCCTTGAGAAAGGCCTCAATGTCTTTGGGGTCTAAAGGGTTCGCCATCCGTTTTTATCGCTCCGGGTTGCTCATGTTTTTCCGGGTCAAGAGACCTGAGTTCTGCAGCAGCCTTGATTTTAATCAAGCGTTCCACTCCATTCTGATGATGTAGAAGCTGCGGGCGCCCAAAACATCTGAAACCCGTTGCTGTCAGTCTCGCAGTAAGATACTACCGTCAAACACGGTTCGAGTGGGTCCACCGAGCCAAACGCGATCTTCGTCGTGCAGCCAAGATATGCTGAGTTTGCCGCCCGGCAGCTGCACGCTGACCTCTCTCTGTAACAGGCCGAGGGCGATCCCGTGGACTGCTGCGGCACAGGCGCCCGAGCCGCAGGCTTCAGTTTCGCCCACGCCGCGCTCGAACACGCGAAGTTTGATCTCAGTGGGAGACAGAATCTGCATGAACCCCACGTTCACTCTGTCGGGGAAGCGCTCATGTTGCTCCAGTAAAGGTCCCAACGTGTCAACTGGGGCACGGTCACAATCGTCCACCATTAAGATGGCATGAGGGTTTCCCATTGATACGACACCCATCGACAACCGCTGGCCCTGAACATCAATTGAATATTGCGCCGCAGTGCCATCTGCCAAGAACGGGATGTCCGCTGGCGTAAACTGCGGGGTCGCTAGCCCTGCTACTACCCGGCCATCTTCCATGACAGACAGTGACAAAGGCTCGCCGTCGGTTAAAAGCGTGAGGTCTCGCTTGCGGGTGAGATGCTTTTCTCTCAGAAAACGGCCCATGCAGCGCGCACCGTTGCCACACTGCGCGGCTCGCGAGCCGTCGGCGTTGAAGATGCTGTATCTAAAGTCTGCGTCGGGATCATCCGGTGGTGTGACCAACAGGACCTGATCGCATCCAATGCCTCTGCGTCGGTCCGCAATCCTGCGGATCCGTGCGCTACTGAGTTCCACTGGCTGAGTGACGCCGTCAATCACGACAAAGTCATTACCTGCTCCCTGCATTTTAGTGAAGAGCAGTTTCACGTCTGTGGCTCCGGTGGGATCACTTCCCGTTGCCACAGATCACTCAAAGATTCCCGTTGTCCGATGAGATGCGACGAATCACCGTGTACGAGAATCTCTGCGGCGCGCGGTCGGCTGTTGTAGTTTGATGCCATGGCAAAGCCATAAGCCCCTGCCCCCATGACGGCCAGCAGATCGCCTTGCGCCAGTATCAGCTCTCGTCCTTTACCCAAAAAATCACCTGTTTCACAGATGGGGCCCACGATGTCCCAAGATTGAATTTCACCGTCATGAGGCGTGACGACCTGAATATCCTGCCAGGCGCTGTAAAGCGCGGGGCGCAGCAGATCGTTCATTGCCGCGTCGACCACAGCAAAGTGACGCGCCTCGGTGGGTTTGAGATATAACACCGCGGTCAGCAGCGCACCCGCCAGGGCAACTATGGAACGGCCCGGCTCCAAAATGAGTTCGAGTTCTCGATCGGCAAGGCGTTCAGAGACTGCTGAAACGTAGCTATCGATGGACGGTGCCACCTCATCATAGTGAACACCGAGCCCACCCCCGATATCCAGGTGCTGCAGGAAAATGCCCTCAGTGCCCAGATCATCGATCAGTGCTAGCAGGCAATCGAGTGACGCAGCGAAAGGAGCAATGTCCATTATCTGACTGCCAATATGGCAATCAACCCCGACTGGATCGAGTCCGTTTGCGTCCTTCGCTATCCGGTAAAGGCGTCGCGCAGAGTCCACGTCGACACCGAATTTATTTTCTCGCAATCCTGTCGAGATATACGGATGTGTGCCCGCATCCACATCGGGATTGACCCTGATGGAGACAGGGGCGACTTTGCCCATACTATCTGCCACCTCGGCCAGTGCGAGTAGCTCTGCTTCGGATTCAATATTGAAGCACTTAATACCGGCCTTTAGCGCTCGCTGCATTTCGTCGCGGGTCTTGCCAATACCTGAAAATACGATCTTTTCGCTCGGTCCGCCTGCGGCGATCACGCGCTCGAGCTCGCCGACTGAAACGACATCGAATCCGGCTCCCAGTTGGGCCAGCACGTTTAACACAGCGAGGTTAGAGTTGGCCTTGACGGCATAACAGATTAGGTGCGCGCGTTGGTTCAAGGCCGACCTGTAGGCCAAAAAAGCAGTCTCGATGGCGCTACGAGAGTATACATAGGTGGGTGTACCATGCTCACGAGCAATGGTTTCAAGCGAAACGCCCTCACAGTGCAAGGCACCGTTTTGTTGCTGAAAGGCAGTCATTGATAGCCAGCAGTTGATTCGGGGTTTTCAGCCGGGCGCAAGGGCCCTTGCTGGCCACAGGCAACCAGGAAGCAGCAGAACAAGATGGTGGTGAGAGGCTTCACGGTTTGATCTCAGCAAAAGGCCCAGTATAACAGTGCCGTGTGGCCGTGTGGCCGTGTGGCCGCGGGTGTTAGCTGCTGGGCGCTCGACCACCGCGTTTTCACATTAATAGACAGGGTAATGGCAGATGGCAGGTAACGGGTACTATGAGCTGATTGAGGACACCTTTGAAAAAGTTGAGATGGCGCTAGAATCGCTGCCCGATGATGTCGACATCCGCAGTGCGGAGGGCGTGATCAACGCGACCTTCGGCAACGGCGTGGTGTTTGTGTTCAGCCGTCAACCTCCCACAGAGCAGTTGTGGCTGGCAACCCCTGGTGGTGGCTTTCATTACGCTTGGCATGACCAGCGCAGCGATTGGCTGGATACCAAAAGTGGTGATTCGTTTTACTCATTTCTGGAACAGGAATTAGTCACGCATACGGGTATGGTGCTCGACTGGAGCGATCAGTAACGCTCATTCGGGGTTTGTCCCTGCCGCAGGCCAGGGGGGAACTTTGGTTTGGGGCCTTCGGGGGTCGCACGCCCCGCCCGAGACTAGCGGCTTATGCTTCTCGTATCCTGTGTTCCGCCTGATCAGGCCAGCCCCAACGCGAGAGCGAGTACCCAACGGGTCCTGATGACAGGCTATTGCTGACTTGGAATAGTAGATGATCGCGCCTGGCTGGGCGCTCTTTAGCGTTGGTCAATTACCGGGCAGCCAATACCTTATTTGCTGCGGCCGCAGCTTCGCGCACTCGCTCGGGTGCGGTGCCTCCAAAATGGCGCCTTGCTGCCACGGAGCCCTCCAACGTGAGCACTTCAAAGACATCAACCTGAATCGCAGGATGAAACTGTTGAAGCACTTCCAGCGATAAATCCGCGAGGTCACACTGTGCATCCACACAATGCGCCACTGCTTTACCCACCACCTCGTGGGCGTCGCGGAATGGGGTTCCTGCTCGCACGAGATAATCTGCAAGATCCGTCGCCGTGGAGAAGCCCGCTAGGGCAGCTTGGCGCATCGTTTCTTTGTTGGCTTCTATGGCCGGCACCATATCAGCAAAGGCCCTGAGACAATCCTGTACTGTAGCGACGGTGTCGAAAAGCGCTTCTTTGTCTTCCTGGTTGTCTTTGTTGTACGCGAGAGGTTGTGACTTCATCAGCGTCAGTAACGTCACCAAATTGCCGGTCGCACGGCCTGACTTCCCTCTCACCAGCTCGGGCACGTCAGGATTTTTTTTCTGCGGCATGATGGATGAACCGGTGCAGAACCGGTCGGGTAGGCGAATAAAATCAAACTGGGCCGAAGTCCACAGCACCAGTTCTTCAGAAATCCGCGAGAGGTGGCTCATCAGGAGCGCGGCGACGGCGCAGAACTCTATTGCAAAGTCCCGATCGGCGACGCTGTCAAGTGAGTTGCGGGTTGGAGCGGTAAACCCCAGTGCGCTGGCGGTTGCGTGCCGATCAATTGGGAAGGTGGTGCCGGCCAATGCGGCGGCGCCCAAAGGTGACTGATTCAATCGTGCCCGGCAGTCCATTAATCGAGCATAGTCTCGCTCAAGCATTTCGTTCCATGCCAGCAGGTGGTGGCCAAATGTGACGGGCTGGGCGACCTGCAGGTGGGTAAACCCGGGCATCACCGTGTCGGCATGTGCGGCGGCCAATGCGATGATGCCAGACTGTAGTCGGCTCAATTCTCCGCCCACTGCGTCGAGTTCAGCCCGCAGATAGAGGCGCAAATCGGTGGCCACCTGATCGTTGCGCGACCGACCCGTGTGGAGTTTTTTCCCAGTCTCTCCAATCAACTCTGTGAGTCGCGCTTCTATATTCATGTGCACATCTTCACGCTCGACAGACCACTCAAAAGTGCCGCGTTCGATTTCCTCCAGAACCGTCGTCAGGCCGTCTTGAATAGCGTGGTTTTCATCCGCGGTGAGGACGCCCGCGACTTCGAGCATTTCCGCGTGCGCCCGGGAGCCCGCGATGTCGTAAACCGCCAGTTTTCGGTCAAAGGCCTCAGATGCGGTGAACCGCTGCACGAAGGTATCGGTGGGCTCACTGAAGCGCCCGCCCCAAAGCTCCTGACTGTTTGTTGTCTCTCGATTGCCCATGATGTGCTATCGCTCACATGAAATTCGCTGAAGATTCTAACGTGCGCGCCGCCTCGCCGCCCTGTTTGAGAGCGGTGAAATGTCGCCTCCATGCTAAACTGATGCGTCAAACAGGGGGAATATCGTGTCTGAAAGAATCGTGATTGCCACGCGGGAGAGCCCGCTCGCCCTGTGGCAGGCAGAACATGTCAAATCTCGCCTTGAGGCCGCACATTCTGGGCTGGAGGTGAGTCTGTTAGGGATGACATCCCGCGGCGATCAGTTGCTGGATAAGCCGCTTTTTAAGGTGGGTGGTAAGGGGCTCTTCGTGAAGGAGTTGGAGACGGCTCTGATGGATGGTCGGGCGGATATCGCCGTGCACTCCATGAAGGATGTGCCCATGCACATGCCCGATGGGCTGACCTTGGGTGTCATGTGTGAGCGGGAAGATCCCCGTGATGCCTTGGTCGGCTGCAGCAGTTTTGATCAGCTTGCACAGGGTGCCAGGCTGGGAACCTCCAGTCTGCGCCGTAGCTGCCAGTTGAGTCGGCATCGGCCGGATCTGGAGATCGGATTTTTGCGGGGCAACGTTAACACCCGACTGGCTAAGTTAGACGGCGGTGAATTCGATGCCATTATTCTTGCTTGCGCCGGATTGATTCGGCTGGGCTTCGAAGATCGGATCGGGGCGTCGATTGACCCGCAACTCTCCCTGCCCGCCGCAGGTCAGGGCGCCGTTGGCATTGAATTTAGGGACGCAGATCAGCGGGTAAGAGCGCTATTGGCACCGCTTCATCACGACGCTACCGCAACGCGCGTATTGGCAGAGCGTGCGGTGGTCCGCCGCCTTGAAGGGGGTTGTGATGTTCCCATCGCCGCCTTCGCGGAGTGGGAAAATGACGCGCTGTGGTTACGCGCGCGCGTGGGGGCAACCGATGGCAGCGCAGTGCTCGAGGCGGAGGCGCGAGGTAGCGACCCCGAGCAACTGGGTGCAGGCATAGCAGAGATGTTGCTTGCTCAGGGAGCTGAAGCTCTCATCCGCGCAGCCCGGGGATGATCACCGCCGTTTTGACCCGCCCGCAAGATGACAGTGAACGGTTGGCGCGGATATTGCAGGGGAAGAAAGTCCACACTCTGATCCTGCCGCTGATGACGATTGTCGGCTCGCTATCTTCGGGAAAGGCTGACCCGCCCTGCCTTACCAGCGGAACTGTGGTCGTTTTCGTCAGCGCCAATGCAGTGCGATTCGGGCTTCCATTGTTAAAACCCGAGCTGGACCGTCAGGAGAATCTGACGTTTATCGCTATCGGCAGAAAAACCCATGACACGTTGTTGGCGGCAGGTATTGAAGCACTGATGCCCACGCAGGCAGATTCGGAAGGTTTGCTGGCCATGGCCGAGCTCTCCGCCCGCGAGAAGCCTGATGTGGTGATTGTGAAGGGGGAGGGCGGGCGCGAACTACTGGCCGATGAACTAACGCGACGTGGCGCGCAGGTGACCGACTGGGTTTGCTATCGACGCTGTTGGCCTGAGGTAGATGTCTCTCCTCTGCTCAAGCTGAGCTTACCTATTGTTTTTCAGGCCAGTAGTGGTGAAATGCTGTCACGACTGTCAGAGTTGTTGGCGGGTGAGCAGAGAATGGATCTGTTCCAATCGCCAGTCATTGTCCCTTCTGAGCGCGTGGCAAGTCTTGCCGCGGGATTAGGCTGGGGGCGAGTGGTCTGTGCCGAGGATGCCAGCGATCTGGCCTTTGAACGCACATTGAAATCGCTCTTATCAGTGGAGTGAAAGGATGAAAGAATCCCCTGCGTCGCAGCAACCAGAGGCTACCCGGCGACGGCAGCATGCCTCGGGCCGGCGCTGGGCGCTATGGTCGCTGTTGCTTTTCCTGTCATTGCTGTCGGGTCTGGGTGTTGCAGGTTACTGGCTCGGCTGGCCTTGGGTGTCCTATCAGTGGCAGCGTTTTGAGGCAGTAGAGATCGAACTCGCCGCGATTCAGGATCAGCGGGCAGTCCCTGAACCCAACATCGCCCAGCTGGCGCGCGAGGCCGCCAATACCAGTGTCCGTTCTGGCCTCGCGGTCAGGGATGCCGACTGGAATAGTGCGCTATCTGCTCTGGCTGCGCGTCTGGATGCCGAACGCACCGAGTCTGAGCGGCTGTTGGCGCAAAGAATGGATCGACTGGAAGATCAGATGGATCGGTTGCTCGCTGTTGACCGGCGCGCGTGGTTGGGACACGAGGCGATTTTCCTGACGCGGTTGGCGAGTCAGCGGCTGTTGGTGGCGCGGGATGTCGATGCTGCGCTGACCTTGCTGGAGCAGGCAGATGGATTGCTTCGAGACACTGGTGAGCCCAGATTTGAAGCCGTTCGGCTTGCTATAGCTCGCGACGCAGCGGCGCTGTCGGCAGTGCCTGTGGTTGACCAGGTGGGTATTTATACTCAATTGTCGGCCCTCATTGATCAGGTAGATCTGCTGCAAATTCAGTTCGAGTCAGCGACGCCAGACATGATTGACCCGAGTGAGGCTGAGGACGATTGGTGGCAGCGCAGCGCCGCCGGGTGGCGGGCTGCACTGGCCAAACTGTCTGATCACCTTGTTGTTCGGCGACGTAGTGATGAAATCACTCAGTTGATGACCCCTGAATGGGCCGCCTTGGCAAGGCAAAACGGGCGCATGCTGCTGGAGCAGGCACAAATTGCGATGCTCACCGCCAACCAAAAGCTGTTCGAGCAGTCCTTGGTGCGGGCAGAGCGGTTTGTGAAGTTGTTTGCTGAGCAGGATGAGGGGCGTGTGGAGAGCCTGATCAGCGCTATCGCGTTGCTTCGAACTCACAGCATTGCACCGAAATTGCCCGATTTGGTCGAGACCCGCAGCTTGCTAGACGAGCAGGTCGAGAGAGTGAGTAAAGAGGTTTCAACCGGATAATGGCGCGCTTCAGTATCTACCTCATTTGTGGTCTCGTGCTGGGTGCGGCGTTGGTCAATGCCATTGCGCGCGATCCGGGATACGTTCTTATGATGTTGGGCGAATGGCAGGTGGAAACCTCGGCATGGCTGGCGTTGAGCGTGTTTCTGGTGTTCTCAATGTTGCTGTGGTCCCTCATGCGTTTGCTACGGTCCACGCTCAACGTCCCTCATGCACTGCGCCGCTGGATGGGGCTCCGCTCCGCCCGTGGGGCGCAACGCCGCACTGACAAGGGCTTCGTCGCTTTCTTTGAAGGCCGGTGGGAGGTAGCGGAAAAGGCGCTGAGTAAAACAGCGAGCGCGGATGAGCAGGGTTCATTGCATCCACTTTTTGCGGCTCTGGCGGCAATTCATCGCGGTCATATACAGAGCGCATTGGAGATGCTCGATCAGGCTGAAAAGCAGGGAACTTTACCTCCTCCAGTCATTGCCATGGCGAGGGCCCAAGCGCATCTGACCGACCACGCGCCTGAACGCGCTGATGAGCTGCTGAGGGGTTTTTCCGGTGGTAGTCAGGGTGCGCCGAGAGTGAGTGCGATGAGGTGTGAGCTGGCGTATCAGCGACGTGACTGGGGTGAAGTCATTGAGTCGCTGCCCGATGCCCGACGTAGCCGCCTGATTCCAGAACCATTACTGAATCTGTGGGAGCGAGAGGCGTGGCATGGCGCAATGGAATCCGACTCAGGTGATCTAGCGTTGTGGAAACGTGCGCCGGATTCTCTTCGCTCTCACAACAGCTCGCTGTGGCCTGTTGTAGTGACGCGCCTGATTGCAGAGAAGAGCTGGGACGGGCTCCAGAAAGCACTGGTAGAACGATTGCAACATTACTGCGAGCGCGCCACGCTGGAAGGGATTGCCGTGTTACCTGACCGTCAGGCGCAAAAAATGAAGAAGGCTCTGAAACGTTGGTGCGAAGAGGATGCCCACGGTGCATGCCATGCGATGCTTGCCGAACTTTTGCAGCGAGAGGGCGATATGCAGTCTGCCGGTGAGCTTTGGGAGGCGGCGTATAAACGCAGTCCGTCGGCGCGCCATGCGCTGGGTTGGGCAAGTTGGCTCCGAAGCCAAGGCGAGGAAGGGCGCGCGTTGACGCTCGAAACAGAGGCGATAATGACGCTGCGAGCGCCGCAGCGAACTGAGTCGGTGAGCCCGCTATCGACCCGGTAACGTGATTTCCAGAGAGTCCCATAGGATATCGACGCGCGCGCGGGTAGACGCATCCATTTTTATGGTGCGACCCCACTCCCGATCGGTCTCGCCTTCCCATTTGTGTGTCGCATCCATGCCGATTTTAGAACCGAGGCCCGCCACCGGAGAGGCAAAATCCAGATAGTCGATCGGCGTGCTTTCGACGATAGTACAATCCCTCGCCGGGTCCATTCGAGTCGTCATGGCCCAGATCACGTCTTCCCAAGAGCGTGCGTTAACGTCGTCATCGACCACAATAATGAACTTGGTGTACATAAACTGCCGCAGAAAAGACCACACGCCGAACATGACCCGTTTTGCGTGCCCCGGGTACTCCTTTCGCATCGTTACCACAGCCATCCGGTACGAGCAGCCCTCGGGAGGCAGGTAAAAATCGCTGATTTCCGGGAACTGTTTCTTCAGTAACGGAACAAAGACCTCGTTGAGCGCCAAGCCCAGAATGGCTGGTTCATCGGGAGGGCGGCCGGTATAGGTGCTGTGATAAATCGGATCATTCCTGGTTGTGATGGTGTCTACGGTGAATACCGGGAAGCGCTCTACTTCATTGTAGTAGCCGGTATGGTCACCGAACGGACCCTCATCTGCCTGCTCGGCGGGGTCGATGAATCCTTCAAGAATAATTTCACTGTGCGCGGGCACCATGAGGTCATTATCCCGACATAAATCGGTAACACACCGCACCAAGTCTGTTTTCTTGCCTCTTAGTAAGCCCGCAAAGGCGTATTCAGAGAGCGTATCGGGTACCGGTGTCACGGCGCCCAAAGTCGTGGCCGGGTCTGCCCCCAGCGCAATGGCTACGGGGTAGGGCTCGCCCGAACGCTTGAGTTGCCAGTCGCGAAAATCCAATGCGCCGCCCCGGTGAGACAGCCAGCGCATGATCAGCTTGTTGCGCCCGAGCAGCTGCATGCGATAGATGCCCAGATTCATGCGTTCTTTTTCGGGGCCGCGCGTGATGACCAGGGGCCAGGTCACCAATGGCCCGACATCCTCGGGCCAGCACGTCTGTATCGGCAGCGTGGTGAGATCTACTTCCGCACCACGCAGGATCTGCTGCTGACAAGGCGCTTTTTTAACGACGTTTGGCCCCATCGTGAAGATCTTCTTTAGCAGTGGGGCCTTATCGACGAGGTCCCTGAACCCCTTGGGCGGATCGGGTTGCCGGAGGTAGGCGAGCAGCTCACCTACTTCCCGCAGGGCTTCGACGTTCTCTTCACCCATTCCCAGTGCGACCCGTCTTTCAGCACCAAATAAATTGACCAATACAGGGATGCGGGAGCCTTTGGGATTCTCAAACAGCAAAGCGGGACCACCCCCGCGCAGGGTGCGATCCGCGATTTCAGTCATTTCCAGCTTGGGATCCACCTCCGCCGAGATCCGGACGAGATCGCCGCGTTTCTCGAGCTCACGGATGAACTCCCGGAGGTCGACGAAGCTTGGCATGATCGCGGATTACTTCCGCTTCATGGATTTGAAGAACTCTTCGTTGGACTTGGTGTCTTTGAGCTTGTCGAGCTGGAATTCAATAGCTGGCAGATCTTCCATGCCGTGGAGCAGCTTGCGCAGAATCCACATGCGATGCAGCTCTTCATCGCCAGTTAATAATTCTTCCCGGCGCGTGCCGGAGCGGCGGATATTAATAGCGGGATAAACGCGCTTCTCTGCGATCTTGCGATCGAGATGTAGCTCCATATTCCCTGTGCCCTTGAACTCCTCATAGATCACTTCGTCCATCTTTGAGCCAGTGTCGATCAATGCTGTAGCAATGATTGAGAGACTACCGCCCTCTTCGATGTTTCGTGCCGCACCAAAGAACCGCTTGGGGCGCTCAAGCGCATGTGCGTCGACACCCCCTGTCAGCACCTTTCCAGAGCTGGGTATTACGGTGTTGTAAGCGCGAGCCAGACGCGTGATGGAATCGAGCAGGATGACCACGTCGCGTTTATGCTCCACGAGCCGCTTGGCCTTTTCGATTACCATGTCAGCCACCTGTACATGGCGTGAGGGTGGTTCATCAAAAGTTGATGCGACGACCTCAGCGCCGCGGGCCCCCACCGAGCGTTGCATCTCGGTCACTTCTTCGGGCCGCTCATCGATCAACAACACGATCACGTAGCACTCGGCATTATTGGTGATGATCGCCTGCGCGATATTCTGCATCATGATGGTCTTGCCGGCCTTGGGGGGCGCGACCAGCAGACCCCGCTGACCTTTGCCAATGGGCGCTACCAGATCAATCAGCCGTCCGGTCAGATCCTCTGTAGAGCCATTGCCCTTTTCCAGGGTGAGGCGCTCATTGGGGAAAAGTGGCGTGAGGTTTTCGAATAAGATTTTGCTTTTGGCGCTCTCCGGCGATTCAAAGTTAACGTCCTTGACTTTGAGCAGCGCAAAGTACCGCTCGGAATCCTTGGGTGGCCTGATCATGCCTGTGACGGTATCGCCAGTGCGGAGATTGAAGCGTCTTATCTGGCTGGGGCTGACATAAATGTCATCGGGGCCCGCCAAGAAGGAGCTGTCGGCGGATCTCAGGAAGCCAAAGCCATCCTGCAGGATCTCCAGAACGCCGTCCCCCCAAATGTCCTCGCCGCTCTTGGCGTGCCGCTTCAGCAGTGCAAAAATGATGTCCTGTTTGCGCGAGCGCGCCATGTTGTCGACGCCCATCTCCCGGGCCATATCGATCAGGTCCTGGGTCGACTTGTTCTTCAGGTCGGTCAGGCTCATGGGGTTCGCACTGGGCACATTGGGGTCGCGCTTTTGGCGCCGCTGTCTGCCACGACGGGATCGGCCCTGTGGTGCGTCGCCCTCGCCGCTCGCCGACGCCTCTGTTTGAGCGGCACCCTCGTTATCGGAAGCAGCCTCCGTTTTTGCGGGCGCTTCGCCCGCGCCAGCTTCATCCGTCTCTGCGGCTTTGAGCTTTAGCGTGCGTCCACTTTTCTTTTGAAGCTCCGCACTGTCTTCGGCGCCATCGCTGGCTACGGTTTCAATGCTGGGAGTTTCCAACTTTTCTGAGTTGGCATTGGTTTGCTCTTCCACGAATCACTTCCGGCTTGCTGTTAAAAGTCACTATTGAATAAAGAAAGATGTCGGCCCGACGGTCCTTATGGCTTTGTTGTGCTGGTGCGAGTCGGTCGACGGTATCGTGCTTGGACGCTCCATTGCCTAAACGGTTCCACCAGTCAGTTGTTGGCGCGCTGAGGGAGGCTGTAAAAGGAAGAAATGCCAGACACGGCGGGTGTTGAACCAACACCACGGCGCAAAACTAGCACCGCCGACAGATTACGTCCAGCGATATTTGTGGGCAATTCGGGAATGGAATGCCCGTTAAATCGCAGAATCTACAAACTCGCTGAGCTGACTTTTTGTCAGCGCACCAACCTTTGTTTCGACCGCGTTACCCCCTTTGAACAGAATCAGCGTAGGGATGCCGCGGATATTAAATTTGCCGGGCATGTCTGGATTAGCGTCAACGTCCACCTTACAGACTTTGACCTTTCCCGCGTATTCTGTGGCAATCTCTTCCAATATGGGTGCAATCATCTTGCAAGGGCCGCACCACTCGGCCCAAAAATCGACTAACACGGGTAGGTCGCTCGAAAGCACCTCAGCATCAAAGTTGTCGTCGGTCACGTGCGATATGTCAGCGCTCATAGGGGCTCCGGTGTGTGTTGGATGGTTAGCCGGTGGGATGCGTTACTAACGTCGATGAGAAAATATCCTACTGACTCCCGGCCGGCAAGCGTTGTGATGCATGACGCTGAACCAAATTGGCACGTGTATATCGTGCGTTGTGCGGACGAGTCACTGTATACGGGGGTGACCACAGACCTGCGGCGTCGAATTTCTCAACATAACGGCATCGCGTCGGGTGGTGCTAGATATACACGTAGCAGGCGCCCGGTCGCGCTGGTGTGGTCGCGCACCTGCGCATCCCGTTCCGCGGCGCAAAAGGAGGAGACGGCTGTGCGCCGTTTAAGTCGCCGTCAAAAACTGGCGCTGATTCGTCAGCACGGGATGAGTGCACCCCTATGACAGTGGATAGCTTCTGGGAGTGGTCTCTGGCTAGGTACAGGTGCACCAGTACACGCTCACTGCTTCTGTCTCTGCAGAGCGCCGCAGACCTTGTTATCGTGGAAGCTCTGTTTGCGGCTTGGCTTGGATCTCGACAGTTTGGGTGGCAATCCAGCGCAGTGGACCGAATGCGGTTTGCCACGGATGACTGGGTGGAAAAGGTTGTCCTGCCGCTGAGAATGACGCGCGGCCAATGGAAATCAGATGAGCGCCTGCGCAGGCCCCGTGAACATTTGCTGCAGTTGGAAGTGCAGGCTGAACATCACCTAGCCCAATTGATCTGGAGCGGGGTCATGGATTCACCTGAGTCACCGGTAGACGTCGTCAAGGTGCCTGCGCAACCGACGCATTACTTGATGGAGATCAATCTTGCCAGGCTCTCACCGTTTTATGACGGTAATAATGTCCGGGAACTGAAGCAACTGGTGGCACTACTGAGTCAGCCGACGTAACATCCGCGCTTCTTCGAAAATAGGATAGGGAGAACGTAGAGCATGAGTACCCCGAATAGAATGCGGGCTGCAGGAGCGGCTTTTGCCCTCACGGCAGCGCTGGTGGGCTGCGATACTGAGCCTGCAGAACAGGCACTTGAGCTTGAGTCGAGTGACGCTCGTTTGAGCTATGGTATCGGATTGCGCATGGGACAAAGAATGTCTGCTGACGACATGACAGTGGATGTTGCCGCTTATGCCGCGGGACTCGAGGACGCCATGACTGGCGCTGAGGGAAGGCTGACTGACGAAGAGATTAATACGGAAATGACAGCGTTTCAGGAGCGCCAGCAGGCTGATGCTGAGCTTGAGCGCACTGCGATTGCACAATCGAACCTTGAAGCGGGTAGGGCGTATATGGAAGAAACGACTGCACAGGAAGGCATTCAGGTTACTGAGTCTGGCCTGCAATACATAGTCAAAGAGGCGGGCGAGGGAGACAACCCCGAGGCTGCAGACTCCGTAGAGGTGCATTACGAGGGCCGCCTAATTGACGGCACTGTTTTCGATAGTAGTTTTGAGCGAGGTCAGACGGTCACTTTTGGCTTGACTCAAGTTATTCCCGGCTGGACTGAGGGGCTGCAGCTGATGAAGCCTGGCGGTAAGTTCCAGTTCATCATCCCGCCGGAGCTGGGCTATGGCGAGGGTGGAGCTGGTCAAATGATCGGTCCCAACGCAACACTCGTTTTCGACGTCGAACTGGTAGCCGTGTTCAAGGCGGATCCAGCATCCGAGTAACGTCTTAGCAGGGCCGTCAACCTGGCGGCGCTGCGCAGCGGGCTTGGAAGTGATTCGGCCGCCGCTCTTTGCACGGTGAGGGGGTAGCGGTCCCCTGCATCTGGCCCCTGTAGATACTCAGCGCCGGAACCTAGTCCTCAATCCCGCGTGCGCTCATAGGGCTTGCGACTGGGAGGGCCGCTCAAGGGCTTCACCTGTAGCCCCATGAAGTCGGTAGTCTCCGCCTCGGGTCCTGACTCAGCCTCCGCCTGTTGGGGCACAGCAGGCGCGGTGGCAACCATCGCTCTGGTCTTGAAGCAGGCTGAAGCCGCCGCCATTCCAGCCATGCGCGCGGTATCTTCAGTCCACCAACTCGCAGCGCCGGCCTTCATCTCCGCTACTGTCTCATCCGCGATCTGTTCACAGAGCGTATCCGCAGCGGAGATGTTGCCTGCCGTCGCGCCCAAACCAATTGCTGCGATCAGGGGAAAATAGCGTGTCATGCGCATGCGTTGGGTGTCCTTTTATGGGCGAGGTTGTCTACCGCTCTCTACGCGCGCACTTTGGACTTTGGATTAGCGCGCTTAAGGGGCGTGGGTTGCGCTAACTTTGTGCACGCGCGCACTGCTTTGGCGCATTTCTTCTCGGTTTATCGATTGGCGATGGCCACGGCGCTCACTATTTGGCGACAAAAATAAATAAAAACAAGAAAAAACAAATGGTTATATTTTTTGGCCCGCCTTTTGCAGACAAGACAGCGACCGCAGTAAAGCGCATCGAAGCAAAGTCCGTTGATCGATGAGCCGGTCCCCGTATATGACATCATGAGGAACTACCATGTACATGAAAAACTCCCGATCAAGACTTGGTGCGGCGGTTCTGCCCGCCACCCTCCTTTGTGCCTTTGCATCATCATCCCACGCAGGAGAGTGGTCCGCTAACGCGTCGATGACCAGCAACTATATTTGGAGGGGTCTCACCCAGACTGAAAATGAAGCGGCCGTGCAGGGTGGTATCGATTACGCTTCGGACAGCGGATTTTATATAGGCACCTGGGCGTCCAACGTAAACTACGGCCCCTCCGATGTGTACTCTTACGAGCATGACGTTTATGCCGGCTTTGCTTTCGACACGGGCGCGATCAGCTGGGATGTCGGGTATCTCTATTACAACTATGATAAGGAAGCCAACTTCGATTTTGGCGAAGTCTATGTCGGCGTGGGCATAGGCGGATTTAGCGCCAAATATAATGTGCTCGCCAACACTGAAGCAGACGAAGCGCCGGGCCAAGACTTCGGATTCGGAGAAGCCTACTACTTGTCGTTGGACTATGGATTCGAGGTGGGTGATGGCGTTGGCATCGGGGTTCATATTGGTCACCACGACGGAGACTTTGCCGAAGCCTTTAACGGCAATGCCGAAGGCTATTACGATTACAACGTGACAGTATCTAAGGGCGGGTTTACTTTCATGATCTCCGATACCGACGTGAAGGGCGCCGCCGCCGAGGGTGGCTACGACAACGATCAGATCAAGTTCGTTGTTTCCTACGCAGTCGACATCGCGATGTAAACTTCGGCGGTGGTGCGACGGCAGAGCAACGGCGAAACTCCGTAGCGCATTGCACGGGCTTTAGGTGAGTGGCCCAACGACACGGTGTCTTTGATGATCAGCTACAGACGGATACGTGAAGCGCCCTAAGGGGCGCTTTTTTATGTTGCTGGGGGTGGTCACCCAGCCCCGCAGAGTTATGCCTGACTCCGGTATTGCGCGTAGAACTGTGCGAGGTAGTCCTCAAAAGACAGGCTTTCCTGAGATTCCAGTTGCTGCTGTCGAACAACGGACGACGCTGCTTCGTCAGCCAGTTGAGCGAGTGCTGATGGCTCGATAGGGGTCGCCAGATGCTCTGCATGCCATTGGCGAGAATATCGGTTTGCCAGTTGCCAGAAGCTGAGCCCCGACGCGTCCATTTCCTTCAGCATTCTGGCAGACAACGTCTTTGACGGATCAGACACCCGCTGACGGGTATCCCTCACCACATCTTCATATATACGGTCTTTGCTATCACCGTCGAACCAGCTCGCGATTTCGGTCATTCGATCAAGAATGGGCGTGGCCAGTTCGGCAAGCGTGACTTCCTCGCCTGAGTGGGAGAGTAATGTGAGGGCGGGGTCGCGACCATGGCTCACCACGCGCTGTAAATTCTCCCTGTTACGACGCTGCCCTTCCTCGTCGCAGAGCGGGCTGTCGTCAATGAGACACGCAATCAGAAAGAGATCGATCAGGCGCATGGTATCTGCATCAATGCCGTGAGGAGTGAAGGGGTTGATATCAACGCACCTCACCTCGACGTATTCAATTCCGCTGCGAGCGAGCGCCACTACAGGAGGTTCCCCGCTGCGGGTGACGCGTTTGGGCCTGATGGGGCTGTAAAATTCGTTTTCGATTTGAAGGAGCGAGTTATTCAATTGTGCCCGCTCACCATTATCCATTTTCTGAAAGGCCCGATAGGGCGCGTGAGGCGTGAGGATGGCCTTGCGTAATGTTGTTATGTACTGGTTCAGGTCGTTATAACAAACGTCCATCCCGCCCTGAGCATTACTCGTGTAGCCCAAATCCCCCATCCTCAGCGAGGTGGCGTAGGGCAAAAAATAGCTGTGGTGATCGTCACCCATTGGTAATAGTGGATGAGACCGATTGCCTTGTAGAAAGCTTGCGCACACGGTGGGTGATGCGCCCAGCAGATAGAGTAAAAGCCATACTCTGGAGAAAAAATTTCTGATGAGCCCGAGGTAACCCTCGGTCTGAAAAGCAGTGGCATCGTGCTCGGACTGCACATATTCCAGTGCTACGTCCCAGAAGTGGGCGGGCAAGGAGAAGTTGTAGTGAATACCGGCTATTGCCTGCATTTTGCGACCGTAGCGAACACTCAGGCCATTTCGATACACCCGTTTCATTTGCCCGACGTTCGAATGCCCGAACTCAGCGATAGGGATACCTGCATCGCCGTTGACGATACAAGGCATGCTGGCATTCCAGAGCAGTTCCCCCTCCAAATTTTGTGCCGTGAAGCGGTGAAGATCGGCCAGCGCCTTTTCTGTTGCCTCAATTGACTCAGACACAGGTGTGATGAACTCCAACAGCGCTTCTGAGTAATCGGTCGTGATGGAAGCGTGCGTGAGTGCTGAGCCTAACGCGACGGGGTGCCGGCTTTGGGATAGCGTTGCATCACTGTCAGTGACACGGAGCCCCTCTTTTTCAACACCGCGCCTGATCTGGCGCAGCATTGCTGGGTCTCTCTCGAGCACTTGCCGGAACGCTGCAGCGTGGTTCGACACGATGTCTCCTATGTAATGAATTGGCGCCAATTATGCTGGGCTTTTATGTCGCGCAGCAGTCAAAGTGGTGCGGAGTGTACGGTGCGAATGCGGCACCGTACAGGGGCGAAAGTCTACCGGCTGGGATTGGCCCAAGGCTGAGAATCGATCACCAGGATAGGTGACGAGAGGCAAATCAATCCATGGTTGACGAAACTAGCAGAGCGCAAGGGCTCTGATCTGTGTCTCGCGAAGCGCGGCTTGCCGAGCGCCAAATTCCTTGGTGCACTGGAGGCAATGGGCACAGATTCACTTGCATCTGGAGAGATCGCGGAGCAGGAGGTGCTTGGCCACGCTGATTCCGCTAATAATCTGCCTTCAAAACTCAAAATGACACAAGAGGCGTCTGCGGGGAGCGGGGCGGCTGCCTTCAATTTGCAGGGGATCGGATGACAGGAGGGGCGGAAGGCAGACTTTGCGCAACGCGCCTCACCGCTTATCCGAGAGCAACTTGTCGATAATACGCTCCAGCTGCTTGAGATTATTACACTCGTGCGCCACATGGCATTGGCGTTTCACACGGAGCATCTCCGAGTCCCCAGTGCCCCACAGTCGTGTTGACTCCGGGTTGAGCCAGATGACGCGTTTTGACCGTGCTTTGATCTCGGCCAGCAGGTCGAGCCGCGGATCAGCCTGATTGTTGCGCGCGTCCCCAAGTATGATCACGGTCGTGGCAGTATTCACCTCGGCCAGTGCCAGCGCGGAGAAATCCGCCAATGCGCGTCCATAGTCGGTCGCCCCCCCATATTTGAGATTCACGCGTTCGACGGCCTCTTCCACGGGTAGGCGGGCAAACAAGTCGCTTACCTCACCCAGTGCCGCAGAAAAAGCGAAGCTGCGGGTTCTGGGCAAGACGTCCTGCAGGGCGTAGAGAAACATCAGTAGAAATTTGGCATAGGAGGCAACCGAGCCGCTGACGTCACAAATCGCCATGATCTGCGGGCGCCGGTGTTCGACTTTGCGCCACCGCGGATAGAAGGGAATACCGTCAGTGGGAATCGCTCGACGAACGGTTTCACCAACGTGGAGTTTACCTCTGCGAAATCGGCGCTTGCGTCGACCGTGCCTGGCTGCCAATTTCTTGGCCATGCGGTCCATCAAGCGTTTGAGTCTTGCCAAATGGCTGTGATCAACATTGCCCAGCTTCATCTTTGACAGCGACTCATCCAGTAAATCTTCAGTCTTCGCGCTGGCATGAATAAGATATGCCCGCTCGACTCGATCCCTCACTCGTTCACGCAGCTGTTCTCTCAGCGCTTGTACGGCTTCAAATGCAGCGGGCTCAATCTGCTCAAGTTCGATCGCGGCCTCACGCAGCGCCGCATCACCCAGCGCATCGAGTATTTTGCGGACATATTGTCCTCGTTGAGTAAAAAGAGAGATGTCCTCCACCTTGGCTTCAGCGGCCGCTGTTTCGATCGCAATGGAGAGCGCGGTCTCGTCGTGTCGCTCCAGTGCGTCGAACAGGGCGTTGCCACGGAGACCGTCGAGCGGGTCTGGGGTGCCCTCCAGCACCGACGGTGCCGTTGGACTCGCCTGGTCTGGTGTTTGCCCTGTCTGCTCGCCCTGCTTGTGCGGTGGCTGCGTAGCGGAGGGTTTGGCAGGCCGCGCCTGAAAGTAGTGTTCGAAGGCGGTATCGAAGACAGAGAGCTCGTGCTGAGACTTTGCCAACGTGGCGGCAAGGCCATTTTTTAGCTGCTTTTTGTTCTCGTAGCCCAGAAGCTCGGCGACGTGGATGGCATCGAGCGTATCCGCGGGTGAAACGGGAATTTTTTTACCACGCAGATACTGTACGAACGCCAGCAATTGATCACTACTGGCCGCACTGCGAGTGGCGATTCGCGGCGTTTTGTTCACGGCTAAGTCTTTTTAACCGCAGCCATCAACTTGGATAGCTGGCCTTCAGCAAGCAGAATATCCTCTTCGTATTTGAGTAAAACATTGAGGGTGTCTTGAACTAACCGACCGTCCAGATCGTTGGCATGAAGTAACACCAGACTCCTCGCCCAATCTACCGTTTCGGAGATGGCCGGCGCCTTTTTGAGATCAAGTTCACGAATCGCGTGTACAAAGTGCACCAGCTGATCTGTCATAGATTGGGTGAGCTCGGGCACCCGGCTTGCAACGATTCGGGCCTCAAGGTCTATCGACGGAAAAGGTATGTGGAGATGCAGACAGCGGCGTTTCAGTGCGTCTGAGAGATCTCGGGTGTCGTTGCTGGTCAGGAAAACAAGGGGTTTGGATCGGGCGCTGATGGTGCCAAGTTCCGGGATAGATACCTGAAAGTCCGACAGCACTTCGAGCAGCAGTGATTCAAATTCGAAATCAGCCTTGTCGATTTCGTCAATGAGCAGGACGCCTCCATTTTCTGTCTCCATTGCCTTGAGCAACGGTCTGGACTCGAGAAATGCCTCTGAGTAAAAGACGTCACCAAATTGATGCAGCCGTTCCATGGACTCTGCAAGTCCCTTGGCACCCTCTAGCACGTCGCCGAGTTGCTCCTTCAAAAGCTGTGTATACAGAAGCTGCTTACCGTATTTCCATTCGTAAAGCGCCTTACTCTCGTCCAGCCCTTCATAGCATTGCAGTCTGACGAGCGGTCTGTTCACAACTTGCGCGCAGGTTTTAGCTAGCTCGGTTTTACCCACTCCAGGTGGGCCTTCTATCAAGATCGGTTTCTCTAGTGCGGCCGCGAGGCGTATCACCGTTGCGATGCGTTTGGTGCAGATATAACCTGCGGCCTCAAATGCACTCTGTATAGCGTCGATGCCGCCAAGGGTTGGATAGTGGGTGTCGGACACAGTGTTTTCCAATTGGTGAGCGTTAACCGCCTGTGGCATTCATAAAGCGAACGATCTGTGGTTCATCGGGCTGATCGAACACATGTCGTTCCGGCTTCAATGTGAGGCTATCAATGATAGAGGTTTTGACGGCCTCGTCACTGGCGCCTGACCGAAGCAAGCTGCGCAGGTCAATCGATTCCTCGTTGCCAAGGCACATCAGCAGTCTGCCCTCGGCACTGACTCGCAGCCGGTTACAACTGCTGCAAAAGTTATGGCTGTGCGGAGAAATAAATCCCACGCGGCTGTGGGTTCCGCTTATCTTGTAGTCGCGCGAGGGACCCGCGTCATTTGCAGCGGCTAGCGTCTCTAAATCAAAGTGCCGACTCAGTTCATCATGAAGTGATTGAGAGGTGACATAGGCAAGCGTCTTTCCGCCTACATTGACTTGCCCCAACGGCATCTCCTCAATGAACGCAATGTCGATATGTCGATCAACTGCAAACTGCGTGAGCGGAATGACCTCGTCGCGGTTCAGCCCATCCAGCACCACAGTATTGAGGCGTATACGCTGAAACCCCGCCGCCACCGCCGCATCGATACCGCGTAATACGGTGCTGAAATCCCCAACGCGTGTGATCTCCCTAAAGCGCTCTGGTTGCAGGCTGTCGAGACTGATATTGATTGTTGTGACACCCGCCTCCACGAGGTCTGTGGCGGTCTTCTCAAGGTGACTGCCATTGGTGGTCAGCGCAAGGGTGTCGAGCGTCGGCAGTGCGCCAAGTCCCTTGAACAGCTCGTCAGCACCTCGCCTGATGAGCGGTTCTCCTCCGGTAACGCGAATTTTTTTAACGCCCAGTTCGGTAAACAGGCGTGCGGTCCGCAATAACTCCTCGATAGTGAGCACCTCTGAACGCGGCAGGAACTGCATGGTTTCTGCCATACAATACTGACAGCGAAAATCACATCGGTCAGTGATCGAGAGACGCAAATAGGTGATCCGACGGTCAAATCCATCGATCAGTTGTGTAGAGTGAGGAGCCTGCATGGGGAGAGTTTACACAACGGCGTGGGTTGGAGAGCATACAGCAGATGAACTTCATGACCTACCTTGATCCTAGGCGAACCATCTGGCCGGGGCTGATTACAGCCGCCATGGTGGCGGCCGCGATGACATCGGTCGGACAATCGAGCGCCATGGTCGTGACGGCCGTGGTGGCCTGGTTGTGCATGACCTGGTGGATATTTGAGCCCATACCGATTCCCGTCACCTCTCTTTTGCCGATGGCAGTCTTACCGATGGCCGGTGTCCTGACGGTCGAGCAGGTAGGCGCGTCGGTCGGCTCTCCCCTGATTGTTCTGCTACTTGGCGGGTTTTTATTGTCGCGGGGCATGGAGAGTACCGGCGCGCACCACCGTGTCGCGCTGAGTGTGGTGAATTTAGTTGGCGGGCATCAACCTAGACGTCTGGTGCTTGGGTTTATGTTGGCGGGGGCGCTATTGAGCATGTGGATCTCCAATACGGCCTCGGCATTAATGTTGCTGCCCGTAGCCCTAGCCGTTCTCGCCTCCTGCTCAGACCGGGAGGCGCTGGCGGTGCCGTTGCTGCTGGGGTTGGCCTGGTCGTGCAGCATTGGCGGTTTGGGAACGCCTATCGGCACTCCCCCGAACCTGATTTTGGTGCAGGTCTACCAGGAGAACACGGGAGCCACCATCAGTTTTAGTCAATGGATGAGCTGGGGAGTGCCCGTCATCGCCTTGTTGTTGCCGATGGCATGGTGGTGGGTGACCCGGGCATTACCCCGTGAGCTGAGGGTGACACTGCCTCAGGTCGGCCCCTGGCGCAGCGGCGAGCGCCGCGTTCTGGCCATCTTTTCCTTAACGGCTTTGGCCTGGATTACCCGAGCAGAGCCCTTTGGAGGCTGGCGTCAGTGGCTGGATTTACCCGCAGCCAATGATGCCTCGGTCGCCCTGTTGGCGGTGATTGTGCTATTCATTGTCAGGGACCGGGAGGGTGAGCCACTCATTACCTGGAAACAGGCGAGTGAGATTCCGTGGGGCGTGCTGCTACTGTTTGGGGGCGGGATTTGCCTGGCGCGAGCTTTTGTCGCGTCCGGTTTGAGCGCGGAGGTGGGGGAAGCGCTCACGCTGGTCACGGTCTTACCTGCGCTGGCGATGATGCTGATATTGGCGTTCTCCGTAACCTTTCTTACCGAAGCGACATCCAACACGGCGACGACGGCACTGCTCATGCCCGTTTTGGTGGTTGTTGCGCTGGCAGCAGATATTGATCCACTGTGGCTCATGGTGCCTGCAGCAATGAGTGCGAGCTGCGCATTTATGTTGCCGGTTGCCACTGCGCCCAATGCGGTGGTGTTCGGCACAGGAGAGTTGCCCATTCAGAGAATGGTGCGTGACGGGTTTGTTCTGAATCTTGTCGGTGCTGCGGTCATTGCGTTGACGATGTGGGTGATCTTGGTATGAGCCGGTTCTGAATTGATAACGCGAGGGGCGGCGTATGTGCCTGATTACTCTACGCCATCCTCGCGGGAAGGACGTGCTGTCGCCTGTTAGAGCAGTGCCATCATATTTTCGGCCGAGCTCACATCAACACCGGGACCTTCTTCTATACTGAGGTGGGTGACTTTGCCGTTCTCGGCGATTAGCGCATAGCGCTGGCTTCGCATGGCCATGCCGAATCCGGTTGCATCGAGTTCCAGCTCGAGCGCCCGCGTAAACTCTCCGTTACCATCAGCCAGCATCACAATGGCGTCGTTGGCGTTCTGGGCTTCGCCCCACGCGTGCATGACGAACACGTCATTGACGGACAGGCAGATGATGCCATCAATGCCCATTTCTTTGATTTTGTCTGCGTTGGCCACGTAGCCCGGCAGATGTGTCATTGAACATCCCGGTGTAAATGCGCCAGGCACCGCAAACATCAGGATCTTGTTGTTATTAAAGAGGTCGGCGGTCGATACCGGTGCTGGACCCTCGTTACCCATGACAGAAAGGGTACAGGTTGGGATGCAATCTCCTACGGCGATAGTCATGTTGTCACTCCATATTGCTGGGATTGGGCCGGCAGCGCGCAATCACGCCAGACCGGGTAAATGGCATCTCTTTCGAGAGAAGCCCGAATAGTACCTCATCAACGATGGCCGTCGAGTAGCCGCGCGTTGATTAGTTCGCACTCCGCATAAAAATCGGCTTGTTCAACCCCAAGGTAGGGCGCGCAATGCGACAGTGTTTGCAGGACGGCTTGGTGCAGGGTCTGTTGAGGCGTTTTTGATGCGTCCGCTAATTGTTCAAAACTCATCCAGTACATCAGGGTCATCGCCATAGAGTCGGCAACATGATGAAGTCTTGCCGGATGCGATTGGATAGATACAGGCGCCAGCAGCTCGGTTGCAAGCTGCCGCCCCGCCTGGCGCTTGAGGTTCAGCAGGCGGCGCATGCCTCGATCAATCTCGGGGTAGCGTTGCATGAGGTCGGTGACATTGAGGTAAAGGAACCGATTCGAGTACATCACTTCCGTGAGCACCGTAAGAAACAGCCAGCTCCGCTCTAGCGGGTCGATGCCAGAGAAGAACTGCTCCTCCAGAAGCGGCGCAGCCAGAACACCAGCCAGCTCTCGGTAGCAGCCATTGAAGAGCGCAGACAGGATCCCGTCTTTACCCTTGAAGTGGTAGTAAAGATTCCCCGGGCTGATGTCCAGCTCCAGTGCAATATCGCTGGCTGTCACATTACGCTCGCCCCGCTCGTTAAATAGCTGGGTCGCGGTATGCAAAATGCGCTGAGCCGTTTTCATTCGCCAAGTGTAACGCGATGATCAGCAATGGCCCCAGACATTTGGGTCAGCCCGATTACAGTGCCGGATACCGGTGCTACCTATCAGGCCGGTAAGCCGCTGGGGGGGCAATTGAGAGTAATCCTCAATCAGTGGGTTATCTGAGGGCTCATCGAGGCCAGTGCCCGAAAAAAAGGGGAGCCTATGCTCCCCCTGAAAATGTCGGACCTAATGGTGGGCTCAGGCTGCCTTGCCGAATCTTGTTTTAAGGTCGTCAAAGCGCGACTTCGCTTTTTTCATTTGAGCTTCCAGCTTGGTGCGGTCCGCCAAGGCATCCAGCTCAAGATCCGCAAGCGCCTTTAAAGCATCTTGCTCGACGGAGGTGCCTCGCTTGATCAGCGACTGATAGAGTGCCTCGGCTTGTCTGCGACGCTCGGTCAGGTGGCTCTGTGCCTCGTCCACTTGCTCCTGCAGGTTGGAAAATTGCTCTAGTAACTGGTCATAGGCCTTGCCATATACGCCGAGTCCAGCAAGGAGCGCATTGCGTCCGGAATCAATAGCTTTCGGTCTTGCTCGAGTCTTTGTTTTGGCGCTTACCTTCGCCTTGGCTTTTGCGGCCGGCTTTTTCTTTGCCGGTGCTTTTCTGGTTTTAGCGGGTGCTTTTTTGGCAGCAGTTTTCTTGGCCGCTGCTTTGGGTGCTGCTTTTTTCTTGGCTTCTGCCATGGTGTCTCTCCTTGTCTGACTATCCGAAGACGGGAG
Source organism: Luminiphilus sp. (assembly GCA_029242325.1). Lineage (GTDB taxonomy): Bacteria > Pseudomonadota > Gammaproteobacteria > Pseudomonadales > Halieaceae > Luminiphilus. The sequence goes on from JAQWUD010000020.1 coordinate 70,828, forward strand.
AGAGTGTGGCGTCAGAATTTAGAATCCGCCCTCTAAATGCAGGAGAGGGCGTGGCAATTTTGCGCAATTTCTGACTCTGCAGAGGCGCACGGGGCGTTTTGTGCTGCACTGCTGGCGCCTGGCAGGCCGGTGAGGGACGATGTTGTGCAGACTCCGGATCAGGAGGATAACCCCAGAGTTAAACGGTTTGCCGCTGGGGCGTTTTCTCTGAATACCGGCCTTGCTCACGCAGACTGGGGTTGCTTCGCCGCTCTATCGGGCCTTCTCGCCAGCGGCGCTTTAGCCATTGAGAGAATATTACCTTTTGGCCCGAATACCGCTTTGGCGCGTAAACTAGTAAACTTCGCCGCCCTATCATAGGAGCGCGACACATTAGCGTGTCAGGTTAAAGGCCTGCATTGGTGTGAGTCTCGGACGACTCATCTTGAAGGCCGCCATCAGCGCCCTCACATCCAAATTGCCATGGAGAGCAATAGTTCGATCATGACTGATATCCCTGTCAAAGTGAGTCGTTACTCCCGCCGCCAGTTGTTCGGGTCGGCGGCGTTCACCATACTGGGCTTGGCAGTATGCTTTCTCATTCTGGTAGGAAAGCCGGCTACTCAACCGACGCAATATCCAGAGCCGCGCAGGCCATTGGTCGATGTGATCGTAGCTGCACCTTCTGAACACAGCATTTCAGTTCGTACTCAGGGTACCGTAGAGCCCGTGCGTCGAGTGGGTCTGGTTGCGCAGGTGAGCGGTAAGGTGGAATCAGTCAGTGAACTATTCCTAGACGGCCGCTTTTTTAATGCAGGCGACGTGTTACTGGAGCTTGAAAAGGCCGATTATGAATTTGCCATTGCCAGGGCGCGCGCGCAGGAGGCGGCGGCGGTCCAGCGCGTGGCAGAGGAGCGGGGCAGAAATCTGCAAGCCCAGAGGGAGTGGCGTGATTTAGGCACCAGTGAGGCCAACGACCTGTTTCTGCGTAAGCCGCAGCTGCGCGCTGCAGAAGCCGCGCTCTTAGCCGCTCAGGCTGATGTGGCAGCGGCCGAGCTGGCATTGGAGCGGACTAGGGTTCGCGCCCCGTTCGACGGACGTCTGGAAAATAAATTAGTAGACCTCGGGCAGTATGTGGCACCCGGCACGGCGTTGGCGCAAATTTACGCAACGGACCGTGTTGAGGTGCATCTGCCGATTAGCGACTCTCAGCTGGCATTGTTAGAACTCCCACTGTTTGAAACCGCCGCGTCCAGCTACCCTGAGGTAGTGCTGAGTGCCCGCTTTGGTGGAGAGCGGTGGCGTTGGCAGGGCCAAATTGCACGTGTTGAAGCGAGCATTGATCGTGATAGCCGGGTCACATTTGCCATCGCTGAGGTCAACAACCCGTTTGGTGACAGCAACTCAGAACGACCTCCCTTGACGCCTGGATTGTTTGTTGAGGCCACGATAGCCGGTAAGCCGATACAGCAATCTGTTGAACTGCCGGCTACCGCATTGCGCGGCGACAACACCGTGCTATTGGTCAACGAGGATACCCGCCTGGAGCGATTTCCCGTTGAATTGATTCGACGAGCACGGGATCGTGTCTGGGTGCGTGGCATCGCGCCAGGCAGCAACGTGGTTGCCGAGCAAAGCAGCTTGCTCTCAGCGGGAGCGGCCATCGAAGTCGCCAGCGTGAGGAAGGACAATGGCTGATAAGCCGGGTCTCCTAGGCTGGTTTATCTCCAATCCCATCGCCGCCAATCTGTTGATGGTGGTACTGGTTGTCGGCGGTCTTTACAATATTCCTGGCCTCAACAAGCAGTTTTTCCCCACTCCGGTGATCGATCGAGTCAGTATTTCCATGCCTTTCCCGGGCGCGAGCCCGCGGGAGGTTGAGGAGCAGATTTGTGTCCGAATTGAGGAAGCGATACACGATCTGGACGGCATCAAAGAGATCCGCTCTACGGCATCTGAAGGGATGGGGCACGTTGTTGTCGAGGCGCTGACCGGATATCCCACCCAACGGCTGACCAACGAGATCAAAACGCGGGTCGATGCGGTCACGACGTTCCCCACCGATGCCGAGAGGCCGGTAGTGACAGAGCTCATTTACCGGCACCTACTCGGTGTAGTGCAGTTGGCTGGGGATTTGGATGAGTGGGAGCTCAAGGAACTGGGCGAGACGCTTCGCGACGATCTAGCCCGCCAGCCCTGGATATCAGTAGTCGATCTGGTGCTGCCGCGAAGGTATGAGGTATCGATCAATGTCTCCGAGATGGATCTTCGGCGCCACAATCTGTCGTTCGATGACGTCGTTCGCGCTATTCAGTCCACGTCTCTCAATCTACCTGCGGGGGCAATCAAGGGACGGGACGGCGATATTCGGGTGCAGGCCCGAGGACAGGCGTACCATCGCGAGGATTTTGAGCAGATAGTACTACTAACTGCTCGGGACGGGACGCAAATCTACCTGGGTGAGGTTGCCACGATTGATGATGGCTTCGAGGACGTCGACAGGATCAGTCGATTCGACGGCATGCCAGGCCACGGTCTCTATGCCTATGTCACGACCAATCCTGACGTCGTGCAATCTTCCCGGGTGATTACCGAGTGGGTCACTGAGCAAACTCGTAGCTTGCCACAGGGCGCGACGCTGTCGTTCTGGCGGGACGCGGCGGTGCCCTTCAAAGGACGGGTCGAGACGCTGTTGAAGAATGGCTTGGGCGGTTTGTTACTGGTTTTTCTGGTGCTTGTCTTGTTTTTGAGACCTGCAGTAGCCGTGTGGGTGTCCCTCGGCATTGCGGTCGCTTTCTTAGGTGCGTTCTTCCTGCTTCCTTACACCGGGGTAGGGCTCAACATGATCTCGCTGTTCGCCTTTCTTTTGGTGCTCGGCATTGTTGTAGATGATGCGATCATTGTTGGCGAATCGATACATACGGCGCAGACCAAAAGCGGAAACGGAGAGGGCGCAGCTTTCTCGGGTGTCAGAGAAGTATTCAAGCCCGTTCTCTTTGCAGTGATCAGCACAATGGTGTTCTTTGCCCCCATGATGTTCATGCCTGGCGAATGGGCGCATGCAGCCAAAGGTATTCCTATCGTCGTGCTGCTGGTACTGCTTTTTTCTCTGATCGAATGTCTGTGGATACTGCCTGCGCACCTCTCGAGCCTTGGTCCAGAAAAGCCGGCAACACAGCCACTACTGAGGCGTCTTGAGGGCTGGCGGAATCGCTGCGCTACCGGTTTGATGACCTTTGCCAGAGACCGTTACCGGCCGTTTCTCCGTTGGGCGCTCCAGCATCATTTGCTGGTGGCCGGCTTTTTTCTCGTAATGCTCAGCCTGAGCCTGTCCGTTTACGGAGGGGGATGGTTACGTTCAGCCTTCTTCCCCCGTATTAACTCGGATTTTGTTGAAGCGAAGATCACCATGCCCGAGGGTGGTTCTTTCGCCCAGTCCGAGCTAGTGATGCAACGCGTGGTCGATGCTGCGGAAGCGTTGAAGGCGCAATGGAATGACCGTCCAGAATACGAGGATTTGCCCGCCATCGGCAGCATTCTGGGTCGGGCCGATGAGAACGATGTCGAAGTTGTGATTCAGACGATCTCTGAAGGGGTGGATACCGAAGCCTTTGCAACGCAATTGCGCTCAGACGCTGGTGCACTCAGTGAAGCGAAGGAGGTTCGGATGGACTACACCATTCGCGATCCCGGTAAACCCATACGACTCGTGCTGGCTTCTCGTAAAGTCGAGGAGCTTGAGGCAATGGCAGCGGACGTTCGGGCAGCGTTGCTGTCTTATCCCGGTGTGTTTGATGTGTCGGACAGCTTTGATAGTCCCCGTGACGAGCTTGTTCTGGAGCTCAAGCCTGCCGCGGAAACGTTGGGAGTCAGCCTTGCCGATGTTGCGCGCCAAGTGAGGCAAGCGTTTTACGGCGCCGAGGCGCAACGAATCCCCCGCGCACGCGAAGATGTCAAAGTGATGGTGCGGTATCCCGAGGCGGAGCGATTGGCAATTGCTAATCTCAACGACATGTATATCCGCACACCCGGCGGGGGAGAAGTGCCCTTCGAGGCCGTGGCATCGTATCGTGTTGAGCCCGGTTATCAAAAATTGGAGCGGCTCGATCGTCTGGGCACGCTGGAGGTCGAAGCCGATGTGGAGGCTGAAGGTCCACCACCTCATGCCATCGTGCAGTCGGTCTTTCGAGAATATTTACCCAAGTGGCAGCAGCAGTACCCCGATCTGGTGGTCAATCTAGATGGGGAGCTTCAGGAAGAAATCGAGTTTCGTGAGGCGACGATTCGTCTGATGATGCTCGCCATGATGGTGATTTATGCGCTGATGGCGGTTGCTTTCCGCTCGTACTGGCAGCCCGTGCTGATTCTGACGGCGGTGCCTTTCGGTCTCATGGGTGCCATCTTTGGTCACATGTTGTTGGGATGGCAGGTCAGTATGTTTTCTATCATGGGCGTGACCGCCTGCGCGGGCGTTGTGGTGAATGACAACCTCGTTTTGATTGATAGGATCAACCGTTTGCGTGAAGAGGGCCATGATGTGGTGGCCGCCTTGCTGCAGGCGGGAGAGGATCGATTTCGGCCCATTATTCTGACCTCACTGACCACCTTTGTGGGGCTTTTACCCATTATGTCGGAGACCAGCGTTCAGGCGCAGTTCCTCATTCCCATGGTGACATCTCTGGCTTTTGGGGTTTTGTTTGCCACGGGCGTGACACTGTTACTGGTGCCTGCGCTGTATTTAATTGCCGAAGACGCTCAGGCGGTGCGATGGGGACGGGCAGTGAGCGAGTTGCCGACTGCGACGGGTTAGTCCTCCGTGTCAGTTCATATCGCGGTCAACGGGGTGGCCCGCATAGGCACCTAAGATACCAGCCGAACATCATGCCGCAGCGTGTGTGGGCGTTGCCGTAACCAGATGGTTCAATTGGTGGTGCCAAAGGCGCCGGTTGCCGCTAGAACAGCCGCCCGGTTGCCCGCTGAGCAGTTTCAAACCACAGCGTTTCTCAAAGGGGTCTGGGACCTGCGGCGATGATCGCATCACTGACGTCAAAATTGGCGATATTTTCCATGAACAAGGTTGCCAGCTGCCCCGCCTGCGCCTCGTAAGCTGCATCGTCACCCCACCCTCCCTTGGGGTCGACGTACTGCTGATCGACGCCTGGAATGGTGGTTGGGAAGACGAGATTCAGGCTATCGATGTGTCGAGTGTCAGCGCCCACGAGCATACCTTCTTGCGCCGCCTTCACCACTGCACGCGTTACAGGAATGGGGAAGCGCGAGCCGGTGCCCCCAGGCGCGCCAGAGCCACCAGTCCAACCGGTGTTGATCAGGTATACCTGGCTGTCAAAGTCTTCAATGCGCTTGATCAGTAGTTCGGCATAATCTCCCGCCGGGCGCGGCATAAATGGCGCTCCAAAGCAGGTGGAGAACGTCGGATTGATGCCAGCCGCGGCACCGACTTCAGTCGAGCCTACTCGTGCCGTGTATCCCGAAAGAAAGTGAAAAGCCGCAGCCTCCTTTGACAAAATGGAGATGGGCGGCAGCACCCCAAATACATCGCAGGTCAAGAAGATGACGCATTTTGGCTCACCACCTGCGTTCGTCGCAGAGCGCTTTTCAACATGCTCAAGGGGATAGCAGCAGCGACCATTTTCCGTCAGGGTCGTATCCGAGTAGTCAGCCTTGCCTTGCCCATCGAGTGCGACATTTTCAATGATGGCGCCAGTCCGAATGGCATCCCATATGACGGGCTCATTCTTTTGGCTTAAATCGATTGTCTTGGCGTAGCACCCGCCCTCAATATTGAATACCGATCCTTTCGACCAACCGTGTTCGTCGTCTCCGATAAGGTACCGCTCTGGATCAGCGGAGAGGGTGGTCTTGCCCGTGCCGGATAAGCCGAAGAAGAGAGTGGTTCCGCTATCCTCGCCGATATTGGCTGAGCAATGCATGGGCATGACATCTTTTTCCGGCAGCAAGAAGTTCTGCACGGAAAACATCGCCTTTTTCATTTCGCCGGCATAACGCATACCGGCAATGAGCACCTTTCGTTGGCCAAAATGAATGATGACGGTAGCGTCGGACTGAGTGCCGTCTCGCTCTGGGTCACAGACGAAATCTGCCACGTTCAGTATCTTCCACTCGGGCTTGTGAGCGGGGTTATAGGCATCGGGACGAATGAACATGTTGCGACCGAACAATGATTGCCAGGCCGTCGCAGTGATCACCTTCACCGGCAGATAGTGATCATTGTGCTCGCCGACATGGAGGTGCTGCACCCAGCTGTCAGATTCGCTTGCGTACGACTTCACGCGCTCCCAAAGCGCATTAAACCGATCCTCGTCAAAGGGACGATTTACGCCGCCCCAGTCGATAGCGTCCTCGCTTGAAGGCTCTCTCACAACAAAGCGATCAGCGGGTGAGCGGCCTGTGCGCGCGCCAGTTTCTACACGAAACGCGCCCGTGTCAGAGAGCACGCCTTCGTTCCGCGTGAGCGCCATATCAATCAAATCAGGTGCTGATAAATCACTGTAAACAGTGGAGTTGGCAGGTACTGCGTCGGTCATATTATTTTCCGTGCTGAGTGCAACTGCGGTTTCGGGCCGCTCAAATTTATTGTTTAAAAGGCGAGCAAAGGGTGTCTTGTTGTCGCCATTTTTTCACCATCCTTCTACTCACTATCGCTTAGTGGAGTGTTCTTGTATCGCTTTCTTTATCGAGCGCGCTCTGGCCAAACCGATATACGGCGCCACAGAGTTCGCAAGTTAGTGCAATCTCGCCCAACTCAGCAATTATTTCATCCCTATCGGACTGTGCTAGCAGGGCGATGGTGTCTGCGCTTCGCTCCTGACTGCACCGACATTTAAACAAAATGGGTGCGGGTGGGTACAGCTTTACGGTTTCCTCATGATAGAGCTTGAATAACAGCTCTTCTGGCGATAGGGCCAATAGCTCTTTTATGCTTGTGGTTTCGGCCAGCACACATAAAGTGGACCAGTGCTCTTCGCGCGCAGCGCCGTCGTTTAATTGGGCGGGCAGTTGCTGCAGCATGAGCCCTGCGCTGATATCCCCGTCCGACCCTAGCCAGAACCGGGCGCCTAACTGCTCACTTTGGGCAAAATAGCTATCAAGCGAGACCGCCAGAGACCGACCTTCTAGGGCGATGATTCCCTGATATCGTTGTCCCAACTCCCTCTCGATCGTCAAAGCGAGTTGTCCATTTTGCAGCAGCGTCATGGGGTCGACAGCGGATGCGCTGAGATCACCTTGTGCAATGCCGCGAATGTGCCGTTCGCTGGAGCATTCCACCATCACGAGCGAAAGCGCCGCTTCACTGCGAGCCTGTAAAATAATTCTGCCCGTGTACTTGAGATTGTTGCTAATCAAAACTGCGGCAGCAGCGAATTCCCCCAGCAAGCGCCTGACGCTATGGCTGTAGGTTTGTGTGTCGAGCAATTCACTGAGAGCCGGTCCGAGCCTGACCGATTCGCCACGGACGTCGGCCTGTTCGAATAAGAATCTCTGGCTCGCATCCAAGTTTCGGGTCATTTCTTGATCACGTCGGGCGCGGGGGGTGTAGGATAGCGGGAACGAGGCCGCTCTCCAAATCGGTGCTGATATGTCCGATATTCACCTGTCCAGACCTCATCGGCTCGATGGCCCCGCCCGTGAAGCGGCTCTCGAGGCATTGTGTGAGTACTTGCAGAGTGCGCTGAGTGCGACCGTAGAACGGCGCGAGGAGCGGCTTTTATTTAGCGGCAGGGGATACTCTGGCAAGCTGTCGGTGGGGGAAGCCAAGGTGGAAGGCTCAGTAAAATTAGGAATGTTGGTGCGCCCAATGAAGGGCGCCATTACGCGCGAAATTGAGTGCGCGTTAGATGAGTATTTGCAGGACAGTTGACCCTGTAGGGCCGGTACTAGCTTGCAAGCGCCTTGACACGGGCGTTTAGGCGACTCTTGTGTCGAGCAGCCTTGTTTTTCTTGATGATGCCGCGGTTTGCCATGCGATCTATTACGGGGACCGCAGAGTCGTAAGCGGCCCGCGCCTCATCCGTGTTGCCGGTATCCACAGCCGCCAATACCTGCTTGATTTTGGTTCGAACCAGCGACCGAAGGCTCGCGTTGTGCGCGCGACGCTTGTCGTTTTGTCGTGCTCGTTTTCTTGCTTGGGGTGAATTCGCCACCAATGTGCTCCGTCAGGATCAAAAAAGGTCGCGAATCATCTGAGATCCGGGATTCATTGTCAACCTGCTACCCCAATGAGGTGACGTGTTTGCGGGGTTTTACCTTTTTACCAGCCCCACCAGATCAATATCCACCCCAATACCGCTGATGCGAGGGCCGAGCCCGCTTTATCTAGCCGAAACAGCGCGTAGGCGTATCCCAGCGGGGGGAACAGCAGTGCGCACATTCCCCAAGCATATTCTTCGTTCCACGAGGCGATCAATAACAAGACCCAACTGACCGCCAGTGAGGCTGCACCGAGGGTCATCAAAAACGAACTGGAAGCTTCCATTTCCACTCTCTGACAGGTAGGTTGCGCTCGGGTGCGCAGGGTACCAGAAACACCCTGTCAGCGGCACAATAGCTGAATGTCTGACAACAGGAATAGCATGACAAAGGATCCGGGATCTCAGGCGGAAGATCCGTACGCAGAAATCAGACCTTACTCAAATGCTGAGGCGCCTGCAGTCCTGCGGCGGCTTGCGCGCGACCCTGAACTCGTGGCGACCATTGCCAGTTGGCGATTAGCGGGTCTGTCTAGCTGGTGGCCGGCATTGGCTCATGTGGCCATACGCTGCTGGCTGTTTGTTATTTCCGGGAAGCTTCATTCGGTAGAGGATCTGCAGAACCTGATTGCGCCCAATCTGTCACGGATGATCAAAAGGACGTCACGATTCACCATAAGCGGTCTCGAGGATCTGGATTTGCGCCGCTTCAGGGTATATCTCAGTAATCATCGTGACATCGTGATGGATCCAGCGTATGCCAGTTACGCGATGCATCGCGCGGGTGCGACAACACTGGCTGTTGCGATCGGAGATAATCTGCTCTCCAAGCCCTGGGTCGCAGATCTTATGCGGCTCAATAAAAGCTTTATCGTTAAACGCAATCTTGGTGGTCCCAGGGCGTTACTTGCTGCCACAAAATTGTTGTCGTCGTTCATCAGTGCATCCGTGCGAGATCATACAAATCCAATCTGGATTGCGCACCGAGAGGGGCGCGCCAAGGATGGCCGTGATCTTACTGAACCGGCCGTGATCAAGATGCTCACCCTATGCCGTGCTCGCGACGAGTCACCCGAGGTGGTGCTGGATGTGCTCAGCATTGTGCCGTTGGTCATTTCTTATGAGCTGGACCCCTGCGATGCGCTCAAGGCCGCAGAGCTATCGGCTGGTGCGGGATACACCAAGTCACAATTTGAGGACATTTCGTCGATTGCCCGAGGTATTACGGGGCAGAAAGGATGCGTTCATCTGCACTTTGGTAAGTCCCTGCAGCCGGGATTGGACGTGGCCGGTGCGGTCGCCGCCATTGATCAGCAGATCGCCGACCATTACGAACTCTATCAAACGAACGTTTGGGCGTGGCAATGGTTATATGGAGCAGTGCTGCCGGCGGGTATTGATTACAGCGAGGGCTCAATCACTGAGGCGTCTTTTCGCGCGCGGATCGATGACGTGCCCAGCGAGCATCGTGAATGGCTCCTCGCCATGTATGCCAATCCCGTCAATCGCGCTGCGGGCCTTCCCTATTACCTGAAAGCTGGAGACGTATCTCAGGAAGCGCAATGTGATTGATGAGGCGCTGCAGGACGAAATCCGTTCGGCTTATCAGCATCTCACCGAGGCCCTGGCGCTGAAGCCGCGCTGGGGCCAGCGCCAGATGATCGCAGAGGTTGCAAATGCCCTTGGAGATCCAGCGGCTCAGACGCCGATTGCGGTGGTTGAGGCAGGCACTGGCACGGGCAAAACGATTGCTTACCTGATCGCCACATTGCCCATTGCGCGGGCACGCAACAAGCGTGTTGTTGTGGCGTCCGCAACGGTGGCATTACAAGAGCAATTAATGTTTCGCGATCTGCCCGATGTCATGCGTCACAGCGGTTTATCCTTTGAAGCGGCTTTGGCAAAGGGCCGAGGTCGTTATGTTTGCCTGCTGAAATTGGACCATCAGCTGTCTGAACAGGCCGGCGACTCCCTGATTCCGCTCTATCCTGACGAGTGGCTGGCCCCCGATACTGTTCAAGTTGTTCCGGTTCTGGAGGAACTGATTGAGGCGCTGGCGGCAGGCAGGTGGGATGGTGATTTTGATAACTGGCCCGAGGGACTCGATACCGCGGTGAAGCGCCTGATATCGACGGACCAAAACCAATGTACCGGCCGGCGATGCCCCCACGTCAGTCAGTGTAGTTTTTTTCGCGCTCGGGAAGGGCTGGATGATGCAGATATTATTGTGACGAACCATGATCTCGTGCTGTCCGATCTGCGCCTAGGAGGAGGAGTGATTCTGCCTGCACCGGAGGACTGCCTGTACATTTTTGATGAGGGACATCAGCTACCTGCAAAAACACTCAGCCACTTCACATTGCGTTTTCAAGCGGGTGCCATGCTTCAAGCGCTTCGCGACAGTGACCGCTGGATTGGATCTGAAGCTGCCCGGTGGGTCAAAAATGGGCTGGATGAAAAGCTCCCGATCGCTTTGTCGTCTCTCGTTTCCGATCTCGTACAACGCACCGAGGAAGTGATCCAAATGCTGTGGGCGCAGTTTCCCGAGCAGGATTCGGAGCGCGGGGAGTACCGCTTTCAGCATGGCAGAGTACCTGTGCCGTTGGCAGAGCAAGCGGCGCTGATCAATGTTCAATGGCGGCAGCTGCACCGCGAGGCGGCTCGTCTGGAGGCTGCATTAGACAACGCGCTTAGCGGGGGGGCAGCGGCGGCTGAACCCGGTCGCCCGGAGGCGGATCTCGACCTGATCAATGCGCAGGGTTTGGTGGCCAGAGCCGAGCAACAAGTTGCCCTATGGCAGGCATTTGCAGACGCGCCCAGTGACAGCCATCCGGGAGATGGTTGGGCGCGCTGGATTCAACATCGCGGCAGCTCATCGTCTCTGGAGTGTCAGGCGAGCCCCATTTTGCCGGGTGCACTCCTATACGAATCTCTTTGGCAGCGTGTGGCCGGAGCGGTCATTACCTCGGCGACACTGACTGCACTGGGCACTTTCGACCGGTTTCGGGAACGTTCAGGCGTCCCAGAGGGCGCGCGTTGGAAACAGGTTTCGAGCCCGTTTGACCCTGCTAGAGCGACTTTTTGTATCCCTGCGATGGAGAACGAGCCGGGGCTTGCGGAGGCGCACACCCAAGAGCTGATTCGTTTGATTCCAGGGCTGATCGAGGGAGATCTCGGGGCCTTACTGTTGTTTACCTCCCGTCGACAAATGGAAGTAGTGCAGGAAGGGATAGAGGGCGTGATTGCTCATCACTGTCTGGTTCAGGATCATATGAGTAAAAACACGCTGCTTGCCCGTCACCGCAGCCTTGTTAATTCAGGTACACCATCGGCTATTTTTGGATTGGCGAGCTTTTTTGAAGGAATCGATTTGCCGGGTGAGTATTGTCGCCATGTAGTCATTGCCAAACTGCCCTTTGCCGTGCCCGATGACCCGATTGCGGCCTCACACTCAGAATTGCTTGAGGCCCAGGGCCGCGATCCATTTATGGAAATCAGTGTGCCCGATGCAGCGCAAAAGCTGGTGCAGGCAAGTGGTCGCTTACAGCGCACCGAGGATGACGAAGGACGGATCACATTGATGGATAAGCGCCTGCTGACAAAACGCTACGGGCGAGCCATTTTGGATACTTTACCGAGGTACACACTCGAGCTTGAGCCTGATTTGTGAACGCCGGTGTCATGACAATGAAAGATGATCGAGCCTAACACCTTAGAAGCTTGGAATGGGACTGATGAAAATGTGGGTGGCTTGGAGCGGAGTGTGCTGTGCAGTTTGACGATGCCCGTAGCGCTATCGCGGAAGGCTTGATCGACCTCGAGGCCGCGCTGCGCCAGCTCGATCTCTGGTCAGCGGATGATCCCCCTCCCGAGGCGCTCGCCTCTGACCAACCCTTTGCCATGGATACGCTCGAGCTGGAGCAATGGCTCCAGTTCATTTTCCTGCCAACGGTCTATGATTTACTGCGCACCGGAGCGGCCTTGCCTGAGCGTTGTGCGGTTGCGCCTATGGCGGAAGAAACGATTGGCAAGAGGGCGCTACCCACCGCAGAGTTGGTCTCAACGCTTGAGCAACTGGACCGTTTAATCACTGACGCAAACTAACGCCTCGCGGACACTGTCAGCGCCAAAAAAAACCCCGGAAGCACCGGGGTTGAAGATCCGGTTGAGCATTAGAACTGAACGCGCTTAGTAAAGCCCCCATCGACAACCACGTTGGTGCCCGTCGTAAACGAGGAGCGAGGGCTGGCGAGAAATGCTACTGTATCCGCGATCTCGTAATTGTTGCCCATTCTACCCATCGGGATGCTGGCCACTGTGGCGTCGTAGAAGTCTGTCATGTGGGTCTTAATTTGCTCCCACGCACCGCCCTCGAAAAAGATAGGGCCGGGACTGACTGAATTTACACGAATGCCCGAACCGGCGAGCGCCTGCGACAAATTACTGGAGTAGTTAAGAAGACCTGCTTTGATTGCGCCATAAGGGCTGGGTCCTGCAAAGGCCTCAACAGCCGCGGTAGTCGAGATAATGACGATGGCACCCTGACCCGATTTTGCGAGATGAGGCTGCGTCAATTCGACGCCGCGCCATGTCGCCAACATGTCGGCCTCAAAATTCGCCCGCCAGCCAGCTTCAGAGCTGTCTGCGCCGCCTGCCGATACATTCGGAACGAAGATATCGATTCCGCCCAATGTTTCTGCACATTGGTTTACCCAAGCCTCCAATGATGCGGCGTCGGTGACGTCCACAACGCTACCACAGGCTTCTACGCCCTTGGCAGTAAGCGCAGCGACCGTCTCGTCGACCTCGGCTTGATTGCGAGCACAGATGCCCACATTACATCCTTCGTCTGCCAAAGTTTCCGCAATGGCCCGACCAATGCCCTTGGTTGAGCCGGTAATGATGGCACTTTTGCCCTTAAGTTGTAGATCCATTATTTTTCTCCCTGCTGTTGATGAAAGATATTTCTGGCTGTGCGGATAACGCTTATCCGTCCAGAGCCATAAATTCCTGAAGCGCCTCTCCCCGTGAGCAGACCCAGCTTTCCAGCGCCGTGATCCGCTTGAAAAAATGCCCCACGATGTACTCGTCCGTCGTGGCGATACCACCGTGTAACTGGATCGCTTCCTGTGTGACTTCCCTTCCTACTCTTGACGCTTTGACTTTGGCCGCACGAGCATATCGAGCACGATCTGCGCTGTCATTGTCAGCTGCATTGCAGGCTGCGTACACAAGGGATCGCGTCAGCTCAATCTGTATGAGCATGTTTGCCATGCGGTGCTGAAGTGCCTGAAATGAAGCCAACGGCTGGCCAAATTGCACGCGCTGTTTGGTGTAATCAACGGTGGTGTCGAGTGCGGCCTGCGACGCGCCCAGCGTCTCGGCACTGCTGAGCGCCATGGCCAGTTCGCGATAGGCTTCCAGCGCCAGTTGGGCGAGCCTGCCCGTGAGCAAAATCTCTGCGTCATTAATAGCGATGTCGAATCGGCAGTTAGTACCGCCCCGTCCATCATGAGTAGCAAAGTGGTCGCTTTGGACACCTTCGGCATCGGAGGCTACTACCACCCAGGCTAAACCATCGGCACCAGACGCCAGCACCACAAAGTGGGTTGCAGAGGCACCTGCGCTAACCCAAGGTTTCTCCCCTTTGAGTCTCCAGCCGCTCTCAACTCGCTCCAGCCTGGTAGCTGGTGCCACACTGCGACTGCCCGCCATTTCGTCAATACAGGCAATCGGAACGATCTCGCCTGCAGCAATCGCAGGCACAAGGTCCGGCGCCTGGTCACTTGCAGCGATAACCTTGCTCGTTATAGCGAGGGAGTCGATCAGCGGTTCAGTAACCAGGTAGCGGCCGCACAACTCGGCAAGGATGGCCAGTTCGCGCGAGCCCATTTCGAGGCCGCCAAGGGATTCGGGGTAGGGTAGAGCTAGCCAGCCCATATCCGCGAAGGCTTGCCATTGCTCCGGATCGCGGTAAATACCTTGTGTAATATTTTCTCGTCGCTTGTTGAAATCGTAGTTCTCTCGCAAGTAGCGTTCGGCCGCATCCTGTAGCAAGGTCTGATCTTCGGTCATCGTCACTGTCACGGTTCAGAGCCCCAGTACATGTTTGGCAATGATGCCGCGCTGTATTTCTGCGGTGCCGCCATAGATGGTCGTCGCGCGACTGTTGATATATTCCGCCATCGTTGTGACACACTCTGCAGGAGCTGCAGTGGGTCCTGCGTAGGTGGGAGACAGTACGTCGCTCTGCCATGGCATCGCACGCTGACCGGCTGCCTCGACCAGAAGTTCCGCACAGCGCTGCCCCAGCTCGGTCCCGGATACTTTTACCAGAGAGGATAATGCGCCAGGATTTTCTCCTGACGACAGAGAGCCCTTGATTCTCAGCTCGGTCTGCTCGAGCGCCAAGACATCAATTTCCGTCTCGGCGACCCGGAACGAAAAGGTCGGGTCATCGCTTGCCGCATTGGAGACACTGGAGACTCGGTCTTTCAGCTTTCGAAGCTGTTTTTTAAGGTCAATGGTGAAATGCTGTCCGCCTCGTTCAAACTCCAATAGATATTTCGCAACGGTCCAACCCTGATTCTCTTCGCCCAACAAATTGGCTGCCGGTACTCTAACGTCTTCGAAGAAGACTTGGCATTGCTCAATTTCTCCATCCAAACTGGAAAAGGGTGTGACTGTAATGCCAGGGGTTGCCATATCCATCAGTAAAAAGCTGATTCCGGCTTGTGGTTTCACTGTTTTATCAGTGCGCACCAGGCAGAAAATCCAGTTCGAGTAGTGCGCCATGCTTGTCCAGATCTTGGTGCCATTGACGACATACTCTTCGCCCTCACGGTCAGCGGTTGTTTTCAGTGAGGCGAGATCGGAGCCCGACCCCGGTTCTGAGTAGCCCTGACACCAGACATCTTCACCAGAAATGATGCCGGGTAGGAAATCTACCTTTTGTGCCTCCGTACCAAAGTGCATGAGCATTGGACCCAGCATCTGGATCCCCATCATCACCGGATTCGGTGCATTGGCCAGCCGGCACTCCTCCAAAAAAATGTAGCACTGCTGAATATCCCAGCCGGTACCACCGTACTCCAGAGGCCATTCAGGTGCTCCCCAGCCCTTGGCGTGAAGAATTCTTTGCCAGTGCCGACCTGCCTCGAAATCCGAGAAAACACTGGTTGTTAGCTCGCCCGCGCGCGTCAATTGCGGGGTCAATTCCTCCGACAAAAAGTCGCGGATAGCCTCGCGAAAGTTTTCATAATTCACTGGTAGTGGATGAGATGCGTTCACTTGTTTGGTTCTCCCTCTGGCTGCCCTAGCCTAGCAATACGCCCGCCTGTTGTAACCGGTCGCGAAGTGCCGCCTTCTGGATCTTACCTGAAGGCGTTTTTGGCATTTCCTCTATCACTTGCACCCACTGAGGCCATTTTTGTTTCGCCAACTGTCGCTCACCACACAGTTGGTTTAATGCCTCCAGATCGGGTCGCTCTCTCCCACACACAGTAATGAACATGGCGACCCCCTCTCCGAGGCGCTGATGAGGTGCTGAAACCGCTGCCGCCTCAGCGACGAGTGGATGCTGCACAACGACTTCTTCGATTTCGCGCGCCGACAGGTTCTCGCCCCCCCGAATAATAATGTCTTTTTTTCGATCAGTGATGACAATGGCTTCGCTATCGAGCAAATGGCCGATGTCGCCTGTCTTGAAAAATCCGTCGTCGGAAAACGCTGCGTCGTTCTGGTCTGCATCGCGATAGCCTTGCATGGTCGCCGGACCGCGAACCCAGATTTCTCCGTCTACGTTCAAGCCAAGATCATTGCCTTCTTCGTCGCAGATTTTCACTTCATAGTTGAACACGCGGCCATCGGTCTCCGCTGCCTGCGTGGTTTCATTTTCGGCAGCGAATCCCACTGTTACCAGAGGCACCTCAGTAGAGCCATAAACCCGCACTGCCCGACAGTCTGTGAGCACCTCTCTTGCCTCGTATATGAGCGCAGGTGGAACAGAGGCACCGCCGCAGGCAAACAGGCGAAATCCAGGCAAAGTTCGGTCTTGATTGCGACAGGTATCTACGAGCTCTCGCAAGAACGGGGTCGCGCTGACGCAGGTGGTTGCGCCATGCTGTTCGATAAGGTTAACCGCCTTTTCGACGATCCAGGCCTCCATTAACAGGACTCTGGTGTCGGTGAAAAACGGAAGTTCAATCCCGTTCACATAGCCGGTCACATGGGTAACGGGAGACGGCATCAGCATCATGTCCTGATCATTCAGATTCCATGCCGTGACGCCATTATCCAGAGCCTTGGCTAAGGTGTTATGGCTGTGCCTGACGGCCTTGGGGTTGCCCGTTGTGCCAGAGGTATACAGCACTACCTTGGTGTCGTCGGGATCGACGGCAACCACTTGCGTTGCAGACGCCCCTGTCTCAGACATCAGGGTCTCGAAGCGAATGATGTCGTCGGGGAGTTGCCCCTCTGCACCACAGCAGATCACGTGTTTGAGGCAGGGTAAGGAAGGTCTCAACTGATTGATCATCTCGACATAGTCGAAGCCACGAATTTGATGAGGAATGAAGAGAATTTCGGTCTTTGCATCTGACAGGATGAAGCCTAGCTCTTTGCCTCGATAAATTGGCACCACGGGATTGATGATCAATCCACAGAGGGAGGCTGCTATGGCGAGAGGGACGGTCTCTGGAATGTTGGGTAACTGAAATGTGAGAGTTCCGCCGGCTTTAACGCCAAGGCGCTGCATGTATGCGGCCATGGTATTGGCCTGTTGCCACGCCTCCAAGTAGGTCAGTCGGACACCGGAGTCGAATAGCAATGCAGTGTCATCGGGCCGGCTACTGGCTTTGTCAGCCGCAGCTTGCGCCAATGTGATGTGTCTAAACGTTGTGTCAGAGATCAGATTCATTTTTTCCCCCACAAATCGACCAACCCCATGTCTGAATATTTCAGACAAACTGACTGCCTTCTCTATCATCGGGCCCCGGTAAGAATTACCGTGACCGCAACGGGGGAGTTTCTGTTAGCGGGTGATGACTATATAGTATGGGCTTGGGGTAAAACAAACCAGCCTGTCTGTTTATCGATAGCATGGCAACAAGCAGTGGTGCTCAGAGCAGGGCCCCATCGAGAGAGGGTGCGCGGTGAATCCGCCCTTAGGTCACGACTTTGATCACGCGGTTGGTCACGAGAGGTATCACATGATTGTCCCGAGCGAAAAGAGTGCACGCGTTCTAGCGGAGCTGAAAGCCTTCATGGCGGCGCATGTTTATCCAACCGAACAAGCGCATCGAGAGGCACTACATTCGGCTGAAAACCGATTTGCCTCTATGCCATTGGTCGAGGAGTTGAAGGGCAAGGCACGCGCTGCCGGTCTTTGGAATTTGTTTGTGCCACCCGAATATGGGCAATACAGCGATCACGGTGGGATGAGTTTTCTCGAATACGCGCCACTGGCCGAGGAAATGGGGAGGGTGATCTGGTGTCCTGAAGTATTCAACTGCAATGCCCCAGATACGGGCAATATGGAAGTCCTGATGAAGTTTGGGACCGAAGCTCAAAAGCAGGCATGGCTGAAGCCCCTGCTTGCAGGAGAAATACGCTCGTCGTACGCCATGACGGAGCCGCAGGTGGCGTCCAGTGACGCCACTAACATCCAGCTCGATATTCGGCGTGACGGCGACGATTGGGTTTTAAACGGTCGCAAGTGGTTTATCACCGGCGCACCTTATGAGCGATGCAAGATTTTTATCGTCATGGGGAAAAGTGATGCAGATAATCCGAACAGACATTTGCAGCAAACGCAGATTCTGGTGCCTAAAGATACGCCTGGCGTTGCGGTGCTGCGCCCCTTGACCACCTTGGGTTATGACGATGCGCCCATTGGGCATGCCGAGGTCACCTTTACTGATGTCCGCGTGCCCGCGGACCATCTTTTGTTAGGGGAGGGCAGGGGTTTTGAGATTGCACAGAGTCGGCTGGCGCCCGGCCGAATGCATCACTGCATGCGGCTGATCGGCGCGGGGCAACGCTCACTCGAATTGGCGTGTCATCGGGTAGAAACACGTGAGACGTTCGGTCAAAAGCTCAGCCAGCATCAGTCCATTCGGGAGAATATTGCAAAGAGCTATGCTGAGCTTGAAATGGCGCGTCTGCTCGTTCATAAAACGTGCTGGCACATCGATCAGCATGGTGTGAAGCCGTCGATCGAACTGATTTCCGCAACTAAAATTAGCGTTCCTCTGATGATTCAGGCCATTATTGATCGATGCATGCAGATGCATGGCGCGGGCGGCCTCACCGAAGACTGGTGTATGGCAGAGCAGTTCAATTACGCACGTTGGTGCCGCCAGGCAGATGGCCCAGACGAGGTTCACCAAATGGCTTTAGGCAAGCGTATCATTCAGCAACTTGCGGACGTTTCTGAACACTAGGGTGCAGCTGAGAAATATAGATTCTTCTTGCTGCGACTATCAAAGCAAAGGATACAGGGAGCAGGTAATACCATGACGGACGATGAAAAATTGGCGATGGTGCAAATGTTATACGCCAAGTCGGGTGAGGGAGATTTTGATGCCGTAGAGGCAATGCTGACGGACGATTTCTTCATTAAAGAAGCAGAAAGCCTGCCGATGGCGGGTGAGTATCGAGGCAAAACCGCCCTGAGGGAGTTATATAGCCACGTGTTTGGCACGCTGAAGGTGGCGGATCTTGAGCCAGAAGGTATGACGGTGGGAGGCGATTATGTCGTCAATCTCGTTTCATTTCGCTTTGAAGACGCCCATTTGGCATCAGCACAGCTGGCCGAAATGTTCTGTTTCCGCGGGGATAAGGTCTGCGAGATCAGGCCTTATTATTTTGACCCCCAGCCCATTATCGACGCTTGGGCTTACTATAGCCAAGACTAAAACCTGGGCGCTTGGTGGCTGCGTCGGCCATGCCCCTCTCCACAATCATTGCTTAATGCGCTTCCAGGGTAGTGATCATGTCCGGTTGCGGGACTGTCAGTGAACGATATCGTAGAGCCTGACACATTCACATTAAAGGCGGTATCCGGAAACGCTACTGCACCGGTGTGCACGCCCGGGTGTGAGTCACCCGGGTAAGTAGCCCCCAAGTGGGCGCTTTTTGGGCAGGCTCAGGTCAGATACTTGTCAATGGTCTGGTGGAGATGGCGAATGCGGCTTTCCTGATAGCTGGCTAATATCACTTTCCCTGTTGCCGAATTTTTCATTCCCCGCTGCACCGCTGGCAGGTTGGCATCGTCCTGATCGAATACCCCGCCGAGCGCACCCAGGGATTCATTGGATGCGAAGGGCTGATCTGGAGCAATCACAGTGCAGGGGGTTGCCGGCGGTCGCTCTGTGCCTGCCGGATAGCGGAGCAGAATCATGACATCAAAAATACAGCTGTCAGGATCGTTCCCGTTAGGCAGGAAGCGATAGACGATGTTGCCGTTGTAGCCAATCCACACCTGGAAGTTGGGGAACAAGCTATACAGAATGGCGTCCTGCAGTTCGGCCATAGTGGGATCGTCAAATTGCTCCCCCGCGGCCTCTTCAAACAGTTCTCGGTTCATCTGTGCCACGTATTCGCGAGCGGTCTGGCCGCTGGGCATGTCGACGTTCTCATCACTGTCTGTGGCCATCCGGCCCGAGAGCTTCAGTATGTCGCGTGTAATGGTCTCTTCCGAAATACCGCTGAGGTGCGGGCTAGCAACGCCCATCGGTGTCACCGAACGGCTAACGTTGTCGCCAAAGGTATCGTATTGCGAATTGGCATCCCCCGTGAAGGTCAGGATTTGTTTGTGGGTTTCGACGGTATGCCAGGACTCCATGAATGCCTCGGCACCCACTTTCCAGTTGCAGTTCATCACTCGCTGCACGTGCACGCCTTTGAAGTAATCTTCCAGTGGAAAGCGCTTAAAGTGATCGGGCAATACATCCATGTATTCTTCAAGTGGCTGAGCGTCCTGATCGAAGTTGATGAAGATAAAACCACCCCAGGTGGCTACCTTGACCTGAAAAAGACTCATGTCACGGTCGGCGGTATGTTCAAAATCCCAATCGATAGGAAATCCCTGGAATTGGCCATCCAGATCCCAGGTGGCGCCATGGAAGGGGCAGCGGAATTTATCGACAGAGCCTGACTCATCACGCAAGCAGCGGCCACGGTGTCGACAGGAGTTGATGAAGCCCTTGATCTCGCCTGACGGTGTCCGCGTGACGATGACGCTGCGCTCAATAATCCAGTAAACAAAATGATCGCCCGGTTCGGGAATGTCCTCTTCGCGACAGGCCATTTGCCAAACCCTTGGCCACATTTCCTCTTTTTCTTTATCGAAAAACGCCTGGCTGACGTAGCGGTCGACTGAAAGATCTTCATCGCCCATGTCCGGATTGCTCTGCACCCGGAGATAGTCCGGAACCTCAACGGTCTCCAGATCCAAAAGGTCCTGCCAGGTGGTGCCGACAAATCGGCCTCCATCTCCTTGCTGTTTCTTTTCTGTATTTGCCATCGTCTATCCCTTCACAATCCTTCGGTGCTTTGCGCAATAAAGCGGACTCATCTCGCCAGAATATTGACGCCGCTGATACCGGGGGCGCCATACACATGGGTATAGCCTACTTGGGGATCGCCTGCCACCTGACGAGCTCCTCCCTCGCCGCGAAGCTGAACACAGATTTCATGAACTTGCCGCAGACCCGACGCACCCACTGGCTCGCCATTGGCGAGGCACCCGCCGTCAGTATTGACCGGTAATCGCCCGGTAATCTCGGTAACCCCCTCGGCCAGCCAGTTTTCCTGGTCGCCATGTTCACAGAACCCGTTCTCCGCCATGTGCATGATCTCGGCCCCCACCTCGGTATCCTGAAGCTGAGCCACATCAATGTCCTCGGGGCCTACGCCGGCGAGTTCAAATGCTGCCTGCGATGCAGTGACCGTAGGCGAGTGGGCGACTTCTGGCGGTTGAGACGGGCTAAAAACCTCAAAACTACCGTAGTTGCGAGACCGCACAACCGCGGTTTTCAGATAAATCGGGCGGGGGTGGAATTGATGTGCAATATCTGCACGGCAGACGATCAACGCACACCCGCCTTCCGCGGGGGAGCAAAACATGAACTTGTTCAACGGCTCACTGACCATTGGGGCGTTTTCAATCTCCTCCCAGGACAGCGCAGCTTGACGCCAAGCGGTGGGTGTGAGGGAGCCATTGCGGAAGGCTTTTTCCGCGACGCGAATCAGGGTCTCCCGGGAGATGCCGTGATCGTGCATGTAGCGTTGTATCTTCATGCCGAAGTACTGGGTAGTCAGCATCAGGCCGGTTTCGCCATACCAATCGTCCAGTCCCCAGTCGGCAGGTTTGGCGTTGAATGCGCCGCGCTCATGTTTGTCGAAGCCGACCACCAGTCCGATATCGTACTGTCCACTTTTGATGGCCGAGTAAGCACCATGCAGGGAGCTGCCACCCGTAGCACAGCCATTAGCGACATTCGTAAATTGCAGGCCGGTGAGACCCAGCAGGTTGACTAATGAATCAGCGTTTCCGCCATCCTGACTCCCGCCGTAGGCGAACTCCATCCTTTTGAAGTCCACCCCCGCATCTGCGAGCGCTGCTCTGGCGGCTGCCGCGCCTTGCTCAAGGCCCGTCATGCTGGGTGTTCGACCGAAGGGGTGCATCCCCAAGCCCACGATTGCAACGTCCATTACCCTTGCTCCTCTGAAGCGCAAAATTGGAAGGTCAGTAAATCCGATCCCTCATCATCTTTGCGCACGGTGATAATTTCCAGCTTCATTGGCATACCGATTTTTAGTTGCTCAGCCTGATTTTCCCGCAGTCGGCTCTCTACCTTGAGTCCACAGGCGAGCTCGATGTAGCCCACACCATAGGGCTTAAAGGTCTCGGGCGTTTCGTCCGTATGGTAGGGGGTCTTAGGCATAAAGGATTGTATGGTCCAGGTCCACAGCACACCCTCGTTGCCCAGATCTGCGGCAGTCATATTCTGGCCTGAGCAAGCACGACAAGATTTCTGGCTGGGGAAGGCATGCTCCCCGCAGTCAAGGCACCGACTTCCCATGAGGGTCGACGGAGCGTCTGGCCAGCTGAAAAGGCCATCGTGAAGAGGTTTAGCGTCAGGCATAGCAGCATCCTACGGATCATGGCGCGACCTGCCCGCGGCCAGGGTGAGTGTCCTGATCGGGGTAGTCGCATTACTGAAATCAGTCTAGGATACTGCCAATAAAAAAAGCAAGCTGGATTGTTTGCGTTCTTGGCTTCGCGCTGACGTAACCACCCTTTTCAAAGCAGTGTCCGTTAAGTAGCGCCCAAAAAAGGAGTGCGTATGAAATCGGCCAAAACGGGAGCCACTGCCTCGGCCCGACGGGCAGCCCGCGGTGGAAACCATGGGTACACCGGAGAGGGCTGGCAGGCGGAAAAAAGCGCCCTCACCCGCCAGAGTATTCTGGAAGCCTCGGTGCGGTGTTTTGTGGACCACGGCTATGCTAATACGACGACAGCGATGATCGCAGAGGAAGCCAACGTTTCCCGAGGCGCCATGATGCATCATTTCCCTTCCCGGTCCGCGGTGATGAATGCGGTGGTGGGGTACCTGCACGTGCGGCGGCTCAACGAGTATCGGGATTTAATGGTGGATATCGATTCGCCCGACCAGACAATGACGCGGGCAGCCATCAGAACCTCGGTTGAGGCTGCGTGGAAGTACGTCAATTTGCCTTCCTTTGTGGCGTATCAGGAGTTACTGGGGGCGGCGCGCACCGATCCCGCGCTCGCGGAGGCGGTCGGAGAGGTTGAGCGAGATTTTGAGCGCGAGTTTTTGAAAACGGTGCGTTTAGTTTTTCCTCATTGGAAACAAGTGAAATCACTTCAGGCAGCGCACGATCTGGTGCAGTTTGTGATGCAGGGCATGGGCGTTGCGCATCGATCTTCGAATCGGGAACAACGCGCCAGACGCATGATCGAGGCAGTGACGGACCACCTTGAGCGAGTTTATTTTAGCGATACTAAAGACGGTGATGCGTGAGCCAATGATACGAGATGTCATTTTGGGCCGGCGGATTTTCACAGAGAGTAATTAGGCAGTAGAGGAGTAGAGCATGGGTATGGTTGACGGGAAGGTATGTTTGGTGACGGGAGGCGCGTCGAATCCTGGCTTGGGTCATGCCATTGCGCACAAGCTGGCTGCCGAAGGCGCCATTGTCGTAGTGACCGATGTTGATGCTGAGGGCGCCGCCACGACCGCCGCTGAAATTGTGGCCGCGGGAGGACAGGCACTGGCCTGGGAGCAGGACGTGACCGATGAGGCGGGGTGGGACAGCACGCTGGCGCAAATCCAAGCTGAGCACGGCCGGCTTGATGCGCTGATCAATAATGCGGGCATCGCCATTCTGAAGACCTTGCCCGAGCTGACGCTGGCAGACTACAACCGGCAGATGTTGGTGAACATGACCAGCGTTTTTCTGGGCACGCAGAAGGCCGTAGCGGTGATGCGCGAGACCGGGGTAAAGGGCTCCATCATTAACATGTCGTCCGTGGCGGCTTTGGTGGGTGTGCCAGCGTGTAGTGCCTATGCTGCGGCCAAGGGTGGTGTGATTGGCTTTACCAAAACCATCGCAGCGGAGACTGCTGCGGACGGCATTCGCTGCAACACGATTCACCCCGGGTTAATCGACACTAATATGCAGCGACAGTCCTCCGTGGACAATCCTGAGGAGTATGTGAAACTCAATGCGGCGGTGCCGATGGGTTATATGGGGCCGCCCCAAACGATCGCTGATGCGGCATTGTTTCTGGTGTCAGATCTGTCGACTTACATGACTGGAGCGCAAATGGTGATCGACGGCGGTCTGATCAATCAATAACTGAGAGTAATCAAGAGGTGCCAAGAAATGAGTGACCAACACCAGGACCAACTTGCCATTCGCGCGCTGTTAGAGCGCTATTGTGAAGGGGTAAACCAGCGCGATGCCGACATCTGGGGTGCGACCTGGGCCGTGGATGCGGTGTGGGAGCTACCTCATTTGGGGATGGATGGTCTGAAAGGTCGTGAAACGATTGTTGGCGCCTGGCTCGAAGCAATGAAAATGTTCCCCTTCGTCAATATGATGGCTATGCCAGGTTCTATCAGCGTCGATGGTGACCGGGCCACAATGCGCAGCTACACCGACGAAGTGGCGGTGACACAAGACGGCACTGAGTTGCGACCCCGCGGGCAGTACGACGACGAGTGCGTCAAGATTGACGGGCAGTGGCAATTCAGCAGGCGGGTCTTCACCGTGCTTCACGGCGAGTAAGTATTCCTGGCAACGGCGTTTAGACCCCAGGAAGTCCTGCCGTTGAGCCACCATCGATCACAATTTCTGAACCGGTAATAAATTGCGCGTCATCGGAGGCGAGGTAGATCACCAAAGCGACAATCTCTTGCATGCTGCCTAGCCGGCCGACCGGAGCGATGCCCTCTAGCATATTCCGCGCCGCTTCAGGATCTGGCGCGCCGTCAATCGCTCCCTGAATCAGGGGCGTTTCAATGACGCCGGGGTGGATGGAATTGCAGCGGATACCGGTGCCCGTTTTGGCCAAGTGCACGGCGGTAGATTTGGCGAGTAAGCGCAGGGCACCTTTTGTTGTGGAGTAAGCCACGTCGCCCGACAGCGCGAGAATGCCGTTGATCGAGCTATTCAGCACAATGGATCCGCCACTCTCGCCGGGATTCTGCTTCATCAACTCAATACTGGCCTTAATGGCCAGCATCATGCCGGTCAGGTTGACATCAAGCAGGTTTTTCCACGCTTCGACTGCGACGGTTTCGATGTCGCTGTCACCGGTATTGGTCCCTGCGTTGGAGAACGTCACATCCAGCCGACCATGGTGATCGCGGATGGCCGCCTTCACTCTCTCCCAGCCTTCAACATCCTGTACTGCATGTTGAACGAAAATCGCGCCGGTCTCCTTGGCAATGTCGTCACCCGCATCGGTATTGTTGCCGGTGAACACCACCCTGGCACCTTCTTCAGTCATGCCATAGACCGCCGCTTTGCCGATACCGTTCGTGCCACCCGTGATCAGGGCAACTTTATCTTGGAGTCGATTTGTCACAGTGAGTGTCCTCAGGGATGCAACCTAGAGTGCCGCGCATAACCGTTATGCGCTGATGAGCGTGCCTAACCTTGTATCAGATCTGCTTGGCGGTGCGATAAGCAGCGGCTTTAAAGCTGGATTTTGACCTTACGTTACTGAGCAGTACAAGGTTAGGTACGGCAGTATAAAAAAGCAAGCACGCTTGACTTTTTCTTTGTTGAAATTTAGTTTGGGCCGGCATTTATGGGGGAAGTAAGATGAGCACAGTCAGCGTGATTGTCAGGATTCAGCTCAGTGCCGACAGCGCACAGGGATACGCTCAGGCAGCAGAAGCGGTGGTAGCCGGCACGCGGCAGGAACCGGGTTGTCAGTGGTATGGTATTGCGGTGGACGTGACTGATCCTTGCGTAGTGTGGATTTCTGAACAATGGGCGTCCCAGGAAGACCTTGATGCACATTTGAAAACCGCTCACGTTGGTGCTTTTCTAGAGGCTTGTGCATCACTTGAGATACTGGATATGGAAGTACGTCGCTATGAGGTCGCCGCCGTGGGTGATCTGGTGATGCCGGATTAGCGACAGCGCAGGAGAACGCAGAGATGACAATAGACACAAAGCTTCAATACAGTCGCATGGCCGGGCGCCTGATCGACCATGTCGCTAATGGCACCACCGATTGGGCCGTTGACACGATGGAAGTGCCCTCTACCGACTACACCGACGCAGAGCAATGGCAGCAAGAGATGGACTCCATCTTCAAACGCCAGCCCATTTTGGTTGGTGTCAGCCAGGAAATCCCGGAAGCAGGCGACTTCAGGACGCTGGATATTCTCGGTATCCCGCTCCTGATCACCCGACAGGCTGATGGCAGCGCAAAGGTGCTGATGAACGTTTGCACCCACCGGGGTATGCGACTTACCTCTGAGTCTTGCGGAAGTCAAAAGTTATTCAGCTGCCCCTACCATGGGTGGACCTTTAAATCGGATGGCTCCCTGCGAGCCATTGCTGACGCTCCCAAGTTCGGCGAGGTTTGCGAAGGCGCTCGCGATTTGGTGGCGTTCCCGAGCCATGAGGAAGGTGGATTGATCTTCGCGGTTTTGGATCCAGAGAGCGATGTCGATATCCGGTCCTACCTCGGGGAGATGATGGACGACGTAGCCGCCAAGGGGATGGATAACTGGACTTATGTGGGCAACCGCATTATTCATGGCCCTAACTGGAAGGTCGCTTATGACGGCTATCTCGAGGGCTACCATTTTAAGGCTGCGCACCCAGAAACCATTGAGCCCAGAACGTTCACCAATGTTATGGAATATGACGCGCATGGGCCGCATCAGTTGGTCGGTTTTGCGGCGAAGAATCTGATGGAGCTGGGTGATATTGAGCCCAATGAGCTCTGGCAGCATGAGACTAAAGGCTACGACTTTATTAGACTCTTTTTCCCTAATGTGTCGATCTTTATTGCGCCGGAAATTACACAGGTGGCTCAGATGATTCCGGGGCCTGGTCCCATGGAAAATACGACCATCCTCCATTTCCTGCACCCGACGCCGCCTGCGAACGAAGAGGATGACACCGCGCGTGTCGAGATGGCAGATTGGCTCCGCAATGTGGTGCAGGAGGAAGACTACAACGTGGGCATGAAACTGCAGAAGGGCCTCGAAACCGGGCTTATGAAGAGCGTGATTTTTGGCCGCAATGAGCGTGGCAACCAATACTTTCACCGTTGGGTGAAGTGGTACAGCGATGGTGACGAGCGCGCGCCCAAACCTGAGCTATGAACGCAGGTACCGCGTAGATAAAAAAGGGCCCCTCAAGGGCCCCTTTTTTTGACTTTCTTTGAGCTGAGCCGCTACGACGCGCTCATAGTTTGAGCATTAATTTCCCTTCATTGCCACCCGTGAACAGCAAGTTGTAGGTATCCAGGCAGTTCTCTATGCCTTCATTAATATGCTCACGGAACTTGAGTTTGTCCGCCTTGAGCCACTCGCTCAATACTGCCTGTCCCTCTTCGATACGGTGGTAATGATCGCTGACTAGGTAGCCTTTTACTGTGATGGTTCGTGCCAGTATTTGCCAATAGTTGTAGGGCCCGGGCACAGGTTCGGTGGCGTTGTAGGTGCTAATGGTGCCGCAGAAAAGCAGCGTAGAATCTTTATTCATATTCATCAGTGCTGCGTCGAGGATTTCGCCGCCGACATTATCGAAATAAAAGTCGATACCCTCCGGGCACGCAGCCCCGATAGCGGACTCCATGTCCTGTGTGGTTCGATAGTTAATGCAGTCATCGAAGCCGAGCTCATCCACCACCCAGCGGCATTTTTCGTCTGTGCCGGCGATGCCGACAACCTTCAGGCCCATCAGTTTGGCGATCTGACCGCCGATAGATCCCACCGCCCCGGCCGCCGCGCTCATCAGCATCGTCTGCCCGGCTTTCGCAGCCCCTACCTCCGCAATAGCGAAATAAGGCGTTAGGCCAACAGCACCCAGTATGTTGGTGTAGTAGTGCAGTGGGAATTCACTGTCTTCGGGGACTTTGGTGCAAAACTCTGCGGGGATAGTGCTGTGAGTCTCCCAGCCGCCCAGACCAAAGATACGATCACCGGGTTTGAACTGGTCGCTCCCGCTCTCAACGACTTCACCGGCTACCGTCGAGCGCACGGGATCTCCGATGGGGATCGGAGGTAGATAGTTGGGGATGTCTGACATCCAAAAGCGTATGGCAGGGTCAAGAGAGATGTAGTGATTCTTGACCAACAACATGCCCGGTGGCGTCTCGGGAATGGCGGCTTCTTGCAAGACGACTTCCGAGGGGTCCGGCATGCCCGAGGGGCGTTTGGCCAAAATCCATTGTTGTTTGTTACCGTGGCTCATAGTGACCTCAAAGGCAAAAATCAGAATCAGGCCGAAGCCTAGCGAGCACTATAAAAATAAGCAAGCAAGATGGTTTTTTTCTTAAACTGCGGTGCTACCATTTCCGCTCTGGCCGGTTTTTTTACGAATACACTCACAACTCAATAGGAGCTTCTTTTGACGGATTTTCAACCCGCGCTTGCCGACGAGGACCTGTCAGATAATGACAGCCGTGCGGTGACGATTAATGGCCGCAAGATATTGATTTGCCGCGCTGGCGGAGCGCTCTACGCGGTGGAAAATCGGTGTACGCATCAAGAGGCTGAACTCGAGGGTGGGCGGATCCGGGGCTGCTTTATTTCCTGTCCGCTGCACGGCGTCAGATTTGACCTGCGTGATGGTAACCCCATGGGGCAACTGACCCGCGAAGCCCTGCCGACTTTCGATGTGCGTGTGGTGGAGGGAATGATCGAGGTGGCGGTCTCATGAGTCGCGCAGTGGTGCTGGTCAGACATCCGGAAGGCTCAGTAGAGGAAGGTGATTTTGGCGTGGTGGAGGTCCCTCAATCGGCCTTGCCTGCAGGCCACTTTCGGACACGTAATCGCGTGATTTCGCTGGACGCCGGTTTTCGTCAATGGATGACCGCAGGGGCAGGGGATAATTACCTTACCGGCATGCAGATCGGTGACCCTGTGCAGAGCATCGTATTGGGCGAAGTGACGGAGTCTGATCACCCGGATTACCCAGTCGGCACGCTGGTCAGTGCGCGCACGGCTTGGGAAGAGAGCAGTGTGCTGGATGGCGCTGATCTGTGTTCCCCCCTCAACGTCGCCCCCGATATTCCCCTTTACCACTACGCGGGAATGCTCGGACCCACCGGCATGACCGCCTGGATAGGGTTGTTTAAGATCGGTCAGCCGGAGCGCGGTGAGACCGTAGTGATCAGTGCCGCTGGCGGAGCGGTCGGCACCGTCGTTGGCCAATTGGCAAAGGCGGCGGGATGTCGTGTTATCGGATTGACCAGCACGCGCGATAAGGCCGACTGGTTGGAGCGCGAGGTCGGTTACGATCAGGTGATTGATCGCAATACCCAGCCTGATTTGGCGGCCGCATTATTAGCAGCTTGCCCCGGAGGTATCGATATTTTCTTTGACAATGTGGGTGGCCAGACCCTGGATATCGTTATGGGCCAATTGCGGGAGCAGGCAAGATTGGTGCTGTGTGGCGCGATTTCCCAATATGAGTCAGCGGTAGAGCCACTGACAAATAGTTGGGAGCTGATCACCAAGCGGGCCCGGATGGAGGGCTTTATGTTTTCCGATTATTTCGAACAGTTTCCGCAGATTGCGGAGGATTTGCTCGGCCGCTTGCAGCGTGGCGAGATCAAAAGCTTTGATGCGGTCTACGAGGGAATCGAGCGAACACCTTGTGCCTTCTGCGACATGATGCACGGTGCCTCGCGTGGCAAGTGCCTAGTGACACTGGACTGAAAGATGCCGACAAAATTGAACGATGTGCCCGAAGCGTTGCTGAGCGATTTTGATATTGTTGACGACAGTGGATTGTTTGTTGACCCGCAGCAGCGATTGCTGGATTCGCTGGTCAAGGACCCGCGAGACGTCGTATATACGCCTCATAACGGCGGTCATTGGTTGGTCACTTCACATGAATTAGGCCGAGAGATTCTGAGTAATGCTGAGCTTTTTGGCTCCTTCCCCATCGGTATCCCTGCAAACATGGCGCAGCGCCCTCGATTGATCCCATTGGAGAGTGATGCGACAGAGCACCGGCGGTACCGCCGATTGTTGCTGCCGATTTTTGAACCCATCGCGGTGGAGCGGTTGCGAATGGGTGCTGAGGCATTGGCCGCCGAGGTGCTGGATGAAGTGCTGCCGACGGAAGAATTTGATTTCCTCTGGAAAGTCGCCAAGCCAATTTCCATGGGTTTATTCGTGCGTCAATTGGGGCTTGAGCCAGAGCGCCTTGACGAGTTCTATGCCTGGGAGACAGGGTTCTATCGAGCGCCTTCCATGGAAGAGCGGGTAGCGTGCGGCGAAAAAATTGGTGGTTATTTGTTTGAGGTCGTTAGGCGGCATGTGGAGCAGCCAAGCGACGATATTGTCGGCATGTTGCTGGATGTCGAGGTCGAGGGCGAGAAGTTGGCGTTGGAGGAGGTGCACGCGATCTGCTACCTGCTGTTCCTCGCCAGCATCGATACGGTCGCCACCATGCTGAGCTTTATTATCCGGCATCTTGCCCGTGACGAAATGCTATTCGAGAGCCTCAAAGCTGACCGCAGCAAAATTGCCAATTCAGTTGATGAATTCCTGCGCATGCATGCGTTTATTAATCTCAACCGAATCTGCGAGCAAGACACTGAGTTTCACGGCGTGCAATTTAGGGCGGGTGACAATATTGTCGTCCCCAGTTTTGTGACTGACCGGGACGAGAGGACGTTTGCAGATCCCGATACATTTAACCCGGAACGCAGTAAGAAGGAGCGCAACCAGCACCATGCTTTCGGTGCAGGGGCTCACAAGTGCATCGGCCTTCACGTAGCCAAGATGGAGGTTCGAGTTGTTTTGGAGGCCTTCTTTGATCGTGTTGGCTCGCTCGAACTACTCTCCGAGAGGGCGGTAACGGGTCACGGCGGCACCACGATGGGTCTCGATACCCTTCCTATAAAGGTGACCCTCGATTGATAAGTGGTTGAAGCTCAGTCAGAAGGGCAACCGAGTAGAAAGGTCACGGCTGGGGGAAAACACGCCTGATTAAAACAACATTTCGCGCCGGCAGGCAGCTCGGTGCTGCGCTTGCCGGTAGCACCGTCGCTATATCGCCGGGAAGCCCGCGCTGAAACGGGTCGCGCGCGATGCGGGAAGTCCAAGCGCTTAGCAGCGTGTTGCCGATAGCGGCACTGGTTGGCTTAGAGCGCAACGATGGTCTTGCCAAAGTTTTCCCCTGCGAATAAGTCCGCGAACGCCTTGCCGACGTTCTCGATACCCTCAAGACGGTGTTCCGGAGACTGGATAACGCCTTGTCGAAGCCACGCTGAAAGCTGCTCCCGGGCCTCGTCGTAGCGTTCATGCCGGAAGTGCGTCATAAAGCCCTCGACTGATAGCTCTTTAGTGATGAGTTCAAAAAGGTTATTGGGTCCGTGAGGTATGACCCCATATCCTGAGATCGCGCCGCACAGCACCAGACGGCCGCGGTGATTCATGTTGGTGATGGCCGCTTCCAGCGTTTTCCCGCCAACGTTGTCAAAAAACACATCGACGCCATTTGGGCAGGCGTCCTGTATCGCTTCAGAGAGCGAAGTGTCCTCTGATCGCACTACGGCGGCGTCGTAGCCCAATGTGTTTCGGATCCACTCCGCTTTGGCCTCTGATCCAACGATGCCGATGACGCGCGCACCCATGAGCTTGGCAATTTGACCAGCAATGCTGCCCACCGCACCCCCGGCGCCACTAATCAATATCGTATCCTCGCTGGTGAGTTGCGCGATATCTGTTATGCCGAAGTAAGCAGACATTCCTGTATCGCCCAGCACGCCCATATAGGCGCTGGGGTTGAATTCGAGCTCAGCGGGTAATCTGGCGATAAAGTCCGTGCCATCGCTCAGGCTGTGAGTCTGCCAGGCGAAACGCGCCATCAGTTTGTCACCAATAGCGTAATCAGGATGCTTCGACTCGAGGACCTCGGCGAGCACTAAACCCATCACCGGCGCGCTTAATGGCATCGCAGGCAGTATCTCGTCTCCTGAATCCTCATTCATCCAGTTGCGGAAACCAGCATCGAGTGAGACGTAGTCGTTGCGGGTCAGGAAGGAACCCTCTGGGATCACGGGCAGAGACTCTGACATGACGGCAAAATCCGCTTCAACAGGGTTGCCGGCTGGCCGACGTGCCAGCACCACAGAATGCATCATTGCGTTACTCCTCGTTTGTGACGGTTATCGAGTGGATCTTTGAGTGCATCTTTTTTCTCAGTGATTTTTTAATGCAGGGTGTCTGATCAGATACAAAAAAGCCACCCGGAGGTGGCTTTTCATATAACTATCGGA
This sequence comes from Luminiphilus sp., assembly GCA_029242325.1. Taxonomy (GTDB): domain Bacteria; phylum Pseudomonadota; class Gammaproteobacteria; order Pseudomonadales; family Halieaceae; genus Luminiphilus. The sequence continues at coordinate 103,054 of JAQWUD010000020.1, forward strand.
AAATTAAAACTCGTAACCTACCGTCACACCGATTTGTCGACCCGGTACAAGCTCCGACCATGAGAAGGCGCCAGCATCATAAGCGCGAGCTACGCGACCGTCCCCTTCGAGGACATCCGTGCCGTAAACCATAAGTTTGAGCTGACCTTGCGCCACATCACGTAGCCATGTGGCACTGAGATCAAGCTGGTCGTGTGAGTCAATATTGATAACCGGACCCGTCTCGTAGTTATAGGTCTCATAGGCGGCTGCGCCCCACACGTCGCTGCGGTAGCTGAAGGTCCCTGACACTATGAGCGTGCCACCAAGAACAGATGACGTATGGTCAGCCATCAGGCTAAAAGTGTTCTCTGGCGCGTAGATGACTTGAGCACGATCAGAGATATCGGTGCCATCGAAATCATAGGAGTCGAACTCCGCGTCTAGGTAACCATAGGTGCCCCGAATCGTCAGACGATCCGTTGGCATCCAAACGCCTTCAACCTCAACGCCTTGATTAGTGGTTTCCGCCGCATTGCGAATAAAAGTACAAGTCTGAGTCGCTGCTAACTCGCACTGAGTACCGTCAGTAACAACAAACTGCTGTTTGTCCGTGTATTCCGCTACGAAGCCCGTCAGGTTTAGCTGAAGCCGATCCGTCGGCTGGGTTCTGAGCCCTATCTCCCAGCTGCCTACTTCTTCGGGGTCGTAGGGGCCTACTGTGGGTTCATTACTGCCACGCGCATTAAAACCTCCTGCTCGGTAGCCAGTCGCGTAGGAGCCGTAAACCATACCAAAGCTCAGCTCGCGCTGGAGAACGAAGCGGGAGGTGGCGTTGTTATCACCGTAGTTGGGTGTGAGTTGGCCCGCAATAGGACCACCTGCACGGCGGGTTTCGTTTGAGTCAAACCTGCGGTTGTCCAGATCCTTCTCTTCCTCAGTCCAGCGAGCGCCAGCGGTGATTTACGGGGAAAGGCATCTCTCATGAGCTTACTCCAGACTTTATTGATTATCAGATATCGCTGAGTGGTAGACATTTGTTGCTGACGGAGGTGGACACAGACGTTGAATGGAAGCAAACAGGTGTGATTGTTTTTTTACATGAATATTCCCGCTAGTAGTAATAATGCCGCTATTTGATGATTATTCGACGACTCAAAATTATACGGTTGCCAGAAACGGAAGAAAGCAGGCGTCAGCATGAGGTGGAATGGACCACCGGTATGATCCCGATGCGAGGCTTCAAGGGGGTGTGGACCTGCTGGACTGGATTAGCCCAGCGTGTGCTACAGGCCCGGATTTCGCTCAAAAGTGGCAGTGTTTTGGTCGGGTGGCAGCCAGCCACACGCGGTGCTGGTCCAACAGGTCATCTCAACTTTTAACCAGCTGGTGTCCTCCATGCCGCCTGCCTTGATGAACATTTGGCCCGGAAGTTCGTC
>JAQWUD010000035.1 GCA_029242325.1 Luminiphilus sp.
AGACCAGCAATGGCCGGAAGTGAATTATTCGATGACTGACGCCAGTAAGATTTCAGGGTGATAGACCGGCTTTTCGCGATCTTTTCAGGTCTGGTGACTCGTATCCATGAGAATATCTGCTCTCGATAGCCCTTTTATGCGCCCTATACTCAAAAAGACTAGTAGGTATCGGCACACAGACGCTCCTAGGGCCCTGATGCCAGGGGTCGTGCGGGGCGCCCGAGAATATCAGCATAATCGCGCGCCCTACATCAAATGAATCAAGTGATATGTGGGATGGTCTAAGGGGTTTGAGGTTAAATCCGCGTTAACAGTCGACGACGCATCGTTTGCTCATGACAAAGAACAATCTGCGGTAACGTTGTAAAAATATGAGCCTGATGAGCCGCCAGACAAGAAGATGACCGCTTATCTAAGAAATAGGTGCTTAAGGGCGCTGCCCTTGCTCTAACCGCACACCGAAAACTGCAGGCTTTACCGGAGGGGAAAATTCACTCAGGCTCAAGGTTCAGCCACCGGGAAAAGGCAATGACCATGAAAAATACCGCCAACGGTGTCGTCAGCACTCCATTGCTTGACGATGCCACTTTGGCCGAACGTATTTTCCGGCACATTGATGACGGCACAACCGACCTCGGTGAGCGGGTGTGGCGCGAACCCGTGTCACACTACCTGAGTGTCGAGCGCTTCAAGGCAGAGTGTGCGCTGATACGGCAGCATCCAACGCCATTTTGTCCCTCTGCAGCACTACCCGAAAACCACAGCTACCTGGCTCGCGTTGCAGCAGGCAGCCCAATTGTTGCAACGAGGGGAGAAGACGGCCGCGTGCGGGCCTTTATCAACGCTTGTCGACACCGGGGTATGCAGGTAGCGGCGGGCAGCGGCTGCACAAAAGCCTTTTCGTGCCCCTACCACGGCTGGACCTATGGGCTCGATGGTGCCCTCAAAGGAATTCCAGGGCAGAGCGGCTTCCCGAATGTGAACCGAGACCAACACGGCCTCAAGGAAGTCTCCGCAACAGAGCGTGGTGGGATTATCTACGTGCAGCAGGAGGGCGACATAGATCCCGCGCTACTGTCAGACGCACTGGATTATTTTTCAGGTTCTCAAGCACTGTTTGATCAACAAGTACTCACTGATTGTGCTAACTGGAAGTTGCTGTATGAAACACTGATGGAGGGCTATCACATCAAGTCCCTGCATCAAGAATCCTTTTACCCTTTCGGCTACGACAATCTCAATGTCATTGAGGCCTTCGGGCCGCACTCGCGCGTGGTGTACCCCTTTCAGCGCATCGAGCAGGTACGTGGTACTGCGCCCGATAAACTCAACCTGACCGGCTTGGTGACTTCGGTTTACATGCTGTTCCCCAATGCCAGTATCTCGGTGCTGTCAAAGCACAGTAATCTCGTCATTCTTGAACCCATCTCACCCAGCCAGTCTCAATGGGTCATTTACAGTCTGATAAACGCCGCCCCAGACAACGCCCCAATTACTACCGAAGAGGCCCGACGAGACGCGGCTTTTGTCAACGACTCAGGCCAAGAAGAGGATCGCGCCGCGGCCACTGCGATTCAGCAAGGATTGGCCAGCGGTGCCAACACCCACCTCACGTTCGGTCACTTTGAAAAAGCCATCGTGCACTTTCATCAGCATTTGGAGCGAGCATTGAATCTCCACTCCAATCGCTAAAACAGTTTTTTTCAAATAGAAGGTGGTCGAAATGACGCGTATACCAGCGCCTGAAAAGTAGCTCATGGAGCGATGCGAACCTTTTTTGAAGCAGGCAGAAGCGTCTATGGGCTATCAACCCAACGATGTGCTGAGTTTGTGTCATTGGCCCGAGTTACTGCACAGCCTAAGTGGCCTCGTCCACACCGTGCTTCAGGCAGGTGAGGTTGATCGTACTCTGAATAGGCGAGCGGGCGCAGACGTCGATATCTATATTGAACACACGTTTTAGGCGCTGGGCCCAGGTCATGGCGGCATGGCGCTCCGCTGCAGAGCGAACTTCTGCATTGGCGATAGACTTGACACCTTTCCCTCGCCGGGCAGGTGTAACCAGCCCACGACAGCGGTGGCTCGGGGCGAGGACGCCGTGGTACCGAGTGAAGTTGACGCGGGGTTTGGTTACCAGAGCAGCCAGGCGGGCAACGAAATCCACCGGTTCGAAGGCCACCTGGGTCGTCCCATCCCAGTGCGGTGTCTTGAAGGTGTAAACCACCTTGCCTGTGGAACTCATTGAAAGTCGGGGGACTGCTGCGGCCGGTCGGGAAATATACCAACACAGGCGCTCACGCTTGTCTTTCTGATTCCCCTCACAGCTGACCCCAGCGTGAAGGGAGAACCCGTTGGCCCTGGCCACCCGCTCCAAACCCGGATCAGCTCGCTCCAGCAGGCGGATGACCGCAATTTACATGCGTTAAATTACCTGTGTCATATGTGACTCTGCGGTGTCCTCCACTTATTTCTATTCAACCTTCGCAAGCGACAAAATTCAGGGTGCCTAGGCCCTCCCGATATTCTACCGGGAACAGGAGCAACCCACCCGAAAAGCTTTCGTCAACAAGCGCGCAACGTTTTTTCAGGGCTGATCTACAAAACGAGAAACCCGCGGCGTGTTAGCCAAAGTGCCGCCCAAGTGGTGGCTATTTGCCGCTCTGCTCCTGACTGCGCTCGCAGAACCAGCAATTGCACTCACGACCAACTGGACTAAGGCAATAGACTTTAGTGGTGATAGTGAGTACGCAAGACAAGAGGATGATGGTTCTGACGGTGCGTTGTATCAGCCGAGATACTGGGTAAATACAATTCGGATGTCGAGGAAGCCTTGTTGGGCTCACAGGAGACGAACCCAGCTTCTGTTAGGCCCTATGGCCCTTAGCTAGTTGGTGGTGTTTAGTTGTGCCCCCGGCTTCCTTGCTTTTCAACGTACTCTAGGTAACTCTGTCACCCAGTTAGCGCCAGCTAAACGGAGCGATGCGAGTTATTACCGTCTTTAATGTGTATGTCAGGCCGCTAGCGGCCCTCGTTTGTTTCTGCTTCCTCGGGTCACAAGCATTTGCCAATGCGGAGCCGACAAGGGAGATGCGCGTGGATTTGTTGTCGGGTGCGGACCCGGCTTTGCAATTTAGAACAGTGGTCACCCAGAGCCCAGATTATCTGAGGTTAGCGATAAAGCATCCAGAGAACTCCAAGGCACGCCTCAGTCTGTCGAAATACGAGCCATTTAGCTCCTCCCGAAAAGTATGGTTGGATGGTAAGCCTTTGTCTCCGGATCAATATGGCGGGGACAAGATCTATTATCGAGGCACCATTGAAGGTGACCCGAGTTCCTATGCGTTCGTAACGTTGAATAAAAATAACAACAAGGTTGATTTTTTAGTTGGGAAGAAAAATAAATTATTTAATGGTGCTTTGGAGGCCGGCGCTGTTAGGTGGCGTGCACCTGCAAATAAGCGCCCTTCGCTGCGCCCTTCGCTGGCACAAAGGACACAGATTCAGGGTGATCCTGATTATGTGGATCCTCCGGTCCTGACGCCGCCAAAACTAACGCCGGGACCTTCGCCTGCTTATCGAAGTGGTAGTGACACCCTCAGGATGCCCAGATCCATAAGAATTGGAAAACAAAAGGGCTGGCATGGTCCCTATGCTATCGACGTGCCATCCGGTGCCAACTATGTTTCAGGCGTAAACCGAGGGTCAGAGCAAGCGGCAGTTTATTTGTCCACCAACCCTAATCCCGCTGCGGTCTGGCCTCAGCTTGATCACTGTGAAAGCAACAGATGCGGGATCGCAGATCCCGATGCTGGCACGTATTACGTATCCGTTTACCGAGCAAGTGACTCTGATAAGCCAATGAAAGTTGATATTGGATACGGCAACACATTAGCGCCTGATGACCTTTACGTTGCGACAATTGCCGTAGAAATCGACGATAAGCTTTACGAAATGTTCGATTCTGCATCGGCTGTAAGTGACTATGTTGCAAAACTTTTTGCGTATAACAGCGTGGTGTACGAGCGAGAGGTTAAGACCAAGCTCCAGGTGGGCGATCTGGTTATCCTTACAAACTTATCAGATCCCTATCCGGATTATGGAAAGAACAACCAGACTAGACTCGAACAAGTTCGGGACCATTGGAGAGCTAACAGAGGCCATATCGACCGAACATTGGTCGCCCACCTCGGTTTGTATAGCGGAGGAATTGCATACACGGGTACGCTCTGCAGGGACAGTTGGGGGTATTCAGTCAGTGGACTTTCGGAGTTATCCGTTCCCACAGATCAAGTGAATGCTAATTGGGACGTTGTTGTGAATGCCCACGAACTGGGCCACAACTTTGGCTCGCCACATACTCACTGCTATGCTGGTTTAGAAGGTAATAGCCTGCCAGTTGATGGCTGTTACGTGGACCCCAAAAATAGTACTCAATGCTTTCAAGGGACGACTAGCCTCCCCGGATCCGCTTCGCTTACGGGAGGCGTTATTTCAGGCCGTAATGGCACTATTATGAGCTATTGCCATGTTTATGCGCCAGCGTCTGGCGGGTGGGGCGGTGGCAACTCGAATATTGCGAATACCTTCGGCTTGACTCATTCATATGGGATAGAGCCAGAGCGTGTGCCAAATCTCATGTCGAGAAAGGTCGCTGAAGCGGCGGCGGCTTCGCCCCAGTGTCTGCCAACACTTAGCACAGGCCAACAGACCTACTTTACTGTCACTGCGACAGCGGGCACCGGTGGCACCATCTCTCCTGGGACTGCTAACGTCCTCTCAGGTGGGACCACCACATTCGAGATCACAGCAGAAAATGGTTACGAGATTGGCTCTGTAAGTGGGTGCGGTGGCTCTCTCAACAACACGACATACACCACGGGCGCTGTTACCAATGCTTGTACTGTAACGGCCAGTTTCTCGCCGAAATCACAGACAGCACTGACCGATGGCGTGGCGGCATCAGGCCTATCAGCCTCTGCAGGTATATATTCTGGTTATTATATCGACGTGCCTGCCAACACATCGGAGTTGACGGTCGCTTTAGCGGTTGCTGAGGGTGATCCTGACCTCTACGTGGACACTACTTTTCCACCCCCCACAAATAGCAATGCGGCTTGCCGTAGTACTAACTCCAGAGGCTCCAATGAGGAATGTAAAATCAGTAACCCTGCTGAGGGCCGTCATTACATCAGAATATACGCTTACTCTAGTTACTCTGGCGCGACACTTACCGCAAGCCTGACAGGGTCCACTACCTACATTACTGTAACCGCGACAGCCGGGACAGGCGGGACAATTTCTCCGGGGACCGTCGACGTCCTCTCAGGCGGAACCACCACATTCGAGATCACAGCAGAAAGTGGTTACGAGATTGGCTCTGTAACTGGGTGCGGTGGCTCTCTCAACAACACGACATACACCACGGGCGCTGTTACCAAAGCGTGTAGCGTAACGGCCTCCTTCTCTGCGATATCCTCCCCACTTGTAGCGCTGACCGATGGCGTGGCGGTAACAGGCCTATCAGGCTCTACAGGCATATATTCGGATTATTATATCGACGTGCCTGCCAACACATCGGAGTTGACGGTCGCGTTGGCGGTTGCTGAGGGTGATCCTGACCTCTTCGTGGATACTACTTTTCCGCCGCCCACAAATAGCGATGCGGCCTGCCGAAGTTGGAATAACGCAGGTCAGAGCGAACTATGCCAAATCTCTAACCCTGCGGAGGGCCGCCATTACATCAGAATACGCGCCTACTCCACTTACTCTGGTGCGACACTTACCGCGAGCCTGACAGGGTCCACTACCTACATTACTGTAACCGCGACAGCCGGGACAGGCGGGACAATTTCTCCGGGGACCGTCGACGTCCTCTCAGGTGGAACCACCACATTCGAGATCACAGCAGAAAGTGGTTACGAGATTGGCTCTGTAAGTGGGTGTGAGGGGTCCCTCACTGGCACCACATACACTACGGGCGCCGTTACCAGTGCTTGTACTGTAACGGCCAGCTTCTCTGCGGCATCCTCGCAGATAGCGCTTACCAATGGGGTGACGGTGTCAGGGCTGTCAGGCGCTGTTGGCACATCATCTGAATACTATATCGACGTGCCTGCCAACACCGAGCTGTTGACAGTGGCGTTGGCTGTTGCTGAGGGAGATCCTGATCTCTACGTGGATACT
>JAQWUD010000047.1 GCA_029242325.1 Luminiphilus sp.
GACAAACACTTGCCTTGTCGCTGGGGCACTCTCAGAAGTCGGCACAACTGGGGTAGATGCGCCTCAAGGGTTTGCGCAAGTCTACCCAAAGGAGATAAAGGTATTTGGCCTTAGCGTGTTCGCCACCCAAAACACTGCCAATAACAAGATCATCCATGCAGCGAATATCTTTGCACAGTACATTGATAATAACGGTGACTGCGAGCCTGACGACGCGGCAGTCTACGACGCACTGCAGGAAAAACAGGCGGCATTGATCATGGCTGCGACAGAAGAAGAATTTGAAAACGTGATTGAAAAAATGGAGTCTGTCATACCAATTTACGTGCTGGACTCGATGGTACTGCAGAACCTTTACGGCGAAGAGACTCATCCAGATAGCTCACAGATGGGTGTATTCGATGCAAGTCTCGAGGAAATCTGGCATCTAATGACAGATGCTGGGTGGGCGATAGCTTATCCGTTAGTTTTTGGAACCCAAGACAGCCAAATGACGGATGCTATGGACGTGGCGCGTGGTGGCAAATTCGAGCAAGTACCCGCTAGCTATCCAGAGGATGCTTGGTATCACTACGACGATACTAGTTGTGAATATGATTGCATGGCGACCGAATACTTCTATTGGGCATTGACCAGCCATCTGGGAGGTCAGAATTTTGGCGATCGCTGCCAGCAGATCTCGATTGAGTGGGAGCCTTGTTCACCAGAAGCTTTCGCCACCACCGACCTACTCATGCATGCTCTAATCACTGATTCAATGTATGCCTTACCCAAAATACTGCCTGATGGCAATTACTTGCCAGACAGTAAAGGCGCCAGCACTACGAGTTATTCGGTAACACCAAATGCAGGCCCCAATGGCTCTATTAGCCCACAGTCACTGCAAGCCGTTGCTGAAAATGGCACCGTGTCTTTCACAATCACCGCTAATTATGGATATGAAATTGATGATGTTGGTGGAACCTGCGGTGGAATCTTGTCTGGAACTATTTATACAACCAAGGCGCTAGTATCTAATTGCACAGTGACGGTAAGTTTCTCTCAAATATCCGACAAGATTTTGGTGGAGACCCGCTTCCAGAATCTACTCCAGACCGTTACGAGAGTCCTAGGTACCACTGACACCGTTTCTGCACATCCCACTGACGTGGCTAGTCGCAAGGCAAAAGACAAGCAGCCGCAGTTCGAAAGTCAGAAACCAGCTAAGCCCATTCCAGTAGTCTCAACATTGGGCTACTTGGTTTTATGCGGGCTCATGGGCCTGCTGGGTCTTCGTGGGCATAAGAGACTGCCGCGGGAGTAGAAAAAGAGGACCATATAATGGGATTGGCTTATCCATCGAGGTTGGTGATAGTTCCGCTTTGACCCTCATCAATCTGCACGTTGCGAACTCAGATTCCCGTGAAGCTAACAAGTTGTGCACACAACTCTTAAAATTACTTTACACCTTCAAAACCCTGTCAAGTCCAACCAGACCTATATATCCCCGCCACAGGGTCTGATCACCTGCCTCCCCTCCTTAACGGTGCTACATTCTCTGCTACATTCTGGGGCTTGAGCGGGGTGATACGGCGTCGCAAGTCACTGATTTATATGGGTTGGCGAATATGGGTTCAACTCCCGCCGCCTCCACCAAATGAAAAAGGGGTGATCCGCAAGGGTCGCCCCTTTTGCATTTGAGGGGTCGGGCAGAAAGCTGAATCCGCGCCGGCACGGCGCGGGTGGCCGAAGCGAAGGTCTGTCGAGCGACAGCGAAGACTCAAACTCCCGCCGCCTCCACCAAACTAAAGTCCAGCGATGTCCAGCTGGATCCACAAAGCCCCGTTCTTACGGGGTTTTTCATATCCAAATTGTGCATTGGCGTCCATGGCCATGCTGTGACATCTGGGGACATCATTGGGGACTTATTCAATTGGACTCCGCAGGATGCCCACAAATGGCGTTGACTGGGGCATCACTCTAAGCCAGTTAGCCAAAAATGAAACCGGCCTAACGCTACTTTTTTTGAAGCAGTCCACCGCATAACATGGCAGCAAAGGCCCATTTTGCGCCTAGACAATACTGTGCCGTCCCCCGCTACGCCATCCCCGCCATTCTCACTTTGAGCGCGGGGTCGGTGGGATCCGTCCAGTCTTGTTGTTCTGCCCACTGCTCTAGCGAAGCAGGCCGATGTGCAAAGATGTTGTTGATATTGTCATTGTCAGCAATCAAGGGAGAAACGTCTTGCTCGTTATAGAATCGATAAAATCCTGCCATCCTATCGTAGATTGATAGCGGCTCTACTTGTGCCGAGCCTGTGACCAACAGACTCATACCGGAGGCAAACTGATCGGGTGTAAGGCTATTAAAAGTAATCACCTTCCCTGCCACCTTGCTCAGCCGTTCGGCAACCTGATCGCCCACCAAGGCCTCTGGTCCGCCAATTGCGTAACGACCACTGGGGATGTCATCTCGGGTAAGCGCTTCCACCATATAGGCGGCGACATCGTCGAGACAAATCCATGAAATAAGCAAATCTGGCTTGGCTGGATAAGCAAATAGGCCTTGATTGACGATCGCTGGCTTGTTCCAGCCGCGAATCAGATTGTCCATAAACACTTTGGGCTCGAATATGGCGTATGCCGTCTCGCTATTAATAATCGCCTGTTCAATATCGCGGCGTCCATCATGAGCCGGGTTGTCGTTGTTCTTGTCGGCCACAAAGCAGCTGGTGTTGAAGACAATTTTCTTAACGCCATTTTCTGTCGCTGCAGCCGCAATATTATTGCCGAGCGCTGCGGCTTTTTCGCGATCAAAGACAAATGGCAGGTGCGCTGCGATAGCGTCTATGCCACGTGCCGCGCCAATTATAGACTCAGCGTCGTAGATATCTGCCTGCACAGTTTCGACATGGGCAAACTCTGTGCCCTGAAAAGCACCGGGATTGCGCAGGGCGGCGATGGGTGTCAAGCCTGCGTTCAGCAAGAGCGTGATGAGGGGGTGGCCTTGATCTCCCGTTGCGCCAAGCACTAAAACCCTGGTCATCAGTGATCCCCCACTTGAGCGGCTGACTTACCGGCAATATATCCAAAGGTAAGGGCCGGACCTAAGGTACCCCCAGCGCCGGCGTAAACACTACCCGTTGGATTGCTAATCACATTTCCTGCTCCGTAAAGGCCCGGGATTATATCGCCGTATACATCTAGCACCTGCGCTACACCATTTGTTTTGGGGCCGCCATTAGTACCCAGCGCACCCATATTAATTTCAACAGCAAAAAAGGGACCAACTTCTACTGAGCCCAAGGTGGCGGCGGCATCGGGTCGCGAGCGATCGCCATAGAAGCGGTCGTAGGCACTTTCACCGCGTCCAAATTCGGGGTCTTCGGCGTTTTCCGCGTGCGTATTAAATGCGGAGACCGTGGCCTTTAGCTGCTCTGCATCGACTCCCAACGCGCTCGCCAGGCTTGGCAAGTCCGCAGCTTGTAAAATCCAGTCCGGTAACTGGTCGCCGGGCATCACTGACGCAATGGGATAACGGCCACGGTATTGGCTGTCCATAATCAGGTAAGCGGGCAGATTATGGTAATCATAGGTGGCCGGATCAAAACTCTGAAAAGCACCAGCAAGTGCGGAGTAATTGTTAGCTTCGTTGCAGAATCGTTTGCCCTTGCGATTCACCATCAGGCTATGCGGCAGGGTCCGTTCGATCAGCACCGGCAACGACCGCTGCGCTTCTTTTTGCGGTGCACCATTGTCGGGCCAACGCGCGCCGCTCATAGACAGTGTTGGTATCCACCAGGCGCTGGTCATATTGCCCAGACCTGCTCCCGCGCTAAGTGCCATTTTCAGGCCATCACCTGTATTGGTGGGTGGCGATGCGGGCGCAGTTAGCGGGCCCCGCAAAAATGTTGTTTTTAACTCCTCATCCCATTCAAAGCCGCCGGTCGCCAAAATGACGCCGCGCTGAGCGTCGATAGTTCGATCAACACCATGTTGGGTCACGGTGACACCGGTGATTCGACCCTCCTCATTTACCAACTTGCGTGCGCTCGTTTCAAGTAACAGCTCAATCTCGCGATCTAAGCACGCTCTGAGCAAGCGCCCGACCAATGCCTGGCCCCAACCACGTAAATCACCCTCAATACGGCGCTGCATTTCCTCCGGGTCGATAATGCCACTGCCGCCGCCCAGCGGCGTTTCGAGTAGCATCATCCGCACAATGTCGCCGCCGTTATATATTTTGTCAGCCCAATCACCGAGGGAGGTAAAATCAAAAAGGGCGTTATCGAGGGCCCGTCCTCCGTCGGCTTTCGCGCCGGGATGATTGAGGTAATAGTCGGGATAACCATCGAGGACGTGTAGCTCTAGGGCACCTTGACTGTTAAGGAACTCAAGCGCGTTGGCACCCTGATCGACAAAGGCTTCCAAAGTATCGGAGTTCATTTCGCCATGGTCCAAAGATCTGAAATAAGACAGCGCGTCCTCGCGATTGTCGGGAATGCCCTTGGCGTTCATCTGCGGATTATCTGGCACCCAGACAATACCGCCTGAGATTGCAGCAGTACCGCCAAGTCTTGCACCTTTCTCGATAACGGTGACTTTTGCGCCGCTATCGTGCGCCGCCAATGCCGCGGTTAAGCCGGCGGCGCCGGCTCCAATGATCAGGACATCTGTGTTGAGCGTATTTGTCATGATGTCAGCATTCTCCCGTGACAATTAAAGATTGCTCAGGAGCCTTAGCAAATGCGAGGCTACATTTTTCCCTGTTATGGCGTTATTGAGAGGTGCCAATTTCTCCTGCATCCGCGGCACCGCACGAATTTTTGGTCAAACGCTGTAGGTGAAGAAGGTCTCCTGATGGTAACGGTATGCTTTGGCCAGTTCTCTTTAAAGTATAAGCAGGATTGGACGAAACTTCTTGGTCATGTACATTCGGGCTCAGCGCGAGCAAGGATAGGCCGAAGTTTCCGGGCAGCGAGCTGCCGTTGACTGATTATCTGAATCAGGTCCTTCAGCTTGTCTTTAACCGACACTTTGACAGTAACCTGACTTAACACAAAAAAAGATACTCAACCGCCCAGTTCAACTCCCGCCGCCTCCACCATTAAAGAGAAAAGCCACCCAATGGGTGGCTTTTCTCTTTTAGGGGCTGCTGCCCGAGATTGGGCTTTTGAATCAGCTCAAGGCGTATACCAAATGGGGGACGTGTAGGCGCGCTCCTGTTGATAAAGTACTGCTTTTTTGGATAACTCAACGCCGAGATACACATGGTCGTAGGTAGTCCAGTTCGGCGTGGGGATCTCAAGCACGCGCACGTAGTAGAGGGCATGCTGCTCTGGGTCAAAATCGGGGTCCTGCCAGTAGCCGCTCAGAATGGGTGCACCAATACTGTTGGAGTAAGACGCCGTTTCAATATCTACGGTATTACCTACCGCCGGCACTTTACCCTTGGCGTCTTTTTGCCGGTCACCTGACCAGATCACGTCATAGACCTGCTCCGCCGCTGAGCCATCTTCGTTAGTCCATCTCTTGACCACTTGCATGCGATCGAGATTGGCACCATCGGGATCACGCAAAGCCGCGATGAGCAGGGGCGGTGCCTTGCCACCGGGGGCGGCAGTGAGATCACCCCCCATAGGAACACCATTGGCGTAACCGTGGCGGGCAAAGTCGCTGCGATACAGATCCTCTTCGCTATAGTCAAAGCCACCAAACACCCTCACTCGCATGCGGGTCCCGGTGTTGGCAAACACTTCCTTGCGTTTTATCGCATCCCACAGCGCCTCCAGCGATCACGAGCCAGCCCTGTTGCACACGAACTTCAATACGCTACCCTTGTACCATTCCGTCAAGAATCTCACGATGCCTGCATCGCCTCTCCATTCTCCCTCCTCACCCGACTGGCTCGAATGCGTTCTAGAGCACTTTGACCAGTTTCTGCTTGATCATGCCGCGGCAGAAAAGAAAGCCGCCGGCATGGCGCTTTCGATGCTGTCTCATTATCCCAATCGAACGCGGCTCGTCACGGTCATGTCAGAATTGGCGGTAGAGGAGATGGTTCACTTTCGCGAGGTGGTTAAGTTGATTCAGGAGCGACAGCTACAATTGGGTGCTGACGAGAAAGATCCTTACGTCAACGAGATTCGAGGCTGGATTCGACAAGGTTCAGACCTGTACTTACTGGACCGTTTGCTAACAGGGGCCGTGATCGAGGCACGGGGGGCAGAGCGCTTTGCATTGATAGGTGCAGCACTCCCCGCTGGGCCATTGAAGAATTTCTATCGATCTCTGGCAAGATCTGAAAGCAGGCATTTCGAATTATTCCTAGAACTGGCTCGCGAATATTTCCCTGCGCAACAGATCGAACAACGCTGGGAGGAACTGCTCGTCGCCGAGTCAGCGTGTGTTGCCAGACTACCCGTACGAGCCGCCCTTCACTGACTATGATCACACCCGCTGCGGTGGAAAAATATCTGGGGACTTATGCCCTGCTGCCCGGTGGCTGCCCTGACTTTGATGGCGAGTGGAAGCACATACTGGTGGTGCCTTGCTACGATGAATCTCCGGCATTCATTGAGGGCTTTTGTCGGACCCACGGTGCAACCTCAATTCTCTTGCTGCTAGTGATCAACCGGCCGGAATCCAGCCCGAGCACAGTTAATCAACGGCTTCGCAACGGGCTCGCTCGTTGGCCACATGAGCCATTACAACCCGGTTATACGCTTCATAAAGCGAGTGAGAGCCTAAGCATTTTGAGCGTGGATCTGGAACGGTTGGAAGGCGAGACGCCCCGACATCAAGGTGTTGGCAGAGCGCGTCGCGTTGGCTGCGATCTCGCTCTGACATTGATATACAGAGGCACTATTGCCTCACCGTGGATTTACTCTGGAGACGCAGATGCCCGCTGGCCCGCCAGCCTTTTTCACCAACGCTGGCCCGATGAGGCCAGCGCCATTTCACTCCCCTTCACTCACCACCTAGCCGAGAATGACCCCACTTCCACCGCGACCCTGCTTTACGAACTCAAGCTTCATCATTACGTATTGCACCTGTCTGCTCTGGGCAGCCCCTATGCATTTCATGCTTTGGGCAGCAGCTTCGCCGCAAGAGCCGTTAAATATGCTGCCGTACGGGGGACGCCCCTGCGCAGTGCAGGCGAGGATTTTTATCTGCTGAATAAACTTGCAAAAGTAGGCATCATCCATCGAGCGATCGGCCCGGGTGTCACTATCACCCCAAGACGATCTGCCAGAGTACCGTTTGGCACAGGACCGGCGGTCAGGCAGCTATTGGAGACAGAGGACATGTTCCGCGCACCTCTGTTTTATGACGCCAGGTGCTTTAGCACCCTGAGCACCGTTCTTGAATTGTTCAGTCATTGGGTGAACCACCCCAGTTCCAATGCCGAAGCGGAGCTGAGACGAGAACTTGGGTCAGACATCGCACTAAGCGTTCTGCCTCTGCTCCAACAATGGCGTTACCAAAAAGCCATCACGCACATACACAATGCGGCTAACGGTGCCGCGCTGCGCCGCAACCACACTGATGTGTGGTTAGACGGCTTCAAGCTGCTCAAACTCGTCCATTCAATACGTGATGGGCACTACCCCAACATCGCATTTATCGACTCAGTAAGTCAGACAGCGCAGTGGCCGATCGCGCTTCACGGCCCAGCACCCGAGCAGGTGCGTCAAGCGATCTATGAAAACCTCGGCTGGCAGTTTTAATAACGAGCAAGAGACGCCTCACCGAGGCTTTTCGACCATAGAAATAGCCACCCCGCGGTGGCTATTCTGTTGACATAAATTGTGCCTTCAGAAACCAGGATTGGTTACGATTCGCCTTGGCTCTGAGGTCGCATCTCGCAATGCTTGGAAGTCATTCTGGGCGTAGCACTAACAACTATTGTTAATGATCATGTCAGTATGCGACAGTATTACGTAGAGAGTGGTAAAGAAGCTTACAGTGAACCTCCTTGGAGCTTGTCATGCGGATATTCAATACAGCCTTGCTGTTTTTAACCGCCTTGATGACGGTCATGTCATTGTTGCCTTTGTTCGGATGGGATCTGGTACTAATGGGCAAAGGCAAGCTGCTGTCTGCTCAGGTCGATGATACCAATGTGCACCTCAATATGGTCCGCTCCGCGGCTTTTGCCACCTTCGCAAGCTTCTCGGTGAATTACCTCAGACGCAGGAGACCACTCTCTTCCGTAGCTCCTCTATTGTATTTCTGCTTTTGGGCGCTGCTCTTCGCGCCCGCCTATATATTGACGTATTCCAACTTTCAACTTAGAGAAATCGTCTTCATCCTCTTGGTTCTGGTTATCACAGTCATCCTGTATCGAGAGAACCAGAAAGAGGGCAAGACGATCTTTGTCGAGGAGTGGTAGCACGATTCAATCGCACCTAATAAAAGTGACCCAGACGGCACAGGGGCCCTGACCATTTCACGAACTCTCCTATATCGATGAGGATCGTTCTCGAGGACGGCACCTTAATCAGCACACCCCATATGGGCACATTTATCCGCGATGGTTCAAAAGTCTGCTCTTACTTTACCGATGCGACTCACCAGGGGGTCGTAAATTTTGTCATATGGGATATCGATATACTCACCAAGACGGTGGCGGTCAGGTACTGGGAAGTAAAAGCTCCGTAGCATCGAATGGCCACTCTTGGGTGTGAGTGGTACCCGGAGCCGGGCTTTGACCGGCACCACCTCAACGGCCGGGGGTTTTAAGTGCTTGGCGCCCTGCTCTCACTGCGTGTCAGGAAATTTCGTCGCAAAAAACCCACGGGATCGAGCCATTTTTGCTGCATTGGCTGCGTTAGATGTAGACGGGTGTGACACCTATTTGTCACTAAAACACTCCCCCGGGCGCTTACTGCCGTTGTGATTGTGATCGTTGTCGCGCGTGGCTATTAGAGGCTGGTTGATGCTTCATTACACAGCCATAGGTACGTATCGATGCTGCCCGCAACAGGAAACTCTGCTGATGCAGGGTGTAAGCTGTCTCGACCAACATAGCTGGATAACCTTATGGAGGGTGCGGGAGTAATGGGCTTTGTACTGGGCCTTTCGGGTGCAGTGGCCTTTATTAGGCTGGGCAAGCTCACCAAAGCGTTAAAGGCGAAAGGCACCCTTGATCAGGATGACAAGGAAGAGTGAGCCGTTCCGTAATCTTGGGTATTTTGGTGAGCCTGCCGGTATTCTACGCACTCTTGGATGGTGAATTCTTAGTCATCTTGGTTGCGGTGATTGGCGGCTACGTGGTTCACACACTACTCAGTTAGTGTTGGCTAACAACACCCCCCCGCCGGTGCGGTCGAAATATGGGTTCTATAAATCAGTATTGAAGAAAAACCTCTCGCGCGAGCCAGGTCTTTGGCCCAAAAATGACGCTTAGTCAGCCTTAATCAATTCGCAATCGCGCTCGTATCGGATCGCTCACAGAACTTTTCCGTCCATTCTCAGACAAGCACGCAAAACCGAGGCACGCTAACTTTCACTGGCGGCCCGGTTGGCGGTGCACAGAGGGGCATGGCCCTCCCGCTCCTTCTCGCGAGGATCACCCGGGATCCGGTCGATGGCGTTCTAATATTCAAGGTGGCCACGTAAAAACCCTATGCCTATTGACGCTACTGGGAAAATCTGATACTTTGTTTTATAAAGTACTTTTAAAAAAGGAAGCCAACGTGAGCGCAGAATTAGAAGCTGACATTTCCTACTTGAAGCAGGTAGCTGAGCAGGGAGAAAAAGCGCCCTTGCAAGGCGGTGAGCATGGCATGATTTGGGGAGGGATGTTTACGGCGTCGGCTTTGTATGCCTATGCCGTTCTGACAGGCTCCATTCAGCTGCAGCCATGGACGATTGCCTTAGCATTTATCATTCCGATGCCAATTGGAGTGCTAGTTACGCTTTTTCTCGTCAGGAGCACTGGCAGTCTCAGCTTCGGCAACAAAACCTCCGCCGCAGCGTGGAATGCAGTGGGAATTATCATTGGGGTCCTCTACGCGTCAGTGATGACTGCCAAGACATTAGGTCTCCTCTCATTGGGTGCAACTGTTGCTTTTGGGGCGCTTCAGGTCACCATTTTTGCTTTATACGCAGTCGCCTACTCTACAACGGCTCAGGTTTCTCAGGATCGGCGGCAGTACTTATTTGCGGGGACGGCCGTCGCGGCATCACTGGGTAGCCTTT
Source organism: Luminiphilus sp. (assembly GCA_029242325.1). Lineage (GTDB taxonomy): Bacteria > Pseudomonadota > Gammaproteobacteria > Pseudomonadales > Halieaceae > Luminiphilus. The sequence continues at coordinate 10,185 of JAQWUD010000047.1, forward strand.
TTACAATCGGCACTTACGAAATCTTCTTGGTCATGGCGGCGGGAATCTTCGCCAGCGCAGTCATTCCTGGCTTCCTTACACGATCCAAATGATCGAAAACTACCCCAATTTCCTATGAACACGCCCTCGCATTTATCGGCAGATGACATCGACGACTTGATACACGGCAGAGTAAGGCTCGCTGCCATGGCGTATATATCTGGCGCGGGCGAAGCGGACTTCACTTCAATCAAAAAGGCCGTTGATACCAGTGATGGCAACATGTCTGTCCATCTGCGCAAGCTTGAAGAAGCGGGTTACTTAAACGTAACAAAGAGATTCAATGCTCGAAAGCCGCAAACCATCTATACACTCACTGATACTGGCCGGAAGGCTTGGGTTCAGTATCTGGAGCAGATGCGCGCACTGATCATGAATAGTTGAATTGCTTGCTATTGGAGGAGCATCACCAGTGGCAACTATCTTGGCAGACCAGTTGGGCGGCGGCTTAGACAGGGCTGGTGTCTTGATAGTTTATAAACCTCGCCCTGCTATGCTCTGGTAAGAAATAAAAACACTCGATTAATTGGAACCAAAGAATTAATCAGGTGACTAAAGCGCTCTTAATCGCTTTGCTAGTGCTGCCAATGTTGTTGCAGGCAGAGGGACGAGATATCGCCTATGCAAAAATAAACACTGCCTTGAGTGTCGAGACCCAGTCACCACTTCTTGAAGTCAAGCTTAGTGTAGATATTGCCGATGCCACGTTGTCTTTCGAAGAAGTCAAAGTTTGGTTAGTGCAAGATGACGAAGTTGTCTCCGAGATGTTCGTAGATCCTGTGGATGGCAGCATTCAGCTACCGACGCTAACTGAAAAACAAGCACGACGTCATTTGCTACGGATCAACCAATCAGAAGAATTGGTCCAGATCAGTTTCGATATCACAGTTTTACCACCATTAAGCACTGAAATAAGATACCGAGAATTATTTTATGTGGTTGACGATGCCAATCTGTTCATCAAGGCAATGGCCGGGCCAATGGCTTTTCTTGCGCCAAAAGTAGCTAGGCTGAAGTTCCATTTTACTGAGTCCGCAACCATCACAGTTAGAGGTGCAGGAGAGCCTCTGTCCTTTGAGACTGACTCACACCTCAGCATTTCAATCAAACAATCTTCGGATCTGATGGAAATGAACCCCATGGTGGTGTTCAGCGCCATTCCAGTGGCTATTGAACCGGTGAAGTGGAACGCCAGTGAACATCCCCGTTGAAGTGAGAGACCTAAGGTGGCTCCTTTCATTACTCCTGATCTTGATTGAAAACTGGTCTGCGTTTCTCGGTAAACGCCGCCATCCCCTCTTGCCAGTCGGGTGTGTCGAGCGTGTTTTTTGAAGCCTGCTTTTCGTCTTCAATTGATTCGTTGAGGGTTTTTGAGTCGAAGTTGACTACCGTATCCAAAACGCCTTTCACAGCCAACCTGGGTTGCGCTGCTAATTCCTCACCAAGCGCTTGCGCCCGCGCCTTGACCTCTTCTAAGAGCACCACTTCCGTGACCAAGCCGATGCGAAGTGCCTCGGCACCGTCGATTTTCTTGGCTCGAAGAATCATATCCAGCGCGTGCTGGGATCCCACCACCCTTGGCAATCTGGCTGAGCCACCCCACGCGGGAACACTGCCAAGGTCCATCTCTGGCAACCCTATTTTCGTCCCCTCACTGGCAGCGATTCTGAAGTGACAAGCCAGGGGAAGTTCGAGCCCGGCGCCCAGACAGTAGCCAAAGAAAGTGGCAATAGTTGGCGTGCCACCCGTTTCAATCATTTCCAGCACACGGTGGCGCTGTTCGAAGAAAGCGCCCGCACTGCCAGCACGTTTAATTCCCTCGGGGATCTGACGCAAGTTCATACCGGCGGAAAAATTCGCCAACCCCTCTGCGGTAAACACGATGGCGCGTATTGCGCCATCTGCCAACACCGCGGGAAGCTGCTCCTCAAGGCGATCAATATAATCAACCGCTATTAAATTAAAGGGCTCATCGTTTACGCTAAAGGTAGCAACGTTGTTGCTCACCGAGAATAAATAGGGGTCTTTCACGTGTTTGTCTCACTTGGCTCTTTTAAAAAGAGGTCTTTTTTGCCCATTTAGGCAGCTGTGATTCCCGCCAACCGCTCTGCGATGATTTGCTCGGCATCGCTGACAACATTGCGCACCAGATCCTCACAGCTGGGGATATCGTTGATCAGCCCGCCACTCATGCCTACGGTGACCATTCCCGCGTCAATATCACCGGTTGACCAGGCTTTTTCTTGATTCGCTCCCGAGACCAAATGATGCACCTGGCCAAAGTCACCGCCTGCGGCTTCGATGGCGGCAACCTCATCTGCCACCACATTGCGGTAAACCCTCGCCGTATTTTTGTAGGAGCGGAAAATGAGGCGGGTCTGATTCTCGTCCATCTCCACTACCTTCTGTTTAATGCCCTCATGAATAGGCGCCTCTTGGGTAACCATGAATCGGGTTCCCATATTGATGCCCTCACAACCCAACGCCAGAGCGGCGGCCAAACCGCGCCCATCCGCAATGCCACCGGATGCCACAACAGGGATCTTGAGCGCCTGAGCGGCGGCCGGAAACAGTATCAGGCCTCCGACATCCTGCTCTCCCGGATGGCCCGCACATTCAAAGCCATCAATACTCACGACATCGACACCAATGCGCTCCGCCTTCAATGCGTGGCGCACTGCCACACACTTGTGAATCACCATGATGCCTGCTTCTTTAAAGCGCTCCATAAACGGCTCAGGACTGCGGCCAGCCGTCTCTACGATCTTCACACCACTTTTGATAATGACATCGACGTAGTCGTCGTAGTCGATTTCGCTGGCCACCACTCCAACGGTTAAATTTACGCCAAAGGGCTTGTCTGTCATGGCAGCGCACCGGGCGATCTCGGCCTCGAGGCCCTCAGCAGTGGGCTGAGTCAGTGCGGTCATCACACCCAGCGCACCGGCGTTGGACGCCGCGGCAGCAAGATCTGCAGTACCCACCCGCATCATGCCGCCACAAATAATAGGAGTTTCAATATTTAACAGCTCAGTTAGCCTCGTTTTCATTGCTTAGACTCCTTACTTGTCTCACCACAGTGGCCGCTGAGTATAGTTATGACACGGGTTATGTCAATTTAGGATGGGCGACTGTAGCGACAGACTAGCGGGACCGTAGTTGCAGAAGGGCTGTTGGCGCGTCTTTGTTGTAATGAGGAGCCTGAAACATTGGCTCCTTTTTTTTCTTGAGCATTTCGGTGTGTTCGGACTCAGTGGTTCAGTTCCTTATAAAAAGTCGAGAATGAAACCAAAATCGCTCAGTCCATTTGTAAGCACGATCCTTATGTCGTGTGTCGCAGGATTAATGTAGTGGGACTACCTAGACGATGATTCTCTGAGCGCACTGTGTCTATGAGAACTTTTATCTTGAAAACTCACCTTATACCGTTGAGCGACTGATACAAACTAGGGGGTTCTGCTACCTTGCTTTGGCCACCTACTGTTGCTCAAAAAAATCAAGAATCAGCGGCCATGACCAGCTCAATCCATAGCGATGACCTATTTCTTGCCGGCAATCCATAACCGGTGGCCATTCCGATTCACCGTCGCAGTAAGACCACGCCCGGCAGTCTACATCGGCGACACCCACATCGAATGGGCTTGCAGGCACGCTGGTATCACACCGATGCGCGTCAGCCCAGGCCTCGGTAATGGCTGTTGCGCCAGTGTAGTAAAAATAATCTCCGTCAGACGTAGTCGTGAACGCCTTGTCTCCCCACTCCCCGGGCGGCGAAGTACGATCATTGATTCCAGTAATCAATATCGCCGGCATCCCCTGCTCCGCCACAGGCGGATCAAGATAGCCGCGATGGGGCATCCCGATCAGCGAGGCAATAGCCGAAAATGTATTGGCGCTGGTCTCGTGGCGTGCCAGATCCCATACAAACATGCCGCCATTCGATCCACCCACCGCGTATACCCGACTCGGGTCAGTGCACACATTCTTCGACACCGTTTCGACCAATTGCACGGAAAAATCGATGTCATCGTCGGTGCACTGTGTCCAAGAGCAGCCATTTTGCGCAATCGCTGAACATGACGGATAGGTGTAGTCCATGGTCAATTCATCGTCACAGATGCTTCCTCTCTTCTCCATACCATCCAGCCCCGAGGTAGATCCCAAGAAAGACCATGATGAATAGTGATTGCCGGCCTCTTCACGGCCTAATCCCAGCGGCGCCACCACGACGTAACCGCGCTCATCCGCCTCAGTGATCACTGATGACTTGAGGAATTCTCCCTCGTCGCCCCCCCACCCGTGAAAGACAACCACCATCGGGTAAGGTGCCTTCGAGCTGGCCGCGCTAGGGACATGTATCCTGAAAGATCTGACCACCCCGTTTCTCTCCAGAGAGTAATCACCGGACCCCCAGACGTTATTGCAAGAGGCGCCGGCGTCAACGGTCTCTGCTGAGGCGATGTCCGTCATTGCAAAGCCTTGCGTGGCGGTATCAAAACTAAGCGTGATATCCCACTTTTGCCCCTCTACGGAGAGGTCATTGAGACGAATCGATTGGCCGTTGGTGACAACGTCAGTGACGGTGCTCGTATCGACCTGATCGGCGTCGCTGATGTAGGAGGAGACAAACCTTGCTACTGCGATGGTCGCGTTGCGGGTTGCTACGTTTCCGTCATTGGAGATCGCTCTTGCCGTTACCACATGCTCGCCAGAGACTAAATCCTTGTAGTTAAAGGCCATAGAAAAGCCAGATAAGTCAGCATTGAGGAAGCCGGGGTAAGCATTCTCCACGTCACCACGCGCGCCACCCATGGGCACGTTGAAGGCATAGACGCCATCTATATCTATCTCGATAGCGGCAATGCCTGATTCCGCCACGGCCCAGCCGCGTAAGTTTGAGATGCCGCTATATAAAGACGCATCTCGAGGCTCTTCAAGATTAATAACGACGCTCTCCGCGATTGCCTGACCAACAACAAAAAACAAGAACACCAAGGTGTAGACAGCGCTTCTCACCGCAAGACTCATTGGCACTGCACCGCATCAACAGACATAAAAGGAGAGAGTACTGACCTGCGGCGAAATCGCAAAACAGTACTATGGAACTGCAAAGATTTTACCCCGAACATCTTTAGTGCACATGTGAGCACCCTTCCTCATTTCGATGGTAAGCAGTTCGGCAGCCTTCACAAGGTCACTAATTTTTCGGTAGTCCTAGTTTGTTAAAAAGAACGCGCCATTGTTGCTGGATTATGCAGTTGTACGCCATACCCATATTCGTTCAGCCACCATCATCTAAAACTTGCTCTCTAAAACCGTCAAGACCAGCGGCGTAAAGTCGCTATCGCGGGTCATTAGCGCGAATGCATCCGCCTTGCCACGGTAGAGCAAGTTAAAACGAATAAGTGGCTCGGCATCATTAAAGCAGCTCGCGCCTGCCCAACGATTTCTCTCTGCTCGGGGGTGACGGGTGCGGTCTCGAACCCCACTACACTCTGCGCTGGCAAGGCAACCTCTACCTGAATATCCCTCTCTTCCGCAGACAGAAACAATTTCGCAACGCCATGTTCATGTTCGCCGCCCGATGCCCAAATATATGCTGATTCAATTGCAGAGGCACTGAATACCAAGAGACAGACAGCAACCGGGACGCGCCTAGCAATCATGATTTTCCAGACAGGCATGTGAAGATCGGCAGAGTTTGAAGTTCAATACGTGACTAGATGCAATAATGATGGAACCTAGGAGGGTGCCGGTTATTTCCAAAGACGAGCCACCCAGATCGTCGCCGAACAGCGCCGAGATAACGAGGAGCAATATACCCGCCAGCCCCATACCCACTATCAAGGTCTGTCGATGTTTCTTGCACCCCATGGTCAAGGAAAAAACGCTGATGGGAATAACAAATACGAGTAAGGCGAGATGAACTCTTTCATCCTGTAATCCCGTGAGAACCACCGACGGATAAAGCGACACCGCTAAGGGGAAAAACAAGCAGTGCAGCGCACAAAACAAGGACAGGCTGATAGCTGCCGTATCGGCCGCCGGCCGCACTGTATTGTGATGAATCATGATGATTTACCTCAGTTGCTGCTCGGCTGGCACTGTGCGCACCAGCCTTTTATTTCCAACTGAGAGCTGATCGAATTGAAGCCTGCCGCACTGGCTGCGACTTGGAGCGCATCAACTGCTTCGCTAGAAAGATCTATCTCCTCAACATGGCGACAACTATCGCAGATGAGAAACTGTGACTGCTTGTGCTTATGTGAGCAGGAAATGTGGGCGCACGATACATATTTATTAGCGAGCTCTAGTCTGTGAATAAGGTTTCCATCCTGTAATAGCTCCAGTATTCGATACACCGACATTGCAGGCATCTTGCTGTCATCTTCAGCGTCGCACAATTCGGCTATTTCATAAGCCGAGAGAGCAGCATCAGCCTTGATGAGCACGGTCAATACCTGCTTGCGTCGCCGGGTAAATCTGATTCCTCGGTCAGCACATTTTTGCTCGGCAACCGAGATTGCTTTCTCGTAATCAAGCATATTTAGTAATGCCGCCCCTAATAGTCAGAGAACGTAAAAGATACACCATATCGTTTCAGCTCGATACTCTGTTCCGTCAGTGGGTAGGCAAGAGCAACACACGGTCCGTCAGAGCAACTATTACCGTATGCCTAAGTCATCAGTATCAATTGGGGAAGTTCTGCGCGTGTTCTGTGATTAATAGAGGTTTTTTGGAAAAAACATAAAAAAACCAATCTTGAATCCGCTGCCAGCTCTGCCCACGGGTGTCCGGGAACCAAAGTAAACAACTGCGGAACCATTCACCGCCAACTCGAGACTCTGCGGGTTGCTGTCCTGACCGCCTGTACTGCAATCCGTTCGCTGGTTAAAAGTCTGCGACGGGTTTTCCTAGCTTCGCCGTATGATTACAGAGGCACATAGCTTATGTATTGTTTTCAAGGAGAGAAACGATGACCAAGACGCTGATAGCCATACCCATGCTGAGTACTCTGCTGTTGCTTACTCAAACTGTCATGGGACAACCAAGTGGGTCAGATCCACATGGCAGTAACATAAGAAAACCCTCACCAGAAAAAATGATTAATCATTTAGACACTGACGGTGACGGCGTCATCAGCTTTGAGGAGTTCAAAGTGCCGGATCACCGACGTCGTGGTTACGGATTGGGCGAAGCAGATTTAGACGGCGACGGTAATGTCAGTCGCGCCGAGATGGAGGCACAATTGAATGACCACTTAGAGGCTATAACAGCCAAGGCAGAAGCCCGATTTACTCACGCCGACCAGAATGACGATGATTTTGTAACACCTGATGAGCGTAAACAGGTGGCATTTGAGATGATAGATGCCAATGGTGATGGTTATCTTTCGCCCGAAGAGTTGGCCAAAGCACAGAAACGCGACAAACGTGCTCGATATTAAAAAGACCGTTCGGAAACATGGATGATCACGCTCTGATGGAGAGGGTGTCGCGAGGAGATCGCGAGGCCTTTACCGCGGTGGTTGCGCTGTACGCACCCGCGCTACAGCAATTCGCAGTCAGGCTCCTGCTCCAGCAACAGCAAGCTGAGGAAGTCGTGCAAGAAACGCTGACCCGCGCGTGGCAAAGAGCCAGTGATTATGACCCCAGCAGGGCTCGGCTCTCTACTTGGCTGCATCGGATTGCTCATAACCTTTGTGTCGACATTCTTCGGCGTCAGGATCGCGAGCTGCCGGCTGCTCACGCTTCGGAAACTGCCCTGACATGGATAGATTCCGCTGAAACCGAAATAGGTACTCTCGAAACCCATGACAAAATCGCCTGTGCGATTACGGCGCTCAGCGAGCGCCATCGTACCGCATTGGTTCTCACCTATTACCAGTCCTTATCTAATCGCGAAGTAGCCGAGATCATGCGTTTGTCAGTGCGGGCAGTAGAGTCACTACTGGTCCGTGCGCGCCAACAAATCAAAAACACACTGGAGGAGTCGTCATGAAACGGTCCCCACTGGAAACACCGCTTTCCGAAACCCGTGCGCAAGAGATCCTGAACGCCTACGGGGCAACACCGGAACGATGGCCCGAGGAAGAGCGGCAAGCCTTAGTTGAGCTGCTGGCTCAATCTCCAGAGCTACAGTCCTTACAGAAAACTGCCAGTGAACTGGACGATCTTCTTGACGGATGGCAACCGGAAGCGGCTCACGACACTGACACCCTGATCAGATCACTGCCGGCCCAAACACCACGAAAGCAAAGTTGGCTTGATCAGTTGACGGCCTTCTTCCTGCCCAAACCAATAGGTTGGCGACAGGGTCTGCTGGCAGGGGTGCCGCTAATGCTGGGATTTATGTGGGGTCTGTCTGGAGAGCCACCCGCAGATGATTGGTCTGAAACCGAGTTCTTAATTTTCAATCCACCCATGGAGGTACTCACAGATGAATAACAGCGTGCCGACAACCAAATGGTTGCGCGCATCGGTGGCGGTCAACTTGATTTTCATCGGCGCATTACTGGGCGATTGGGTGAATCAGTCTCGACCGGCACCGCCGCCCATGCACTGGGCCACGGGAGAACTCGATGAGGCTACCCGCTCGACCATTAAGATGATGCTTGAAGAACGAAGATCTGCGGCTCGCGCGTTGCGCAATGATATGAAGGCAGTTGATCAAGCGCTGATGGTGGTTGTTCGGGCTGACGATATCGACATGGGCGAACTCAAGCAGGCCCTGTCTGCCCGCCGGGCAAAACAGGCGGAATACCAAGCCTTACTGCAGGCCTCAATAGAGTCGATATTGCCGGCACTCACGCCGCTGCAGCGGGAGGTCGTGGTCCGGCGCATGCTGATTGAAGGCAAGCCGCGCCATCCAGGTCATACTCAACGCGGAGGAGAACATCGAGATCACCCCAGGCAACGCGATCGCTAGAGGCCTCCAAAGTAACCCTCATAACAGCATCAATCACTGTACGAATCTGGCGCTCCCCGAGACGTATCCTCCCACTGTTTCCAATTCTGCGAATCTAGGACGACTTTGCGATACTCTTGAACATAACGCTTGGCAAAACGCATGGCTAGAATCTAATGACATGGATAGCACAGCACTGGCTTGGACTATTGCTACTGACCGCATATACCGGCGCGCTCTTTTATAACGCCTATCTGGGCAGCCGGGCGAGCCGCGGTATGGTCGGTTATTACGTGGGCAACCGCGAGATGAGTGGCGTTGTAGTGGGCATCTCTTTCTTTGCCACCTTTGCCTCTACCAATACCTACATAGGCCATGCAGGCAAAGCCTACGAGTACGGGGTCGCCTGGTTCACCATGGCCATACTACTTGTGATCTTCAGTTGGATATCGTGGCGCTGGATTGGTCCACCACTGCGGCGGTTTGCCTCGCAATGGGATGCACTCACCATCCCTGACTTCCTGGGAGCCCGTTACATCGTCAGTCAATCAAAGACATCAGGGCATCCTTTGCTTCAGATCTCCGCGACCGTTATTGTGTTTGCCAGCCTCCTCTATCTGCTTGCGATCTTCAAAGGCGCAGGGCATCTGTTTCAGATATTTTTTGAGGTACCTTACGAGATAGGCGTTGGCCTAACATTGGTTATTGTTGTGCTGTACACCTCTGTCGGCGGTTTTGTCTCCGTGGTTCGAACCGATGTACTGCAAGGCACGCTGATGCTACTTGGCAGCATCGTGATCTTTTATTTCGTGACACGTGCAGCCGGCGGTGTAAGTTCAATCACCACACTGCCTTCAATGCCGGATAAGCAATTTTTGTTTGAACTCAATGGCGGTATTCCTTTTGCAGTTCTACTGGGGGTCTCTTTATCAGGATCACTGAAGCTGCTCACAGACCCCCGTCAGCTATCGCGCTTTTATGCACTGAAGGATGAAGCCGAGGTCCGGCGCGGCAAATGGATTGCCACACTGGGGCTGGCAATTATATTGAGCTGCCTGTTTCCCGTAGGGATCTACGCTCACTTGATACTGTCCGAAGTGACGGACACCGACCTGATTGTGCCGACTCTGGTCAATGATCCATCAGTGTTCCCGCTGTGGGCCACAGACTTCCTGATCGTTTCGATTCTGGCCGCGGCCATGTCGTCGATGGATAGCGTGCTGCTGGTAGCAGCGTCTACGCTGTACAAAAATGTCGTGGCCCCTTTCAAAAAAGCTTCGCGTGAACTTCTCTGGACACGCACCGCAGTCATCGGATTCTCAGTGGTGGCTGCCTTGCTGGCACTCAATCCACCGGGGGATATAGTGGAGATTACAATCTTCTCAGGCAGTCTCTATGCAGTGTGCTTCTTTCCGGCCGTGGTATTTGGGCTCTACTGGAAGAAAGGGTCCGCACGGGCCGTGTTGTGGTCAATGGCGGTAGGCGTATCCACGCTCATTTTCTGGCTTGCGACCGACCTGCGCGAGGGACTGCACGAAGTGTTCCCCGCACTGCTACTCTCCACCCTAACTTACTACGCACTCTCCAAAATCGAGCCCCCCGCAACGCAACATTAGGCGAGCGGATTTCCCTGCGCGCCCGCGCTGGAATAAAGGCGCGCGAGCATAATTTGATAAAGAGATAGCTACGCTAGGAGAAAAGCGTTTTGAGCGATGGCTTCATGACCTTTCCCATCGCATTACGTGGCAACGAATCGATGACCAGTAACTTCTTCGGAATCTTGTAAGCCGATAACTTGCCTTCACACCAACTCTTAAGGGATACCTCAGTCATCTCAGTCGCGCCCTTGACGACCACCACCGCCGCGACCGCCTCGCCCCAGGTGCGGTCCTCGACGCCGATCACGGCCACTTCGGCAATATTGGGATGTGCGAGTAGTTTGTTTTCTATCTCCAGGGCCGAGAGCTTATACCCTCCAGATTTGATGATATCGACGGAAGAGCGACCCATAATGCGATAGTAACCGTGCTCCAGGACGGCAATATCTCCCGTACGAAACCAACCCTCTATAAAGCTCGAAGCTGCGGCATCAGGATCGCCCCAGTACTCTAGGAATACCGCAGGGCTCTTGATGCAAATCTCGCCGGGGGTCTTCTCATCAGTGACCACTATCCCTGCGTCGTCGATCAACTGCACCGCGACATCGGGCAAAGGCTGACCCACGCAGCCCGGGCGCCTCTCACCACGATAAGGGTTGGACAGCGCCATACCAATTTCTGTCATGCCGTAACGTTCAAGCAAGACCTGCCCCGTGAGACAACGCCATTCCTCAAACACCTCCACTGGACACGCGGCAGAGCCCGATACGTTCAGGCGCATATTGGCAAAGCCCTCGCACACCTCTGCCTGTTCACCCTCCTCTTGCGCTACGAGATGATCAATGAGTTTCACGTAGATAGTGGGCACCGCCATAAAAACGGTAAAAATATCATCAGCCACTTGCGCACAAAGACGGTTAAGGTCGAGGTTAGGCATCAGATGGACGGTAGCGCCGGCCCAGAGCGCACAACTCAGTACATTTATGATGCCGTGCACATGATGCAGGGGCAAAACAAGGGGAATCACATCTTCTGCCTGCCATTCCCAGGCGTCGATCAAGGTGCTGATCTGGGCATTCACATTGGCGTGAGTTGTCACGACCCCTTTAGGTTTACTGGTTGTGCCGCTGGTAAATACAATCAGCGCCCTGCGATCGGGTAGCACTTCCGGTAGCGAGGAATCAGATTCGCTCAAGAGATCGGTCACCGTGTTCACTTCAATCGACAAGCGATCACACAAGGGTCGGACATGGCTCAATTGCGCCTCTCCGGCAATGACCTGTGTGACACCTGTGCTCGTTAGGCAATGTTCCCACTCGGATTCCGCCGACGCGACATTAAGAGGAATCGCAATCCCCCCGGCGCGCCAGATACCATGCAGAACAGTCACGTAATCGACGCTTGCCGGAATCAGGAAAGCGACTCGCGCCTCGGCAAGATCAGATCTACCTGCGAGCAGACCATTCGCAAACCGAACCACCCGCGAATCGACCTCGGCATAAGTGAAGGCGCAGTCACCTTCGACCAGCGCCACTTTGTCAGGCAGGGTGTTATTGAGCGAGTAAGACATCAGTTAGGCCACGTTGTTTTGTTACCGGCAGTCTATGCCATGGAACGTGCTGAAACAGAACGTCAGGGAAATAACCGGCCATTCCCCACGATGGCGAGAGCGACCCTGCACAAGGCTCAACACTAAATACTCAGGTCATCAAGGTTATAGTCTTTGAGGTTCGCCCGGGCGGACGGGTCCCACTGGTAAGCGTCCCCCGAAGTTGCAAAGGGTTTGTACTCATAGGGCGTCTCATCAGGAAATCGCTGCTTGCGCGCATCAATCGCGTAGCCGATTGCGCGTGATCGGCGCGCTACAATTTCCTCGTCAAAAACCTGCGCGTCACTGTGGATGCCGCCGCCCGTAACGCCCAGCACCGACGAGCGCTTGTGAAAGCCAAAGTTCACAGTGATGCGCCGCTCAAACCCGCAGTTGGGGAATGAACCGTGCAGGAGCTGTCGATTGCAAATCACCACGTCGCCCGGGTTACACACAATCGGAACCGCGCCTTCAAGGCGCTCACTGCCCGACTCGGCGACCAGCGCCTGGATATCCAGCTTGCCCTGTTTATGGGTACCAGGGAGGACCCAGACACCATTCACAGCAGTGCTGCCATAAACCTGAGCCATAAAGTTAAAGCCGTGAATATCCTCATCAAAATCAGAGCTGTCCCAGTGGGTAACCCCGTCCTGATGCCAGGATACGGCCGCACCAATGCCGGGCTCCTTGATAAACAGTGCCTCATTGAACGGCGCAAAGTCCGGCCCATTAATGGATTCTGTCACTTTGAGTAATTTGGGGTGAGCATAGGTTCTCAGGCAGGCATCCGAGAACTGCAATGAACCTAGCAGAATAAAGGGCGCTGCCAGCGGCGCTTCCGCTCCGGCCTCTGGCTCAAACATTTTGACCTGATGACGGCCATTGGCCAGCTCGGTACCACCGAGAGGGTCGCCGAGCGGTTTTGACCACACCAGAGTCAAGGCTTTCGCATCAGCGCCCAATGCAGGCTCCCCTGCCACGTTCACCTGACTTTCCGGCCCCGTGGGGAACTGCGTGCGCATGGCATCAAGATCTGACTTGATGTCGTCGAGCTCCTCATCACTCAGAACATTTTCAAAAATAAAAAATCCGTATTCGGAGTACGCGGTGCGGATCTCCGCTACAAGCTCACCTGTTTGCTGAAACTTGATTGGCCCCCGGTTGGATAGCGCGACGGCGCGTGCCTGCCCCTCTAACAAATAAGTGCGCATCGCATCCGCCTGCTCGCCGTAGTGATTGGCACAAGCCTCAACGGATTCGCTTATATTGATCACGTAACCACCTCCAGAAATGCCGTGTCAACAAGCCGTACCAGACCGGCAAGAATCATTACATTACCGCACACCCGCAGCGACCCCCACTACTCGATCGAGCTTCGGATGATCGTCAGATCCGGCGTAATCACTGAGCCGATTGCAGCGTGAGAGATGCTAGCACGTGGGAGTTTCAGCCGATTGGCGATCCTTTCTGCTGCGGCAATACCGGTGCAATGGCCGCCCATCATCAATCCCAATCCACGCTCACCCAACCAGTTCGCCGTGCGATCCAGCGTATCATTATCTGCTCGCCATAAATGGAATCCGCCAACGATGGAATAAATCGGTTCATCCTTGATGGACTGCAACACGTTGCCGGTATTGATCAAACCCGAGTGACCGCAACCGGAAGTCATCAACCAACCTTTGTCTGTGAGGTAGCCCAGCGACTGATCATCCATAATGATATCAGGCACAGACTGTCCATCGCGGGTGACAAATAGCCCTGCCGGCCCGTTATAGCGTTCCTTTACGCGGGGTACGGGCCCCGTCAGCCAAAGCCTGGGGGCAATTTCTGTGGGCTCGTCTATCTCAATAAACCGGATGCCCAGCGCGCGTGCTGCTTCTTTGAAGTCCTGAGCGCGGGCGAACTCACCAGGGCCCACCTTAACGCCCGTTGCGGTTACGCGCTGGTCGAAAAACCCTTTCGCCACATAAACCTGACTCAAGGCGGTGTCATTCACGCGGCGAAAATGCTCACGAAGAATGAGTAGGCCCCCAGTATGATCGCTATGAAAGTGACTGAGCACTACCTTTTCGACTTGGGACAAATCGACGTCGAGATGCAGCACGTTATGGAGCACGGTGTCTTGTTTAAAGCCAGTGTCGAATAACACCGCGTCCTGATCACTCTGAAATAGCGCGGCAAAACTCCATTCACCGAGCCCGCCGTAATCGGAGATATTCGTGGCTAAGACTGTCACCTGGTATGGCGCCGCTTGCAACAAAGCAGAGAACGTCGCACACAAAATCCAGATGATCACTCTGATCAAGCATGAATTCATCTATCTCTCCGCGCAGAAGTCACCCAAGCGCAGATGATGCCATGGCAACGATGCACTTCACGATACAAAAACTGATGACAACCTAATTCAGCTCAAAGAAGCCGGAAAACCCGGGGCACGCAGTGGAGTGCTGAGCGTATCCTCCAATAATTTCACGATCTTGGGTGATTGCGCGTCGCCACCATATGCCGTCTTCGCCTCATTGAAACGTGCGAGTGTGGCGCTCGCCAAATCCAACGGAACGCCCAAGGCGTCGCCAAACGCCTTGGCAAAACCCAGATCTTTTAGCGCCAAGTCCATGGTGAAACCAATGTCGTAGCTACCGTTTAAAATTAGCTGACCCTCGGTTTCATGAACAAAAGAGTTTCCCGAGGAGGCCGCAATCGCACGCCAGCTATCACCGAGATCCAGCCCACCCCGAGCGGCCAGCATGAGCGCCTCACCACAGGCCTGCAGGTGAATAAATGCCAGCATATTGGTGATGACTTTTATCAGCGACGCGGTGCCAACAGGCCCCATATGGAAAAGCGCGTTCCCCATCGCCTGCAGCGCAGGGCGATGCATTTCCAGCAAGACTTCGGGCCCTCCTGCCAACAGGGTCAGTTCACCTCGCGCTGCCAGGTGAACCCCTCCGGTGACGGGTAGTTCAAGAAATCCGATACCTGCCGAATCGGCCATCTCCGCAAATCGCAGGGTATCCTCGCGGCTAATGGTCGACATCTCAATGAGACTCGCGCCTAGCTTCATACTGCCTAAAATCTCGCCAAGCACGGCGTTCGAGACCTCGGGAGAGGGCAGACAGGTGATCACATGGTCGACCTTCTCTGCCAAGCTCGCCGGATTCTCTGAGGGATGCGCCCCTTTAGAGACCATTTTCTGCATTTGACCCGCATCGAGGTCGAAGACCGTTAATTCGAGCTCAGCCTCCAGCAAGCGCTGCGCTAGCTTACCGCCCAGGTTTCCCAAACCAATAAATCCATAATGCATCGATGTCAGGTCTCCGCTTTAACCAACCCTTTACTCATCCGCTGAGGATATCCCGAGACATCCACATTAAGTCATCTATTTCAAAACTCTGACGGGTGTAGAACCGTCGTGCCCGAGCGTTGTGGGTTTCGGTCTCAAGAAATATTTTGACGACACCCCAGCCCACCATAACGGCAAAAAGGGCGCTCATCACTTTGCCGCAAATGCATTGGCCGCGTGTTCGCAAATAAATCTCGTAGATCAGCGCTTCGCGGCCACCAGACCCTAGGCCGTAACCCTAGGTGACCACCGAATAACCCTGATCATCATCAATGAGATACCCCACCCCGAGCTCATCATATTCCCAAAGCGGAGCCAATGTGCGAGTGGCTCGATCAGCGTCGAACGTGTGCTGTTCGGTGACACAACATTCCACCACCCGCTCTAGGAGCAACGGTAAATGCTGGTGATTCGCGCGTGTCTGCATGGATTCAGTCATGCTCAGGGTGATCGCGCAGCCAACGCAACAGCAGCGTATTCACTGCATGGGGCTGCTCCTGGTGTAAAAAGTGACCAGCATCAGCAATGCGACGAAACGTAAACCCTTGAGGAAAATCCTCTGACACCATCAGCTGTTCAAAGACATCACTGGCAATACATCCATCGCGCTCACCCGATAAGGCCAACGTGGGCACGGGCACCGGGTAATGAGCCTCTTCAGCACTCACCAGCAAAGCCCTCAGTGACAATGCCGCCCGGTAATAACCCAATGCAGCCGAGCGAACACCGGGCTGAGAAAGCGTATGGATCACGCCCTCGAGCACACCTGGCTCTGGATCCCAACCGGGACTCCAATCACGCCAGAGCTTGCGGATAAAGCGATAGTGATGCCTGCTGACCACCCAGTCAGACACCCAGGGGAGATTAAAGAAACCCATATACCATGACAGTTTTAATTGCTTGGGTGTCCTCAAACCCTCTCTCGCGAATCTTCCTGCGTGGGGCACCGCCATCGTGGTCAGGCTGGTGAAACGTTCCGGGGCCGCTGCCGCCGCAACATACGCTATCGCCGCACCCCAGTCGTGACCGACAAGATGCACCGGGCCCGATCCGATACTTTCGATCACGGCAAGGACATCGCCAGCAATGGCCTCAACCGAGTAGTCACGCTCTACGGGCAACGAGCTGGGCTCGTAGCCCCGCAAGGTCAAGGCGATTGCGCGATAACCCGCCTCCGCGAGCACAGGCAATTGGTGTCGGAAGGAACCTGCGTCGTCCGGAAAGCCATGCAAGCAGAGCACCACGGGGCCCTCACCCATTGCTTTGGCCGAAAATCTGAGCGCACCGTGCGCAAAAGACAAGTGCTCAATGCCTGTCTTAGTGATCATAGCTGTGATCCTTGATAACGGTCTCGCAAGTGTCGGTGAAGCGCGCCATACTTTCAATTTTGTGGAGCCACCTCATGATCACTACCATCTGGCACAACCCACGTTGCTCAAAATCAAGACTGACGCTGTCACTACTAGAGGAGCAGGGGATTGAACCCACAGTGAGGCAGTATTTAGACGATGCGCCTTCTACTGATGAGCTGCGCATAGTGATCAACCAGCTCGATATGACACCCTGGGATCTGCTGCGGCGAGGGGAAAAGGTGTTCAAGGAGCTTGACCTGACCAAGGAAAGTAGTGATGCGGCCATTATTTCAGCCATGACCGAAAATCCGATTCTGATCGAACGTCCGGTCGTGATTCATGGCAACGGAGCAGCACTGGGGCGTCCACCTGAAAATATCCTAACGTTACTCGACTGACCGTCGAGGCTTAACTGACTACATTATTAGCCAGCAAAGTAACGCTCCCAGAATTGCTCCTTCCAGAAAAGCCAGCCACAGCATTTGATACGTAGTGAGCGCAAAATAACGCTGGAATTTAGCCGTCAGGAGGCGGTGTTTATTGCGCCAGGTCACCCGAGGTGCGTTCGCGTCCGCATATGTCCTGCGCTACACGCTGCGCAAAAATAAAATCACCGAGCGCAGACTGCTGGTCATTGAGCTCCGCTCCGCATTCGCCGACGTCATCAGCCGCCTGCGCCACGCAACGATTAAAGGTATCGAAGTAGTGCCTGACAGCGCCGTATTTACTCTTTGCGCGGTCGCGGGCGGTATCACAATCGGAGGGAAGGTAATCGCTGCCAACGGCATTGGTTGCAAGACACATCATCACAGGGATCAAGAAACGGGGCGCATTCCGCATGGCTATTTTCCTCAAATCAATATTGGGTCACTTGCTTAAATCGGGATCGGGGGTCAAATCTTCATCGAGCTGCACACCAAAGCTATTCAACATCATCGAGACCTGAGTGTACTGCGCCACCGTCATCACAAGATCCATGCGCTGGTTTTCCGACAAACCTTGCAGCGCAAGCCAGGTAGCGTCAGAGATAAACGCGTCTCCCGTCAACTCATCGGTGGCCTGTAACAACACCCGATCCATCTCGCTCCACTCGTCGGCCCGAGGTCCTTTTTTAATGCGCTCGATCTCGGCTTCTGTTAGCCCACAATCCACACCAATGCGTGCGTGCTGAGCCCACTCATAACCCGACCTCCAATTAAATCCGGTCCGCAGAATCACCAGCTCCCGATCTCGCGGAGTCAGACTATTTGCATCAGATAGCACATAACCGCCCCAGGCCATAAATCGCTTGAAGGCCTTGGGCACGCGCGCAAGGGTGCGAAAAATATTCAAAACGGGTAGCGCTCTAAAACGAGGCCCCATCATTTCCAAGAGTTCTGGATCGATGTCTTCCACTGCCAGTGGCGCGATGCGTGCCTGATCCAATCTCATCTTCAGTCTCCTGAGATAAAGGGAGTGAACAAAGGCCTACCGTCCCACGATGACCGACAGAAATCCAGATGACCAAAGCTCATCATCGCTGTGTTTTTGGACGCGGAGCGCACTCACAGCACCTGCTGTTTCAGCAAGACGGCACTTCTCAACACGGCATGGGCAATCGGCAGTTTGCGCTGCCCTTTCCCAGAGGAAGTATTCAGGCGCTTTTCAGCGCTGGCATGTCTCGATATTCATCCAAAGATTCAGGGTTACTGAGGCCTTCGGTGCTTTTCGGCGTCTTGCCATTGATGACGTCTCGCACTGCAACCTCCGCAATCTTTCCCGAGCGAGTCCGGGGAATATCCGTGACCGCAAGCATTTGCGCAGGCACATGCCGTGGCGTGGTTTCATCGCGGATTTTTTGGCGGATCCTGTGCGTTAAGGCCTCGTTGAGCGCCTCTCCCTCGCGGAGAATCACAAACAAAATAACGCGGGTGTCATCGCCCCAGTCCTGTCCCACACAGACAGCCTCAACGACCTCATCAAAGGACTCCACCTGCCGATAGATCTCCGCGGTGCCGATGCGAACACCCCCCGGGTTCAACACCGCATCCGACCGGCCGTGAATAATCATGCCCCGCTGCGCCGTCAGCTCGGCGTAGTCCCCATGAGCCCAAACGCCGAGGTAAGTGGCGAAGTAACTGCTGTGATAACGCTCACCCTCCGGGTCGTTCCAGAATCCGATGGGTGCTGAAGGGAAGGGTCGATCACACACCAGTTCGCCCCGCACCTCACTTACAGGTTGGCCGTCCTCATCCCAGATCGCCATCGACATACCCAGGCCCATACACTGTATCTCGCCCTCGTACACGGGGAGGCACTCATTGCCGAGCACGAAGCAGGAGATGATATCGGTACCTCCGGAGATGGAAGAAAGGCACAGATCCGCCTTTACATCGCGATAGACATACTGAAACCCCTCGTGAGAAAGCGGTGACCCCGTAGAGAGAATCGTTCGCAACGCGCTTAGATTATGACTTTGCGAAGGCTTCAAACCTGCCTTCTCAATACTGGAGATGTACTTGGCACCCACCCCCAGCACCTTGATCTGCTCCTGATCCACCATGTTGAAGAAAGTCTCGGGACCCGGATGAAAGGGCGAACCGTCATAGAGCACCAGCGTGACACCCGATGCCAGAGCGCTTGCCATCCAGTTCCACATCATCCAGCCGCAGGTCGTGGCGTAGAACAGGCGATCTCCTGGACGAAGGCCCACATGGAGCTGGTGCTCCTTGAGGTGCTGAATCAGGGTTCCGCCCGCGCCATGCACAATGCACTTGGGAGCACCCGTGGTGCCCGAGGAGTACATGATGAACAAGGGATGATCAAAGGGCAGTTGCCGATAAGCAGGCTTGAGCGCAGCAGCGTCTTGATGCTCCTCAGCACCAAACGCCATCCAAGGGGTTACCCCCTTCTTGGGTAGCGGTATCTCTTCGAGTAGCTGAATGGACACCACAGCCAACAGAGAATCCAGTCGCTCAGCGATCTGCTCCACCTTGGCCGTGCAGTCAAAGACCTTGCCGCCATAGTGGTAGCCATCACAGACAAACAGCACTTTGGGGTCAATTTGCCCGAACCGATCCAACACCCCATTCACCCCAAAATCGGGGGAGCAGGATGACCACACAGCGCCGATACTGGCCGTGGCGAGCATGGCCACAAGAGTCTCAGGCACGTTGGGCATCATTCCCGCAACGCGGTCCCCGGGCTCCACTCCCGAGGCTGTGAGTGCTTCTGCGATGCGGGCAACGCCCTGCTTCAGTTCCGGCCAGCTGAGCTCGCTACGCGCGCCGGTCTCAAGATATCCAATAATGGCCGGGCCGGACTCGCCCCCGGCAAGCAGGTTCTCGGCGTAGTTCAGTCTAGCGCCGGGGAACCACTGCGCACCGGGGAACCGGTGACCGTCTTTGAGCACCGTCTCGGCGCGAACTGATGATCGGATGTTGGTGAAATCCCAAACGCTCTGCCAAAACGCCGCGGGGTTCTCAACCGACCAGGCGTGCAGGTCTTTGTAGTCATCACTGGCCTGTCCACCTTGCGCCGCGACAAACGCGCCATACTCGCTCAGCCTGCTCGCGGCAATCCGCTCTGGCGACGGGGACCAAATAAGTGAAGGCATCGCTTATATACCGTGGGTTTAGCGAAGCCAGATGATGCCCCAAGCAAGGCCCTCCAGTAAACTGGGTCTCTTAAGCACTGCAGAGATATTCATGGATCCGCTCAGCCAGGCCGCGATCGGTGCGGCCGCCTCCCAATCTTTTGGCTCCGCAAAGCAGGTGCGTCACGCGCTATGGATCGGCGCACTGGCGGGCATGGCACCCGATCTGGATGTGCTGATCCGATCCGATCAGGATCCTCTGCTCTTTCTCGAATTTCACCGGCAGTTCACACACTCGCTGTTTTTTATTCCAATAGGCGCGCTGATATGCGCCATCGCTTTCTATCCCCTGGCCAAAAAAGAGCTTTCATTTAAAAACGTCTGGTTACTGGCAGCCTTGGGATATGGCACGCACGGGCTTCTCGACGCGTGTACGACATATGGCACGCAACTGCTCTGGCCTTTCATGAATGCACGCTTTGCCTGGCATAACGTGTCGGTGATCGACCCGCTGTTCACGCTACCTCTGATGGCATTGATCGTCGCTGCCACGATCCGTCAAAAACCCTTTCTGGCTGCATGCGCGATGATCTGGGCAGTCACCTACCTTGGAGTGGGTCTCCTTCAACACCAGCGAGCACTCTCAGCAGCGCAACATATAGTAGGCGCTCGCGGTCAGGCCCCCATCAGACTCGAAGTCAAACCGGGATTTGCAAACCTGCTGGTGTGGAAAGCCATTTATGAATTTGAAGAGCGCTACTATGTGGATGCGGTACGAGTAGGTCTCGACACCACTTTTTACCTCGGTCAATCTGTAGCGAAGCTCAATCTCGAGGAGCGATTCCCTTATTTGGCTGAGGATTCGCAACAAGCTCGAGATATTGAGCGCTTCCGATGGTTTTCCGACGATTGGCTTGCCGTGGACGCAAACAACCCAACTCTAATCGTTGACATGCGGTATTCGCAGTTACCCAACGCCATAAGGGGCTTGTGGGGTATCTTAGTTCAGGCAGATCAAGCACCGGAGCACCATGTAGCGTGGGTCAACCAGCGAGACACTGGCAAGGAGGAACTCGCCCAGTTTTGGAGTCAGGTGCGGGGTCGAGGTGCGGAGCGGTTACCCCAAGACGAAACTTCCGGTGATCGCTAGTCAATGCAAAGCATCATGACGACTCGACGGGTTGTCGATGCCATTGCCATAGGATAGTTTTGCCGCTCGCACTCACACTAAACGGGAGCACCATCATGCGCGGAAAATTTGACAATATCGTAGCAACAGTGGGTGACACCCCCATTGTTAAAATCAATCGGCTAGCGCCTGACCATGTGACTATGTGGGCCAAGCTTGAGGCCTTTAATCCGCTCGGTTCGGTAAAAGACCGCCTTGCGATGGGGATCATTGAAGCCGCTGAAGCATCAGGGGAACTCAGACCTGGGCAAACTGTCATTGAGGCTACATCAGGGAATACCGGCATTGGTTTAGCCATGGTCTGTGCAGCCAAGGGGTACCCGTTCATATCGGTCATGGTGGAGACCTTCTCCGTAGAGCGTCGCAAGCTAATGCGCTTTTTGGGCGCCAAAGTAATTCTGACACCCAAGGGAGCCAAGGGATTGGGCATGGTGGCCAAGGCCCGAGAGCTCGCGGAGGCAAACGGCTGGTTTATGGCGCGCCAGTTTGAGAATCCGGCCAACGCTGACGTACATGAGCACACAACGGCACGAGAGATCATGAGCGCTTTCGAGGGCGAACGACTTGATTACTTCGTTTCGGGCTATGGCACAGGTGGCACGATGACCGGCATTGCACGCGTGCTTCGCGCGGAGCGTCCCGAAACTAAAATCATCACCACCGAGCCCGATGGCGCGGCGCTGCTATCGGACGGACGGGCGCAAGAACGCCGCGAAGACGGGTCAGCAAGTGGCAGCCATCCTGCATGGGCCCCTCACATGATTCAGGGATGGACGCCTGACTTTATACCGCTGGTCGCCCAGGAATCCATCGACAATGGCTACATCGATGAGGTCGTCCCCGTGTCAGCCGAAGCCTCATTTTCCGCTGCACAGGCTCTCGCCCAACAGGAAGGGATTTTTTGCGGTATCTCCTGCGGCGCGACTTTTGCCGCGGCGCTGGATGTAGCCAAACGTGCGGATGCTGGCTCCGTCATTCTCTGTACGCTGCCAGACACCGGTGAACGGTACCTGTCGACGCCGCTCTTTGCCGATATCGAAGCGGAGATGACTGAACAGGAGTGGCAGATGGCGCATTCCACACCCACCGCTCAACTGGAGCGATCCTGATGCACTACGAACCCATCCGCCTGAATCCCGATCCCCTGGCGCCTTACAACATCTCGCCGGGGTTTAAAGCCGATGGCATGCTGTATTTGTCAGGGCATGCTGCGATTAGCGAATCGGGAGATCTGATGGGGGTCGACAATTTCGATGCTCAGGCACAGGCAACCTTCGAGTCCTTGCAAAGAACCTTGAAAGCCGGCGGCTCTGATTTGTCGCGCGTGATTAAGGTCACGATCTATCTGACAGACATGTCGCACTTCGAGAAGATCGTTGCCCTGCGAGAGAAGTGGTTTACCGCACCCTACCCCGCCGACACGATCGTCGAAGTTCGCTCACTTGCGCTACCAGAGCTAATGATTGAGATTGAGGCTATCGCCGTGGAAGCGTGATTGCTAAAACACTCTGGATACGCAGACCGGAGCTGCGGGTGAAACCGTGTTAGGCCCAATGCGATGGAGCAACACCTGCAAAGATCTTTTGGTACATCACCCCGATCGACAGCATTGTCCATGGAATCGTCCAGATCAAACCGATTCCCAGCGGGATCGCGCCGATAACATTCATCGCCGACAATATTAGGAGCACCCCGCAAACGGTAAACCATCGATGAGTAATCGCCTTCCGGGAAACTTCCAGCGCATCGAGTATGCCCAGTCGCCTTTGGACCAGAAGCGGCAACGCAAAAAGATACGCGACTGACAAATAGACTCCTGGAATGATCAGCAGGATATATCCAACAAAAATAATCAGCGTCATCAATATAGTCGTTAGAAGCAGGCGCGTTGCCTGTGGGAAAAACTGAAAAAGCCGATCGTTTGTCACCTCGCCTCCAGCGACACGATCAAGACTTATCGCAAAGACCCCCATGGCAATAGGTAAAGTGATCCATGCGTAGACCACCTCACCGATAATCGCGATCCCAATACTCTCGTTTGAAATCGCACCCAATCCGCCGACAATGAGTGCCATCACTATGGCAATGAGGGAATAAAGAGCCGCCGCGATATTCAGCTTGAGCTTGTGCCCCTCGGCCAGCATTCTCGCCTCACGAAACACGTCCTCGATACCGAGCGAATAGTGGCCCCGGACCGCCGCTAGCACAGGTTCCTCCTGCAACGACCGCCTTTGCGCGGCCGAATTATTCTCGGTGTTTGGCTCTCCCGCTCGCATAACCCTTCCTCCCGGGGCGCCCAGTGATAGCTACATGATGATGTTACCGCCAGCTCAGTCTGTTTAAAAAGGAATGATCCGACACACCGCCCCTACGTATTCAGCATAAGTTCATTCACAACGGCTTATTAATATGACTATTCACCACCCCACCACAAAGTTACGACGGGTAACACTTACTGCGATGCTTAGTTTGCTCGTCGCGGCGAAAGCGTTCTCAATAGAGGAGCCCGCCTATACCATCGAGAAAGTATGGGAAGACGAGCAAATCGAGATTCGAACCTATACTCCGCGAATCATGGCGGTCACCACCATGAGTGGCAATGAGGACGATGGCTTTCGCGTGCTCGCGGGCTATATCTTCGGCGGTAACGCTCAAGACCAGAAAATTGCCATGACAGCGCCAGTGCAGCGGAGCATGGCGGGTGAACAGGAAATGGCCTTCATGATGCCTGCTGAGTATGAAATGGAGGATCTACCTGACCCCAATGACCAACGCGTGGCTTTTCGGGAAGCGCCAGCCTACGCCGCAGCAGTGATCCGCTTTAGTGGTTGGGCCTCAGCCGAAAAAGCTGACTCAAACTGGCAGCAACTCCGCCGCTTTTTGATCGTTGAGGGCATCGAGATCACCGGGGAGCCTACTCTCAATCAGTACAACCCGCCCTGGACCTTGCCGGTTCTCAGGCGCAACGAGATTATTGTGCCCGTAGAGTTGCCCCTTGCCTCACTGAACTGACGCTGGCTTTCGCCAGTATGGGATTGGGTTGGTCGCGAGGCTGCAGGTATGTCTATACTTGGACATTGCGCGGTGGGGGCAAGCGAAAGTGGCTGATGAGAGAAACACAGAAGTAGACTTGGGGGCATCAGAGCACATCGAGTGCCCTTATAAGACGTATGCGTCGCTGCACCAGCTGGGCGGCGTCGGGGTGGACCCCACTATCGGGACCATTGTGGCGGGCTACGATACCCTCGCAGCGCTGGCCAAAAATACCCAAGTATATTCGTCAGCCATTACCGAGGACGACCGCGGCCCCAGACACATGGGAATCAATAGCGAGCCCGTACAAGATGACGTGGAAGAGGTCCTATCCAACGCGCATCGGATCGTCAATGCGTTATTCACGGCCGACCCGCCTGAGCACACGCGCCACCGTAAACTGATAAGCAAGGCTTTGAGTCCGCGCAGTGTCCGGGCTTTGGAGCCGCAGATTCGGCAGATTACGACTGACTTAATCGATGCATTCATCGATCGAGGCTCGGTCGACTTGATTCCCGAGTTCGCCGTGCCACTACCGGTGACCGTGATCGCCGACATTCTGGGCGTCGATCGTGCGGATATCTGGACATTCAAGCATTGGGGCGACCTGATGATCTCGGGCAACATTGATTTGCTCAGTCACGAGCGACGCCGCGAGGTCGCTCACGCTGTGGTGGAGCTCCACCAATACTTTGTGCCGCGCATCGAGGAACGACGGCGCCAGCCGACAGACGATCTGCTGAGTATCATGGTAAATACCGAAGTAGATGGTGAGCCTCCACTGACTACCGAAGAGTTGCTACCCATCATCGACCAAATTCTACTGGCGGGACATGAGACTACGACCAATTTAATTGGTAATGCCATGCTTGTGCTGCTGGGGGATCAGGCACTGATAACGCGGTTGCGGGAAAACCCTGCCGATATTCCTGCGATGGTGGAGGAGGCCCTTCGTTGGGACCCGCCCATCCAGTGCACCTATCGTCGTGTTATGCGGGACGACAGCATCGAAGGTGTCCCGGTGAGCACGGGAGACATGGTGATTCCGATGTGGGCGGGAGCGAACTGGGATCCTGAGGTATTCCCCAACCCCGAGCGCTTCGACATCGATCGCCCCAATACCAAGCCCCACATGGGCTTCGGCTTCGGCCCTCATTTTTGTGCTGGCGCGGAGCTCGCCCGAATTGAAGCACGGGTTGCATTTGAGGAACTACTCGGACGGTTGCGGGATATCACCCTTGATGAAGCAGCAAGTGACCTATCGCATCTGCCCAGCTTTGCCTCCCATGGGTACAGAAAAATTGCCCTTAAATTTGCAGGTGCGTCCTAAAAGCTGGCGAGATCAAGCGAGGATTAGGCAGCTCAGCTTGCAGCAATAATCTGGGCGCGATGAGAGACTTTTTCTGCATGATCAGCAATCTCACCAATCTGTGATAACAACTGATATAGAAAGATTGCGTCAATAGGCGAAATGTCATCTTCATGATCGCGGAGTTTGGCTCTGAGTTTAGACTGCAACTCATCTGATCGACGCTCTATTCTCTCCACTGCAACGCAATTCGTTGCAATCGCCTTTGCTTGTCTCGCGCCAAAAGCCGTTCTGGAAAGGTCTCGTGTGGCAGAGACCACTTCGACGGCCTTCTCCGCAGCGGCAACAACGGTCGTAATAAATTTGAAAAGGGGCTTTTCTAACTTATTGGGAAACGCCAGCTGCCTGCCAATGGAAAGCCCGGCTATGTCCTTGGTTTCGTTTGCCATCTTATCTTGGATACGCACCAGCTCAAGCAGATCTGCACGGGACACAGACATCCAGAGGCCTCTGGGCAAGTTCATTCGAACATCCATTTTGATGCTGTCCGCAATACCTTCAAGACGCGCTATTTCAAGCTGGATTTTCTCCGCCTTATCCCAACGCCCCGCCTGAGCGGCTTCAAAATAACTGCCCAATCGCTCCACACAGACGAGACACGCCTTAGCATGGCGCTCCATGATAGAAAGCGGTGAGCTACTTAGAACCTCTGACAACGCGGGTTTCAAAACCATTTTGTTTTTCCTTTATCCTTTTCCCCACAGGAACAGAGACCCTTCTGGTATCTCATCATTCCAATCAATAAGCGCCGCTTTTGGATCATTTATATCAGCCGAAAATGGCAGACAACACATAGAAAAATACCACCGCTAATCCCGCCCCTGCCGGCAAGGTCACCACCCAAGAGGTGATGATTGCGCCGATAGTGGGCAGATGAAGTGCCTCAACCCCCCGGGCCAGACCCACCCCGAGCACGGCTCCTACCAGGGTATGCGTTGTCGAAATAGGCAGACCGGTGGCAGAAGCCAGTACCACAGTAGAAGCAGCTGCCAGTTCTGCTGCAAAGCCCCGGCTTGGCGTCAGCTCGGTAATTTTCCTGCCAATGGTTTGAATCACTCGCCAGCCGTAGGTAGCCAGCCCGGTCAGAATACCCAAGGCGCCAATGCCGAGTACCCACCAGGGCATGATCGATTTGGCACCTACCACGCCACCAGACTGCACTGTATTCACCACGGCTGCCAGCGGCCCAACGGCATTTGCTACGTCGTTGGAACCATGCGCGAAGGCCATGGCACAAGCGGTGAAGATCATCAGAATGCCAAAAACTTTTTCGACGTTCTCAACGCTGTTCATGTCACCAGCAACCTTTATGCGCCGCAGGAATACTGCACCTATGGCAGCCACCACCAAGCCCACAGCGGCCGAGACGACCATAGCGTTCGTAAATTTAGACCCCATGCCCACGTCGAAATCAATTCCAATATGCTTCAAACCCTTCAGCAAAGTGACCATGCTGATCATAAAACCGACCATCCACATGTAGACCGGAACATACTGTCTAGCCCGTTCGAAGGTGTTGTCGTGATCCAATATCAGGTTCTTCACGGAAATGAATAAGGCAAAAGACATGGAGCCCGCCAGCAATGGAGAGACAATCCAGCTGGCCGCAATGGTGCCCACTTTGCCCCACGCCACCGCGTCAACGGAAATTCCTACCGCGGCAAAACCGACGATTGCGCCGACAATCGAATGGGTGGTGGAAACCGGCCAACCGCGAATGCTGGCTATCAACAACCATGTAGCCGCGGCCAGCAATGCGGACAGCATGCCGAAAACCAAGAGCTCCGGTGAATCGACCAAAATCGCGGGATCGATGATTCCCTTGCGTATAGTGGATGTTACCTCCCCACCCGCTAGATAGGCGCCGGCGAACTCGAAAATAGCGGCGACCAAAATGGCCTGCTTCAAAGTTAGAGCCCTTGAACCCACTGATGTCCCCATTGCGTTGGCGACGTCATTGGCTCCAATGCCCCAAGCCATAAATAAGCCGAAGGCGCAGGCGAGAGCCAGAAGGACAAAGCCGTGTGTTGCAATTATTTCCATTTGAGGCGTTCCTGATCTTGAGCTTTCTTAAAGTTACTTTGGTTTTGTGACAAAGAAGTGAATTCAGGCATTTTTATGTCATGTGAGTGTCACTGGCCGTGGGTTTCTACCTGCATCTCAAAAGGACACATCCCACTGGATTCGAAACCTATTCTCCGTGTGGTCAGATCCGAGCAAGCCGTCGTCCAAGGTCAGGTGAGAAAAATCAACAGTGACCTTGTTACTGTGTCCAGAAAAAAACCAATTAGCACCGAGGGTGAATTCCTCTCGCTCGTTGTAGATACTGCGGACTGATTTATTGGGTTCGCTTACATAGGCGTAACGCGCGGCAAGCTCGAGCGGGGCGGGAATCGCATCCAATAGATTGTGGAAAAAATAGCCTGACTGAATATAGAACCCGGTCAAATCACTCTCCGTGCCCAACACACGATCGGTAACAAACTTGCGATGCCATTCCTGCTGCAACGAGAACCCGCGATACTTGAATGCGAATTCCTGCACAGCTTGTTCCACCTTAAACTGATCTTCCGAAGCCACAGCCGGCTTGGTGAAGCCATCTAAATTGCCGCAGCCCGATGATGACCACCGTGTGCACGGCCCCGTGTTTGTGAACCCCGCAATAGCCAAAGACCCTGTTGGCAGATCTGTGTATTCAACATCCGTCTGCCGCCAAGCGAGATCGCGACCAAGGAAATTCCACTGCAGACGGCCCATGTAAAGGTGATCAGAGGAGTTATTTTTTACCGCTCGTCCTTCACCGTTGAAGACACCGGCGTAGTAGCGCATATCGGCAGGCGTAGCTTTAAAAAGCCGCCCGCGGAGCTGAACCCCAACTTGTCTGTCGACAGTGAAAATGCGGTTGACGATAGATCTCTCTACAAATTGCTGCCTTCCAGAGGAATCAACACGCTCTCGATTTAAATCCACTTTCCATTGCCCGAGGCGAACACCGCCCCAGTCCCATTTGGCAAGATCAATTCGATAGTCGATTACGCGAGCAGCAGAGGACACTGCGTCAGCATCGACATCTCTCGCTGGCTGCAGATCGACCTCAAAATAGTATTTGATCCAAGGTTGAAAACCGTGGCCACCGATCTTCATTCGCAGACGCCGCTGCTCAAAACTCGAGCCACTCGCGTCCTCGAAACCGGAGATCTGTTGAGGATCAGACCCGTAAGGGTTGCTGTATCGCATTTGCGCTCGCCACTGAAGGTTCGTCTGCCAGTTTCCGTCCCGAGTCTCAAAGCGGAAGCCTTTAGACCCGTAACTGGCAATAACCGGTGACTCCGAGATGATCGCACTGGCTACGGCATCATCGATCGCACGCTGCACGCTTTCGTCAAGTGCCACAGACTTTGCAAGCTCCGCCTTCTCACTGTCACCTGGCGCCTCATTGCGAATTTCCGGGGGCGCCAAAGTCAGGTTTGCGAATACCTCTTCAGTGGTCAGTTGCTCCTTTTCGATTAACTGCGCGTGCTGTGCCTCAGTAATCAAGCCGTTACCCAGTAAGATATCGAGCAACGCTCGGTCAGTTGCCGAGGCCGTGACTGCAGAAAAGCAAAAAAGCGGCCCCAGTATGATAGAGGCGGGAAAAGGACGCGAATGAGAGAAGAGCATGCCTAGGAATCCACAGCAAAGAACCAACGTTTGCCAGTCTGTTACACCGCCATGTCAGTTTCATGACATCTGTTTTAAAGTTTTGTGAACAAAACATTACAGTTTTGTGACGGCGGCAGGATGCAATGCCAAGGCGGAGGTCGTCGGAGTTGGTTAACATGAGGCATGTATGACACCGTAAACACGACGCTTGGCAAGCGCGCGCGATGGATAATTGCGCTCTCACTTTTGGCAATGCTCGTTACCTTAAGGGGCCTGACATTTCTCGCAGACACGGGCGCTATTGGGGCGGGCTACACTGCCAAACAAGTGTGCTCTGGAGTATTCGTCGCCCGACTGCCTGAACGCTTCGTGCTGGAAACAGATGTATTGCCTAGGCTCAGCACTGTGGGTCCAGTGTCAGAACTACTGGACTACGAAATACACACGGATGAGAAAACAGTGTCCGCCACTTTGCTCGGACAAGAGATGTTAGCTGCGCACCATCCACGCTACGGTTGCACGTTGTTGCCTGATTTAAAGAAAAGCAATGGGGCGCTCTGGGACCTGAGCCCACTATCAATAGAATCTCGCGTCCACTCCAGCCGCACAGATTTTTTTCGGCACGAAATGCCTTCTACAAACGATGCGCTGACAGTCGAGAGCGAGAGCCTTAACAGAGCGGTAGCAACTGCATTCGTCGAAACCGCTACTGGCGACCGCAATACGCTTGCTGTGGTGATCCTGCATCGCGGCAAGATTGTGGCCGAACGCTACAACGCACCCATAACGGCACGAACACCAATGCAGGGGTGGTCGATGAACAAAAGCCTTATGGCAACTTTCATAGCCCGGCAAATTGATCAAGATCGGCTACATCTCGACGATTTGGTGTCTACGGCCCTTGAAGCGGCGGGCGTGAAGCTTGACAGCGTCCATTCGTTAGACGAAAGCCTGACCCTTCGACACTTGCTTTCGATGACCTCTGGTTTTGATTTCTCAGAGCGCTACTTTCCGGGAGATGACGTAACCAACATGCTATATCGCCAGCATGCAATGTGGCGTTCGGCGCCTGCTACGCGCCAGATGCACGAACCCGGCAAGCAATTTGCCTACTCCAGTGGCGACATCAATACGGCTTCACTGATGTGGCAGCAGTCTCTTGGGGGGGAGCCCTACCCCGACTGGATTGCAACCCACTTTAATGTGCCTTTGGGTTTGCAAGAAATGGTGCTGGAGCCAGATGCAAGTGGCGTGCAGGTCGGCTCCAGCTACGCCTATCTCACGGCGCGAGATTGGGCCCGCATCGGTCAACTCTGGTTAGACGCCTGGCACGGGCGCAGCCAGCTCATTAGCCAAACATGGCAGAGACAAGCGGTTACTCCGGGTACCGCCAATAATGGTGGGATTTATGGTCTGGGCTTTTGGCTCAATACAGGACAACGTCGCTTTCCGAGCGCGCCCGAAAGCACCTTTAATGCCGGCGGCAACTCGGGGCAGTTCGTTGTGGTGATGCCGGAGCAGGAGCTAGTTGTTGTGCGGCTTGGGCTTACACTTGATGAGTCACAAGCCGACATGGATCAGTTGTTGGCTGATCTATTAGCGTTCATTCACTAGCCCATCGGCGCCAAAACAAACATGCTGTCACGTTTAGCGCTATTCAATAACCGCGCGTTGCAATACATTTCCGGGTACCTTAGCAGCCGAGATAACCACCATGAATCGTGCTCGATGCAGTTCCCTCATTATCCGCGCACTCCATTATCTGACAAGTGCGCTGGGGCTGGCTTCGTTGATACTGCTGATTAACCACAACGCATACGCACAAAGCGAGTCTGGCTGGTCCAATCAAGGACTCATTTATTTGCTGGGCCCCACGCTGGATGGCACCAGCGGTGTTGGCCCCGTTGATACCGAAGTTGATTTGAGTGCCAGTGATGTCCTCGACGCTATCGACGGTGGGTTTTTGGGAATGTACCGCGGCGAGGGAGCCCGCTGGGGCGTGCTCGTAGATGTCGTCTACATGGATCTCAAAGCTGACGGCACGGGAGCGAGCGGAGTACTCTCTGGAGAGGTAGAGGTGGAACAAACCTCTGCCATTCTCTCCGCCACCTTCCGAGTGTCACCCACGACCCAACTCATGGCGGGTGCACTCTACAACGATGTGTCGGCTGGGATCTCCCTGACAGGCCCACAAGACACGGTGCGAACACAGGAGATGGGAGAAGAATGGATCGATCCCATGGTGGGCGTATTGTTTGAGACCCCAATCGGCACCGGCAAGTGGTCTTTTTCAGGGGCGGCACAAGTGGGGGGATTTGGCGTGGGGTCCGATCTCGTCACAATCCTCACGGGATCGTTCTCATACCATTTCAACGAATGGTCCAGCGTCGATATCGGATACCGCTACCTCGACTTCGATTACGAGGATGGTGATGGCGCGGATCGCTTCAAATTTGATATGAAAGAGCATGGCCCTGCCATAGGGTGGCGGTTTGATTTTTAACCCAAGGCATGAGGCTCTGTTGTAAGCAAACATTCCACCACTACAGAACCCAATACGGCCAGGAAAACGAGCGTTAGGAGGTATACCACTACCTGTCTTGGCATAGGGGTCACGGCGGCTTGGGCGTCAGTCTAGAGGTTACTGTCACGCATTGACCGAGTTCAAGGTCAGGGGGATGCCCAATCTGCGGTGATACGTTGAGATACAGCCGGTGGAACCCGCTTCTCCATAACAGGTTACTGCGCTTATCTTTTGTCGACCTACTTACTTTTCAAAACCACTGACTTCTCAGTGAGTTTTCTGCGTGGACCTTATCCCGCTGGAGTGACACGCTATTTCTGAACCCTCTGGTTAATTAGAGGGCAATCTCTCAGAAAAGCGCACCGTCGCGAAGCAAAACCCTCCCACTGCTCCCGCCATACCCTGAGCGATCACACCGGTAACGGTCCTCGCCGGGGCAAATACATCAACCCCGAACAGCCCATTGAGGAGTGGGTGCAACGCCATAATGCATGTTGCGCCAACCAAAGCGTAGCAACCAGGGTAACGACACAAACTGACGCGTCGGGATAGCAGATCAAAAATCGCCCAACCCATGACTAGGCAGAGTGCCATCAGCGGTAGCAGGCTGGAGCTCAAGCCCAAAATATCGGCCGCTGTCGTCGAGATTCGTGAGCTCCACCTCACGGCGAGACCCATAGACTGCACCGAATGAAGCACCATTTGCGTGCCGATGACCGAGCCGATTACAAAGGCCACAGCTACGCCCGTTACGTATGCAAACACAATCCTCTTCACCTTTTGATGGCCTCCTTTCATTCCGGCCGGACCAACGATCCATTAATGCTACGGCCGCGTACTCTCTTTGGCTCAATGAGAAGGTTGAAACCATGCGAAGCGCAGCCCCAAGTTTCCTCGCAATCCTATATTTGGCGGCCATATTGGCCATCGCACCGGTGGTGCGCGCCTACGAGGTCCGAACCCTGGCCTCAGGTCTTGACAAGCCCTGGTCCATCGCAGAAATGGGCGACGGTGCTTTTCTCGTCACCGAGAAAACGGGCCAGTTGTTACTGCTCAATGCCGACGGCTCGCGCCTCCCCGTCGCTGGCGCACCAGCGGTCTACTCGGCCAATCAGGGCGGCCTACTGGAAGTATTACTCCACCCCGATTTCGCGCAAAACCGGCAGATTTTTCTGAGCTTTGCTGGTGGCGATAAACCCGCAAACCGCACCACCGTGGTCAGTGGCACATTGAGTGGCACCCGCTTGTCACAGGTAACGACCCTGCTTGAGGTGTCACCGGACAAAGAGGGCCCCGCACATTACGGCGGCAAAATGGCGTTTTTGCCAGATGGCACCTTGTTAGTCAGCGTTGGCGAGGGCTTCAAATACCGAGAACGCGCACAGGATCTCGGGTGGGAGTTGGGTAAGCTATTACGAATCAATACCGATGGGTCAAGCCCAACCGACAACCCCTACCCAGAAACGGCCCCGCGCGTATTCAGCTATGGCCATCGTAACCCGCAAGGCTTGGTATTTGATTCCGCTAACAACCAAATACTCATGCTGGAGCACGGGCCCAAAGGTGGCGACGAGCTCAACCATATTCTCGCTGGAAAGAACTATGGCTGGCCGGCCATCACGTATGGTGTGGACTACAGCGGCGCGGTGATTTCTCCCTTCACCGAAGCCGATGGTATGGAGCAGCCTCTGCACTATTGGGTGCCCAGCATCGGGCCCTCTGGGCTTGCTATCTACCGTGGCGACGATTTCCCCGAGTGGCAGGGCGACTTGCTGTTAGGATCCTTGATTAACGGTGAAATGCGCAGATTACGACTGGATAGCAACAAAGTGATCCTCGAGGAGAGCGTCTTCCCAGAAGTTACCGGACGTGTGCGAGACGTGCGGGTAATGACAGACGGGAGTATTATCGCGATCACCGATGAAGGTGACGTGTTCCACATCACCAACTAGCCGCCAATCCGTAGCGCGCACCCGGGAGCGCCCAGAGGACTATTGATTGTCAGAGCAAACGATTCTTGCCAGTGACTTCCGCGTGATCGTGCGATATCTGTCAGCGCGGGGAATCAACGCTGATAGCGCCTTGGATGCCGCGGGGGTTTTACCAATGGCACTGAGCCAGCCTCGAGCGAGAGTCCCTGCGCAGCAGTTAGGCGAATTACTCACGCAGCTTTCACATCAATTTCCTGAAAGCAACCTTGGCTTCGAATTGGCCGATCATCACCATGTCACCGATCCACATATGCTGGGCATCACTGCTGTCGCCTCTGCAACCGGCATTGACGCCTTGAGGAGAATCATTCGTTACCAGGCACTTGTCTCCACCCATGAATCCCTGCGACTGGTAGAGAGCGAGTCTACCGTCACTCTGTCGAAATCGGTGGTGCAAAATGAAGCCGCAGAACACATCATTCAGGTGTTCTTATTCACGGTGGTACTTAACGCAATCAGGAATATTACGGGCTTCAAAGGTGATATCGCCGGTGTGAGGTTCACTGGCCGGGCTCAGGGTAAAGAATCTCTCTACCGGGCGCATTTCGGACCTCGAGCGGCCTTCTCGCAAAGCGAAGCGGAGCTGATTCTACCGAGACCCGTGCTTGAGCCACCTATTACAACCGCGAATGTCGACATCCTCACCGCCAACGAACCTATGCTAGCGTCTCTGGTGCGGTCTGTGCGAGAGAAGAGCCTCGCCGCTACTGTAAAGCTCGCTATTCTGGATCGCCTCCCCGAACGCACCTTGACTGAGCAAGAAGCTGCAGACTCCCAGAATATCAGCCTGCGCACCTTTCAACGACGCCTCGAGAGTGAGAACAGCCGCTATCGCGTGCTCATGGATCAAACGCGAACCGAATTAGCCGAGCGCCTCTTGGCCGATTCCAATTATGCTCTCTCGGAGGTGAGTTATTACTGCGGTTTCAGCGAGCAAGCTTCCTTCTCCCGGGCCTTCAAACGATGGACCGGACAAACGCCTTCGCGCTACCGGGAAGGACTACTTGCCTCACCCGCGTGAATAACGCGACATCAGGCGCTGGCGATAATCGCGAGCGCTGCATCAACTTCAGATACTGTGGTTGCAAAATGTGTAATAAAGCGCGTCATATCAGCCTTGGCGGGCCAGTCATAAAACTGAAGCCCCTCGTCTCTTAACGCCAGGCGAATATTGCCCGGGATCACCGGGAAGATCTCGTTGGCCTGTACCGACCAGGGAACGTCAATTTCAGCTCTCTCATAAAACCCAGCAGCGAGCCGCTGAGTCATATCATTGGCATGCCGTGCATTCTTGAGCCACACATCATCTTCGAGCAGCGCAAGCCACTGGGCGCTGAGATATCGATGCTTCGACCATAAGTGGCCGGCCCTTTTACGGCGGTATTCAAACTGCTCAGCTACTCGTTCGTTAAAAATAACAACCGCCTCGGCGGCCATACCTCCGTTCTTCGTCAAGCCAAAACTGAGACAGTCCACTCCTGCACCCCAGGTGAGTTCTGCCGGCGTGGCACCCGTCGACACCACGGCGTTCGCAAAGCGTGCGCCATCGACATGCACATGTAGCTGGTGCTCATCAGCTAAAGCTCGGTAAGCCGCCAGTTCTCCGGGGGTATAGACCGTGCCGGACTCGGTCACATTGGAGAGGCTGACTGCACCCGGCCGCGCATTGTGGACGCCGTGAATCTTGGCCGTTTCGATATGCGCGCGCATTTGCTCCAGCGCCGGCTTGCCTTGCTCGCCGTCTATACCCACCAAGCGGGCACCACCGGTGTAAAGCTCCACTGCGGTGTTCTCGTCGTTCTGTGCGTGCGATCCCTTATGACAGTAAATGGCGCCCCAAGGAGGGCACAGTGCACTCAAGGCCAGCGCATTGGCTGCAGTCCCCGTGGTCACAAAAAAGACTGCGCAGCGAGTCTCAAAAATGTCCTGAACAGCGGCCTCTGCCGCTGCGCTCAGAGCATCTTCGCCATAACCCGCTGCAGTGCCGGTAGCTGCCTCAGCCAACGCTTTCAATACCGCAGGGTGCAGTCCTGACTGATTATCCGATACAAAGTGCATGTGATCCCCTACCCTCCGTGCTCGCCATACTGGCTGCGTAAACACTGTTTCGTATTAGCCATGAGTGCAATGCCGCGCCCTGAAAGTGAGTCCACCTGCTCAGAAGCATGGATCACCGTGTCACATCGAGGCATCTCCCCGCCTACCGCTACATGGTATAAATAGATTGCCATAAAGGAACCGCATGCGCGCACTCAGTTATTTCTCACTCGCCCTTGTGTTGGTGTTATCCGTAGCATCTATCGCTTTACTGAACTTAGATCTCGGTTTTCTACGTCCGTTATACGAGCGAGTGGCGAGCGATACGCTTCAGCGTGAGGTGCGCATAGAAGGACCACTGAGCGTCAGGCTTGGGGCTACTCTTACAATATCGGCCAACCAGATCGATGTTGCTGATCGCACCCCAAACGCGGCGTCACTCGCGACGATCGATGGGCTTGAAATTCACCTCGATCTAAAGCCGCTGCTCGACAACCATATCCATATTCCCTTTGTCGCGATACGTGGCGCTAGTGTGCGCCTTGAGATCGATGACGATGGGCAGGGAAACTGGCCTGAACTGGATGGTGACTCCGACCCCAGTGACGCCATTGGTTATGCGCTGCGCGTAGCAGAAGGCCAGGTGGATGCTTTCCAATTACAGCTCCGTAATCGGTCCACAGACCGAGACTTGGAGCTCGATATCAAAACCCTTAGATCATTTCAACGTGACAAATCCGTTCAACTGAGCGGAGCAGGCACGCTTAACAAGCGACCTTTCGATACGACGCTGAGCCTGAATAATGTGGCGTCACTACTTGAAGTAAATCAATGGGAAATCGATTGGCAAGGCTTTATCGGCGCCGCCACCTTCCAGTCTTCAGCCTACATCGAAGCGGTTGATCAGTGGATGCAATCGAGGCTCAGTGCCTCACTCCATACCAACAGCGCAAACGAATTGCTGACTACGCTCTCTCTTCCCTTGATTGATGACGGGCCGGTCGATATCGCCATCACCTTGGGACCAGACCTTGCGGCCACCGTGCTCGATATTGACGCTACCTTTGGTGAGTTCCAGATCAAAGGACTCGCCAGCAGTGAGACACCGGATACGCTAGCGTCAGGGCAGGTAGCCATGATCGCCAGTGGTCCTGATCTTGCACAGTTAGGAGCGTTTTTCGGTGAAAAAAATTGGCCTGCAAGTGCTTTTCAGGCCAATGTGGATACCTCACTCCGGAACTTTCGGGTCGAAATAGAGCGCTTCGAGCTCACCAGTGACGCCGTCACCATCTCCCTGATAGGCGCTCTGCCAGACTACCGAGCACCAGGCTCCGGCGCGCTAGAGGGTGCCATCTATATCCCCTCTCTCGCGGTATTGTCAGAGGTACTAGACCTTCCCAAATCATTACAGGGCCCCCTCAATGGGAAGATGTCACTCACCCGGTCTGGTCAGGGCACAGACGTCCTGATAAAAAGCGACACGCCTTTTTTATCTTTTGAAGTGGGCGGGCGCATAGAACCTGGCGAGAGTATGCTGGGGTCAGCGCTCACCCTTACCGGCCACAGTGATACGACAGATTTGCTTCTGGGGCTTGCCGTCGATAACCCGCCCCCGCTGCCGCCACTGGATTTCACCGGCAAATTTACGATTGAGGCGCCAGAAACATTGAGAACCCGCGACTTACGCGTCACGCTAGGGGACGACGTAGTTCTCGCTGAGGGCATTTTTGGCTGGTCACACGCTCTGCCCAAAACCGCGATCAGTCTGTCGATTGAATCACCCAATTTGCGCTCGACACTCGCCGAGTGGGTTCCGGCACCCGAGCAGATTCCAGCACTGCCAGCCAACGCGAGCGGACAAATCTCTTACTCCTCCTCCGACACGCTCCGCATCACTGACGGCTCGGCAAACGTGGCAGGAGGCTCTGGGCGCTTTTCCGGAACAGTGATGCTGAGGGGCACTGCCCCCACTATCTCGGGCAATTGGAATGTTCAGTTCCCCGCAATACAGCCGCTGTTGACTACAGCGGAAGTGCCACCACACTTTGAAAAACCCGTCGCCTTTGAAGGTGAGGCGACGTGGCAACCCGGCAAAGTCTCTATTGATATTGCGGAGGGCCAGTTGCGTTATGGTTCTACGAGCTTTGCCGGTAATCTATCGCTGGACCTCGAGGCTGAAACAATGCGATTTGACGTAGAGTCAAATACACCCGATATCACTGATTACGCACCGGATGATGAGGATCTGGCGCCCGCTTTTTCAGTACCTATAAGCCTTCGTGCAGTAGGCGAACTCAGTGAGGAGGCCTGGTCGGTGGAAGCGCTTCAGATCGA
The DNA here is from genome assembly GCA_029242325.1 of Luminiphilus sp. GTDB lineage: Bacteria > Pseudomonadota > Gammaproteobacteria > Pseudomonadales > Halieaceae > Luminiphilus. Next base: position 48,708 of record JAQWUD010000047.1, read on the forward strand.
ATCCACTCAGGCGAAGATTGACAGCAGCGGGTATCTCGAACTCGACGGCGATGCCTTTGTCAACAGTCATCTGAACAGCTTCATCACCATCGCCAGCCTCAACGTTTTCGATGAGCTGACGGCTCTCGCATTACCCGATCAAGGCCTGGTAGTGAGCGCCGAGCTCGACTCGCGCGGCGGCGCCTTGGTCATCGAACGGCTAAAGCTCATCTCCGGGGAGAGCGATCTCTCCCTTACTGGCCGTGTTGAGAACCCGGAAGCATTAAAGGTTGAATTTACGGCGGTCAGTGAGGAAATTAATCTTACTCCCTGGATCACCATGCTGGCTGAGCGGCAAGCAGCGACGCCCAAAAAAGCCCCTTCAGAGGGCGATGCAGCTGGGAATGATCGACTGATTCCAGATGTGCCCCTCACCTTCGACTGGCCCGAGGCTGTTCGGGCCTCTGTCGATGTCAGCGTAGCGAAAATATCAGGTCTGGCAAGACCGGTGCTGAGTATCAAAGGAGCAGGCCAAGTGGATCAACAGGGCGTTATCATTGAATCCTTGTCTGCCGAGAATGCACGTGGTGGTGTGTCGCACTTATCTGGCGAATTTTTGCGCATGCCGGGTGGGCTGCCCCGGCTGAATGTCAAGATCGATGGTTCCGAACTCTTACTGGGCATACCGAAGGCGCCGCAAGAAGAAGTGAATTCGCTTCCACCCTATGCGGTGAAAGCGCGGCTCACGGGTTCGGGTGCGACCGCGCGCGAACTCGCCTCTAATCTGAGCGGCTATATCAACGTGACCATGGATGAGGGAAAGGTATTGAATACCGGCCTGGACCTGCTGACTAACAGTTTTGTGCAGGAACTGTCCAACGCATTGAATCCTTTTCAGGACCAGCAAGAAAGCACTAAGATCAATTGTGCGGCTGCCTTCACTTCCATCGAAAAAGGCCAGATGCGGGGAAAACCTGCCGTCGTTGTCGACACCCCCAACGTCAAAATCCTGGCAGACCTAGCGCTGAATTTGGAAAGTGAAAAGATCCAGGCCCAATTCAAGACGGCGCCTCAAAAAGGACTGGGCTTCAGTATGTCGAGCCTGGTCAATCCTTATGTAGAGGTCACAGGTACGCTGGGCAAACCCCGACTGTCATTGAATCCGGCCAATACCATTGTGGGGGGCAGCATCGCAGTCATGACAGGCGGCGTCTCTATTTTGGTCGGCAACCTCGTGCAGAGAGTGACGACGAGTGGCAACATTTGCTCCACACGACTACGGAAAGCGAACGAGGAGATGGCACAGCTAGATGCAGCGGGTTAGCCCAGCTGACTGTGTATCACTCTGAGGTTGATCACGCCCTCAAGTCCCTCAATTTTTTCGACCAGGGACGCTTTTGGCCTGCCATCCAAATCAATGATGTTGTAGGCAATATCCTTGACGCTCTTATTCAGCAGATCAGCCACATTTAGCTCCTCCTCGCCAATCAGCGTCAGGATATGGCTGAGCATACCGGGCTCATTTCGATTGGAAATGGTCATTCGGCAATCAGTAGTTCGCTCAAGCGCTATCGCGGGAAAATTAACTGAGTTGCGAATATTTCCATGCTCCAGAAATGCTTTGAGTTGATTCGCCGCCATGATGGCGCAGTTTTCCTCAGCCTCAGCGGTGCTGGCTCCGATGTGTGGCATCAGGAGTGTGTCCGTTCGACCCAGCAGTATGGGGTTGGGGAAATCTGCAATATAGCGACGAAGACGGCCTTCATTCAGCGCATCCACGATCGCCTCAGTAGAGACGATCTCTTCCCTCGCAAAATTGAGAAGGCAGCTACCCCTGCGAAAATGGGTCAGCATTTCAGCATTGATCAGGCTACGAGTGCTATCCAGAACAGGGAGATGCAGACTCACAAAGTCACTGCGACCGAGCAGAGACTGCACGTTTTCCATGCGCTGGACTTCGCTGGGCAAACGCCAGGCGGCGTCGACAGACAACGCGGGATCATAGCCCACCACTTCCATCCCAAAATCGAGACCCAAACGAGCAACAAGGCTTCCAATGGAACCGAGTCCTACCACACCCAGCGTTTTGCCCGCGAGTTCTGCACCCGCAAACCGCTTTTTCTCCTGTTCCATCAAGACGTTCATGTCCTGAGCCAACATCCCGGGATCCTGAGACTGGGTAAAAGCAATGCCACCCACAATATCCCGCGAGGCGAGCAGCATTGCCGCCGCCACTAATTCCTTTACCGCATTAGCGTTGGCTCCGGGGGTATTGAAAACAGGGATACCCCTCTCGCTGCACTTCGCTATGGGAATATTGTTGACACCTGCTCCCGCACGCGCGATGGCCGTTACTGAATGAAGTATCTCCTCTTCCTGCAACTTATGGCTTCTCAATAACAGTGCGTCCGGGTGGGCAATATCCTGACCGACCTCAAAAACCCCTCGCTCAAACCGGTCGAGCCCCTTTGGTGAAATCGTGTTGAAAGTCTTGATGCGATACATAGCGGCTGTTCAGCTGATTTAGGGGTGCGCATTGTGCGGCATTGTTGACGCCGAAGCGAGTGGCTCGGGCTATATCAACGTCACTTCCTCTGTTAGATCCGCTTTGACAACTTCCTTGATCGCGTCCGCCAACTGGCGAAATGTAACCCGGTGGGGCGATCTGCGGCGCCATGCCAACGCGTGATCCCGGCTCATGGTCACGCCATCAACATCAGTAATTTTTGGAGTACCCGAGTCACCAATCTCAGAAGCAACATAAAGTGCGGGAAGAAAAGAAATCCCCATACCCATTACGACCATCTGTCTGAGCGTGTCCAGTGAAGTGCCCTCAAAATCATGATTGACGGTCGCGCCCAGGCTTTCGCATAAATCACTGACCTGTTTGTGATACAGGTGTTGTTCATTGATGGTCAGCACAGATTCGCCGATCAAATCTGCACCAGTAACTGACCGTTTCTGAGCAAGAGCATGTTCCAGGGGGACAGCTAATTTCACTGGCTCGCGAAATAGCGGAGCAATCTCCAGCTCATCACCCTGCAATGGGAGCGTTGTCATTACCACGTCATGAACCGCTGATTTTAGTTCTGTGCCAAGTTGCGCCGGTGTGGACTCACGGACATATAACCGCAAATTCTCAAATTTTTTATGGAGCTGAGGTAAAACTCTCGGTAGCAGGTAAGGTCCCAGGGTTCGAGTCACACCCATACGGTATGTGCTGCCGCCTGATATATCTCTCGCTTGTTCAGAAAAACCCCTCAACTCCTCTGCGATACGCCGCGCGCGCGGGAGTAACTCCCTGCCGATTGGAGTGAGGATCACGCCACTACGTTGCCTTTCAAATAAGGAGACGTTTAATGACTTTTCCAGTGCCGCAATCTGTACTGTCAAGGTGGGTTGAGCCACTCCTAGACGGTCCGCTGCGCGCCTAAAGCTACCCGAGTCTGCTATCGCCTCGAAGTAGCGGATCTGCTTAATGCTCAGCTTTTCCGGATGAGTCATTACAGATAATCCCCAGGTCAAATGAAAATGCTTTATCTCGCCTCACGCCCTAAGCGCCGGAGAATAGATCCCAGCAAACGGCAGGTGATAGCATTAATCTATCACATTTTTATATGATCTTTGATTTTCCTATCACGTATAAGGTCAGCTTTGTTTAGGAGGAATAGCAATGAATGATGGTGATGTAGTGGGGTTTTTCGACACCTGGAATGCTGCCTTAGCGACACTTGACCCCGATTCGGTGACAGCACTCTACGCAGAAGACGCCGTGTTGTTACCTACTGTTTCGAATCAGGTGCGGCACAACCACTCCGAGATCAGGGACTATTTTGTGAGCTTCTTGCAGAAAAAGCCCCAGGGCGTGATAGACGAATCGAATGCATCCATTTTAAGCGATACACATGCCACCAACTCGGGGGTATACACATTTACCTTTGGTGATGGTTCAACCGTGACAGCTCGATTTAGTTATCTTTACACAGCCACGGCTGATGGCTGGAAAATTCTCCAGCATCACAGCTCTGCAATGCCAGAGGGCTGACAACATCACTCGATCATGGATAGGCAGTCCATGACTCTCTGACTTGCCAAACGTTTGCTTCCAATGTCAACAAATAGCCGGGGCTTTGCCCCTACTTACCCCCCCGCAGGACACACAACGATGAACAGGTTCCTTGATTTTTCCCATCTACGTGGTGATATTTTTGGTGGACTGACTGCAGGCGTAGTCGCCCTTCCGTTGGCGCTTGCTTTCGGCGAAGCCTCAGGCGCGGGCCCGATTGCGGGCGTTTATGGCGCCATTTTGGTCGGATTTTTTGCCGCGCTCTTCGGTGGGACGCCGTCACAAATCTCGGGGCCAACGGGACCCATGATCGTTGTCTTCGCCGGCGTCTTTGCGTCGCTCAGCGGCGATATATCGCTAGTGTTTGCTACCGTTATCCTCGCCGGTGTCTTTCAGATCGCCTTCGGTGTTTTAGGGTTCGGGCAATATATCAGGCTGGTCCCCTACCCAGTGGTATCCGGTTTCATGAGCGGCATCGGCTGTATCATCATTGCCTTGCAACTTGCGAGACTCCTAGGCCATGAGCCCCAGGGAAGCGGTACCATTCCCGCGCTGATGGAAATTCCCGCCGCTGTGGCCGACCCCAATATGGCGGCGTTCGGTGTAGGGATATTGACGCTCGCTATGGTTTTCTTTTGGCCCGCAACATGGGGCCGGTACCTCCCCGGGCCACTGGCTGCATTAATCACTGGCACGGTGGTCAGCTTGGGTCTAAGTGGCGCTCCCATCCTCGGTGACATTCCAACAGGCCTGCCAGAGTTCATCGTTCCATCTTTCTCCAACGACACCATTTTGATTGTTTTCGAAGCCGCTATAATTCTTGCGCTCTTGGGAGCGATCGACAGCCTCCTCACTTCACTCGTAGCAGACAACATGACCCGCACACGCCACAACTCCAATCGCGAGTTGGTAGGCCAGGGCATTGGCAACGTCGTGGCCGGTTTTTTCGGTGGCATTCCGGGCGCTGGTGCGACGATGCGCACAGTAATCAACATTCGTACCGGCGGTGTGACCAAGATCTCGGGCATGCTCCACAGCCTGGTGTTACTGACAGTCGTTTTGGTGCTGGCACCGCTGGCGTCCCAGATCCCTCATGCGGTGCTGGCGGGCATCTTGATCAAAGTCGGATACGACATCATCGACTTTTCATACCTCAATCGAGCCCACAAAGGGCCGCGCTTTGACCTTCTTTTGATGGTGATGGTGCTGAGCTTGACCGTATTTGTGGATTTGATCACCGCCGTCGTAGCCGGCGTGGTAGTCGCTGCGATCGCATTTGTTAAGCAGGTGGCAGACAGGCAACTCGCAGCCGCAGCAGGAGACAATGACAATTCTGCAGAGGGACTCAGCGATAGGGAAGCCGCAATCCTAGATGAATGCGGCAATCAGCTGACCTACTTTGACTTTGGCGGCCCGCTGAGCTTCGGGGCAGCAGCTGATCTTGGACATCAAGTGCGCGAGCGTATCAGCCCCAAGCATCATACTTCTCTGGTTCTGGATTTTGGCAGGGTGCCCTTTATGGATGTATCCGCGTTACGCGCAATTGAAACCGTTGCGCTCGATGCGCTCCATGCAGGCAAGCATCTCTATATCTGTGAAGTCAATGACCGAGTAGCACAAAATCTAGAGGGGCTGGGGCTCACTGAGATCTTACCTACAGACAAACAGTTTCCAACACGATTGGAAGCGCTCACAGCAGCTCGGGACTGGATTTTCGAGAACAGGGAATCCTGGGCTACTTCTGGTAAGGCAGCGCGAGCAGATAAGTCCGCCACAGTTTGACCCCGGTACCGACCCAAAGCCTGATAAGCTTTGCCCCCCTTACCGGAGTGGCAAAGCATGAAAACTCTGTTACTCATGATATGCCTGTGGGCGCTGAGTGCGTGTCAAAACGAAGCCACACAGGTTGAACCAAGGGTGCTCGAAGCAATAGCGGAGCAAGTGCTGGTCGTTGACGTACGCACCCCTGAAGAATTCCGCAGCGGCCATTTCCCGGGCGCCATTAATATTCCGCATAAGCAGATCATCGGCGGGTTGGGTGAGCGGCAGGTGCGCCCCAGCGACCCGATAGTGCTCTACTGCCGCAGCGGCAACCGGTCGGGTAAGGCACAGGCAGCGTTGCGCTCAATCGGCTTTTCGCAGGCACTCAATGCAGGGGGGCTGGATGCCTTATTAACAGCCACGGGACTAGAGTCAGCTCAGCCAGACCCCTGAAATCGCCGCGCTTGGGGAGCGACTCATATCCCGCGCCCAGTCATCGGATGAGTATCTGCAATACATTGTGGTCGCCGAGACCCGGCAATCGCATCAGTGAATGCCAGTAAATCAACCCGCGAGTTTTGCCAAACTCGCAAATTGCGCCAGGGCGTCTTCGGGAAGACGATCAATCCCCTGGTGATATTGCTCAGCGCAAGCGCTATAGAAGCGCGCGTTAAGCAGGTTAGCATCGCCACAGTCACGCGTGGCCACCACTTTTCCAGGCACCCCTGCGATAACGGAGTTGGGTGGGAACACCTTGTTTTCTGTGATGATGGTGTGACCCGCAACAATAGAGTTCTCACCAATCTTTGCGCCGTCCATGATGGTCGCGTTGATCCCGATCAAACATCGGTCGCCAATATCGCATCCGTGCAGGGTCGCGTGGTGCGTGATGGAGCAGTCTTCACCAACAATAGTGGGAGACGCTATCCCCACATGAACCATGACAAAATCCTGAATATTGGTCCGCGCGCCGATGCGAATTTCATAGGTTTCTGCACGGGTAACGACATTTGGCCAAATAGAAGCGCCAGGACCCACGTAGACCTTCCCGTAAAGCCATGCGCTTTCGTGAATAAAAGCGGGGGCATCGAGGGTGACATGCTCACCAATGTATCCCATGCTTTGCACTCCTTTTAAATGAAAGGCATATTTTGGCATGTTGCGCGTCGAAGCGCTAAGACGTCGATGACCGTCTCAGCGGAGCCCCATCCGTGAAAACAGATGACCGCCTTGCAATCAAAATGGGTGTCGGTGCTGTCATGCTCTGGAGCACGGTGGCCACTGCTTTTAGCCTCAGCCTGAAACATCTCACTCCGCTACAACTGGTCGTGGTCGCGGCTGCGGTCAGCTGGTGTTTTTTTGCCTTGAGATTACTGTCTCCGTTACGACGTCGCCGTTTGTTAACGACTACCGCAAAGGAGCGCATCACCGGGCTGGCGGTAGGCTGGCTGAATCCAGCCCTCTACTACCTGGTGCTCTTCGCGGCCTACGACCAGTTACCCGCACAAGAAGCCATGGCGATTAATTATTCCTGGGGCATCACCCTGGCGCTGATCGCAGCGCCGCTCCTTCGCCAAAAGCTCAATATCACTGCGCTACTGGCAGTAGGGGTGAGCTATGCGGGCATTGTCGTGATTGCAACTCGGGGAGCGCCCCACACACTGGATCTCGCTCAGCCGGTGGGAGTAGGTCTGGCACTACTCAGCACCGTGATCTGGAGCCTGTACTGGGTTATCAACACGCGACTCTCACTTGACCCCGAAGTCAATCTGTTCCTGAACTTTTCGGGCGCTCTGCCCATATTGCTCGCATTCCTATACTGGAGCGACGCCCCCCTGCCGACGGACTGGCAGGGATGGGTGGGCGGTATTTACGTGGGCCTGTTTGAGATGGGTATCGCATTCGTACTCTGGATGACTGCGATGAAAGCAACGACGTCGACCCTGCGTATTTCGAGCCTGATTTTTCTCTCTCCGCCACTGTCACTTGCTTTCATTTGGATCGTGGCGGGTGAACCCGTGCAAAGCTACACCTTAATCGGCCTGGCCCTCATACTCATCGGGCTCGGGCTGCAACGACGCGCCGAGGCGTGATGAGTCTGCGACTGCCTCCACTGCAAGCGTGTCTCCTGAACTTATTGACTGAAGCAAACTTTTTTCGCTCTCACGCCACTGGAGGGTGGCGATACCCCTCTCAGGATCCTTAGCGAGTACAACTGGTCGCGATCGAACCACCCGCCGAGATTCAGTAGCACGATTCGACATGGAGTAATCCGCCGATAGCTGTTCAGCGGAGCCGACAGCATCCCGTAGCGCATCGATCTCACCCTGACCCGTCACCCGTCCATGATCTAATATCAGCACCTGCGAGGTCAGCTGTAAAAGCTCGTCGTGTGCATGAGAGACATAAATTAACGGCACGCCATCGGCAGCAACCCATTCTGATAATCGCTCAGTCATCTGACGGCGTTGCGCCATATCGTTAGCCGACAGGGGCTCGTCCATCAGGAGTAGTTGAGGCCGAGTAAATAAGGCGCGTGCTACCGCCACGCGCTGCCTCTCACCGCCAGACAAGCCCTCGACCCTCGCAGCCAGCAGATGCTCAAGGTGCAGCCCGGTGATAATCGAATCGTTAGCGACTGCCGATGCACGCCGGTGAGCCCGCTTGATAGCGAAATCAAAATTTTCCTGTACCGTTCGGCCAGGGAGTAAGCGGCTATCCTGAAATACCACACCGAGTCCCCGTCTATGCGTGGGGACAAGGTCGGTTTGCCCCGCCTGGCTCCATGTCTCCTCACCAAACTGAATGCGACCCGCAAAATGCGGCTCCAACCCGGCAATCACTCTGAGGAGCGTCGTTTTACCTGCGCCGGTAGCGCCCATCACACCTACCGAGTGACCCAGGTTTACGTCCAATGCCAAATCGAGCGTAAACCGAGGCCGGGTCAGCCGCCCCTCTATCACCAGACATGGGCTCACCCGCGCAGCACCTCGACACGCTGACCGGCCACACCGTACACCACCCACAGTGAAATAAAGGAAAAGCAGAGCAATCCCAGTGCCAGCACATGCGCCGCGTCGTAATTCAAGGTTTCGACATGTTCGTAGATCGCGATGGAGAGCACTCGGGTCTCACCCGGAATATTCCCCCCCATCATGAGCACAACACCAAACTCACCTACGGTGTGAGCAAAGGTGAGTATCGCGCCCGTCAAAAATCCGCGTCGGGAAAGCGGCAGCGCAACGTTAAGTAGCTGATCTCGTGAAGAAGCGCCCAGCGTGGCGGCGGCTTCAAGCGTGGCGGCGGGAACCGCGCGAAAAGCGGTATGGAGTGGCTGCACCATAAAAGGTAACGAGTAGACGAGGGATGCAAAAACCAGGCCCGAGAAAGAAAAAGTCAACGAAGCCCCGGTAATGCTCACCCAAAATGCACCCATCGGGCTACCCGGGTTCAGTAATACCAGCAGATAGAAACCCAACACTGTAGGCGGCAGCACCAGCGGCAACGCCACAACCGCCTCGATGATAGGTCGTAGCGAGGACGGGGATCTCGCTAACCACCAGGCCAGTGGTGTCGCCAGCGGCGCGAGTAGCAGCGTCGTCATCCCAGCCAACAGCCCCGTCAGCCAAACTGCCTGCATATCGGCCATCATCAATCCGCCACCGTGGTTAGCTGGTATCCATCGAGTTGAATCACTGCCTGAATTGCTTGAGTACGCAGTTGCCGGACCCAGAATTGCGCGGCTTGATTATCGCGCGCACGCGTCATCACTACCAGCGCCTGCTCCACATCGGACTCAACCGAGAGCCAAAGCACATCCTCAGGCGCTGCCGAGATACGGCCATGGCGTAAACCTGTGGTGATCGACGACCGCGCCACAAACCCGGCTTCCGCTTGCCCCGAGGCAACCGCGCCCGTCACGAAATTAATATTGTCGACCCGCGCAATGCGTTTCAACCAATCTTTATCAAATTGCGCCTGATTCATTAAGCCCCAGGCCGCGCCTCCATAGGGTGAAAATGCAGGATTGGCGATACATACACTGCGGGGATCAAGACTTTCCAGCTTTTTAAGCTCAATGGGCTTGGGGGCATTAGGCCACCATAAGCCAATTTCTCCGATTGCGTAGACTTCCAGAGAACCGGGAACTGTTAGACCGCGATCCTCCAACTGCTTGGGCCGTTCACGATCTGCAGCCATTAATATGTCAAAGGGAGCGCCCCTAATAATCTGGCTTGCCAGTTTACCGGTCGAGCCGGCAATGATCTCGTAATGATGAGGGGATGCTCCCTCGAGGTGACGCGCTATCGTCACCGCGGTGTCTCGAAAATTCGCTGCTACCGCAATGCGTGCCTCCGCCGCTACGGCCCCGACACTCATCAGCAGCATAAGTGCGGGGAGCAACCCGATGCAGAGTGGCGAAACCTGCGCAAAGTCGACACGATGCACTGAATCACCGCTAGGCACCTCAGGTAACACCCAGTTCGTCGAGACGCTGCGACAAGTACTGACGCGCGGTGTATCGCGGTGATAACACAACCTCGGGTCGTGGATGCAAAAAGAGCGGGAGAGACATACGGCTGGCGGCGGAATCACGTGCAGTAGCAGCTGCCACACGATGGGTCGTGGAGGGAAGATACCCGCCGGTCGCCTCCTGCAACATATCGCCAATGTTAACGATGAGTTGCCCTGGCTTGTGCGACACCGACAACCACTCTCCACTTCGCAGTCTCAGCTCCAGACCAGGACCATCTGCGGCGGGGAGTAATGTAAGCAGGTTAATATCCTCATGGGGTGCTGCGCGCAGCACGGATTGACCGGCGGGAACAGGGGGATAGTGGAGCACCCGAAGCATGGACTGCTCGCTCGCACGAATCATATCGCGCAGCGGCTCGCTTAAGCTGCCGGTAACACGCTTGGGTAAATGCGCTGCAATACATTCCAGCAGTTCAGCGCCCAGCTCCACAGCAGCATTGAAATGCGCGGCAAGATCAGCTTCAAGCGATTGTGGACAACGACCCCAAGGATAAAACTGGAAGTACTCTTTGTGGTCCCGCTCCACAAACCCTTTGGCGTGCTCTGCATGCTGGAGTGAAAAGTAGCCATCCTGATTCACCGGGTCCATCTCAAAGTCGCCCGGGCCATCAGCCGCAAAAAACGCCAGCCATTCGTCATAGATTCGTAAAACTCGGTCTTTATCCAGTGGGTGGTCAGTCACCGCCGCAAAACCGTATCGATGCAGAGAGGCCATAAACACCGCGTTGAAATCGGGCGAGGTATAGGAGATTTGAGGAAGCTGGGCGGGCGACGTCACGGCACTGCCCTTACAACCCACCGAGCGACAGGAAGAAGCCTGCCAGCGCCGCACTCATGAGATTGGACAAACTGGCGGCTATGAGTGCCCTGAAACCATACCTTGAAATATCGTCTCGCCGCCCCGGCGCCACTGCACCCAGCCCGCCCAACAGGATGGCGATAGACGAAAGATTGGCAAAGCCACATAAAGCGAAGATTACGATTGCCTGAGAATGCGGAGATAACTGCGCCGCCACCTCACTGAAGCTGACGTAAGCAACAAATTCATTCAGGATGAATTTCTGTCCGATCAAACTCCCCGCGAGCTGTGCTTCATCCCACGGGATGCCAAGCGCCCAGGCTAAGGGCTGCAAAAGCCCACCCAGCAGCCGCTCCAACGTTAACTGCTCTATCCCCAGCCAGCCGCCGCCCGCCTCTAATATGCCGTTGGCCATGGCGATCAAGGCAATGAAAGCGAGCAACATCGCGCCGATTGCGCCGACCATTTGCAGGCCATTCATCGCGCCTGTTGCGGCTGCATCAATGAGGTTGATGTACTTTTCCGTGGCCAGCTGCTCACCCTGAGCCGGCTCCGTAGGCGTGCCCGTCTCAGGCTCCATCAACTTCGCCATCAGCAATCCGCCGGGCGCCGCCATGAAACTGGCTGCCAGTAGGTACTCTAGAGGCACGCCAAGGGCCACATAACCTGCCATCACCGACCCGGCTATCGACGCCATGCCCCCAACCATCACAGCAAACAGCTCAGAGCGCGTCATACCGGCAATGTAAGGCCTAGCGACCAACGGCGCTTCTGCCTGCCCCACAAAGACGTTAGCTGCGGCGGAGAGCGATTCTGTATGGCTGGTCTGCAGCAATCTGCGTAAGCCACCGCCCAGTATTCGAATCATCCATTGCATGACTCGCGCGTGATACAACACCGCGATCAAAGAGCTAAAAAAGATCACGACGGGCAGCACGCTAAAGGCAAAAATAAATCCCAATGAATCGGTGGGGCCTACCAGTCCGCCAAACATGAACTCCATACCGGCGCGACTATAGCCGAGCAAGACCGACACATAATCGGATGCCGCAGCCAAGGCGGCGATACCCCAATCCGTAAAGAGCGCGATAAAACCAATGGTCACCTGAAGGGTGAAAGCCAAACCCACTGTTCTCAACCGGATAGCGGCACGATTTGAAGACAGCCCGATGGCAACGGACAAAAGACTGATGACGCCCACAAGGCTGATCATGCGCAAGGCCCCTGCTGAAAGGCGTACTGTACCGTGCTCTCAGGCGGGGCAAAAGCGATAGACAGTCTGGGGTGGGAGCATGCCGCAACACAGTCGCGACTTGGGTACCTCGCCCTTCAGTCCCCCCTACCTGATTGAGCGGTGATCTCGACGCACACTTCTGGCTTATTGTGCGCTTTGATGAACTCAGCCATTAAATGACGCGCGGGCTGTCGCATCGGCAGCGTCAGTAGGCCCATTAGCAGGGGATGCGGTAGCCCATTGGCGTCGTGCTGCGCCGCAGGCGGATAGTCACAACCCCTGATCATTTGATGATAATGGGCCCTATAAACTGCTTGCGCGTAAGTGATGGCGGCGCACAAGCCCGCGAATAGGCCACAGGCGCCGTCAGACTCACACTATGGAACTGACGGAGTAATAAATAACTGAAAAGACATAATATGAAACTATTAATACACCCAGATTATCAATTCTGGCACCAACGACCTTAAACATGGCTGACTCCTTTAATCCTGAGATGCAGAGAGTGCATCGGAGCCGCGATTGTAACCAAATTAACGCGTTAATCTGTTCGCTAACCGTTATTTACCCTTTTTTATTAGTATTTTTACATTTATTTTACTAATACATGAATTATATTCATTTTTAGTGTGCGCCTGAGTTCTGATGGCCCCGCTGACACCAAAGACTCAAGCGATCGTAGCCCAATTCAAATTCAATCAAACTCGCGCTCCACACCAGCCAGCCGGGCGTATAGCACAGCGCCCACCAGCGACACGACTGCTGCCGTCTGAAAAACCGTATCCCAACCGCCGGTGGCATCCTGAATCCACCCTGACACAAAAACCGAGGCACTTGAGGACACCGCCGCCAACGTATTGGTAACCCCCATCAAGACGCCAGATTGATTGGGCGCAATATCCAGATGGTTCGTGGCGAACCCGCCAATAGAAAAGGCTGTAAGCGCATTGCTAACTGTAATAACGCTCACACTGATCATCAGAGAGTCTGTCAGGGTGATGGCCATCATGGCGGTGGCAATGCCAACAAATGCTAGAGTCTGCATGGCACGTCTGACCTTAAGACGGTCAAAACCCCTGCCGATGAGACGGTCAAACAACCTCCCTGCCGTGGGCGCCATCACCAGCGACACGACCGTTGGCGCTAACGCCAACAGGCCTGCTAACTGTAAATCTGCACCGAGCTCACGATTAACGAAGGTGGGGAACCATGACAGCACAAGATAAAGGGACCAGTTAATGCAGATATGCGCAACCGCAATCGCCCAAACTGCCCTTGAACGCAGCATACCTGCAAGGGTTAGACGCGGATAAGCTGGCCCCTGGCCCGCGGCGGCGTTCGACTCTGCCAATCCTGCCGGCACATCAACTGATTCCCACTCGGGTGGTACGAGGGGTTTTGACCGAGCGAGTGGTGACCACGAGGCAAACCATAAGACCCCCAAAACGCCGTACAGATAAAAAGCGCCTTGCCAAGACCAGATGCTGATCAACCACGGCGTGCAAATGAGCGCGATGACGCTGCCCCCGGCAATACCCGAATTCATCAGTCCGACCGCTGAGGCCCGTCGATCAGGATGCACCCACCGCGAATAGAGCGAATAAATAGATGGCCAGGTGACGGCTTCTGACATCCCCATAAGGAACCGGCAGACCAGCAAGGCGCTGATACCCATGAGGGCCGAGGCGGGCGTCAGTAGCGTGAATAGCGACCACAACAAGACGCCCAACCCCAGCACCCACTTTCCGCCAAACCGATCTGACAGATAACCGGCCGGGATCTGCAACGTCACATAACCCAGAAAAAATGCGGACATCACAGCGCCCTGCACAGTAGGCGACCAGCCGTTGTCCTCTGCCATGGGGATGATTGCAATCGAAATTGCAATGCGATCAATCATGCAGATATACACTGCGAGTACCGTCATAAAGACCAGCCAGCGAGAACCGACGGGAGAGGCATGGGCGGGGGCAGAAGGCTTCATGGTGTCGGGTCTAATGTTCGTTTCAGGCGCGCTACTGTAGAGCAACTGCCCGGGATACACACCTCTTTACGATCCATTCCCGCTAATGGCATTCATGCTCAGCACGTGTCGTGCAGCAGTGCGGCAGAAAGTCCGTGCCAACCTGAAGGGCGAGCTGGGGCGTGAGGGCGGAGGGCCGACTGACCGATAGCCAAATAACATGCTCGATCAGTCACGGCATCTCTGCACTTTGCGCCTTTCTCTTTGGCGGCGCGAGGCCAGAACACCACGCAAGTGGCGGCGAGGCTCAAGACGCCGCATTAAAAAGGCGCCCGAAGGCGCCTTGATGACAATCGATGCGATTTTCAGAAGCGATAATTGAAGCCGACCCGAATCTCCCACAACGACGCGTCACCGATTCTCGACTCGGCACGACCGTCATCAATGTCATCCTGCGTGACGCCGTAGGGGAAATTGGCTTTGTACATCACACCCCAGTCGTCATTGAGCAGGTTCGTCAGGTTATCGACGACCACGTAGGCGCTACCGCGGTGTGAGTCAGCAAACCCGGGGAACTCCTGACTGATGCGCATATCCACCTTTCGCCACCAGCTGCCATTGTTGTTGTTCCGGGTACCTGGCTCTTCGAGAACGTGCTCAAGGAAGTCGAGATACGGCGTGAAGCCATAAGCCAGCACAGTGCCCTCGAAGCCGCCGATAGTCGTGCTGTAAGGGACGCCCGAACTCGCTTGCCCATAAATCGAGAACCGTGTGCGGTACTCACCGAACCAGTTGGTGGTGTAATTGAACACACCGGTAAAGCGATGCTCAATGTTGTAGTTGGACGTCGACAGCACTTCTTCCTCTGGGTCGTAAAACGCCCGGTTCACATAGTTGGAAAACGCGACCGACGAGGTCATGGGGTTCACGTCCTTCGCGTCTGTCCAGGCGTAACCCAGACGGATATCCCAGCCGTTGTCATACGTTTTGAATAAGCTGAACGCCAGTGACTCCGACTCGTTCCCCTTGGAGCTGTTGGTCAGCACAAACGTAGGCAAGCGCGCCGAGTCATAGACCGGATAACCGAGGTCATTGTACTCACCGGTGAAGTCCAGATCACCATGCTTATAGATCGCCGTGTCTTCGCCACGGGTAATCAACGCGTCCGCAGTCAGCACATAGCCATCGCCAAATTCCCAGGTCATACCCAGCGAGTATTTCCACTCGGTAGGTGCTTCAAAATCGGGATCAAGGTAAACAATCTCGAAGTTACTGCCATCTCCCGCCGCAACCTGATCTGCCTGCTGGGAAGGGACACCCCAGCCTGGGCCACACGTCGGCGCCGTTGATTCACAGTTCACCCATTCCTGGGCAAATAGATCAACGCCACGGATCTGGGTCTGAACAGCGGTCGTGTTGGTATTGGAGAACACATTGGAGTACCAGACATTCGGATTGCCGCCTGAGAACAGGCCAATGCCACCGCGCACGGTGATGGCATCGGTGGCATCCCAAGTGAAGCCAAAGCGCGGCAGCACTAAATCGAGATTGTCGAGGGAGGCGTTGTTGGGAAAGCCGTAGTCGGCGACAAACTCCGGGTTAATATTGGGCTTATCACTGGACTCATACCAGTCGTAGCGCAAGCCAATGGTCAGTCCCAGTCGATCCGTGATCTGCCACTCATCCTGAATGAAGGCGGAGTTCACTGCGTAGCCCCAATCGACGGCGGCGTCCTCTTCAACGTTGCTGATGGCGTTACCGTAGTATATCCGCGCGGCCTGGCCTGCAGCGAAGTTCTCAATGCCGTCAAAACGAATTTCGGTATCGACATGCTGGTAGAAGAGGTTGTACATCTGCAGGTCTTCACGCTCAAAACCACCCGTAATCGTATGATTACCCATCGTGTACGTGCCGCGAATCACTAGCTGCTCGGTCTCCGTGTTGAGGGAATTGGCCTGACGACTGTCGTCCTGACCGAGGTAGACGTCCACCTCATCGAGCTCCACACGGAATTCCGCAAAGTCCTTGCCGGCAACGGCTTGCTGCAAGAAGTCGACGTCGCTGAAGGAGTAACGGATTTCAGTCGAGAACCGGTCGTTCCAATCGGCATACCAGTTGAGGTTGTAGGTCGTCAGCTTTGCGCCACGCTTATAAAAGTGCTTATCAAACTCAAACTCGTCCAGATCGCCATCTGAAGGCGTGTAGTTGAACGAATCGTTGTACATATAAGTCGCCGAGACACGGTGCGCATCGTTGATGTACCAGTCAGCTTTTAAAAGGTACTTTTCATCCTCGAAGTCAAAGGCTTCCGACGCGGTACGGCCGGGTTCAAAACCATAGACATCGCGCGAAATACGCGCGATCTCGTCAAGCTCTGCCTGAGTCACTGGCACCTCATTCACCGCGCCACTGCCGATGGCACCGCGATTATTCAAATCAGCGCCGTCATATTTTTCGTAAGCGCCGTAGAAAAACAGTTTGTCGGGGATGATCGCGCCACCCAGCTCAAAGCCCCAGCGGGTCTCGTCGTAATCCTGAGATACAATGCTGTCGCCTTCGAGCTTGTCGCCCCGGAGCGAATCGCTCCCGTAGTCGAAAAATACGGAACCAAATATTTCGTTACTCCCGGTTTTGGTGACGGCGTTGATGTTACACGCCGAGAAACCGCCGTAGACCACGTCCATCGGTGCAAGCTCAACCGCCACACTCGAGATCGCATCGTAGGGAAAGGGCATGCGTTGGGTCGGATAGCCGTTGCTGTTAAGCCCAAAACCGTCATTTAAGCGAACACCATCCACCGTGAGACTGTTGTACCGGGGATTTGCGCCGTTACATTGCACCGCGTCGACATTACCTCGAGACTGATCGACATAGAGTCTCGGATCCTGCTGTATCACGTCGTTGATGTTCCGGTTGATCGAGGGTGAATCCTGCAGCGTCGCAAGGTCAAATACGGCGGTGGGGCCTACGGCGGTATCCACCGCAACACGCGTACCCAACACAATCACTTCTTCCTCGGTATCCAGCCGGTAGTTAATAACTTCGGACTGACCCACCGCCAGAGACAGACCCGCGGTGGAGGCTTTTTGCCAACCGTTGGCGTCGACAACGATGTCGTATGCCACCCCCGCAGGAAGCCCTCTTACCGAGTAATAACCACTCTCGTCAGTTGTCACCGTCTTACTGATCCCAGTCGCATTACTGGTGACAACCACGGTGGCACCTGCGAGAGGCTCTCCACTACTGTTACTGACCGCGCCACGCACCAAGGCCGATGTTTCCTGAGCGTAAACGCCCGGGGCGGCCGTCGCCAATCCGACCAATATAGCGCTGGCAACGGCTCTTGAAAGTGCGCGACTGGCAAAGAGGGTAACGAGGGGGTGCTTCATAACGGATCTCCTGGGAAAAGAGTGGTAAGCAAGGCTTAAGCCTCTGCCAGGCCGCTATAATGCGGCCCGGCTATTTCAATTGCGTGACGGCGCGTCAATATAAAAAAATTTTGACTTCATGTCAGGTCAAAGTCGCGAGCTGGTCCTTACTGAACGCGTGCAGGCCAGATGTGTCGCCTGATCGCACCACTTTGGGCCAATCTGGATTCGCGATGAGCGCGCGCCCCACTGCGACCAAATCGAAGTCTCCCCTATCCAGCATCTCCAGCAACCGGTCAATCGAGGCCGGTTCGCTTGCCGCACCCTCGCCTTCGCTCGGCTGCGAGACAAAATCTTGATCGAGGCTCACGCTGCCCACTGTAATGGTAGGAACCCCGGTCAGCTTTTTCACCCAACCCGCCAGATTGAGATCGGAATCCTCAAACTCTCGCTCCCAGAAGCGGCGCTGACTGCAATGAAATACATCAACCCCTGCATCGATAAGTGGCCGCAAAAAAGCTTCCAGCAGCTGAGGAGAGGGCGCGAGTCGGGCGGTAAAATCCTGCTGTTTCCATTGCGACCACCGCAGAATAATCGGGAAATCTGGCCCCAATGCTGCGCGACAGGCGGCGATAATTTCAGTCGCGAACCGGCCCCGGGCGGCCATGGAACCACCATAACCATCCGTTCGCCGATTAGTGCCCTCCCAGAAAAACTGGTCAATCAGATAGCCGTGAGCGCCATGAAGCTCAATGGCATCAAATCCCAGCCGCTGCGCATCACGGGCGGCCTCGGCAAATGACTGGACTACATCATCGATATCCTGCTGGGTCATAATGTATCGCTTCACTTTGCCGGGCACATTCATTCCGGACGGGGTGTAACCATCGACATCACCCTCCGGCATGACGCCCCGCTTACGCATGCCGCCGCAATGCCACAATTGTGGCGCGATCTTCCCTCCCTCAGCGTGAACCGCATCCACTATTTTTTTCCAGCCCGCGAGACGCTCCTCGCCGTGGAAGTAGGGCACGTTTTCATAGCCATTAGCCGCAATGTGATTCGGGCAGGTTCCCTCCGTAATAATCAGACCAACGCCACCCGCCGCTCGACGCCGGTAATATTCCACCGAGGCTTCCGTGGGAATGTTGTCTGGGGAATGGTTTCGCGTCATGGGCGCCATGACGACACGGTTATCGACGGCCAGGGACTTGAGTGAGAAGGGATCGAACAAGCTTTCGATTGCGGACACGGACTACCTCTTAGCAATTGGGTGGTGGATGGAACCGGGAATGGCCAAGATAAAAAGTGGCCAAATTACATAGGAAAGAGACTATCGCAAACTCTGTCACTATGCGCGGAGAAACGTCGATGGTACGCAACGCAAAACAGGGCTGACTGTCACGTGCCGTAGCCCTGCGGGTGGCGCTGCTGCCAGCGCCAGGCACTGGCAACAATCTGCTCTAGTGCGGAAAGGCGTGGTGACCAGCCCAGCTCCTCGCGGATACGGTCGCTCGAAGCCACTAACCGAGCGGGATCCCCCGATCTTCTGGCGCCAATCTGCGCGGGAATTGTCGCACCCGTCACCGCTCGGGTGACCTCAAGGACCTGTTGCACGCTAAAACCCTTTCCATTGCCCAGGTGGTAAACGCGGTTGCGGGTGTCCAGCGCCTGCAGCGCCAAAAGGTGTGCCTCGGCAAGATCGACCACATGGATATAGTCGCGGATACAGGTACCGTCCGGCGTGTCGTAGTCATCGCCAAAAATGGTGATGTGCTCGCGCTGTCCAGCCGCGACCTGAAGCACCAGAGGGATAAGATGCGTCTCGGGCTCATGATGTTCCCCGCGCTGCTCACTGGCACCAGCGGCGTTGAAATATCTCAAAATAGCGTAGCGGAGGCCGCTCACTTCAGAGACCCAATGCAGTGCGCGCTCCAGTGCCCACTTGGACTCGCCATAGGGGCTTCCGGGCGACACTGCGGCCTCCTCGTCTATAAAGACTGACTCGGGCGCACCGAACAGGTTGGCTGTTGACGAGAGGATAAATCGCTGCACCCCATGCGCTACACAGGCCTCCATGAGATTGATCCCCTCGACCAGGTTGTCCCGCAGGTAAGCAAAGGGGTGGGTCATGGATTCGCTCACTAAGGAGCGCGCGGCAAAGTGCATGACCGCATCGGGTTGAAAGTGGCGGATGGCGGCACCGATCTCCTGGGGGGACGACAAGTCCCCCTGTACCCATTGGGCGGCAGCAGGCACCGCTGCCCGATGCCCCTGTGAGAGATTGTCAAACACCGCCACATCGTGGCTTTGGTGCAACAGCACTTCGCTGGTAACGCTGCCAACGTACCCCGCACCCCCTGTCACCAGAATCCTCACGATTTTTATGCTCCCTGCCACACTGGGCTGACAGACTTCATCACACTGCTACCGACACGACCTGACGGAGCCGCTCGGCTGCTCGCTCCGGCGTCAGATCTCGCTGCACTTCACTCAGCATCTCGTAACCAACCATGTGTTTACGGACAGTCGCGGAACGCAATAGAGGAGGGTAAAAATGCGCATGGAGCTGCCAATGTGGGGCGGGCACTGCTCCCGGTGCGCCATGCCAGCCCATAGTGTAGGGGCAGCGGGTGGAAAAGAGCGCGTCATAGGCGCCAACCAGCGCCTTAAGCGTGCTCGCCAATGCCGTTTGCTCGCCGCTCTGGAGATCATCCAGATGGGCCACCCGGCGCCGGGGCAACAACAGCGTCTCAAAGGGCCAAACCGCCCAATAGGGAACCAACACTGTCCAGTAGGCGTTAGCGAACACAATGCGATCGCCAAGCTGCTCCTCCTCGGCCCGATAGACTTCCAGCAACGGCACTCCTTCACGGTCAAACCACGCTCGTTGATGTGTCTCCTCTTTGAATGCCTCATTGGGTAAGACATCCACCGCCCAAATCTGGCCATGAGGATGCAAGTTGGAACATCCCATCATCTCACCGCGATTCTCAAACACCTGAACCCACTCGTGACGCTGTCGCAGCACACTCACCTCCTGTTTCCACAGCTGGATGACATTCAAAATCGCGCGATCTGTCAGCGTCGCGAGCGTCTGATGGTGTTCAGGGCTATAACACAACACCCTGCACTCCCCCGACAGTGTTTGGGAAGTGAAGAGGCTGGAGGAGGCAACGGATGCCGTGGTGGGTTGTATGACTAAGCCCTGCGCATCCGGTTCTAATACCGCAGGAAAATCATTATCAAACGCCCAAGCTGACTGGTACTCAGGGTTGACCGTGCCGTTAGCACGGGTGTTGCCTGGACAGAGATAACAGGCCGGATCGTGCGATAGTTGGGGATGGCTGTCTTCCCGCCCCACTTCCCCCTGCCAGGGTCGATGTCCGCGTTGAGGAGAAACCGTCACCCACTCGCCAGTCAGCGCATTGCGCCGGCGATGAGGAGAATGAAAAAAAGTGTCCGTCATAGCGCAGCACAGATCTCGTTGGCACCCCACGCAGACTGAATGCGATAACAAGGCGGCTCTCGGCCCATTAGCTCAGCGTAACGGCGGCACATAGACTCGACGACACTTTCAGTCCGAAATTTGTCGATCAGCACAATGATGCACCCACCAAAGCCACCGCCGGTCATCCGCGCCCCAAACACGCCCGGTTCGGATAATGCCATATCCACGAGCAGATCCAGCTCTCTGCAGGACACACAATAATCCTGTTGCAGAGATCTGTGGCTCTCGACCATCAGATTACCCAGCATCTTCCAGTCATAACGTGCCATAGCAGCGACCGCGCCATGCACCCGTGCATTCTCGCTGACGATATGTCGCGCGCGCCGGTGGAGTAACGGCTCACTTTCCAGCCGCGCAAGTCGGTCAATGGTCACATCGCGCAGCGTATCCACGGCCAGCACACTGGCCGCGTGCTGACACTCCTCTCGACGCTGGGCATAGGCCCCGTCTGCCAACTCATGAGAGATCCCAGAGTGAAGGGCTACCAGCGCCACGCTCTCCAAGGCAAAGGGCACGTGCGAAACACTGCGTTCGCGGCAATCCAGCAGTAAAGCATGATCCGCCTGAGCCATCTCGACAATAGTTTGATCCATTTCTCCGCAGGGTACGCCTGCGTACTCGCGCTCTGCGGCAACGCAGGCATCGATCCGCCCCCGCTCGGACAGCGCTCTCCCTGTCGCAGCTTCAATCAGATGTGCCGTGGCCAGCTCCAGTGCGGCGCTGCTCGACAATCCCCCTCCCGCAGGCAGATTTGATGCCACAACGATATCGAGGGCCGGGCAATGGATTCCTCGCTTTTCATAGTGAGCCACCACTCCTTGCACATAGCGCACCCAAAGCGAGGGATGAGGCGTTGAGATTTCCCCAAGCAAGATCTCACCCTGCTCGTTCAGCGCAAGGCTGAGCACCCTCAATCTGCCAGGCTGTGTGCCGGCGGCGGCGGCCATTAGCGTGAAGCGATCAATCGCCACGGGCAGTACCCAACCCGCGTTGTAGTCCGTATGTTCGCCGATTACATTGACGCGCCCGGGAGCTGCAGCAAACCAGGCCGCCTGTCGCCCCGACCAAGCCTCCAGCGCGTTCCTGGCTTCATCCACTAAAGGAGACAGCGAGACACCCAAGTTAGTCATTGACTCTGCACTGCGCAGTAGCGGGTTTGTCAGTGAGCACAATATCGAAGCTGTGCACTATCGAGACACTTCCAATCCACCAAATCACCTCCAGCGTACACCAGAACGACTCCCGCCGCGTGAGCTAACATGCGCCAACTCCATTGGTTTCAGAATGATTTGCGTTTGGCCGACAATCCGGCGCTGGAAAGCGCACAATGTGCGGATTCCTTGTTGTGTATCTACCTCCTGCCGAAGCCCAGAGCCTGGTGCAACCTGAACGGGATTGGACCCCAACGAGACCGCTTTCTGCGCGAATCTCTGGGCGAGCTGAAGGCCGCGTTACAGGGCATGGGCCAGGACCTAATGGTACTCGAGGGGTCTCCTGAGCTGGTACTTCCCAATGTGGTGGAGCGCTATGCCATTGACAGGATGACAACCAGCTACGCACCCGGCTGGTATGAGGCACAGGCCATCACCTTCCTCGAGGAAAAACTGCCGCTATCGCTCGAGGTATTCCGGGGAGACACGCTTTTTGATGCCGCACAATTCCCTTTTGAATTGGAACAGCTCCCGGATACTTTTTCGCCATTCAGGCGCAAGGTCGAGGAACTGCCTATTACAGCACCGCATGCCGCGCCCGAATCACTGCCACCTCCACCAGCTGCTCAGTTTGATGCCATACCTCGTGGTGCGGCATCGCCCCATCCCGGCCTCCCATTGCCCGGGGGAAGTGCTGCGGGGCTCAGAAGGTTGGAGCAGTTCTTATTCCACACTCACGGCGTCGCAGACTATAAGCAAACCCGCAACGACCTTGACGGCTTGGGTGGTTCGAGCACCCTTTCGCCATGGTTGGCCAACGGCGCGCTATCAGCACGGACTGTGGCGCACAGTATCTTTCGCTACGAACGGGAACATATCGCCAACGAATCGACATATTGGCTTTACTTCGAGCTGCTGTGGCGTGAGTTCTTCCACTGGCGCGCTGTTATCGACGGCCGATCGTTGTTTCGCCACGGCGGTCGACCCGGCCGCCGCCTGCTCACCACATTTGAACCGCGACGCTTTGCACGGTGGTGCGCTGGTGACACAGATTTTCCATTGGTTAATGCGCTGATGCGGCAGCTGGTTGCGACGGGATGGATGAGTAATCGCGGACGCCAGATAACCGCGTCCTGCCTGATCAATGAACTGGAACTGGATTGGCGCTACGGCGCTGCCTTTTTTGAACAGCAGCTGATCGACTACGACGTAGCGAGTAACTATGGCAATTGGCAGTACATCGCAGGTGTAGGAAGCGACCCGCGCCGAGGACGGCACTTCAATCTGGAAAAACAGGCCGCGCAATACGATCCCGGCGGCGTATTCACGACCAAGTGGGGGGGCTTCCGCCCGACCCAGCCCGAGCACGTTGTCGACGGCGCGGACTGGCCCATTACAGGGCATCTTTAATGACGCACCGCAAAAAGTCAGACCTGCCTACCAAGGTGTGTCCGGTGTGTGAGCGGCCTTTTACCTGGCGAGCAAGATGGAAACACCAGTGGGAAAAGATTGTTTATTGCTCAAGGCGCTGTAGTAGCCAGCGCGGGAAAAAATACGCCCCCACGAAGATTGAAGAGTGCTAGAGCACACTTAGATCATCGAGTATGTTCTCGGCCCATTCCAACACAGCTTGCCGATCTTCCTGGGCACGCTTTCTCCATCCCCCCAAAATCAGTCCCATGCGGGGATTCTGACCCAGCAACTCGCTATGTCGATGAATAAAGTCCCAGTAGAGACTGTTATAGGGACAGGCACCGTCACCCGTTACCTTCTTGGGGTCATAGCGACACGCTTTACAATGATCACCTTGCTTTTGAATGTACTTGCCGCTAGCCGCGTAGGGTTTTGAAGCCATGATGCCGCCGTCTGCAAAGAGAGCCATCCCGAGGGTGTTGGGAAGTTCTACCCATTCATACGCGTCGGTATAAACCGCCAGATACCAGTCACAGACTTCGGATACGCTAAGCCCAGCAATGAGTGCGAAATTGCCAATGACCATCAGCCGCTGAATATGATGCGCGTAACCCAGGTCCAATGATTGCTTCAGCGCCTGCGAAAGACAGCGCATGTCGGTACTGCCCGTCCAGAACCATTCGGGCAGCGGCCTGACAGCGGCAAGCGCATTGAGCTCGCGGTAATCTGGCATCTGGTACCAATACAGCCCGCGCACATACTCTCGCCAACCCAAAACTTGTCGAATAAAGCCCTCTGCAGCCGCCAAACTGCAATGCCCGCGGCGATACGCGGTCTCTACCTGCTCGCAAACCGCCAGGGGCTCCAATAGGCCACAGTTCAGGTACATGGAAATCAAACCGTGAAATAACCAGGGCGAACTCTCTGCCAGCGCATCCTGATAAGTGCCAAACAACGGCAGGGCGTGCTCGCAAAACCAATCTAATTCTGCCTGAGCGGCCTCGTGGGTGACCGACCAGCGGAAAGCCGTCAAATCACCCGGATTATAGGGAAAATGTGCCAGCACTGTCTCGATCACTTCCGACGTAGTGTCATCCAGGACCGGGGCGAGCCTGGCTGGGATCTCACACTGTCCACGCCATCCCGAGCGATTCTCCGCATCGTAATTCCATTTGCCACCCTCAGGTTGACTCCCTTCCATGAGGAAACCGTAGCGCTTGCGCATCTCCCGATAAAAATATTCCATGCGGTACTGTTTACGCCCGGCTGCCCAGTCCGCAAAATCTGATCGCGAGGCAAGAAATCGGCTGTCGGCCAACACACTGACCGGTATCCCCAACTGTTCAGACCAACCCTCCATTTGCTCGCTGAGCCGATACTCTCCCGGCTCGCACAACTGCAGTTGATCGAGCTCCCAGGTAGCGTGAGCGCGCGAGCAGGCTTCGAGGAGCGACGCTACGCCGTCCTCAAACCGGTAGTACTGAACATCGAAGCCACGCTTCTGGAGTGCGGTGGCGAAGTGTCTCATCGCGCTGAATAACAGCACTATTTTATGACGGTTGTGGCGCACATACAGGGCTTCTTCGGCCACCTCAGCGAGAATGACCACGGTCTCCCCGGGCACCGCTTCTGTGAGCGCGGGATGATGCCAGCTCAACTGGTCACCCAGAATCAGAATACCAACTTTAGGCTGCATGGCTTTCTCTACGGTCTGAGGGGACCGGCAGACCAGTTGCCCAAGCTATACAAACCAGACAGACTGCTCCGACCCATCGATCTGCTTATTTTTTTGGGAGCCTCCCTTATGAATTGGTTGCAACGCCTGCTCACAGCATTGGCCATTTTGTCTCTGCTGGCTACGGTGACATTTTTTGGTCTGGCGCCAAGATGGATTGATCGCGCCTCTAATCAAGTGGTCGGCAGTGCAGGCCGCGCACCGACTTCAAGAGCCCTCTCTCTGCACGAGACACTCATCGTTGGTGATTTACATGCGGATTCGGCGCTATGGGGCAAGGATCTCCTGACGAGCAATGACTGGGGGCACGTTGATGTCCCCAAGCTGCTGTCCGGTGGTGCAGCACTGCAGATGTTCACCACGGTCACAAAGTCGCCTCGCGGTCAGAACTACGACAGTAATGCAACGGAGGCGCCCGACAACATCACCCTGTTGGGGATGGCGCAGCGGTGGCCGAGTGAGGCCCGGCAGAGTTTGCTGGCGAGGGCGCTTTTGCAGGCTGAACGGATCCAGTCGGCTGCGGCAGGCAGTGCCAACCTGACTGTGGTGCGATCCAAAACGGATCTCGACGGCCTTCTTTCCCGCCGTGCTGCGGGAGAGCCCGTAGTGGGGGCCCTACTCGGTACAGAAGGCTCCCACGCGCTCGATGGCGATTTGGGTAATATTGAACGGCTAGCCGCAGCGGGCTTCCGGATGATGAGCCTGCAGCATTTCTTCGATAACCGCCTGGGAGGGTCGTTGCACGGGGAATCGCAATCTGGTCTGACACAGTTTGGCCGTGACGCGGTCCGTCAAATGATCGCGTCGCGCATCATGATTGACGTGTCTCACAGTAGTGAGGCCACCGTGCGCGACACACTCACCGCCACCAATGGGGCTCCGCTGATCGTGAGCCATACGGGCTTCCACGGGCACTGCTCCAGCCCCCGCAACATCAGCGATGAAACTATGGCGATGATTACTGCGGCAGGCGGGCTGATTGGTGTGGGCTTTTGGGCGGACGTCACCTGTAGCACCGGCATTGAGGCGATCGCGGGTGCCCTCCGTTACGGCGTCGACCGTTTCGGGCTGGAACACATCGCACTGGGCTCAGACTGGGATGGTTCTGTGATCACACCCATCGATGCCTCGCAACTGCCCCACCTTACGCAGGCATTAATGGACGCCGACTTCACTGAAGCCGAAATCCGCGCTGTCATGGGAGGGAACATGGCGCGCTTCCTGGCGCAACATCTTCCGCCATCCTGATTTCCTGCGATCGCAGACGTCTATGGCGTCAGAACACCATCACCCATCTAACAGTAACTTCGCCAGACGCTTGCGATGGTGAATGGCGCCACCGTACATTTGCTGCGCCCACTGCGCCCTGCGGATGAACAACGTCGAGTCACAGTCCCAGGTAAACCCAAAACCACCATGGAATTGCACTGATCGGTCCCCGGCAAAAACAATGACGTCATCGGCCGCCACCTTGGCCATTCGGCACGCAATCTCAGCATCACGCGATAGCGCTCCCTCGCCCACCACCGTTGCGCCGTGATAAACGAAAGCACGAGCATTTTCCATGCCAACATAGATGTCCACTGTCGGATGCTTGAGCGCCTGATAAGACCCGATAAGTTTGCCAAATTGTTTTCGTGTTTTTAGGTACTCCGTGATGCTGGTCAGACACCGGTCAGCGGCGCCAGTGGATTCCGCCGCTGTCAGCAATGCTCCCAGCAGCAGGGTATCCCTCAGCGCAGTGGAAACTGATTCACCACGAATCACCTCCGCGGGCATGACACCCGTAAAATCAACGTTTGCGGCTCGCTTGGTCAGATCGATGAGTACATTCGCTGAAATCGCGCCCTCTTGAACGGCACTGCGCTCCACCAGCGCCAGCACAGGGGCACCCTCTTCACTGGCGAGGACAACAAAGTAATCGGCCACTCCGGCATCGGCGACAAAACGCTTGCCTCCGGTCAGGCTTCCCTGCCCATCGAGCCTCACACCCGTATTGGCGCCACCCCAATCTGCAGCATCCAGAATTGCCACTGTCGCCACACTGCCTGCGCACAGGCGACCCAACCAGTCTGCGGCGCCCTCGCCCGCGGCTCGCCAGAGCAACTGCCCGGCAAGCGTTGTCGCGAGCAAAGGTGTGCCCAGCAGACCACCACCCATTGCTTCGAAAACAGGGACCGCGGATCCTACGCCCATCCCTGCTCCGCCCACGCTGTCGGGTAATGCAATACCGGTCCAACCCATGTCGACCATAGCTTTCCATATCGCCGGATCAAAGCCCGGCTCGGTCTCGAGTTGCGCCCGTACCGCGGCGATGGGCGTCTGATCTCGGACAAAACCTCGCGCAACATCAAGCAACATGCCCTGCTCATCTGACACACTGATGGCTACATTTTGCAATAAAGACATATCCGGGCCCTCTATTTCGGTAGGCCGAGCACATGCTCAGCGATAATATTAGCCTGCACCTGAGTGGTGCCACCACCGATTGTCGCGCCGAAATTACTGAAGTAGGCACGCTGCCAAAAACCGCCCCGCACGGCATCATCATCGCCGACATACAAGGCGCTCTGAGCACCTTGCTTGCTTGCCGTGTACTGCTTCATGCGTCGCTCGTACTCCGTGCCCCGATATTTCACCGACAGTGCCAAACCCATGGGGTAATCGGAATTGAGAGCAGGGATCGCCATGCGCCGGCCATTAAGCGTTAGCGCCTTCGCCTCCATGATAAAGCCGACCAAATCATCCCGCACGACCGGATCAGCAAGCAGCGGGGCTCCATCGTGCTCAATGTGGGAGAGTTCTTCGATCATGTCGTCAATCTGGATCGTCACACCCCAATGACCACTGGCCTGGCCCGCGGTCACACCTCGCTCGTATTCCAGCGTCTTCATGGCCACAGTCCAGCCGCCGCCTTCATCGCCCATCAAACAACTGGCCGGGATACGTGCGTCGGTGAAAAATGTCTGGTTAAAGCCATATTCACCCGTCACCTTACGAATCGGATGGGCCTCGACACCATCAATTTTCATTGGAGAGAGAAAGAAAGAGAGGCCGTCATACTTTCTTTCAGTATTTGGGTTGGTGCGAGCCAGGAGAATCATGTGATCTGCATAGTTACCCAGCGTCGTCCAGATCTTCGAGCCATTTACAACGTACTCGTCGCCGTCACGCACCGCACGGGTTTGCACAGCGCCCAGGTCGGAGCCGTGGTCCGGTTCAGAAAAACCCTGGCACCAGATCTCTTCAGCCGAGAGAATGTTCTTGATGTATTTGGCCTTCTCCTCGCCCGTTCCCATATCGAGGAGTAGGGGCCCAACCCAGTTCAAGCCGATGGTATTGAAGATGATAGGCGCGTTATGCCTTCCCAGTTCCTTGTCCACGATATATTGAAAGGCCGGATCCGCTCCCTGCCCACCGTATTCCGTAGGCCAATGCATGCCCAGATAACCCGCACTCCAGAGCTTGTGCTGCCACTCCCGCAAAAAATCGAGCTGCTGTTCGGTGCCCACTTCCAAAAAGGTGAGCGGCAGCAGGAAACCGGGGTCCGCCGGCACGTTTTCCGCCATCCACGCTGCAACGTCGTCGCGGAACGTAGTTAACGCCGCTTTGTTGTCACTCATATTGCTTCTCCTGCGATTCCAGCGCCAAATTTAGGTAAAGAAATAGGGATGCATGGTGGCACAGAGCAGGTCAAATTGTCAGCCGAGATGCTTCATGAGGGCTGTTGATGAAGATCGAGGCGGGCGAGGCTTCACCATGCCCAGCAGGGCCTGCTCGGCCGCTCAAAGACCATATTGCCGCGCGGCAAGATCGCGCATGATCTCTTCGCTCCCACCGCCAATCGCATTCACCCGCACCTCGCGATAAATTCGTTCGACGCGATTACCTCGCATGTATCCCAGGCCACCCAGAATTTGCATGGCCTCGCGCGCGCAGAACTCCATGACCTCACTGGCCTGCACCTTTAACAGCGCAATGTCACCGGGATTCGGCGTTCCCGCCTCTATCGATTCGTAGCAGAGACGAATATACGCTTGGGTGGCGTTGAGCTGCTGCTTCATTTGCGCAATTTTGTGGCGGATCACCTGATGGTCCGCCAGACGCTTTCCAAAGGTCTGCCTCTCTGTCGCCCATGCCACCGCTTCCTCAAGGCACACGCGCGCATAGGCTTCCATTGCAGCGGCCATACCCATTCGCTCACTATTGAAATTCGTCATGATGACTTTGAAGCCTTCATTCTCCTGCCCAATAAGGTGACTCACCGGCACACGGACCTCATCAAAGTAGAGCGTTGCGGTGTCTGAAGCCCACCATCCCATTTTGCGGTCTAGGGGCGTGCGCGAAAATCCCGAAGCATCAGTGGGAATCAGCAGCATCGACACTCCACCCGCGCCCCGCCCACCGGTGCGAACAGCCGTCGACACCCAGTTAGCTCGCATGCCTCCGGTAATGTAAGTTTTGCTCCCGCTCACCACATAATGGTCGCCATCTACCCGTGCAGTGGTCATCAAGTTGGCAACATCAGAACCTCCTCCCGGCTCAGTAATACCCAACGAGATCCATTGCTCACCTCTCAGGACCGGGGGAGCAATCTGTTCCTTCATCCAATCAGGGCCCCAGTTGAGCACCGGCGGCAAACCAATCCCGTGCACCATGAGCGACGCGTTGACACCGCCCACGCCCACTCTGGAAAGCTCCTCATTCACAATCCAGGAATGCCAGCTATCCGCCGGCACACCGCCATACCCCTCTGGATATCCCAGCCCGAGCAGCCCTACTTGAGCGGCCTTGGGCCAGAGCGAATCCGGGATCGCACCCGCCTCGTCCCACTCCTCGGCGTAGGGCATGATTTCCGCATCGACAAACCGCCGCAGTGCCTCGCGCCAGGCGATATGCTCCTCAGTGAGATGCGGATTGGGGAGTCGTGCGCTGTCAAAATCGAGGCTCATAGTCGAATCCTGCTGCATTTGAAGGGAGGTGGGAAAAGGTTCACGGGCATTCTTTTTGTACGCACTGATCAGGCCAGAGTCAATTCGCGTATACGTTACAATCGCCCCCAGATTCGTCTATCGCCCGGCGCCACCAGGCGACCGTCCAGCGCTCAGGAAACCACTATGAAATATGTCGGCCAGGCCGATTATCAGCATCAATCAATGCCGCGTGTTGGCGTGCTGCTCACCAATCTGGGCACTCCGGAAGCACCTACCGCTAAGGCGCTGAGGCCCTATTTGAAGCAGTTCCTGTGGGACCCGCGCGTGGTGGAAGTGCCTCGCCCGATCTGGTGGTTGATACTGAATGGCATCATCCTCAACACTCGGCCAAAGCGCTCCGCTGAGGCCTACAGCGCGGTGTGGAATGAGCGCGGTTCGCCGCTGCTCGCACACCTCGAGGATCAGGTTGCCGGCGTGGCAGAGAGGCTGCATTCGCGTTTTGGAGATCGGTTTATCGTGCGAGGCGCCATGCGATATGGTGCCCCGGCTATTGCTGACGTATTAAGCGACATGTTCCATGAGGGCATGCAGAAGCTGGTGGTGCTTCCCCTCTACCCCCAGTACGGCGGCCCCACCACCGGTTCGACCTACGATGAAGTTAGCAACGATTTGGTCCGCCGTCGGTGGCTACCTTCACTTCGCTTCATCAGCTCCTACCATGACGACCCACGCTATATCGGTGCAGTGGCCGACAGCATTAGGGCACATTGGCAGGCTCACGGCCGGGCGGAGCAACTGGTGCTCTCCTACCACGGCATGCCAAAGCGTTATTTAACAGAAGGGGATCCTTATCACTGTCAGTGCCATAAAACCTCAAGGCTTATTGGTGAAGCTCTGGGGGTGACCGAAGCCGAGATGCTGACGACCTTTCAATCGCGATTCGGGCGCGAGGAATGGCTCCAACCCTATACGGATGAAACCCTGCAGCTTCTGCCCAATGAGGGTGTCACATCCGTTCAGATAGTCTGTCCCGGATTCTCTGCCGACTGTCTGGAGACGATTGAAGAGATTGATATGGAAAATCGCGATACTTTCCTGATAGCAGGCGGGACGCGCTACGAGTACATTCCCTGCCTCAATGCCCAGCCAAGCCATCTCGACGCGCTGACGGACCTGATCGCAGACGAACTCGGTGGTTGGCTTAATGCAAAATCCGACCCCGAAAACAGTGCGGCGTTGGCGCGCAAGCTGGGCGCAACGCGCTGATTACAATCAGTGCCCAACCTCAAGCCAAACGACCGCCACGGCCAGACCAACACCCACCATAAATAGAAGGGTAAGACGCGCGCGATCGTGGCTGTGAAATTGGACTTCGGGCAATAAATCCCCCAACGCGATACAGATAAAGACCCCCGCGGCGAATGCGAGGATGGCAGGCAGCCACAGCGCTGATACCCATGGCGCCATGCCCAAATAAAACACCACGGCAGTCAGGGGGCATATCAGCGCGAATATCACAGCCGCCAACCATCGCGCTCGCGAAGACCATCCTCCGGTCGCCATCACCGTTTCAATGGACAGAGAGTCCAACGGCTTATGAAGCAGTATCGCCAGGAATACGCCTATGCCCGCCATTGGTACGAGGGGCGACGCCACCAAAACGGCTCCCAAAGCCACCCCGTCAATTAACGTATGGACACCCAGCCCACACATCAGCCCGAGCGCACCCAGCGCTCGTTCGGGGGGATGCGCGTGGTCGTGCGCGTGGGCGTGATCATGCGCATCAACGGACTCCATCGCACACTGGTCCGCCGCATCGCCAAAATCATGCTGATGGAAATGGAGTAAGCGTAATAGCAGGAGCATAAAAACCAGCCCGGCCAGCGTCCATCCCATGACGACATCAATTTCCCCGACCGCAACAAAACTGTGGGGAATCAAATGCAATAAAGCAACGCCAAGCATCAGGCCTGATACAAAACTCAACACCATCTGAGTCCGCGTGTGCGTCATCACCAGCTGACGCGGCAACCAACTGCCTACCAGCGATATCGAAAACAGAGCCACGGTATAGGCCAGAAGCAAGGTCATTCCTGACACTGGCTTACCCCGCCACCAGATTATCGCGATGAATCATTTCTTCCTCACCGCGATAACCCAGCACTGATTCTATTTCGGAGGACAGCTTGCCTATCAACGCGCCTGCCTCGGTGCTGTTGTAATTCGCGAGGCCTCGGGCCCTCTCAATGCCCTCGAGGTCAACACAGCTCACCAAATCGCCTCGCTGAAACTGCCCGGTCACAGCCGTCACGCCAACGGGTAACAGCGATCTCCCCTGCTCCGCCACCACTAGAACAGCACCGTCGTCCAGTACCAATTTCCCCTGGGGATGCAACAAGCTCGCGAGCCACTGTTTGCGCGCACTTTGCGGCCGACGTTGAGTCTGTAGAAACGTACCCATCACCTCGCCCGATGCGACACGATTGATAACCTGGTGACCGCGCCCGTTAGCGATCACAGTAGCTGTACCAGACCGGGCAGCGAGCCTAGCCGCCCTCAATTTGGTTGCCATCCCTCCGCTTCCCAAGGTCCCGCTTCCCCCCGCAATCGTATCGAGTGATGGGTCATCGACATCCGCCGCGGTGATTAACGTGGCATCAGGCGATTCACGCGGGTCAGTGTCCATCAGACCGTCCTGATCCGTCAGGATCAACAGGACATCCGCATCCATCAGATTCGCTACCAGCGCAGCGAGCGTATCGTTGTCTCCGAGCCGAATCTCATCTGTTATGACGGTATCGTTCTCGTTGACGATAGGCAGTACACCCATCTCGAGTAGTGTACTCAGGGTGCTTCGAGCATTGAGATAGCGATCCCTCGCCCTGACGTCGGCATGACTAAGAAGAATTTGTGCCGTCGTCACCCCGTGCGGACTGAGACACTCCTCATAAGCACGCACGAGCGCTGACTGCCCCACAGCGGCGGCGGCCTGCGACAAATGCACCTCGTGAGGACGTTCCGACAGGTTCAGTCGAACCAGTCCGGCGGCAATCGCACCGCTGGACACCAACACCACCTCACATCCTTGAGAACGCAAGGCGACGAGTTGATCTGCCAACACCGCCAGCGTCGCCGCATCCAGACCACGGCCATCGTTGGTCAAGAGCGCACTGCCAACCTTGACCACCCACCGACGCGCAGCGGTCACTCGTTGTCGACTCACATTTGGCTCTGGAGAGCTCAATGCCGGTACTCTACTTCCACGTCGCCATCTGCGTCGTCGCCACGGCCTGCCTTGGCCGCAGCACGGGCCTCCGCTCTGGATAGCTGCAGTGCTGCAATACGCTCACGGGCCTCTTGCTGCATGCGCTCCTGCGCCGCAAGCTCCGCGTTGGCCGCATCCGGGTCATTCCGGAACAATTCCAATTGCCCTTCAAGGTGAGTCATCAGATCGGCACACAGTCGCTCCGTGCCCATTTGCGCCACCGCCGATATTTCATAGACCGGCCCTTCCCAAGAGAGCGCGGCCACCACTTGATCGCGACACTGTGCCAGCGTGGCCGGGTCAACCAAATCGGTCTTGTTGAGGACCAGCCAGCGTGGTCGCGACGCCAAAGTGGGGCTGAACTGCTCCAATTCGCGGATCACTACGGTCGCCGACACCCCCGGATCGGTCCCATCGATCGGTGCCACATCTACTAAATGAAGGAGCACCCGGTTGCGCGTGAGATGTTTGAGAAAACGAATGCCCAAGCCCGCCCCCTCCGAGGCGCCTTCGATCAGTCCTGGAATATCCGCGACCACAAAAGATCGATGGGAATCTACCTTGACCACCCCGAGATTGGGAATCAACGTCGTGAAGGGATAGTCCGCCACTTTGGGCGTAGCGGCAGATACTGAGCGAATCAAAGTGGACTTACCCGCATTGGGGAGACCCAGGAGCCCCACGTCGGCCAACACTTTTAGCTCGAGCTTGAGGCTACGCGACTCGCCCTCAGTCCCGGGTGAGCTCTGCCGCGGGGCGCGATTCACGCTGGATTTATAGCGGGTATTACCCAGCCCATGGAACCCGCCCTGCGCTACCAGCAACCGCTCTCCAGAAGCCCTGATATCACCCAAGATTTCACCCGAATGATCGTCGATAACAGTCGTCCCCAATGGCACGGGTAGGATCAGGTCCGCACCTGATTTGCCCGAGCAATTGCGGCCACGTCCTGCCTCGCCATTTTCTGCTCGAAACTGGCGGGTATAGCGATAATCGATCATCGTATTGAGAGCATCATCACCTTCAAGGAAAATCGACCCGCCATCTCCGCCGTCACCACCGTCAGGTCCACCTCTGGGCACAAATTTTTCACGCCGGAAGCTCACGCAGCCATTGCCGCCCTTACCTGCGGTGACTGCAATTATCGCTTCGTCAACAAATTTCATGATGTGACCCAACCTGTCGCCAAAAAAAAACCTCGCCGGCAGACGAGGTTTTCTTGGTCCAAAGGCGTCCGGTTTACGCCGTTACAATACGGACCTGCTTGCGATTCTGCGGGCCGCCGATAAAGAACTCGACCTTGCCATCTGCAGTCGCGAACAAAGTATGGTCCTTGCCAACGCGAACGTTATCGCCCGCGTGAAACCGCGTCCCGCGCTGACGAACAATGATACTCCCCGCCGCCACGGCTTGCCCGCCATAGGCTTTCACGCCGAGGCGTTTACTTTCTGAGTCGCGGCCGTTGCGCGTGCTACCGCCTGCTTTTTTATGTGCCATAAGTCTGCTCTCCTCAGCCGGTGATCGCCGTAATCTTCACTTCCGTGTACCACTGGCGGTGGCCGGTTTCCTTGCGATGATGCTTGCGGCGATTAAATTTAACAATCCGAACCTTATCGTGACGCCCATGGCTAACGACTTCCGCGGTCACCTTGCCGCCCTCTACCAACGGCGCGCCAATTTTAACGTCGCTGCCCGCGCCGACCATGAGAACCTCGTCAAAATCAATCGACTCTCCGGTCGCGGCCTCAATCTTTTCAAGCTTGAGGAGCTCACCTTCTTCCACGCGGTGCTGCTTGCCACCGCTTTTTATTACTGCGTACATAGTGCGTCCTCTCAGTTAGCCTGCTCGCAAAAAGTGACCCAAAGGGTAGGGCAGAGTTCAGGCACCGAAACCGGCTTTGCAGCCGAGTCAAGGGCGCGAAAGATACGCTTTCGCCGTGCCAAGTGCAAGTGTGACTATTGTCGCCCTCGCCAACCCGTCGGGCTGTGTCGCGATACCCCCAGTCGTTAAAAGCCGATGCGTCATAGAACGTGGCGGCGAGCGGGACAGCGCCCTATAATTGCGCGCTGATGGGGGATGTTTCGTGGATGTAACGATCACAGATAGCGTTGCGTCAGAATTTGCGCAGGTCGACGATGTCATTGTTTCCTTGCTGCGGTCTGACGTCGAGATGGTGGAGAGCATTGGGCACTACATCGTCAAGGCCGGCGGTAAGCGCATGCGGCCGCTGCTCGTTCTGCTCTCAGCCAAAGCACTAGGCAGTATCGAACCCACCCATATACGCTTTGCCGCTGTCGTAGAATTCATTCATACCGCCACTTTACTCCACGACGACGTGGTGGATCTGTCGATGTTGCGCCGGGGGATGCCGACGGCCAATGCCGCGTTTGGCAACGCACCAAGCGTTCTGGTGGGGGACTTCATCTACACCCGCGCCTTTCAACTCATGGTTGAGTTAAATAGCCTGCCTCTGCTTGCGCACATGGCGGAGACCACCAACACCATTGCCGCAGGTGAGGTCATGCAACTCATGCATGCGGGGGATCCCAGCACGCGGGCAGAGCAGTACCAGGAGATCATCCGCCGCAAGACCGCTGCGCTCTTTGCCGCAGCCTGTCACGGAGCGGCATTGCTTGCTGATGCCAGCAGCACCGAGGCCAGTGCACTCTATGGATATGGCATGAACCTTGGCATCGCCTTTCAGCTGGCCGACGACCTGCTTGATTACGCCGGCGAGCCCGCGATGACCGGTAAAAATGTAGGCGACGACCTGAGCGAGGGGAAAATCACCCTGCCCCTGCTGCATGCCATGCAGGCAGGCAACGATAGCGAGCGTCAAACCGTCGCCGCGGCACTGCGCGATAAGAACGGCGACGCCTTTGCAGACATCATGGCCATCGTGCAGCGCACCGGAGGCGTCGAGGCAACACGCGACGCGGCCCTCCATCATCAATACCTTGCTATCGCGTCACTGGACGCGCTTAACGCTTCTGAACCAGTTGATGCACTCCGAATGATGGCCAACAAAGCCGTGGATCGGCAGAGCTGATGGACGGAGGACCCCTCGCGCCCCAGAATGCCCTCCGGCGCGCGGCTGAAGCACTCAGCACTCGACGGATCGAAGATCTTTTCAAAACCGATTCAGATAGAGCGGCGCAATACCAGTGCCAGGCCCAGGGGCTCACTCTCGATTTTTCAAAGCATTTACTTGACTCACCCGCTTGGGAGGCGCTACTGACGCTGGCGGATAGCCGTGCGCTTCCTGAGGCCTTTTTGGCGCTGATCAGCGCCGAGACTATTAACACCTCAGAACAACGGCCAGCCCTTCATACTTTGCTGCGGGGTACAGGCCGTGATCGCCAACCAGAGAAAAGTGCCGTCGTTGAGGCCACACTGGCGAGGATGGTCGAGCTGACAGACGACGTACACAGCGGCTCAGCCACCGGCTTTACCGGCAAGGTGTTCACCGATGTTGTGAATTTGGGGATCGGCGGCTCTGATCTGGGTCCCCGAATGATCTGCGAAGCACTGAGTTCGGCGAGTGACCCATTACGCGCTCATTTTGTCGCCAATATTGACCCGGAAGACCTGGATCGCGTGCTGACGCGACTGGATCCTGCAACCACGCTGTTCGTGATTTGCTCGAAATCATTCAGCACCGAAGAAACACTCTCCAACGCGGCCCGCGCGCGGGCTTGGCTGTGGGCCGCTGGTGCCGAAGGGGCGGCGCTTGGGCAGCACCTGATTGCCGTGACGACTCGGGTAACAGACGCGGGAGAATGGGGCATCTGGCCGGAACGCTGCCTACCTATCTGGGACTGGGTGGGTGGCCGCTACTCACTCTGGTCAGCGATTGGCATAAGCATCCCCCTCGCGCTGGGGTGGCCCGCTTTTGACAGTTTGTTGACAGGCGCAAGTGCTTTGGACGACCACACCGGTTCGGCGTCGCCCGCGGAAAATCTGCCCATGGTTCTTGCGCTGCTCGAACTATGGCAAACCCAATACCTCAACACTGATACCCACGCCATACTCCCTTACGCGCATCGCTTGTCGCGGTTACCCGATTTTCTGCAACAGCTGACCATGGAGAGCAACGGAAAGCGGGTATCGGCCGAAGGCGAAGTCCTTGATTACCCAACAGCCCCCGTTTTATGGGGCTCGGCTGGCACAATCGGCCAGCATTCCTACTACCAACTACTGCATCAAGGAACGCGGCCCTTCACGGCAGACATCATCCTGCCATTGGTCTCAGGTGAGGGGGATACCAGCGCACGACGTGCTTTGGCCGCCCACGCTTTGGCTCAGAGTCGTGCGTTCATGGTCGGCCGCTCCGCAGCTGCCGCACGTGATCTGGGACAGAGCAGAGGTTTTGACGAGGTAGCCAGCCGGCAATTTGAATTGCCTGGCAACCGCAGCCATTCGCTCATCATGATGGAATCGGTATCGCCGCACTGTCTTGGTGCATTGATCGCTGCCTACGAGCATAAAACCTACTTTCTCGCCGTGCTCATGGGGCTAAACCCCTTTGATCAGTGGGGCGTGGAGCTGGGTAAGGAGATAGCCGGTCAACTCAATGGCCTTTTGAATACGGGGGCTATTGATTTCGAACTGGACGCCGCCACGCTTGCCGCGGCACACGCCTGGCGCGCAGCCAATCCCGACTAAGCGCTCAGGCGTCGATTAGCGCCAACAACGCCTTAGTTTTGGCCGCCATCAATGCAGCGTCGCCTCGCGACTCCACGTTTAACCGCACTACCGGTTCCGTGTTGGACGTCCGAAGATTGAATCGCCAATCAGAGAACTCCATCCCCAAGCCATCCAGCTTTTCCACTGCCAGGGCGTCTTCGGCATATTGCTCCTCAACCAAGGCCAGCAAGGCGCTTGGATCGGCCACTTCGCGATTGATCTCTCCCGAGCAGGGAAACGCGGCCTCTCTGGCCGCAACCAACTCACTCAGCTCCTGTCCGGTTTTCGACATCAAACCCGCAATCAATAGCCATGGGATCATGCCGCTGTCACAGTAGGCAAACTCGCGGAAATAATGGTGGGCCGACATCTCACCACCGTAGACTGCATCGACCTCGCGCATACGTTCTTTGATAAACGCGTGTCCCGTCTTACTGAGTACGGGCTCACCCCCTGCAGCGCGCGCAATATCCTGAGTGTTCCACGTGAGGCGAGGATCGTGAACAATGCGTTGCGGACCGAGCTGCGCTAGAAAGGCTTCCGCCAACAACCCGACGATGTAGTACCCCTCGATAAAATGGCCGTCGCTGTCGAAGAAAAAGCATCGATCAAAGTCTCCGTCCCAGGCAATGCCCATGTCCGCTCCCTCGGATCGTATCCGATCAGCCGTTGCTGCCCGGTTTTCGACCAGCAGTGGGTTTGGAACGCCATTGGGGAAATGACCATCTGGTTCGTGATGTACCTTTATAAACTCGAAGGGGAGATGAGATTCGAGTGCGTCAATAACGCGTCCTGCACCACCATTGCCAGCGGTACACACGATGCGCAACGGCTTCAGCGATACGACGTCAACATAGGACAATAAATGATTGATGTAGGCATGCCGCGTGTCCACCTCGCTCAGGGAACCTCTGTGGGTGGCGGCAGAAAAGCGGTTGCCCTCAGCAAGCGACCGGATCTCTGCCAGACCGGAGTCTCCGGAAATGGGGCGCGAACCCTCGCGAACAAATTTCATGCCGTTGTAGTCTTTAGGATTATGACTCGCTGTCACCGCAATCCCGCCTCCAACTCCGAGGTGAGCGGTAGCAAAATAGATCTCCTCGGTGCCACACAGGCCAATGTCCTGCACGGAAACGCCCTGCTCCCTGAGCCCATCAATCAAGGCCGCTTTAATGGCTTCGCTCGTCAAACGAATGTCGTGTCCCACCACGACTGATGCAGGCTGAATGACATCCGCATAGGCTCGGCCAATCCGTCGCGCGATATCCTCGTTGAGCTGGTCAGGAATACGGCCGCGAACATCATAGGCCTTAAAACAATCTAGTTTTTCAGTCATCACGCACGGCCATAATAGTTTTCGTATACGTATTGAGTCGCCTCGACAAATCCGGGCACACTGCCGCAATCAAAGCGCAGTCCATCGAACTGATAGGCCAATACTCGCCCCGCACTGGCCTGCACCTGAAGCGCATCGGTTAACTGGACTTCGCCGTTTCGGCCAGGTGGTGTGTCACGAATAATGTCGAAGATGTCAGGCGTGAGAATGTATCGTCCGATCACGGCAAGATTGGAGGGAGCCTCCTCTTTTGGCGGCTTTTCCACCATCCTCGAAACCCGCGTGAGACCGGGCCGCTCCGCGACGCCGGCCACCACACCATATTTGTCTATCTCCTCCATAGGGACTTCCTGTACCGCAACGATCGAGCACTGAAACTCTCTGTACAAAGCCGCCATCTGACTGAGCACGCCGGGACCATTCTGGTTCAGACACAGATCGTCTGACAGCACGACGCCGAAGGGCTGCTCTCCAATCAACGGCTCACCCGACAGAATCGCGTGCCCCAGACCCAACATGGCTCGCTGACGCACCATGGTGAAGACGCCTTGCTCAATCACATCGCGGATGCCTTCGAGGTAGAGCTCCTTGGACGATCCTGCGATCTGGTGTTCGAGCTCGAAACTGATATCAAAGTGATCAGCAATCGCTCGCTTTCCCCGTCCCGTGACCAAAGCGCAGTTCACCATACCCGCCTCGATCGCTTCTTCTACGCCGTATTGGACCAATGGTTTGTTCACAATTGGCAGCATTTCCTTGGGCATGCTCTTGGTTGCGGGCAGAAAGCGAGTGCCATACCCGGCCACGGGGAAGAGGCATTTACCAATCATGCTGACGACTCCTCTCGTCCATACACATCATCAAAGCGCACAATATCGTCCTCACCTAGATAAGAGCCAGACTGCACCTCGATCACCTCCAGAGGCGCTTCACCGCGATTCGCCAATCGATGCTTCATTCCCATCGGAATATACGTGGACTCATCCGGCCCAAGTGTCAGTTGCTGCTCGCCCCTGACAATATCGGCCACACCCGAAACAACCACCCAATGTTCAGCCCGATGATGATGAAGCTGCAAAGACAAGGTCTGACCAGCTGCCACCGTCAGCCGTTTGACTTGAAATTGCTCACCCACTACCAGAGACTCGTAGGATCCCCACGGTCTGAATACCTTCTGGTGCAGTGTGGCCTCCGGGCGGTCCGCAGCGTTCAATGACTCCACGAACATCTTGATGTCCTGCACCCGCCCTCGCGCACCGACCAATACTGCGTCGGCCGTCTCAACTACCACAAGGTCCTCTATACCCAGCGCAGTAACAAGCCGGCTCTCGCTTCGAACATAGCTGTCGCGCACGTCGTGGAGCATGACGTCGCCTTCCGTGACATTGCCGCTATCGTCACCGTCTCCAATCTCCCAGAGCGCTGACCAAGCCCCAACATCGCTCCAGCCGCAGTGTAGTGTAGCGACGCCTCCCTCGGCCGTTCGCTCCATCACCGCGTAATCGATGCTGTCTGACGGCGAAGCCAGAAAAGACTCGGAGTGGGGCCGGATAAAATCCATATCGCGCTCCGCACCGGCCATCGCGGCCTCACAGGCCGAGAGCATGTCAGGCTGGTGGGTGGCGAGCTCGGAGAGATAGCGATCGGCTCGGAACAGAAACATACCGCTATTCCAGAAATAGTTTCCCGCTGCAAGATAGGATTCGGCGGTGGCCACGTCGGGCTTTTCAACAAACTCGGCGATACAATAGAGATCCTCACCCAAAGCCTCACCACAGCGCACGTAGCCAAAGCCGGTCTCGGGTCGCGTGGGTAGCACACCAAAGGTCATCAGGCGGCCCTTTTGCGCCTCATCACAAGCCCGCTTTACCGACTGCCTGAAAGACTCTGGGTCGACAACGTGGTGATCTGCCGGCAGCACTAATAGCAAAGCCTCTGGATCAGCGCGCTTCGCTTGCAGCGCTGCCAGGGCGATCGCTGGTGCGGTATTCCGCCCCGCAGGCTCAAGAATAATGGTGGGGGCATCTGCTGACGCTTCACGCAGCTGCTCGGCGACCATAAATCGATGCTCGGCATTGCAAACGACCATTGCCGGGGCACAATTCAGCCCCGAGAGCCTTCGGTAGGTTTCCTGAAGCATTGAAGCCTCACCGCCAAGCGACAGGAATTGCTTGGGTCGAGCTGCGCGGGAAACAGGCCACAGGCGACTGCCTACGCCCCCCGATAGCAGTACAGGTATCAGCATGGGATCGGACTTTTTGCTTGCACGAGCGGCGATGCTACTGGATGAGCCCACATTTATCACCCTGAATGATCCGCCAATCCGAAGCGATCAGCAGCGCTGTCCGCGTCAGGTCCGTTGCAGTGTGTTGCACACTGGATCGAAAACCGCCCTTACACTACACTTTGAAGCCCGACGGCGTGTATCTATGCCATCAGAGCGGCCCTTCTCGAAGGACCACCCCCGCACCTCCTCTGGACATTTCACTCAATGACTGAGAACACCTTTTTTACCCCCCAGTCCCAATACAACAAGGAAGAGCTGCTTGCCTGTGGGCGGGGGAATCTGTTTGGGCCAGGCAACGCCCAGCTACCTGTCGACAATATGCTGATGGTGGATCGCGTCACCCATATTAGCTCGGATGGCGGCACCATGAACAAGGGAGAGCTGATTGCCGAACTGGATATTCATCCCGACCTCTGGTTTTTTGAGTGCCACTTTCCCGGCGACCCGGTGATGCCGGGCTGTTTGGGCCTGGACGCCATGTGGCAGCTCGTGGGCTTCTTTCTGGGTTGGCGCGGCAATCCTGGTCGGGGGCGTGCGCTCGGCGCCGGAGAAGTCAAGTTCACCGGGCAAATCCTTCCCAGCCATTCGCTGGTGCGCTATCACATTCAAATGAAGCGCGTCATCGAGCGCAAGCTTGTGATGGGCATCGCGGATGGATCGGTATCGGTGGATGGACAAACGATCTACACCGCGCACGATCTCCGCGTGGGCCTCTTTCAAAATACGGACAGCATGTAATGACCGAGCGTGTCGTTGTCACTGGATTGGGCATCATTTCCTGCCTGGGAAATGATTCAGCTACCGTCAGCGAT
Source organism: Luminiphilus sp. (assembly GCA_029242325.1). Lineage (GTDB taxonomy): Bacteria > Pseudomonadota > Gammaproteobacteria > Pseudomonadales > Halieaceae > Luminiphilus. The sequence continues at coordinate 91,545 of JAQWUD010000047.1, forward strand.
GCCTTGTTTAACGGTCGCTCCGGCATTTCAATCCGTCAGGAACATATTGACGCGGGCATGCGCTCCCACATTGCCGGCTCACCCGACATTGATCTTTCAGAGCATATTGATCGCAAGCAGTGGCGCTTCATGGGCAACGCTGCGGGATATGCCTACCTGAGCCTTCAGCAGGCGATCGCTCATGCGGGGCTGACTGAAAGCCAGGTGTCTCATCCGCGAACAGGAATCATCGCAGGCTCTGGGGGTGCGTCCTCGGCAAGCCAGGTTGAGGCTGCAGATATCCTGAGAGAGCGAGGCATCCGCCGAGTCGGACCGTATCGTGTTACCCAAACCATGGGCAGCACGGTCTCCGCCTGTCTTGCAACGCCGTTTCAGATTAAAGGAGTCAACTACTCGATTTCCTCGGCATGCTCCACCAGCGCACACTGTATCGGACATGGTATGGAGCTCATTCAGTTGGGCAAGCAGGATGTGGTCTTTGCCGGCGGAGGCGAGGAACTGCACTGGACAATGAGTGCGCTATTCGACGCCATGGGTGCGCTATCAAGCCAGTACAACGATACGCCCGAGCGTGCCTCACGCGCCTACGATGCGGATAGGGATGGTTTCGTTATTGCGGGCGGGGGGGGAATGTTAGTGCTGGAGTCTCTCACCCATGCACAGGAGCGAGGCGCACCCATACTTGCGGAACTGATTGGCTACGGCGCCACCTCTGACGGCTACGACATGGTGGCCCCCTCTGGAGAAGGCGCTGTGCGCTGTATGCATCAAGCCATGCATGGCCTGGAGACCGCAATTGACTATATCAACGCGCATGGCACCAGTACGCCCGCGGGCGATATACAGGAGCTCAATGCCATGCGGACCGTATTTGGTGATGATGCACCTGTCATCGGTTCAACCAAGTCTCTCTCCGGTCATTCTTTGGGAGCCGCAGGGGTACAAGAGGCCATTTACTCCCTGCTAATGATGCAGGGTGATTTCATCGCCGCCTCAGCGAATATCGAGAATCTCGATGAGGGCGCCGAAGGCATGCCGATAGCGCGTCAGCGTATCGAAAACGCCGACCTCCAACAGGTGATGTCGAACAGCTTTGGTTTTGGTGGCACCAACGCCACGCTGATATTCAGACGCTTCAACGACTGATTGCCCCCGCGCCCGGCTGCCCCAGAGCGGCCATTGAGATGACTTCAAGCCAGTCCCCCTCAGACACTGTGGTCCCCGCGGGAATGACTGCAAAGCCATCCGCCTGACTGAGGCTGGTCAGCACGCCGGAACTTTGGCTTCCCGTCAGCGTTGCCCGCATAGCCTCACCGCAGCCTATCAGGCGGATGCGAACAAACTCCTCGCGCGAGCCCGGTCGCGCGACCGAAAAACCCGACCGCACAGGAAAACGGGGTTCCGGTGATACCACGCCGCCTTGTCTCTTGATTAAAAACGGCTTCGCCACCAGTGCGAAAGTGACCCAGGCAGACACTGGGTTACCAGGCAGGCCAAAAATCGGGGTTCCCATAACCTCACCAAACGCGAGTGGCTTACCGGGTTTGATGGCCAGTTTCCACAACGTCAGCGTGCCTCTCGCCTCAATTTGACCGCGTACGTGGTCCTCTTCACCAACCGAAACACCGCCGGCAGTAACAATGCAATCAGCGCTCACTGCTGCCCGCTCCAGAGCAGCACCAATCATTTCCGGTTCATCAACCACATTCCCTAAGTCCACAGGGATCATCCCCAGCGCTTCAATCAGGGCGGCAAGACTGACGCGATTACTATTATAAATCTGCCCCGGGGCCAGATCTCCGCTACCCGGTTCGCGCAATTCATCTCCAGTGGTCAAAATCGCAACTGTCAAAGGTCGAAATACTGATACGTCGGCGATCCCGACAGAGGCCAATAATCCAATATCTTGCGGCTGCAGGCACTGACCCTGAGCAACCAGTCGGTCACCCAGTTGAATGTCATCTCCGCGGCGTCGAATGTGTTGGCCGGTCACAGCCTCTGGCAGTTGAACAGTATCCTCTATCTGCTGAGCGTCTTCCTGCAGGATCACCGCATCGGCGCCCTCCGGCACGACAGCACCGGTAAAAATGCGTGCCGCGGTGCCCGGGGTCAGCGCCGAGGGAGGATGCCCTGCAGGAATTCGTTGACTGATGGGCAACACGCCCGGTACGTCTTCACTCCGCACGGCGTAACCATCCATAGCACTGTTATCTGCTGGAGGGACGGTTTGCGAGGAGTGGACTTGGGTGGCCACAAAGCGCTTCAGCGCCGCACTCAGCCCCACAGTCTCTGCCTCGGGCCGCGCACTGACAGTAGACAGTATCTTCTCCAGTGCCTCAGATAATGGTGTCAGCGCCATGCCCTAATGGCCTCGCAATACCCCAACGAAGTTGCAGGGTTTGTGTTCACTGTCGAGTTGATCTCTGAGCACGCCCTCCCACGCAGTGCGGCAGGCACCTGTCGACCCAGGCATGCAGAAAATCACTGTGCGATTGACCATCCCCGCCAGCGCCCGAGACTGAACGGTGGAAGAACCAATTTCATCGTGACTGAGCGCGCGAAAGATCTCGCCAAAACCCTCGATGCGCTTGTCAAAGAGCGGGGCCAACGCCTCGGGCGTCGAATCTCGACCCGAAAACCCTGTTCCACCAGTGGTTAACACCACCTCCACCGCCGCGTCTGCAATCCATCGGGACACGATTGCTCTGAGCTGATAAACATCATCGATTACTATTTTTCGATCAACAACTTCGTGCCCTGCTGCTTGCAAGGCCTCCTCCAAAAAAGCGCCAGATGTGTCGGTGTCGAGTGTTCGCGTGTCACTCACCGTCAACACGGCCACCTTCAATGCCGCACCCATCACGCTCTCCTCATTCCTCAATGTAAAGTTCAATGTAGCGTTGCACCGCCCGCGGCACAAACTCTCGCCATCCTAGTTGCTGGATACCAAACTGTTGACGAATCTGTGCGCAATCCAAGCTGAGACTAGTCATCCGCTCAGTCTCATTTTTGTTCAGCTCCATCAGCTCACGCGCTTCTCGAAACGGCGCGTACTGTGAGGCGTTCGCCAGCACCGTTTCCATGAACGAATAAGCGTTTACCTCACCGATTCCGCTGTAATGGTAGAGACCCGAGCGGGAGGCCCCTGCGCCGATCTGGTCAAGGATGCCATGGATGACCCGCGCAACTTCGGCGACGTGAACCGGGCTTCCCCGCGCCTGTTCACTGACCTTTAGTCGGTCGCCGCGGGCTAGTGCATCCAGTGCGCGGGCCAGAGGATTGGGACGACGGCCGCCAAACATCAAGCCGAGGCGCAGTATAAAAATCTCATCCAGCGTTGAATCCAACTGCCTTTCCACTTCAATCAGGGTTTTGCCAACAGGATCGTCCGCATCAGGCTGGTCTGTCTCGCGGTAGGGCCGGGTCAAGGCACCAGAGAAAACCCGGGCGCTCGACAAGAATACGTACCCTACTCGATCCCTCGCTGCCAGTGCCGATAGCCATCGGGTTCGCTCAAGGTCGGGCTGACCCACCGGGTCAACACCATCGATCTGAGTGACAAGACGGGCGTCGAGAATTAAATCGATCGATTGGCCGCGGATCAGCTTTTTGACCTGCCGTTCCCGCCGCCAGCGGGTCGCATCCATATCCACGCCAATAATTTCGTGCCGCATCAGCGGCGCGGCAAAAGATCGAAGAGCAAACCCCAAGGGTGAATCGAGGCCCAGAACCAGAATACGCACGGCAATCAGATGACGTGATTGTGGGGCTCAGCAAAGCACAAAGACTAAAAGGGAATGTCGTCTTCCGGGAAGTCAATAGGCGCAGGATCCGCGGCCTGCGCGGCGGGCGCGCTGGCCGCGGGTGCTCCCTGATAGCTGCCCCCATCCTGCATGGCGCTCCGACTGTCGAGCATCTGCATCTCCTGCGCTACAATTTCGGTGGTCCAGCGATCCTGGCCCGACTGGTCCTGCCATTTACGGGTTCGCAAAGATCCTTCAACGTAGACCTTAGAGCCCTTGCGAAGATACTCCGCTGCAATTTCCGACAGGCGATTAAAGAACACCACTCGGTGCCACTCTGTACGCTCCTGTTGGTCGCCCGTATTTTTATCGCGCCAACTTTCGGAGGTGGCGAGGCTGACATTCGTGACACCGCCACCAGAAGGCAGGACACGATGTTCGGGGTCGTTGCCCAAATTCCCGACCAGAATAACTTTGTTGATGCCACGCGAGGCCATAGTGATCTCCAATCTTGATAGCGCAAACGCAAAGTCTCAGCGCCTGCGGCAAGTGCTGTTTGGGCCATGACTATAGCAACGCTGAGAGCGTCGGGGTACATCAATCTGAGACAATTGCCTGCTTAAACCGCCACAGAGGGTGCGCGGCCATAACGCCACAAGCCAATCAGCCAGCCGGCCGACAGGGCCATCAGCACCGTTGCCAACGCCACTGCCCCCCCCCATTGCATCGCGTTACCGCCCAGTGCCCCCCCGACAAATACACCCAGAAACTGGGCACTGGAAAAAATGCCCATGGCAGTCCCGCGTAAAGACACGGGGGCGAATACAGATACCAGTGCAGGCAAAACCGTCTCCATTGCCGTAAAGCCAGAAAAAAATATAACAAGCGCCAAACCTATTGCCAGCAGCGAGGAAGCCCACAGCGCGGCTATTAAACCCAGTACCGTAAGTACCACCATAAAAGCGAGAAGGAGTCGGGGGTCCTCTGTTTTTCCGCGCTGGCGTACCAACATCGCGACCGCAGGAAGCGCTCCACACAGTGCGACGAGATACATCCAGGCATGATCTTCCGCCAGCAGCCCGACCTGGTCGGTCATCACCGCTGGGATCGCGGTGAATGCCGCCATCAGTAACAGATGCAGGCAGAAGATACTGACATACAGAATCCCCAAGCCCCGGCCCCACAAGGCTTCACTTAACCGGCTGCGATCGGCCAAATGGGCACGCCCGGCATCAGTGATCTCGGGCGTGGCAGGTAGCCCGAACAAAACAACCATCAGACCCATCGCACCCATGGCAGCGGTCGCCTCAAACACCCTCGGCAGCCCGCCCCAGGCGGCTAGTAACGGGCCCAATACCAGTGCCAGAGCAAAAGATGCGCCGATACTGGCACCAATAATCGCTGATGCTTTTGTGCGCTGGTCCACCCGCGTGTAATCAGCGGCCAACGCCATGGTGGCCGAAGCAATAGCCCCGGAACCCTGGAGCAATCGCCCTATTGCAAGTGCCGTCAGTGTCTCTGCAATAGCAGCCACCAGGCTCCCCACAATCAGCAAGCACAGGCCGCCGAAAATGACGGGCTTGCGTCCAATCTGATCCGACAGCCAGCCAAGGGGGACCTGAAGCGCCGCCTGCGTCAGGCCGTAAGCCCCGAGGGCAAGGCCAATGCTGGCTACGTTGGCACCAGCCATTTCCTGGGCATAAATAGCGAAGAGGGGTAGCACCATGAAGAGGCCCAGCATCCGCAGACAATAGAGACTGGCAAGGCCCAAAATGGCCCGTCGCTCCAACGCAGTAAAGGGTTCTCTGGCAAACACGAGTTCGGACGCCTTGGGTACCGACAAAGTATATCACGCGGTCAAATAGTGCCCGACGTCAGTCCGGCAGCGACGGATCCTCGTATACTGTTGCGTTGGCAGTCATTTCCGCAGGGCAGTTTCATGGATACCATAGAGGTACGCGGCGCGCGTACCCACAACCTCAAGAATATCGACCTCGACATACCACGCGACAAACTAGTGGTCATTACGGGTCTGTCTGGCTCGGGAAAGTCCTCGCTCGCTTTCGATACGCTGTATGCGGAAGGGCAGCGGCGCTACGTCGAGTCGCTCTCAACTTACGCCCGACAATTTCTGTCGATGATGGAAAAACCGGATGTCGATCATATCGAGGGATTGTCACCCGCGATTTCCATCGAGCAAAAGTCCACCTCGCACAATCCCCGATCCACGGTGGGCACGATCACCGAAATCTATGACTACCTTCGCCTGCTTTTTGCCCGGGTTGGGGACCCTCGGTGCCCCACCCATGGCGTGACGCTAAAAGCACAAACGGTCACGCAAATGGTCGATGCCGTGATGGAAATGCCAGAAGGCAGAAAACTCATGTTGCTGGCGCCGGTAGTGCGCGATCGTAAGGGTGAACATTTGCATGTCTTTGAACAGATGCGTGCCGCCGGCTTTATTCGCGTCCGTGTGGACGGCATCGTCGTTGACCTCGATGACGTGCCGGTACTCGATAAGAAGCGCAAACACCGCATAGATGTGGTGATTGATCGTTTCAAGGTGCGGGAAGACCTCAAACTGCGCCTAGCAGAATCTTTCGAGACGGCACTCGAGCTCACCGACGGCGTTGCCGCCATCGCGCCTATGGATGGCGAGGGCGAGGAAACCCTATTTTCAGCGCGTTACGCCTGTCCCAGCTGTGGTCATTCAATTGACGAACTTGAACCGAGGTTGTTTTCTTTCAACAACCCCGCAGGTGCATGCAGTGGTTGTGATGGGCTGGGCGTCACGCAATTTTTTGATGAAAGCCGTGTGGTATTGCATCCCGAGGCGAGCCTCGCCGAGGGCGCCATCAGGGGTTGGGATCGGAGAAATGTCTACTATTTTCATCTGCTTCGGTCGCTGTCGGGACACTACGACTTCGATATGGAAACACCGTTTAACAAGCTGTCACAGAAGCACCGGGATATTGTCCTCCACGGCAGCGATGGCGAGGAAATAGAATTTTCTTACGTCAATGACCGGGGCACCGTCTTCAAACGTCGACACGTTTTTGAAGGGGTAATTCCCAATATGGATCGGCGCTATCGAGAAACCGAATCCTCTTCTGTACGCGACGAACTGGCGAAATATGTTGCTACCGCGGCTTGCAAGGCCTGCGAGGGCACGCGGTTGTGCGCGGATGCCCGCAGTGTGTACGTCGACGGACGAACCCTACCCAGCATTACCTCGCTGCCAGTGGGTGAGGCGCAAGCTTATTTTGATGCGCTGGAGCTCAGCGGACGTCAGGGAGAAATTGCAGACAAAATCCTCAAGGAACTGCGCGCTCGGTATCGTTTTCTCGTGGATGTGGGGCTTAACTACCTGACACTGAACCGGAGTGCCGAGACCTTGTCTGGCGGTGAAGCGCAACGGATTCGACTCGCGAGCCAGATTGGCGCAGGGCTAGTGGGCGTCATGTATATCCTTGACGAGCCGTCTATTGGACTGCACCAGCGGGATAACGAGCGCCTACTGAAAACGCTCATTCATCTGCGCGACCTCGGAAACACGGTCTTGGTCGTCGAACATGACGAGGACGCGATTCGCAATGCAGATCACATCATCGATATTGGCCCCGGTGCAGGGGTTCATGGTGGCGAAGTCGTGGTCTCGGGACAGATGCAGGACGTCATCGACCATCCAGACTCGCTTACAGGGGCCTATCTTTCAGGCAAACGTTCGATTGCCGTACCGAAAACACGTCACAAGAGTGACCCAAAGCGGCACATCACAATCAAAGGAGCCCGAGGGAATAACCTGCAGAACGTCTCGCTCACACTCCCTCTGGGACTACTCACCTGCGTCACAGGTGTGTCGGGCTCCGGTAAATCAACCCTGATCAACGGTACGCTGTATCCGCTTGCCGCCACTGCACTGAATGGTGCGACCACATTAAAACCTGCGGCACACGATAGCGTCGAAGGGTTGGAGCAACTCGACAAGTGTATTGATATTGATCAAAGCCCCATTGGTCGCACACCCCGATCTAATCCGGCTACCTATACGGGGATCTTTACGCCCATCCGCGAACTGTTCGCTGGCACGCAGGAAGCACGCTCGCGGGGCTACAAGCCCGGCCGATTCAGCTTCAATGTGCGAGGAGGCCGCTGCGAAGCTTGCCAGGGAGACGGCGTCACCAAGGTCGAGATGCACTTTTTGCCTGACATCTATGTGCCCTGCGATGTGTGCAAGGGCAAACGTTACAACCGGGAAACACTGGAAATTCGCTTTAAGGATCTCAACATCTCTGAGGTACTGGATCTGACAGTTGAAGACGCTCTGGGATTTTTTGCTGCCGTGCCCGCGATTCATCGCAAGCTCCAAACCTTAATGGACGTAGGGCTTTCCTATATTCGCCTGGGGCAGGCTGCCACCACTCTCTCGGGTGGCGAGGCACAACGCGTGAAGCTCTCAAGAGAGCTGTCCAAGCGCGACACCGGCAATACCCTCTATATTCTCGATGAGCCAACAACGGGATTGCACTTTGAGGATATCCGGCAGCTACTCGAGGTCTTGCATCGCCTCCGCGATGGCGGGAATACCGTAGTGATCATTGAGCACAATCTCGACGTGATCAAAACCGCTGATTGGCTGATCGATCTGGGGCCGGAGGGGGGTTCTGGGGGCGGCGAGATTGTCGCCACCGGCACGCCCGAGGAGGTGGGTGCCAACAAGGGTTCACACACTGGACGATTTTTGGCGCCCTTGGTGCCGCCCCTTAAGAAGAAAGCCAGTACCAAACCGCGGTCCAAAGCGGCATAGGACACTGACTTAACCCGCGCTCTGAGCAGGCCACCCAGAATCGGCATCGACCCGTAAGACCCTGTGCTTCCAGAGCAGTCAATTCAGGCGGCAGGCTTATAAGCCGAACCAGAACCTATTGGACCCTCCAAACAAAAAAACCCGGCGCGAGGCCGGGTTTTTCTTCATTTTACTCTTTACCACTTATAACCCACGCTGATGCCATAGGTTTGCGGATCCAAAATGAACTGGTTGGTGAACAAGGCAGAAACAGAAGAGGTGAGGTAGTGACCCGTTACGTTGTCATTATCCTCAATATTCTTAATCCAAGCCTCTGCATACCATTGCTCGCCAGCCACTCTGGCACTCGCATTCCACATCGACCAATCGTCAACCAAGTTGGAGATGTTGTTGAAATTGGATGCGTAGAACTCGTCCTGCCAGTAATAGTTGGTAGACAACGTCACATCCATGCTACCCAAGGGCAACGTATAGGCCAGCCCGATATTAAAGTTCAATTCAGGTGAGCCAGCGATCTGGTTGCCCTGCTGGTTCTGCATGAAGCCGTAGCATGGATTGGGCGCTGCCGTTTCACAGCGATCTCTCTGCCCCGTCGCATCTGCTCCTGGAATAAAGTTCACGCCATTGACGCTCACTACGCCCGCGGTGGCCAACGTGGGATCACGAACGAGATCTGCCTGCGACGTGGCATTGGGATTTGCCGTGTCTACACTCCAGAACTCACCGATCTCTGTATCAAGATACCCTCCAGAGAATGTGGCAATCAGGTTGGGCGTGACTGCAAAGATAACATCCAGTTCAAGACCCATGATCTCTGCATCAGAGTTGACGTTTTTGGAGGTCACGTTAACAATTTGAGACTGCTGGAAGTCAGCATAATCGTAGTAGAAACCGGACGCATTCACCCTCAGCGCGCCGTCGAGCAGTGTGGTTTTGAGTCCGATTTCATAAGCGTCTACGAACTCTGGGTCGAAGAACGCGTTCGCAGGGCTACCGCCGAACGCAGGCGTTAACAGCGGTGAGTTATCACTGATTGGGTTAAAACCACCCGACTTGAAACTACTGGAGGCCGTTGCGTACATCATCGTGTCGTCAGACATGCTCCACGTCGCATTCAATTTCCAAGTGAATTCTTCCTGCTTCCACTCAGGCATAAAGTATGCGTTATTCGGTTGAATAGGTGGTAGGTCAGCGAACGTCACGTAAATGGTTCGCTGTTTGGCCGTCTTTTCTTCCTCTGAAAAGCGCCCACCAAATGTCAACCTGAGTGCATCCGTCACGTCCCAGTACACCTCGCCAAATACCGCTGTGGCTTCTAACTTATAACTCCGGGAGTCGTTATGGTAACCCTGCATGTAAGGATCGGTCTCCGATCGCGGATCATTCGGATCACCATAAGGTGCGGGGAAGACCCGCTGATCGATTGGTAAAATCTGGCCAGGCAGTGCCAAGCCCGCCGAGCGCACTACGTAAGCATTGGTATTGTCAAAGTCGAGGTAAAACCCGCCAAGCAAAAAATTGAGCGGGCCATCAAAACTACTCTGCAAACGCAGCTCATGGGTCCACTGCTTATTCCGGTTGGAAGATTCATCCTCGCCTCCGTTGCGGAACCAGCTGGTATAACCGTTGCCATCGGGGAGGTCCAAAACCTGGACACCGTTGGAGAGCCCAGCCAATGCAGGATTGCCCGCCCACAGTCCTACTCCGGGAATCCCTGTTGCCGCATCGGTAATCAAAAGCCCAACGGTTGTTGCAGTGCTCTGGCCATAAGTAGGAGCCAACGCACCAATGATGCTGGGTAGCATTGAAGCGGGAAGCGCGGATACAGAACCCAGCTGGGCCATTGAATTCAGCGCGGGGGTCCAGTCACTGTTGGACACGCCCTTCTCATAATCTTCGATAGACATGACTTCGGTGGTGCTGTAACCCCCGTTGTAGTAGAGCTGGAGATCACCAAAGTCATGACTGACCTGCAGCTGAAAGACTTCTTCTTCGGTATAGTAAAGTGGCTTGGTATCCATGTTGACTTGCCGAACACCATCAGGGTTTGTATCTCCCTGGTAATCCTCAGCGGGGAAGAAAGCGGCCCCCGTCAGGGCATTCAGCCCGAGCGCTGCGTAGTTGGCCTGGCCCGTGGCCGCACCAAACCCGCCCAAATAACCCTGTGAAATTGCGTTGAGGCCACTGATGGCCGCCATCAGCGCGCCCGTAATACCGGCCGCGGAGTTAGTGTTCTCATACTTTGGTTTGCCCGGCAAGCATCCCAACACGCCCGCTGGATCGTAGACACACGCCTGCTTTTGGGATCGGACACGGTTGTCGTCTTCCTCAAACATGCTGTACATAAAATTGATTTCGGTGTCATCGCTGACATTCCATGTCAGCGAGAGCCGGCCTGCCCACATGTCGCGGTTATCGACATCTTCACCGTCATAGACATTGTCGATGAAGCCATCGCGATTGAGTCCCATGCCTGCGACCCGAAGTGCGAAGTTATCACTTAGCGGCACATTGACCATGCCACGCATCTGTCGGAAGCTGTAGTTACCGACCGTGCCATCGATCTGCGCAGCGAATTCATCAGGGTTTGCCTTGCCGGTAATCACGTTAACGACCCCACCCGTTGTATTCCGGCCGTACAAGGTGCCCTGTGGCCCTCGTAGGACCTCTACGCGCTCTGTATCATAAAATTGTGCTTCAAAAATTCGGCTGGAGGTTTGGTAAGCACCGTTTATGTGGATACCCACCCCGCTGTCACCAGCTGGGCCAATGGCGCCTGCGCCAATGCCGCGGATCCTGATGTCGTTGGCGGTGAAGTTCTGCTTACTCATGGTCATATTGGGAACCGAGAACTGCAGATTCATCGTGTCATTGATCAGCTGAGAATCCAGCTGGTCCTGGGTAAATGCGGAAACCGCGATCGGCGTATCCTGAATGGACGACTCCACCTTTGACGCGGTCACAATGACCTCTTCCAAAACACCTCTGGAGTCAGTTTTCACCTGGTCTTGCGCGTAGGAAAAGGATGCTGAGCCTAACAATGCGATCGAAACCGCAACAGATAGGATGTTTGAGGTAGCTCTCATGTGTATAGCCTCGGTTTTTTTTATAAGAACGAAGGCTCCACAAAGCGGAGCCGCAGTTATGGCTTGAAAATAACGCGCTGGCCAGTAATAAGCAACCCAAAAAAATGGCGGACTATCAAGCCACAAGGGGCAACGCACGGACCGTTTTGGAGAGGCACCCCGGGCCTGTGCAGCACGCGGACCTCATACACGCAAAACCCCCGGAAAAAGCCGCCTCTCCCGGGGGTTTCAATTGTTATTTAATTGATCTTTGGGTGTTGAAAAACTACTCCTCTCCGGTCGCCTCGTCGGCCTCGCTCTCGGGCAGCGGCCGATCAACCAGCTCAACATAGGCCATCGGCGCTTTGTCACCAGTCCGATACCCGCACTTGAGGATGCGAATATAGCCTCCGGGGCGCTCCTGATATCGAGGGCCCAACTCCTCAAAAAGCTTGCCCACCGCCGCTCTAGACCGCGTGCGATCAAAAGCGAGACGTCGGTTAGCCACACTGTCATTCTTGGCAAGCGTGATCAACGGCTCAGCATAACCGCGCAGCTCCTTGGCCTTGGGCAGGGTTGTTTTAATCAATTCATGCTCCACTAAGGACACCGCCATGTTGCGGAACATGGCCTTCCGGTGCGAGCTGTTGCGATTCAGTTGTCGTCCGCTATGGCGATGACGCATGACTCTATTCCCTTCTTATCCTGCCCACCTTGGAATCGCGGGCGTTATGTATACTCAGACGCTCAACAGGCGCTCGTCGTTTTGCAAGCTCGCGGGCGGCCAAGCTTCCAGGCGCATACCCAGAGACAAGCCCCTTGAAGCCAGCACATCTTTGATCTCAGTGAGTGACTTTTTGCCCAGATTCGGCGTCTTCAGCAGTTCCACCTCGGTGCGCTGCACAAGATCACCGATGTAATAAATATTTTCTGCCTTCAAGCAGTTTGCTGAACGAACCGTTAGCTCCAAATCATCAACCGGACGCAGCAAGATGGGATCTACCTCTTCTGCTGCCTCGGTAGCCGCTGCCTGCGCCTCGCCTTCGAGGTCGACGAACACTGCCAACTGCTGTTGCAAAATCGTTGCGGCGCGACGGATAGCTTCTTCAGGATCCAGCGTGCCGTTGGTTTCGAGATCGATAATCAGCTTATCGAGGTCAGTACGCTGCTCAACCCGCGCGGAGTCAACAACATAGCTGATACGTCGAATCGGAGAAAACGAGGCGTCCAGCGGCAAGCGCCCAATAGATCGGGTCTCTTCTTCTGGATTTTCTCGTGCGTCTGCCGGGGAGTAGCCTCGTCCGCGCTGCACCAGCAATCTGATTGTCAGGTGAGTCTTGTCAGTCAAAGTACAGACAACATGGTCTGGATTCGAAATCTCGACATCATGATCAACCTGAATGTCTGCAGCGGTAACAGCACACGGCCCCTGTGCCGACAGGGTGAGCTGAGCGGAATCCTTGCCCGAAAGTGAAAGCGCAACGCCTTTGAGGTTGAGCAGAATTTCAATCACATCCTCCTGCACGCCTTCAATGGCAGAGTACTCATGCTCCACGCCATCAATTTCAACTTCCGTAATGGCACAGCCAGGCATCGATGACAGCAGGATACGCCGCAGCGCGTTGCCCAAGGTGTGTCCGAAACCACGCTCAAGCGGCTCAAGTGTGACCGTTGCGCGGGTAGCGGAAGCCTCATCAACTTTGATGACGCGGGGTGTCAAAAACTCAGTAACCGAACTTTGCATAAAGCACCTTCGATAAAATCAGGGATTGGGAGCGGGCTGGCCTCGAAGCGTTTACTTCGAGTACAGCTCCACAATCAGGTTTTCGTTAATTTCGCTGGACAGGTCTTCTCGCTCCGGGCGGGACTTGAACGTGCCCTCGAGCTTATCGACATCGACCTCAACCCAGATGGGCTCCCCTCGCTGCTCGGCGATCGCCAAAGCCGATTGCACACGCAACTGCTTCTTCGCCTTTTCACGAATCGATACGATATCGCCTGGCTGCACCTGATAAGACGGGATATTGACGACCTTCCCGTTCACCAAAATGCCCTTGTGGGATACGAGCTGGCGCGCCTCAGATCGGGTTGAGCCAAAACCCATACGAAACACCACATTGTCCAGCCGGCTCTCCAGGAGCTGCAGCAGGTTCTCACCCGTTGCACCCTTGAGTCTTGCAGCTTCTTTGTAATAAGTCCTGAACTGCTTTTCCAGAACACCATAAATACGACGCACTTTTTGCTTTTCACGCAGCTGCACACCATAGTCCGAGAGCCGACCACGACGCGCGCCGTGTTGCCCGGGTGGCGTTTCTGATTTGCATTTCTTGTCAAACGCGGTCACACCGCTCTTGAGTTGCAGGTCTGTTCCCTCCCGGCGGGAGAGCTTGCACTTCGGTCCAATATATCGAGCCATTTGCTAAGTCCTCTCTTGGCGCGCGCTACACACGGCGCTTCTTGGGTGGGCGACAGCCGTTGTGCGGAATCGGCGTCACGTCGGTGATGTTTGTGATCTTGTAGCCACAGCTGTTCAGCGCGCGAACAGCCGACTCACGGCCCGGGCCGGGGCCCTTAACCTGAACATCAAGATTACGAAGACCATACTCCTTAGCTGCCTCACCCGCGCGCTCCGCAGCAACTTGTGCCGCGAATGGCGTTGACTTACGTGAACCGCGGAACCCTGAGCCCCCGGCGGTCGCCCAGCTCAGGGTGTTGCCCTGGCGGTCGGTAATCGTGATGATGGTGTTGTTAAAGGACGCATGGACGTGCGCCACACCATCGACCACTTGCTTGGTGATCTTACGCTTTGTTGTTTTGGCGTTTTTTGCCATTTTCCACTCGCTTTAATATCGACGCTACAAAGAGTGATGTAGCTCCACCAAAGTTGCCGCCCGCTGTGCGAGCGACTGCCTAATTACCTACGGATGGGCTTTCGAGGCCCTTTCCTTGTCCGCGCATTCGTCTTGGTACGCTGACCACGCAATGGGAGACCCCTACGATGACGGAGCCCGCGATTACAGCCCAGATCCATTAATCGTTTGATGTTCATGGATACCTCACGGCGAAGGTCACCCTCCACATTCATCTCGGACACCAGTGAACGTAGCTGGTCCAGCTCTCCCTCAGACAGTTCACCAATCTTGGTTGACTCGGGAATATTGCTGGTCTCACACAACTTCTTAGCTTGGGTTTTACCAATGCCATAGATGTGCGTGAGTGATATCACAGCATGTTTGTGATCGGGGATGTTGACTCCGGCGATACGCGCCATCTTTTATCTCCACACCTGTTGAGAAGCACACACCTTGGTGCGCCCTACCAGCGCACCGCAAAAAAGGGCGCGCATATTAATCATTTGTCCACGGGGCTTCAAGAATCAGCCCTGACGCTGCTTGTGTCTGGGATCTGAAGAACAAATCACCCTCACAACACCCTTGCGCCTGACCACTTTGCAGTTACGGCACATTTTTTTTACCGAAGCTCGCACTTTCATCGGAAACTCCTGATTCCTATCTCACCCGACCTGCGGGGCTCAAGCTCCCCAGGTTGGCCTTCTTCATTACGCCTTCATACTGATGCGACATCAGGTGGCTTTGCACCTGGGCCATAAAATCCATCACTACTACCACTACAATCAGCATCGACGTGCCGCCCAGGTAGAAAGGCACGTTAAACATGACAACCAAAAACTGGGGCAACAAACACACCAGCGCGATGTAGGCAGATCCAAATACCGTCAGCCGTGTCAACACGCCGTCAATATAATTGGCTGTTTGTTGTCCAGGCCGAATACCCGGCACAAATGCGCCAGAGCGCTTGAGGTTGTCTGCAACTTCCTGCGGATTGAACATCAAGGCGGTGTAAAAGAAACAGAAAAAGACAATAAAACCCGTAAACAGCAATATGTTGAGCGGCTGCCCGGGCCCGATTGCTACAGCAAGGTCCTGCAACCAATCGGAACTGTCGCCGCTACCAAACCACTGTGCAACAGACGCCGGAAATAACAGAATAGAGCTAGCGAAGATGGCAGGAATCACGCCCGCCATGTTGACCTTCAGCGGCAAATGCGACGCCTGAGCCTGCATCATCTTGCGGCCCTGCTGACGCTTGGCATAATTTACGGTGATGCGACGCTGCCCGCGCTCGATGAATACAACGAGATAAATCACCACAGCAGCCAAAACCAAAATGCCGAGCAAAATCAGAATGCTGATTTCACCTTGCCGCGCCTGCTCCAGCGACTGACCAATCGCGGCAGGCAAGCCCGCCACGATGCCCGCGAAAATCAGCAGTGAAATGCCATTACCCACGCCGCGCTCAGTAATCTGCTCGCCAAGCCACATCATGAAGACCGCGCCCGTCACCAGTGATGCCACCGCCGTCACGTAAAAACTGAGCCCGCTGGCGTAAGTTAAGCCTTGATTGGCCAACCCTACCGTCATGCCCGAACCCTGAATTAGCGCCAGAACAACCGTCAGATAGCGGGTCCACTGTGAAATCTTTCTCCGCCCTGCCTCACCTTCTTTCTTGAGCTGCTCAAGCTGGGGCGTCACTGCCGTCATGAGCTGCATAATGATGGAAGCAGAGATGTAAGGCAGGATACCCAGCGCGAGAATACTCATTCGCTCCAGTGCACCGCCCGAAAACACGTTGGCAAGTCCAAGAATCGTGCCCTGATTCTGGTCAAATAGAGATGCCAGCTGCTCTGGATCAATACCGGGCACCGGGATATGAGTCCCAACCCTATAGATCAAAAGCGCTATCAGCACAAAGCGCAGGCGAGTGAACAACTCTCCCATGCCTGCTGAATTCATTGAGGGCATCCCGTTGGCCATGGCTTACGCCTCGACGCTCCCGCCGGCCGCTTCAATGGCTGCTTTGGCACCCTTGGTAACAGCCACGCCGCGCACGTTCACCGCTCGGGTAATCTCGCCCGACAAGAACACGCGAACGCGCTCCACGTCATCCTTGATCAAGTCAGCCGCCTTGAGTGAGTCAAGATTGACTACGTCACCCTCGACGCTGTTGAGCTCGTGCAACCGCACCTCGGCTGTTGTCCGCCCAATACGGGAAGTAAACCCGTATTTCGGCAGGCGCTTCTGCAGCGGCATCTGGCCGCCCTCGAAGCCCGCTTTCACGGTACCTCCTGAACGAGACTTCAAGCCCTTGTGTCCTCGACCCGCAGTCTTGCCGGAGCCAGAACCAATACCCCGGCCCACGCGCTTTGCGACGCGCTTGGCGCCCGGCGCAGGTTTGAGGCTGTTCAACCGCATTTCATCAGACATTATTGGTCGCCCTCGACGCGCACCAGGTAATTCGCTTTATTGATCATGCCGCGCACAGAAGGGGTGTCTTCAACCTCAACCGTGTGGCCAATTCGACGCAGACCGAGACCCGCAACGCAGGCCTGATGCTTCTTAAGCCGGCCGTGAATACTGCGAATCTGAGTCACCTTGATCATGGATTTGCTCATCGTCCTTGCCCCACTACTCAGCTGAGGATCTCTTCAACGCTGAGACCGCGACGTGCCGCCACATCCTCAGGTGAGACCATATCCCGTAGACCATTGTAAGTGGCGCGCACTACGTTGACCGGATTGGTCGACCCGTAACACTTGGCCAATACGTTATGCACTCCGGCCAGCTCAAGAACAGAACGCATCGCGCCGCCCGCAATCACACCAGTACCCTCTGAGGCAGGCTGCATGTAAACCTTTGACGCACCATGTGCTGCCTTGATGGGATACTGCAAAGTCCCGTTCACCAACTGCACCTGAACCATATTCCGCCGCGCAGCTTCCATCGCCTTCTGAATCGCGACCGGCACCTCTCGCGCCTTGCCCCGACCATAGCCAACACGACCCTTGCCATCGCCGACAACGCTCAGCGCGGTAAAACTCATGATGCGCCCGCCCTTCACCGTCTTGGCCACGCGATTAACCTGAACGAGCTTTTCCTGAAGATCGCCTTCAGTGCGCTGCTCACCCCGATGCTTCTTGTCGTTCATCGCCATAGTTAAAACTCCAGTCCGCCTTCTCGAGCGGCCTCTGCTAGGGCCTTGACCCGACCGTGGTATCGAAATCCTGAGCGATCAAAAGCGACTGAGGTCACGCCCGCTGTCCTGGCTCGCTCTGCAACTAACTTACCGACCGCCGCAGCGGCAGCAACATTGCCCGTTGCGCCAGAACGCAAATCCTTATCCAGAGTAGAAGCCTGAGCCAACACATTGTGACTGTCGCCCGAGATCACCTGGGCATAAATATGCCGCGGCGTTCGATGCACTGACAGTCGCACTGCACCGGCAGTGCGCATGTGGACCCTGGACTTTTTTGCGCGGCGCAATCGCGCCTGTGTCTTGGTATTCATTACAGTATCCGATTACTTTTTCTTGGCTTCTTTACGACGGACGTACTCGTCCGCGTAACGGATGCCTTTACCTTTATAGGGCTCTGGAGGGCGGAAGCTGCGAATTTCGGCCGCTGCCTGTCCAACTGCCTGCTTGTCAATGCCAGAGATCACGATTTCAGTCTGAGTGGGGGTATCTACCGACAGCCCCTCCGCCAATTGGTAATCCACCTGATGCGACAGGCCGATGGTCAGATTCACAGTTTTGCCGGAAGCCTTGGCACGATAACCCACGCCGTTGAGCACCAGACGCTTCTCCCACCCATCGGAAACACCCTTGACCATATTGGCCAAAAGAGAGCGGGTGGTGCCGGCCATCGCACGACGGTTGTCGCCGTCATAGGTAACGGACGCGACTTCTTCTTCGACGTTCACGCCGATACCATCAGTCAAGGTGAGGTCGAGCGTGCCCTTACCGCCCTTAACAGAGAGGTTTGCACCGTCCACCTTTACGTCCACCCCTTTGGGCAGCGTGACAGGACTATTCGCTACACGAGACATTTATCTAGCGCTCCAGTTCTCGAATCAGAATACGGTGCAGAGGACTTCGCCCCCGACACCGGCAGCACGCGCTGCACGATCCGTCATAACACCACGAGACGTTGAGACAATCGCAACGCCCAATCCACCGCGCACCGATAGCAGTGCATCCTTGCCGGCGTAACGCCGCAGGGATGGCTTACTAATGCGCTCTATTTCAGCAATGACAGGCTTGCCTTCGTAATACTTCAGATCGATGTGAAGCCGGGGCTTACCGGTGCTGTCGTCGAAGCGGTGTCCGGCAATATAACCCTCTTGCTCCAAGACTTTGGCAACTGAAACCTTCAGTTTGGAACCGGGCATATCGACGGTCTGCTTGCCGGCCATTTGCGCGTTGCGCAGCCTGGTCAACATATCACTCAGCGGATCTTGCATGCTCATTTAATCGCTCTCCGTTACCAGCTGGACTTAACCAAACCCGGTACATCGCCGCGCATCGCTGCTTCTCGCAGCTTGTTGCGGCACAACCCAAATTTCCTGTAGACACCATGAGGTCGCCCTGTCAGCTGGCAACGACGCTGCTGGCGGACGGGACTCGCATTGCGCGGCAGTTTTTGCAGGGCAATCTGGGCCTCCCAACGCTCCTCATCGCTGCCATTCACATCGGCGATGGTTTCCTTGAGCTGCGCACGCTTCGCGGCGAACTTGGCCACCGTTCGAGCGCGCTTAGCCTCACGGGCAATCATGGATTTTTTGGCCATATCTCTGCTGCCTCAGCTTCTAAAAGGGAAATTGAACGCCGCGAGCAGCGCACGACCCTGCTCATCGTTCGCCGCGTCAGTGGAGATCGTGATGTCCATCCCACGCAGCTTATCGATTTGGTCGTAATCAATTTCCGGAAAAATAATTTGTTCCGTCACACCCATCGCAAAATTCCCGCGCCCATCAAACTGCTTCGGGCTCACGCCGCGGAAATCACGGACTCTGGGAATCGCAATGTTGATCAGACGCTCAAGGAACTCGTACATGCGCTCATCGCGCAACGTGACCTTGCAGCCTATTGGCCAACCATCTCGGATCTTGAAACCAGCAATCGACTTCCGCGACTTGGTCACTACAGGTTTTTGCCCTGCAATCTTCTCCATATCCGACACGGCGTGCTCTAGCACTTTCTTGTCACCTACCGCCTCACCAACCCCCATGTTGAGGGTAATTTTGGTGATACGCGGCACCGCCATCACATTGTCGAGACCGAGCTCTGCTTGGAGCTTAGGAACAATCTCGCTGCGGTATTTCTCTTTAAGCGCTGTCATGTCTTAACTGCCTCTGTTCATCTCTGCGCGTCAGGCGTCAACCAAATCGCCAGACGGCTTGAAAACGCGAACCTTTTCCCCATCCTCAACTCGGTAACCGACGCGCTCGCCTTTGCCAGCCTTGCTGTTGAATACCGCCAGATTTGAGGCTTGAATGGGAGCTTCCTGCTCAATAATCCCGCCTGCTACGCCTGCCTGGGGGTTAGGCTTGGTGTGCTTTTTAACCATATTCACACCGCTGACAACAACGCGATCGCTGTCGATTACGCGGCGGACTGTGCCTCGCTTACCTTTATCTTTTCCAGCGATCACAATCACTTCATCATCACGCTTGAGCTTTGACATTTACTGACCCTCTCTACCCTGCTCAGATCACTTCCGGCGCGAGGGAAATGATTTTCATGAATTTCTCGCCGCGAAGCTCGCGGGTCACCGGTCCGAAGATCCGCGTGCCAATGGGTGCGTCCTGATTGTTCAGCAATACCGCAGCATTCTCGTCAAACTTGATCAGGGAGCCATCCGGACGGCGAACACCTTTTTTCGTGCGCACAACCACGGCAGTAATAACCTGACCCTTCTTGACCTTGCCCCGGGGGATAGCCTCTTTGACCGTGACCTTGATCAAATCTCCTACTCGGGCATACCGACGCTTGGAGCCGCCCAAAACCTTGATGCACATCACACGACGTGCTCCGCTGTTATCGGCCACTTCCAGATACGACTGCGTCTGAATCATTTTTCTCTACTCCACCAACGGCGCACTGCCGTCCGCCCTAACGGACCACACCTCAAATCTGAGTTGCGGTCTCCACAATCTCAACCAACGCCCAGCTCTTGCTCTTCGAGACCGGCCGCGACTCTGCCACCAGTACCATGTCGCCCATTCCCGCCTTGTTTTCCTCGTCATGCGCGTGCACTTTTGAGGAACGGGTGATGTATTTGCCATACACAGGGTGCTTCACACGACGTTCTATCTTGACTGTGATGGTCTTATCCATCTTGTCGCTGACAACACGCCCCTGAAGCGTACGCGCCTGACTTTCAGTTGATGCCATTATTGTTCCGCCTTCTGTTGCAGCACGGTTTTCACGCGCGCGATGTCTTGCTTTGTCTCCTTGAGCAGGTGACTCTGGCCAAGCTGACCAGTGGCTTTCGCCATACGGAGCTTGAACTGCTCCTCTCGCAGAGAGAGTAACTGCTGGTTCAATTCGTCAACGGATTTGTCTCGCATTTCACTGGCTTTCATCACATCACCGACCGCTTAACAAACATGGTCTGAACCGGCAGCTTAGCGGCAGCCAGTTCGAATGCCTCTCGCGCCAGTTTCTCGGACACACCCTCAACTTCATACAAGACACGACCCGGCTGGATCTGCGCCACCCAATACTCGACGTTGCCCTTACCTTTACCCTGCCGAACCTCGAGTGGCTTACCCGTAATTGGCTTGTCAGGGAATATGCGAATCCAGATTTTACCGCCACGCTTGATGTGGCGGGTCATGGCACGACGCGCGGCCTCAATCTGCCGGGCAGTAATCCGGCCCCGACCAGTCGACTTCAGCGCGTAGTCGCCAAAACTCACCTTGCTTCCACGCTCAGCCAGGCCACGGTTACGGCCTTTCTGAGTCTTGCGGAACTTGGTCCGTTTCGGTTGCAACATTTTCTACTTCCTCAATCAGGTAGTCAGTGTCAGGCGGACGGGCGCTTACGCCTCTTCGCCCTCACCAATTACCTCACCTTTAAAAATCCATACTTTCACGCCGATCACCCCATACGTGGTGTGCGCTTCATAGGTGGCGTAATCAATATCAGCGCGCAAAGTGTGCAGCGGCACGCGGCCTTCTCGATACCACTCGGTGCGCGCGATCTCAGCACCACCCAAGCGGCCTCCCACCTGCACCTTGATACCCTCGGCACCCTGGCGCATCGCATTCTGCACAACGCGCTTCATTGCACGTCGGAACATCACGCGTCGCTCCAACTGCTGGGCCACGTTCTGGGCAACCAGGCGCGCGTCCACATCGGGCTTACGAATCTCTTCGATGTTGATATGAACAGGCACACCCATCTTTTCTGACAGATCCTTACGCAGGCCGTCCACATCCTCACCTTTCTTACCGATCACAATGCCGGGGCGCGCCGTAAAAATCGTGATACGGGCGGTCTGCGCCGGCCGCTCTATTTTCACGCGGCTGACTGAAGCGGTATCCAGCTTCTTGAAAATATAGTCTCGCACCTGAATGTCATTGATCAGGTTTTTTGCGTAGGTTTTGCTGTCGGCATACCAGACCGAATTATGGTCTTTGACTATGCCTAGGCGGATACCGGTTGGATGTACCTTCTGACCCATGCGGCCGTCTCCTCAGCTCTCGCTATCCGCGACCTTGACCGTAATATGGCAAGTGCGCTTAAAAATTCGGTCACCACGTCCCTTTGCGCGCGGGCGCAGACGTTTCATGGTGAATCCCTCGTCGACATAAATGGTGGACACACGCAGCTCGTCCACGTCGGCACCCTCGTTATTTTCTGCATTCGCGATAGCCGAGTTCAGCACCTTGCGCACAATCGCGGCAGCTTTTTTGTTACTGAACTCCAATACATTTAACGCTTCCCCGACCGGCTTTCCCCGGACTTGATCGGCCACTAGGCGCGCTTTCTGCGCCGAAATGCGGGCTGCTCTCAATTTGGCTGCTACTTCCATTTCTCTCTCCACCCAGCCTTATCGCTTAGCCTTCTTGTCCACAATGTGGCCTTTGAAGGTTCGGGTCACAGCGAACTCACCCAGCTTGTGGCCGACCATGTCCTCATTAATCGAAACGGGGACGTGCTGACGTCCGTTATGCACGGCAATCGTCAAGCCGACCATATTCGGGGAAACCATGGACCGACGAGACCAGGTTTTGATCGGTCGGCGATCGTTTGCCTCTGCTGCGGCCTCAACTTTTTTCATCAAGTGGAGGTCGATAAAAGGGCCTTTTTTTAATGAACGTGGCACTGTCTTTCTCTCCTCACCGATTACTTCTTGCCACGACGGCGAACAATCATGCCGTCAGTGCGCTTGTTCTTACGTGTTTTGTATCCCTTGGTGGGCACACCCCAAGGCGTTACTGGATGACGCCCGCCAGAGGTCTTACCTTCTCCACCACCATGGGGGTGGTCTACGGGGTTCATCGCCACACCGCGAACCGTCGGACGGACACCTCGCCAACGCGCCGCACCCGCTTTACCCAACTTACGCAGGCTATGCTCTGAATTGGACACCTCACCCAAGGTCGCGCGGCAATCGATTGGGACCTTGCGCATTTCGCCGGAACGCAGGCGAACAGTGGCGTACTGTCCTTCCCGCGCGACCAACTGAACCGCTGCGCCCGCAGAACGCGCCAACTGTGCTCCCTTACCGGGCTTGAGCTCTATCGCATGCACCATCGACCCTACCGGGATATTTCTGACCGGCAAGCAATTTCCAGGCTTGATGGGCGCGGCCGAACCAGAGTGCAAAACGTCACCTGCCTGAACGCCCTTCGGGGCTATGATGTACCGGCGCTCGCCATCGGCATAGAGCAGTAAGGCGATGTGCGCAGTGCGATTGGGGTCATACTCAATACGCTCAACTTTGGCAGGAATGCCGTCCTTGGTGCGTTTAAAATCAATCTTTCGATAGTGCTGCTTGTGCCCGCCACCAATGTGGCGGGTCGTAATACGGCCGCGGTTGTTACGGCCACCGGTCTTGGACTTCTTCTCAAGTAAAGGCGCATAAGGGCTGCCCTTGTGCAGACCTTCGGTCACCACCTTAACGTGGTGACGACGACCGGCTGATGTGGGTTTACTTTTTACGACTGCCATGACTCGATCCCTCAGCTAAACGACGCAAAGTCAATTTCTTGACCCTGCTCTACCCGCACGTAAGCTTTCTTCCATGAGGGCCGCTTGCTTAATCCATACCGATTGCGCTTGGTCTTACCCTTGACGCGCAGCGTCTGCACATCGCTCACAGCCACCTTGAACAGCTGCTCCACGGACTGACGGATCTCGTCCTTGGTGGCATCGAGGCAAACGCGAAAGACATATTGATTACTCTGTTCCGCCACAATCGCCGATTTCTCAGAGACATGCGGCCCCAACAGGATCTGGAAAACACGCTCCTGATTCATGCCAGCGTCTCCTCAAACTTCTTGATCGCATCGACCGTAATCATGACCTTTTCATAAGCAATCAAACTCACTGGATCGGCGCCCTCTACGTCTCGCACATCAACCTTGTGCAAGTTACGAGAGGCCAAGTACAGGTTTTTGTCCACGCTGTCGGCCACAATCAATACGTTGTCTACGCCATACCCCTTAAGCGCCTCGACGAGCAACTTAGTCTTAGGCTGCTCAACATCCAGCGTCTCTACGATCATCAAGCGATCGGTGCGCGCCAACTCTGACAAGATGGAGCGCATTGCTGCCCGGTACATCTTGCGGTTCACTTTCTGAGAGTGATCCTGTGGCTTGGCTGCAAACGTGACCCCACCCGAGCGCCAGATAGGTGATCGGATTGTTCCCGCTCGCGCACGACCTGTGCCCTTTTGACGCCAAGGCTTCTTGCCACCACCGGCAACTTCAGAACGCGTTTTCTGCGCTCGAGTACCCTGGCGAGCACCTGACAGGTAGGCGGTAACCACTTGATGCACCAGCGATTCGTTATATTCGCGGGCGAAATTAGCTTCCGAGACCGCAACGGTCCCTGCTGCCTTATTCCCCGGCTTGACTACACTCAATTCCACGTCTCGCCCCCGCTACTCAAGATACAGACGGGCCAGCACCCGCCGCTTTGACTGTCGGTCGGATAATGACTTCGCCACCCGGCGCGCCCGGCACAGCGCCTTTGATCAGCAATAAGTTGCGCTCAACATCGACGCGAATCACTTCCAAGCCTTGCGTGGTAACGCGCTCATCGCCCATGTGGCCGGACATTTTTTTGCCCTTGAACACGCGACCAGGCGTCTGGCACTGACCAATAGAACCCGGCGCCCGATGAGACAGCGAGTTACCGTGGGTCGCATCCTGGGTCCGGAAATTCCATCGCTTAACCACGCCCTGGAATCCTTTGCCCTTGGAGCGACCCGCCACATCAACCTTTTGGCCCTGCTCAAATCGCTCAACGGTCAGCTCGGCGCCCACTTCAAAAGCCTCATCAGCAGCGTCGAGCCGAAATTCCCACAGACCATCGCCCGCAACCACACCGGCCTTGGCAAAATGCCCGGCTTCCGGCTTGCTGACTTTAGAGGCCTTGCGGATTCCCGCTGTGACCTGAATTGCTCGGTACCCATCGGTCTCGAGCTCTTTGATTTGAGTGACGCGGTTTGGAGCAATCTCCACTACTGTCACTGGTACTGATGCGCCGTCCTCGGTAAAAACTCTCGTCATACCGGACTTACGGCCGACTAACCCAATAGTCATGGCTTACACCTCACAGTGTACGGGGCTCAACCCTCTATGGCCGTCCGTCAACGCTGGAAAAGCGCCTTCGGACGTTACACACCCGGCGGGCCGGGCAGGCTATTTTACTAAATTGTTTTCAACCGAGACTGATCTGAACTTCTACGCCAGCAGCTAGGTCTAACTTCATCAGCGCGTCGACAGTCTTTTCTGTCGGCTCAACGATATCGAGGAGGCGCTTGTGCGTGCGAATCTCATACTGATCTCGCGCATCCTTGTTGACGTGGGGAGAAATCAGAATCGTGAACTTCTCCTTTTTAGTCGGCAGAGGGATCGGACCACGAACCTGAGCGCCAGTGCGGCGGGCAGTCTCAACGATCTCCTGTGTCGACGCGTCAATCAGCTTGTGGTCAAACGCTTTCAGGCGAATGCGGATACGCTGGCTTTGCACGTTACTACTCCTTAAAACAGCCGGCGCCCGCAGGGGGGGGCCGAAAAAAGAGAGCGAAGTCTACGGATCCCCTATGAGGGTGTCAACACAAAACCTGTCCGCTAAGGCGGGTTTCCAGCGAATGCGACTTTTCTCACAAACACGGTGGGCCTCCGCACCCACGTAACGCCATCGACACCAGCCTTGCGGCGCCACTCGAGCCGACCATAGCGGCCCAACTGCGGCACGCAAAAACCGCGAATCGATGACCAGCAGGCGTCTCCTGCTGAAGCAGATGCATTCAGAAGCCCCCTTTAGTCCTTGAGGGCGCCGCGGAAGATCAGGCTTGTGGGGGCGCCGCCGCCCCCTCCTCAGCTCAGTCGAATGGGCAGATCGCGCACCCGCTTGCCGGTGGCGGCGAACACCGCGTTGCCAATTGCCGGCGCAACCGGAATCAACGGCGGCTCGCCCAGTCCACTTGGGAACACGTCACTATCAATAAATACGATGTCCAACTCAGGCACGTCAGACATGCGTAACGGGGTATAGGTGTCGAGATTGCGCTGCTTCACCTGACCTTGCTCAAATTCAGCCCCTTCATGGAGAGCCAGACTGAGCCCCCAAAGCGCCGCCCCCTCTGCCTGAGCCATGGCACCCGACGGGTTGACCACCGTGCCAACATCGATCGTCTGCCAAAGCTTCTTTACGGAGATGTCACCCGACTCAGGGGTGATAGCTACATGAGCGACGCAGGCGATCCATGTCGGCATGCCGCGCTCCTGACCATGACAAACCGCCACTCCCATACCCTCGGCGGCCGGTAACTCTGTACCCCAATTACTGCGAATGGCCACATCCTCCAGCACCGAGCGGAGCCGAGCCGCACCCCCTATGGTGCTGCCTTCCCCACCTGCATTCTTGCCGGCACCATCCAATAGCCGCAGCCTCAAGGCCAAGGGATCTTCGGATAACTCATGCGCAATTTCATCCATAAAACTTTCTACTCCCCAGCCTGTCCAGCCGGAGCCCACTGCCCTCAGCCAGCCGGGCAGAAACGTCTTCTGGGCCAGTTCGTTGTTGATTGCTCGGATGCGGTGAGCAGGCACGGAATACCAATGCTCCGCGCCGCTGATCGAGAAGGGATCAAATTTACCCAAACCCGCTACACCCGGCGCCATAAACCCAGGGGCCATCGACAGTGTGGGCCACCCCGCCACCGCTGCATGATCAATCCCAGAGAGCGCGCCCTGTTGATCGAAACTGGCAGCAAACGTGCACACTGTCGGCGAGCGAACGCAATCGAATCGACTGTCTGCTTCGCGATCAAAGATTAACTTCAATGGCCGCCCAAGCTCGCGAGCAGCCAAAACGGCAGGGATCATCTGGTCGCCGAAGAGCCGCCTGCCATAACCGCCTCCAAGATATTGCTGATGAATCACGATATCGGTTTCGGGCAGTCCAAGCACTTGCGTCAGTAGCGGCAAGATCAGCGACTGCCACTGATTACCCGCATAGATGTGGCACTGACCGGCTTCGTCAAACTCGACGACGGCATTCTGCGGCTCAAGGGTAAAATGCAGCGCCGTAGCCGTCCTGTATACCGCCTGCAACTGCTTGGCGGCGCTTGCTAACGCAGTATCGACATCTCCGTCGTTCACGACAGTAGTGCCGCTGGACGTATCCTGAGCGAGTCTGAGGCCTTCCGCCAGCAAGTCTGATTCATTGATATTGGCCGTATCGCCCCCCTGCCACTCAACCTGCACAGCGCTTGCCGCCTTGATGGCCATCGGCATGGTCTCTGCCGCAACAACCACCCAGCCCTGCAACGTCTCGGTAGGATCGGCAATCGGAATCGCACCAAGATAACCATCGAGCGCTCGTGCCGCAGAATCATCAATACCAATGGCCTTGGATCCATAACGTGTGGGTGGCACGAGGGGGATACCGTAGACCATGCCCGGTCGCGTCACATCGAGGCCATACTGGGCACTACCATCTGTCTTTGCAGGGACATCGAGCGCAGACACATCACGCCCGATGATCCTCCGGTCAGCCGGCGCTTTAATCGGTAGCGCCGCCAATTCCTCGGAACTGAAACGACGGGCAATGTCACCCACCTGAATGATTTCTGCGAAGGACAAACTGGTGGACCCGGCGAAAACGTGACCACCTTCAACATGACAGGAGCTGGGATCCACCCCCATCAGCTTTGCTCCGGCGTCGGCGAGAACGATGCGCCCGGCGGCGCCCGCCTGAGACAGTTGAGTGAACGACGTGTGAACAGACCAAGAACCGCCGGTCACCATGTAGCCCCATTTGGAATCCGTATCAACATGCTGGATACGCACCTGCTCCCAGTCAGCTCCCAATTCGTCTGCGATAACCTGAGCCAAAGCCGTGCCGACGTGCTGCCCCATTTCAGCTCGCACAATATTCATGGTGACCAGACCAGATCCATCAATCTCGAACCAAATGACCGGGGAAAAAGAAAGACTACCTTTTGCAACGGTGAGATCTGATACCGCTTCATCAGCTGAGCAACCACCGAGGACGGTGCCCAGCCCCATCACCAGCGAGGAAGCCGCTGCGCCAGCGACAAATTGACGTCTAGATACGGTTATTTTTGTTTTGCTCATTGCGCAGGCTCCTCAGTGATGGCCCGATCTGCTGCCACAGCAATCGCGCGCTGGATGCGCGGGTAAGCCATGCATCGACACAAATGGCCATTCATATAAGAGACGATATCGGCATCACTCGGCTGCGGGTTTTGTTCCAGCAGCGTTGCGGCCTGCATGATCTGGCCAGACTGGCAGTAGCCACACTGTGGCACCTGCTCGCTCTCCCAGGCCTGCTGCAACGCCTGACCTACGGGACTTGCAAGCCCTTCGATGGTAGTGATACTGCGATTCGCCACTGCCTGGACAGGAGTCACGCAGGCTCTAGCGGGGCTGCCATCAAGATGCACTGTGCAAGCGCCGCACTGTGCAATGCCACAGCCAAACTTAGTACCCGTCAGTTTCATTTCCTCACGTAACACCCAAAGGAGGAGCGTATCCGTAGGGCTTTCACTAACAACCTGCTCGCCATTGAGTCTGAATTTCACCATCGCTATCGCTCCTTATTCGCCGCTTTGGTCGAGAATAGCCCTTTCTCGCCGTGTCACAAGAATCTCGACTTCTCGCAGTCGGTATGGGCGTCACAGCAAAAAGGACAATCTCGCGGAGTGAGGTGACATCAGAGCTCCATCAACGCTGGTCGCGCTAAGCCAAGCACTCGAATGATTACTGGCCACCACCCAGAATGATGGGCAAAAAAAAGCCCGCATAAGGCGGGCTTCCTACTGATTGGCGAAAAGATCAGTCGAGGATCTTGGCGACGACGCCCGCACCTACCGTTCGACCACCCTCACGGATCGCAAAACGCAGGCCCTCTTCCATCGCAATCGGCGCAATCAACGTCGCTACAAAGTTGATATTGTCACCCGGCATCACCATCTCAATA
>JAQWUD010000027.1 GCA_029242325.1 Luminiphilus sp.
CCTGACCGCTCACCCCGAGGCCCGCCTTTACTGCCTACCCTGCATCGCAGGCCACGTCGGTGCCGATGCGGCCGGGGTGATCCTTGCTGAAGCGCCCGATCGCAGCGAGGCGATGACATTGGTCGTCGACGTTGGCACCAACGCCGAGATTGTGCTCGCGAACAACCAGCGATTACTGGTGTGCTCGAGCCCGACCGGACCGGCGTTTGAAGGCGCTCAAATCAGCGCCGGACAACGGGCGACCATCGGCGCCATTGAGCGGGTGCGGATCGACCGCGATACGCTTGAACCCCGCTTCAAATGTATCGGCTCCGAGCTGTGGTCGGACGAACCGGGTTTCGCCGAGGCCCTTTCGGATACCGGTGTGACAGGCATTTGCGGATCGGGGATTATCGAGGTCGTCGCCGAGATGTATCTCGCCGGTGTGGTGTCTACCGATGGCGTGGTCGATGGCGCGCTCGAAGGGCAAACAAGCCGAATAAGAAAAGACGGGCGGACCTGGTCTTATGTTTTACATGAGGCGGATAACCCAGAGGCCTCCGATGTCGTAATCACGCAGACTGACGTGCGCCAGATCCAACTGGCCAAGGCGGCACTCTACGCTGGCATCAGGCTGTTGATGGACGAGATGGGCGTCACCACTGTTGATCGTATTCGTCTGGCCGGTGCCTTTGGCAGCCATATCAGCGTCAGCCACGCCATGGTGCTGGGGCTCATCCCCGATTGTGACCTTGAACAGGTCACCTCAGCGGGAAACGCCGCGGGTGCCGGCGCGCGAATGGCGCTGCTAGATCGCAACGCGCGGCTTGAAATTGCCGACACCATTGCCAAGGCAGAACGTATCGAGACGGCTTTGGCAGATGATTTTCAAGCTCACTTTGTGGGCGCTATGGGGCTACCCCATCAGAGCGATGCGTTTCCTAATTTGTTCTCCAGTGTTACGCCACCTGCAACAAAGGTGTCGGAATCTGTCGACGCGCCCAAGCGGCGGCGACGCCGAAAAACGCGGCCAACTGCTTAAACTCTATCGCCTGCCAAGCTCAGTGAACGTCACAGCAAACTCGCTCCCCCTTGAAGCTGGCAGTAATAAGCATTATCGAGAAAACCCGGCCGCCTGCGAGAGATAAGTTGGGTTCAAGCCAGCTAGTCCTTCACGTACAGCCATGTCCGGGCCACCCATAACGATAAAGTTAACCGGGGTCACTGCCGCCATGAACCGCTCGGCAAAACCACCAAATGACTGCAAGTGAGCCATGGTAGCCGCCGAATCTCGATAACGCTCATTGATCTGGCAGGTCCGCTTTTCTTCATCGAAGTACCACTCATAAATCAAAGTATCGGGCTCATTTTGAGTGGCCGCTACCATCTCACCTATCAGTGCTTCAAAGGCCTCCAGCTGACCTTCATTAACAGAGACTTCCAACAACCAATGAATTGTGCTCGTCATACAATTTCCCCTAATTTATCTCTCGAATTAACAATTGCTTACCGGATATTCCCACGTGTTCACGCTTGGGTGAAAGGCTTCTGCCAAAGCATCGATAAGCGTCTCTTTTACATTCTCTTTACCGCCCGATGAATAAACCTCTGTCAGAGTGATCAGGGCATTTTCCGAAACCACCGCCTCGATCTCGATGGGCGTGGATTGAAAAGTAATTTGCGTCGCTGCATCCTCGTCTGTGTGAAAGGTCCACGCAGGCGCATGCTGGGCGACGTTGTTGCGATTAATTTGATCTGCGGCGCTATAGCTATCGCCATCAGCAGACGCCCCATAGTGGGTCCACTGTGGTGCCTTGCCTTCACTACTTAGCATCAGACCAAGCCCGGGCTGCGGCGTAAATTGAGCGTTGACCGCCCCTGTTATGAGGCTCAATACATAAGCCGACAAAATGATGGGCGACACCCAAGCCCTGCTCGGCTTGATGGCCAGATCCCTTCGCACAGGGGTTAACAGGAACCCCAATAACAACGCCATCGGTACCGTAAGGCGCGGCAGCAGTGCCCACAGGTCAAAGCCACTTTCCACAATCGCCCAGACAAGCGTCACGGCAGCAAAGCAACAGTACAGCCAATAGCCGGCTGTCCGGCGTTGCCAGATCCACACACTGCAGATGATTAAGGCAATACCACTCGCAACGTAGTAAGGAGAGCCGCCAAGCAGGGCTAACTGAGCACCGCCAACCATCAAAAAGATACCCATTCCCAGCAGCATTACAACGACCAGCTTGGTCATTACATTCAGCTGACTCATGATCTACTCCCGCCGTCACGAAACCTCATAGTCTTCGCCTCAACGCAGGTCATACTTTTCTGCCCACCGCCCCGAACTTATTTGGCCACGTCGCCCACACGCTTGTAACGTGCCTTGCGGTCATACACCGCATCGTCAAGGCGGTTCCCGAAAAGCGAGTCGGGCATCATTTGGTAATAGGGGTCCTGCGTGGGTGTTGTCCGACTCCAGTCCACGCGCTCGGAGCGGTAGCTGATCTTCCAGACCCCGTCGCGACGCTCGTAACGGTCAAGGTAACGCCCCGCCACGATCAGGTCATCGAAACCTGTGTCGGATTTCACCTTGTGATAGGCCTGAAAATACACCTCGCCGAAGGCCTCGTCTCCTTCGACTTCAAGCAAGGTGTTACCGATCATGTGCTGGTTCGATTCGTGCTCGCGCAAAGCGGTAACGGCAAACACGACAAAGGTCGGCGCATCGCCATTGATAAAGCCGTATTCACAGTAGGCGTCCTCCCAGAACACCGAGAGCAACAACTCGGCGTCCGTTCGATCCAGCCCCCGCATGTACCGACAGGAAAGCTCGTAGATCGCCTGCTTATCGACGAGTGTCTGTAGGGTCTGATCCATGCTCTAAACCTCTCGATCGGGTGAACGGATTGATTCGGAGCATCGTTATCTACATCCCGCGACAGATCAACCGTTTTGACTGTTATCCGGCTACCTGTGAAAGCCGTGTTACCGAAAGCGCTCACCTTATGCGCACGGCGCCAACTTTACGGTATGGGGCCGGGCCGGACGCCGCTTGTCGTCTCGCCGTGGCCTGCGCATACTCTGCGTATGCCTGCGAACTGTAAGCCGATAAGACGAAGAAGCCGGAGCCCCCGAGAGAATGGCAGATCCCGATCATAAACCCGGAGATGCGCGAGCGCATGGCGAGACGATCGCCCGCATACTGGCCTCCGACGCGCAGCCCGCTCCCGCGCCGCTGACCGCGGAAGCCTACCGCTTCCTTGGCGATACCGACCTGCCAGCAAGTCGCTACACCTGCCAGGCGTTCTTTCAGCAGGAACTAAGCAGCATGTGGTCCCGCTGTTGGCAATGGGCCTGCCGCGAGGAACACCTCCCAGAGGTGGGCGACCATTACGTTTACGACATCGGGCCTTACTCGGTGATCGTAGCGCGGATCGCGCGCGACGAGATCAAAGCGTTCATTAACAGCTGCACTCACCGCGGGACCCGCCTGCTGGGCGAGGAAGGTGCCGGTCACGGCCAGGGTTTCAGCTGCCCTTTTCATGGCTGGTCATGGCATCTGGATGGCGCACTCAAAGAGGTACCGGGACGCTGGGACTTCCCTCACGTTTGCGAGGCGTCTCACTCGCTACAGCCGGTGGCCTGCGAATCCTGGCAGGGGTTTATTTTTATCAACCTTGATCCCGATGCCTCACCGTTGCGCGAGCAGCTCGATGTGCTTCCCAACCACTTTGCGCACTTCCCGCTCGATCAACGCCGCATTCGCCTGCACGTGCAAAAAGTGCTTCCGGCTAACTGGAAGGCCGCGCAAGAAGCCTTCATGGAGGCATACCACAACTTCACAACTCACGACTCACCCACCGGGGCCAACGCGCAATACGATATATTTGGGCCGCATGTGAGTCGCTTTATCCACAATATTGCGCATTACTCGCCCGAATCGCTCTCTGACTATCCCGGTGAAAAATGGCGAGCACCGCCCCTCACCGAGCAAGAACTGCTGGCGGGTCTTCCGGTTACCCAACGCCCCCTGACAGAGGGCGAAACTGCCCGCGCGGCAGGCGCGCAACTGTTACGTGACGAGATGGGCAGCCAGTTAGGGGTCGATTTCTCGGCGGCGTCCGATAGCGAAATGCTCGACTCGATTGAATATCATCTTTTTCCCAACGCGTTTTTCTTTCCCGGCATGCTCATCTCCATGGCGTACCGTTTCAGACCGTTGGGCGATGATGTCGACAGTTGCCTGTTTGAGATTCTCATGCTCGAGCCTCTTGCCGAGGGCGCTAAGCACCCCGACCCACCCGAGCCTGTGCTTCTGAGCGCCGACCAATCTTATACCGAGATCAAGGAGCTGGCCTGGTTGGGGGCGGTATACGATCAGGACACGGGCAATCTGCAGCTGCAACAACAAGGCCTCAAGACGACGCGCAAAGGTGTCACGCTGGGCAATTATCAGGAAGCACGGATCAGGCGCTTTCACCTCACCTTGGATGACTATTTGTCCAGAGCCGACTGCGAATAGAACCATCCGCCCTGCATCCCGTATAAAAGGTGGGTTCCCGGTCGCTTCCATCGTAAACTTGACGACGCAAATCGCCGCCCACTCTGCATCCAGCATCCATTAGCCACTCACGGAGCACAGCATCATGAAACTCGGTTTTCTCCTCGGTTACTCGGGCAAGCAAATCCACATACCCATCGACCTGATCAAGCAGGCCGAGTCGATGGGCTATGACTCGGTCTGGAGCGCTGAGGCCTACGGCAATGACGCCGTGACGTCTGCCAGCTGGGTACTGGCGAACACCAGCAAGATCCGCGTGGGTACCGCGATTATGCAAATGCCAGCGCGCACACCCGCCATGTGTGCCATGACCGCAATGTCTCTTGATCAGCTCTCGGGTGGGCGCTTCATCGTGGGTTTGGGCGCCTCTGGTCCGCAGGTTGTCGAGGGCTGGCATGGCGTGCCTTATGGCAAACCGGTCACGCGCACCAAGGAATACATCCAGATCATGCGCAAGATTTTTAAGCGCGAAGGACCGGTAGAATTTGACGGCCAGATGTACCAGATGCCAAATCAGAGCGAGGGGACGACCGGGCTGGGTAAACCGCTGAAGTCGATTTTGGCGGCGACCGATATTCCGATCTACACCGCCTCGATTACGCCCGCCGGGCTGCGCTGTGCCGGCGAAGTCGCCGATGGGGTTTTTCCGGTCTGGATGGACCCTAACAAGTACAGCGTATTAGGCGAATCGATTGGCGAAGGATTCGAAAAGGCCGGTAACGGTAAAAGCCTCAAGGATTTTGACGTCGCGCCCTTTGTCACGGTCGCCATGAACGACGATCTCGACGCAGCCTATGACGCGCTCCGACCCTGGCTGGCGCTCTACATTGGCGGCATGGGCGCCAAAAATAAAAACTTCTATCACGAATACGCCACTCGATTGGGTTACGGCGACGCCGCCGACCAGATTCAAACGCTTTACCTAAGCGGTAAAAAGCCTGAAGCCGAAGCGTTGGTCCCGAATGAGCTCCTCGACGAGGTCTCGTTGATCGGCCCCCGCGAGCGCATTATCGAGCGACTCGGCCCCTGGAAAGAGGCAGGCAAACGCGGC
This sequence comes from Luminiphilus sp., assembly GCA_029242325.1. Lineage (GTDB taxonomy): Bacteria > Pseudomonadota > Gammaproteobacteria > Pseudomonadales > Halieaceae > Luminiphilus. The sequence continues at coordinate 5,595 of JAQWUD010000027.1, forward strand.
GAGGTGGGCAGCATGCTGCTAGGTGTACAAGATCCCGTCGTACTGGAGCTGCTCGCCAACGAAATGCTCTGAGGCCTGCGCGAGACGATGAATATCAGTGGCGCCTGCCTTTGCGGTGACATCACCTGGGCGGCTGTGATCGACCCCGCGCTGGTGGGGGTTTGCCACTGCACCGATTGCCAGACCGTCGGTGGAACGGCATTTCAGTTCACTACCCGCGTCGCGCGTGACGAGTTTCGCCTGCTCAGCGGTGAGTTGACCGCTTATATCAAAGTCGCCGACAGCGGCAATCCTCGCGCCATGAGTTTTTGTGGGCGCTGCGCCACCATGATCCATACCGGCAACACCGACGACACGGGGTTGCTGTCCTTGCGCCTCGGCGGTTGCGAGCAAAAGCACACGCTCAGTCCCCGATTCCAGATCTGGTGTCAGTCGGCAATGGAATGGGCTGAATTTGAAGGGGGCATCAAAATGCCCGAACAGGGCAACGTTAGCGCCCGCTAATGTAACCGGCGACCCGCGTAGTCGGGTCCTGCGATAGTCCGCCAGCCGTCGCTAGTTGGCGAGCTCTGCCCCTTCGGGTGGTAGCTCTGACTCAAATATCTGATAGGCCTCAGGCGCACCTTGAACGCGGTCGCTCTTGGGCGAAACCCCCATGTACTTGCGGTAACAACGACTAAAGTGGGTCGTCGACACAAAACCGCACATCGAGGTGATCTCGACGATCGAGCGGGAGGTTTGTTTCAACAGGCGTCGCGCACGATCCAGCCGCAGCTTGAGGTAATACCGCGAGGGCGTACTGTAAAGGTGCTTAAGAAATAAACGCTCGAGCTGCCGCCGTGAGAGCTGCACGTAATCCGCCAGATCCTGAAGTGGCAGCGGCTCCTCAAGATTCGCTTCCATCAGTTGCAGCACCTCTTTAAGTTTGGGCTGCACATCCACCTTGCGCGACCACATGGGGATCACCTGCATCTCGGCATCGCTGCGATGGCGTTCACACACCAGCATATCGGCCACGCCGTCGACCAATGACTGCGGGTGCCGCTTGGCCAGCATGGCGAGCATCATGTGCAGCGGCACGGTACCGCCGGTGCAGGTCAGACGATCACGATCAATGGTGTACAGGTGAGTATTGAATTCAATGCCCGGAAACTGCTCGGTCAACAGCGTCAGGCAGTCCCAGTGGGCGCTGCACTCGTAGCCATTCAGAAGCCCTGCGCTGGCAAGCGCATAGGAGCCGGTGCACAGGGCACCGATCTGCGCACCGCGCTTGGCTTGCTTGCGCAGCCACGCAAGATCGGTCTTCTGCACCGTCTGCTCAATATCGATGCCCCCAACCACAATCACCAAATCGAGTTGAACGTCATCGGCCAATGTGTGGTCGAGCTTAACGCGCACGCCATCACTGCTGACCTGCTCCTCCTCCCCCGCAGCAATCAGGCACCATTGGTAGAGTTCGGTGTCTGACAGCAAATTGGCGACCCTGAGCGGATCGATAGCGCTCGACAGAGAGACCAGCGTGAACTGGTCCATCAGCAGGAAACCGACCCGCTGCGTAGATTGTTGCTTGGCGGTGCCAACCGTATTCACTTTGCCAACCTCGCGATGCGTACACGCTCATCGCCCGAAGCCCATGAGTCTGTCGGAGATACGCACCCCATTCTGGCCCAACATTCGGTCAAAAGCGACATCAGCTGATTAAATACGACACATTTTCTGATTCAGTGCCACGGCACGCCCGGCACGCTGCGGACTGGATATTGGCAGGTAAAAAAACGGGGGCCTTGGCCCCCGATCTTTATTCAGCTCCGGACCCGCTCGTTACTGGGGTCCAGCAGGGCGCGATAGCCCACCGACACGATTTTGGCGGGAAAGAGGCAGCCAAAATACTCCATCAGCACCGAGTCACCCTCTTTGGCACGATCCGATGGCAGGTAACCCATCGCAATGTTCTGCCCCAGAGAAGGGCCAAAGGCCACACTGGTGGTATAGGACCGGCGACCGTGGGAATCGATGATGACCTCGTGAGTCTCGGGGTCGAGCAATGGCCAGTGGCCAACAGGATACCGGACGACACCCTTGTCGTCGGTGGTGTCCTCGAGCACAAAGGTACACAGGTAAGCTGCCTGCTCAGGCAACTCACGCTGCGCCACGTAGGCTTCCTTACCATGAAAGTCTGCGGCCTTGACCTTGGGTCGCGACAATCCCGCCTCGTAGAGGTTGTAGTCGATCTCAAGATCGTCGTTTTGCAGACGCAGACTCTTCTCGAGACGGCGGCTGTTGGCATAGGTTTCGATGCCAACAGGCGTGACGTCTAGGTCTGCCAGCGCATCCCACAGCTTGAGACCGTCGCCAAACGGGAAGTACAGCTCCCAGCCCTGTTCGCCCACGTAGGATATACGGAACGCCCAGATCGTGATGCCCAGAACGTTAATCTCCTTTGCCGTCGCATAGGGGAAGGCGTCATGAGAAATGCTGTCGGGGTCGTCCATGAGTTTTTGCAGGGTTACGCGCGCGTCCGGTCCCCATAGGCCCAGCGTGGCGATCTGTTCCGTCTGGTCTATAAACTCCGCCTGAGTCAGACCCAGCTTGTCGATCATGCGCTGCATCCACACATAATCGCGATGACCCGTGTCGCCTCCACAAATCACGCGGAAGCGGTCACCGGCGAGTCGCACAATCGTCAGGTCGGAGTGAATACCGCCGGTGTGGTCGAGAAAGTGCGTGTACACGCCCTTACCCACCGCCGTGTCAGTACCTACCTTCGCCACCGAGCAAAACTCGAGCAACGCCTCGGCTTCAGCACCGACTACATCGAAGATCGCGAAGTGCGACAGGTTGATCATGCCGACCCCGTCACTCAGGGCAAGGTGCTCGGCGTTTGAGACCTCCCAGAAATGTCGGTTATCCCACTCTGCTTCACGGCGTGGCACCTGATCTCGGTATTTGGCCAGAAGGGTGGCTTCATTGGCAGCATAGCCGTAGGCACGCTCCCAACCGGCGACTTCCATAAAGTGGCCACCGAGCGCCACTTCACGCTCGTAAAATGGGCTGGTGCGAAGCTGACGCGAGGTAGCGTAAGGCTCACGCGGATGCACCGCCGGCGTGTATATTTTTTGTGCGATTTCGTAGCTGCGGTTGCGAATGAACTCATCCGTCAACTGAATCGGATAGTGCCGCGCCGGATCAATACCGTGGGGATCCATGTCGGTGCGCCCGTTGGTCATCCAATCGGCGAGCAGCTTGCCGGCGCCGGGGCCGTCTTTTACCCACACCGCTTCGCAGAGCCAGAGCCCTTTCACCTGAGGCGATTCACCAATCACTGAGCCGCCGTCGGTGGTAACCGACAACAAGCCGTTAAAGGAACGTCGCTCCTCCCAGGGGAGCTCCGCCAGGATGGGCGTCAATTCTACCGAGCGCTCATAGGCTTCAATGACTTGATCCAGCGTGAGATCGTTCATAGACGGTGACATGCGCGCGTCTTCAGGCTCGGAAATCGCCGTCGCCTCGACCATCCGCGGCTCAAAGGGTTCGTAATAACCCCACTCCAGCAGGCCGCCTTCAGGCGTTGTCGGGTCGCCCGTGTCGCGGACGTAAGCTGAGTTACCCTGGTCACGGAATAACGGGTAGACAATGTCTTTCCCGGTACCCTTAAGCGCATCCCAGGGACCAAAAAACAGCAGTGGATGCTCAACGGGCATCAGCGGCAATTTCACGTCGGCGGTCTCGGAGACCAGCGAGCCCCAAATACCGGCGCACAGTACGACGTAATCGGCCATGATAGTGCCCTTCGCCGTCTTCACACCCACCGCACGGCCGTCTTCAACAATAATTTCATCCGCGGCCGTGTAGGGAAAAACCTGCAGCTTGCCCGCTGCAACGGCCTCATCCACCAGATCGCCAGCCACTTTCTGCGAGCGCGGTGTCACCAGGCCTGCATCCGGGTCCCACATAGCGCATTCAATGGTGTCTTCTTCGAGCAGCGGAAAGCGCTCTTTCGCTTCGGCCGCAGTGATCATGTGGGCATTGGTCCCGAAGGCCTTACCCGAACCGACTTTACGCAGTAGCTCTTGAACCTGAGCGTCGTCGCCTTTACGCGCGACTTCCATGCCACCAATCTCGATGAAATTGCCCCGCGACCGGTAGAACTCCCGGCTGTATGTGCTGGTAAAGACATTCAGCTTGTCGTGGCTGGTCATGTAGCAAAAATCGGAAGCGTGGGAAGTCGAGCCGATATCCGTGGGGATAGCCGACTTTTCCAGACCGACGATGTCATCCCAGCCGGCTTCCACCAGATGGTGTGCGACGGACGCACCCACAATGCCGCCCTGTCCAATAATCACCACACGCGCTTTTTCGGGTAACGCTGCCATACGACTCTCCTGCACTCCGTACTCGAGATGCCTTCCCGGCCGGCACCTACAAGGTGCTGCGGGTCGTCATTTTTCGTCTTGTTTCACCGTTCGGGCTCACCCGAAACGATCATTTTTCTGGACAGCATTTGGCGCCTTCTGCGTCAAAAGCGCTGTTTCAAATCCGACACCCGGTTGACCAAAAGCGTCACCCCCATATCGCCTTTGTCCCTAGAGATTTTGCAGCGCTGTGTGAACGTCCAAACAGAGGCTATCGGGGGTCTCGGCGGCGATTTGCCGCAGCGATTTCTGCATCACGGGCGTCCAGAACTGGCGCATATGCTGGCTGATCTGTTGGGGCACATCGGCGCGCACCGGAACATTACCCGCGATCTGATTGGCCATCTTCACAAGATGCCGCTCTTGGTAATCCATCGCGGTGCTCATGCGACCTGACCCGACGACGGGCGAATCTCCACCGCGGTGACCTTGTACTCGGGGCAGTTGGTCGCCCAGTCTGAGTTGTCCGTGGTAATGACGTTGGTGCCACTAATCGGGTGGTGGAAGGTCGTGTAAACGACGCCCGCAGGGATATCATCGCTGATTCGCGCCCGCATACGGGTCTGTCCTGCACGGCTGGCGATCTCTACCCAGTCGCCGTCCTTCAGTCCGCGCGCTTCGGCATCGGCCTCGTGAATGTCGAGCACATCCTCGGCATGCCACACTACGTTTTCGGTACGGCGGGTTTGTGCCCCTACGTTGTATTGGCTGAGAATCCGCCCCGTGGTCAGTAACAGCGGGAACTTGCGCGTAGAGCGCTCATCGGTGGGCACATAGGGTGTGGTAACAAACTGGCCCTCGCCGCGCACAAATCGGTCCTTGTGCATGATGGGCGTACCGGTCGGTGCCTGGTCGTTACAAGGCCATTGTACGCTACCGAGGCGGTCGAGCAGATCAAACGAGACCCCGGCAAAGGTGGGCGTCAACTCCGCAATCTCATCCATAATTTCGGCGGCGCTTTCGTAGGGCATGGGGTAGCCCATGCCCTCACTCAGGGCGCAGGTCGCCTCCCACTCGGAGCGTCCGGTGCGCGAGGTCATCACCGGGCGCACCCGATTAATCCGTCGCTCCGCGTTAGTGAAGGTCCCGTCTTTCTCCAGAAACGAGGTGCCCGGCAAGAACACGTGGGCAAATTTGGCGGTTTCGTTCAGGAAGAGATCCTGCACGATCACGCAGTCCATCGCGGTCAACGCATCAGCCACGTGCTGAGTGCTAGGGTCTGACTGGGCGATATCCTCGCCCTGAATATAGATACCTCGGAACGATCCCGATAACGCCGAGTCGAGCATATTGGGAATGCGCATACCCGGGTCGTCGCGCAAGTTTACACCCCAAATCGCCGAGAACTGCTCACGGACCGTGTCGTCCGAGACATGGCGATAGCCCACGAACTCATGAGGGAAGGAGCCCATGTCGCAGGCGCCCTGCACGTTGTTCTGGCCACGAAGCGGATTCACACCCACACCCACACGCCCGATGTTGCCGGTCGCCATGGCGAGATTAGCCATGGCCATGACCATGGTCGAGCCCTGTGAGTGCTCGGTGACACCGAGCCCGTAATAAATCGCGCCATTACCAGCGGTAGCATAAGCTCGCGCCGCCGCGCGCAGCGCCTCCGACGCGACGCCGGTAATCTCGGCCAACGCTTCTGGGCTGTTCTCAGGCAGCCGGATGAACGCTTCCCAGGCTTTGAACGAGGTCATATCGCAACGCTCTGCCACAAAGGCTTCGTCGATCAGACCTTCGGTCGCGACCACATGAGAGATAGCGTTCAACACCGCCACGTTGGTACCGGGCATCAATGGCAGGTGATGCTCGGCATGAATGTGGGGCGAACGCACCAAGTCAATCGAGCGCGGGTCGATCACGATGAGATCCGCGCCCGCTCGCAGGCGACGCTTCATCCGCGAGCCAAACACGGGGTGCGCATCGGTCGGGTTAGCGCCAATGACCATCATGACATCGGTGTGCTCTACCGAGGCAAAATCCTGAGTACCCGCACTGGTACCGAAGGTTTGCTTTAAACCGTAGCCGGTTGGGGAATGGCACACGCGCGCGCAGGTATCGACATTGTTGGTGCCGAAGGCGGCCCGCACCATTTTCTGCACGACATACACTTCTTCGTTAGTACAGCGCGAGGAGGTAATCCCGCCAATCGCGTCAACACCGTGCGTCGCCTTGATCGCATTGAGGCGGTCGGCGGCAAAGGCAATCGCCTCGTCCCACGCGACCGGGCGCCACTCGTCCTCGACGCTGTCGCGAATCATGGGCGTGGTCACGCGATCCTGATGCTGGGCATAACCCCAGGCGAAGCGGCCTTTCACGCAGGAGTGGCCCTCATTCGCCCCGCCCTGTTTATCAGGCACCATACGGACGACCTCGTCGCCGCGGAGCTCTGCCGTAAAAGAACAACCCACGCCACAGTAAGCACAGGTGGTTTTCACTTTGCGGCTCGGCACCCCGAGGTTGATGACGCTTTTTTCCTGAAGTGTGGCCGTGGGACAAGCTTGCACACAGGCACCGCAGGAGACGCACTCGCTGTCGAGAAAAGGCTGCTGCTCACTCGGCGACACCTGCGAACCAAACCCGCGTCCGGCAATGGTGAGCGCAAAGGTGCCCTGCACCTCGGAGCAAGCGCGTACGCAGCGGCTGCAGACGATGCACTTGCTGGAATCGAAGGTGAAGTAAGGGTTTGACTCATCCTTGCCGCGGTCTAGATGGTTCTCGCCTGCCATACCGTAACGCACGTCACGCAGCCCTACGGCACCCGCCATGTCTTGCAGCTCGCAATCGCCATTGGCGGGGCAGGTGAGACAGTCGAGAGGATGATCTGAAATGTAGAGCTCCATGACGCCTTTACGCAGCTTGTCCAGGCGCTGTGTCTGAGTATGCACAGACATACCCTCATGACACGGAGTGGTGCAGGAAGCGGGCGTACCCGGGCGGCCTTCAATCTCTACCAAGCAGAGCCGGCAGGAGCCGAATGCATTCAGGCTATCTGTTGCACAGAGCTTGGGAATGTTTGCACCCACCATTGCTGCCGCGCGCATCACCGACGTGCCTTCGGGCACGCTCACCGGCATACCATCGATCTGAACGGTGACCATCACATTAGATGTAGCACCGGGGGTGCCAAGATCCCCTGAGAGATCAATCTGAGCCGGATCAAACTGCTGGACCATATTCATCGCTGTACCCTCACCCCGTGGCAATCACGGGAGACGCAAAATCTTCCGGAAACTGGTTAAGTGCGCTGAGCACTGGATTGGGCGTCAGCCCTCCCATGGCGCACAATGAGCCCTGCGTCATCACATCACAGAGATCGCGCAGTAATTCGGTATTGGCTTCGACATTCTGCCCTGCACGGATCTTGTCGATCGTCTCGACACCCCGCACCGCGCCAATCCGGCAAGGCGTGCATTTACCGCAGGACTCCTCCACGCAGAAATCCATCGCAAAGCGCGCCTGTTCTGCCATATTAACCGAGTCGTCAAACAAGACCACGCCCCCGTGGCCAATCATGCCACCGGCTTCGATGAGTGTTTCGTACGCCATTGCGACGTCAAGTTTTTCAGGGACCAGATAGGCGCCGAGCGGGCCGCCAATCTGCACCGCGCGCAACGGTCGCCCGGAGCGCGTGCCGCCGCCAAAGTCATCAATCAGTTCGCGCGCGCTGATACCAAAGGCCGTCTCGACGATCCCGCCGCGGGCGATGTTACCGGCCAGCTGGAAGACCTGGGTCCCCAGTGAACGATTTTGTCCCAGCGCCGCGTAAGCCTCGGCACCGCGCGCGAGGATGGAGGGTACGCTGGCAATAGTCAGCACGTTATTGATCACCGTCGGCGTACCGAAAAGCCCTTTGATCGCCGGAAGTGGTGGCTTAGCGCGCACCATGCCGCGCCGCCCCTCGAGGCTCTCGAGCATAGCGGTCTCTTCGCCGCACACATAAGAACCGGCACCGACACGGATCTCGACATCAAAA
>JAQWUD010000011.1 GCA_029242325.1 Luminiphilus sp.
CGATATGGCGCATCTGTTCGCCGGAGGTGGGCTCTACCTTGATGACGTCAGCACCCTGATCCGCCAGCATCATGGCCGCAACCGGGCCCGACACCATACTCGTCAAATCCAACACTTTGACGCCCGCTAATGCACTCATGGATTACCTCGACTCAGATTATTGTCAACCCGACACGGGGCTGCGGGCTCCTCATGATGGTAACGCCGCAACACCATAGGTAAAGCGATTTTATGGCGCACTAGCGCCGGACCCAATCACCAAAGTCTGTGGCAATATACCCCGAGTCCTGATTGGAACAATACCTGCTTCGCGAACGACATCAGCGTTCGCGAAGCAGGTATTAACCGGGCGGGAACTGGTTTAGCAGCTCGTGCACCACCGTAATAGTCAGCTGCTCTTTATCCGCCTTAGACATTTTGTTCTTGAGGCGTCCCTCGGCAACACCGCGCCAGACAATTTTTCCAGACCGGATATCGATGACATCGAATACCGCCGTGCCATCTTCATACGTCTTCACCGATGGGCCTGATGAGTAACCGACGCTGACGGATTTTCCGTAGGTCCCTACTCCAACGCCACCATGCATGCCCTGCTCCTGTCCAGAAACACGCTGAGTCTGGCGCTTGGTAACGTGATAATTGACCCAAAAATCAGCGGCACCCCGTGGGGCCTCTCTGAACCCGCGTTGCATCAGCTCCTGATTAGCGGTATTGCGCACCCGCTGATCGCTGCTATTGCGGCGTCGGTACTGACTCTCGCGTGAGTTGTGATCGTCATCGTACCAACGGTAGGTTTGATACCCCGCAAATGGAAACGTCTGATCGTAATCGATGTCATAGGTGGGCTTGTCAGCACAACCCACGGCAAGCACCGAACAAACGACTAGCATAATCAGGGCAGCAGCCTCTCGCCTCACTTTGCTAAGATCCTGCATCACGACACCCCTTCATGTACCTCTCCTAATCCTCTCTCAAGCAAACTGATTGTGTCGCATGCTAAGCCGCTATTCTACGGCCGCCCTGAACGTCACATCACTGTCGGCAACCAGCCAAGCGAAGACCGCGAATGCGGCCACATTCTGATCCAAAGCGGCGGCGTCAAGTTTGTCCACCGTATCATCAGCAGTGTGGTGCAGGTCAAAGTAATCGCGACCATCCTGATGCAAGCGCAGCGTGGGCACCCCGGCGGCAATCAAAGGATATAAATCTGGCCCGCCACCGGGTTGGTCATCGCTACCAGGCGCAATACCAATAGGCGCCAACAGGTGAGCGATCTCTAGGAATAACGCATCCCCTTCCTCTGTCTGGCTGTCTGCCGTGAGCTTCCACACGCGACCGCCACCAAAGTCGCTCTCTGAGCCGATCACATGCTGCGCAAGAGAGGCTTCATGCTGTTCTCGATACGCCTGTGCGCCCAGTAACCCGACTTCTTCGGCACCCCACAAAACCAGTCGAATCGTGCGTCTGGGGGCGAGGCCAGCTTCCTTCATGAGCTCTAGGGCGGCCATGGTAATACCGACCCCTGCTCCATCATCGATGGCGCCAGTGCCCAGATCCCAGCTGTCGAGGTGGGCACCGATGACAACGATTTCCTCGGGCACTTCGCGACCGGTAATTTCAGCAATCACGTTTCCAGATTGCGATGCCGGGAGCTCGGAGCTATCCACCCACATCCGCACCGTCACGTCCTGATTGTCAGTGGCGATGCGCTCAATCTGGTCTGCGTCGGGATTAGACAGTGCCATTGCAGGAATGCGAGGGATGCCCTCTCGATAGCGCAAAGACCCTGTATGCGGAAACCGATGGCTATCGGTGCCAACGGACCGGATGAAATAGCCCGCCGCGCCCTTGGACGCAGCGATGCTCGGTCCTGCGGTACGGGCGTCGTTAAAGTACCCATAGGAAGAGCCGTCCTGTGCACGCTGCATGGCGTGGCCAACGTACACAATGCGCCCCGTTAAGCTACCTGCAGGTGCGCGCTTCAAATTCTCTAGCGTTTCAAAGACCGCAACTTTGCCCAGCAGCCCGGCATCCGGCGTCGGCACGGATCCCCCGAGAGCAGTGGCTGCCAAAGGCTGCGGAAACGGAGCAATCACCTCGGCCCCCTCATCGTGCCGCTGCCAGGCATCCATTTCAAAAGGCTCACTCCGAACACCGGCAAAACCCTTTGCTGTCAGCGTTTGCAAAGCCCACATGCGTGCGCGTGCTTCGGCCTCACTGCCCGCCAATCTTGGGCCTACCTCAGTAGTCAAGGAGGTGACAATCGCCATCGCAGACGTGCCGGTCAGCGCTCGGTTCCTCAGCACCTCTGCATGAGCGAGGCTTTCTCTCGAGGCGCCCTGAGCGCTAGTCGCGGCCGCGCCAAGAAGCGCAGTGAGCATCAAGCCCGCTCTTCCAGCCCGTCGCCAATCTATTAACAAATGTCGCAGGTCCATCTAATCCTCTTCGAAAAGACTCATACAGATACTGTGTCAGTTTTCGCCAGAGCAGCCTTCCGCTCGGAGAGCCACGTATTAGCCGCTTTCGTCTGCGCCTTTGTCGCTGCCATCACTCCTATTGCAACCTGTGTGCTACCCGTCCGCCCGAGCGCCGCAATCTGCTCGTAGAACCAATACTGGGTGGCAAAAGCACCCACTGTGCGAACCAACTTGAGGCGGTTCAAAAAATTGAACGCTTTTGGCAGCAGTGACAACGTGTCCTCAAATCGAGGCAGCTCTGGCACTCCGTCTAACAGTTGCCTTGGGGCGTCGGTGACGACGCACATTGGGCGACCAATTCCGATCATGTCTGCACACTTGGCTTCAAGAGCCTCGTTCATAGCATCAAGGCGCCGCAGACCCCCTGTTACCATCAGCGGGATATTGATTTGCTGTCGCATCGCCTCGGCAAAATCCACAAAATAGGCCTCTCTCGCCCGGGTCGAAGCCGGCACTGACTGTTCTGCTACCGGCTCCATTCCCTCGAGGTTCAGGAGCCTTGGCTGCTCATAGGTGCCACCGGAAATTTCGATCAGATCCACGCTAGCCTCTTCAAGCCATTTCGCGACCTGTAGGCTTTCATTGAAGTCGAAACCACCACGCTGAAAATCAGCGCTATTGAGCTTGACCGAAACGGGAACCATTGGCCCGAGCGCTGCACGTACCCGCGCCACACAGCGGAGCAGGAGCCGTGCACGATTCTCCAATGATCCGCCCCACTGGTCCTCTCGGCGGTTACTCCGAGGACTCAAAAACTGAGACAAAAGGTAACCATGGGCGGCATGCAGCTGCACGCCCGTGAACCCAGCATTCACCACCACTTTGGCGCAGCGAGCAAAACCGGTAATTACTGCCTCGATATCCTCCTCCGTCATAGGATCAGGCTCACCAAATTGCCCCCCGGGTAGTCCTAATTTGATCGCTGAGGGCGCTTTGGGGCGGGGATTAACGATCTTTTGGCACTGCCGACCGGCGTGGCTGATTTGCGCCCAGAAATGATTTCCGCCTCGCGTGCCCGCCTTAGCCCAGCGCTCCAGAGCAGCTTTCATCTCGACCGAAGGCTCAGAATCAACAATGACATTGCCCGGACGCTCCAGGTGATCGCCATCCATCTGAACATTGCCTGATAGCAACAATCCGGCCCCACCGTCGCTCCATAATCCGTAAAGTTGATTCAGTTCCTCGGTGGGCTCACCCGTAGGCGCGGCGAGTCCTTCAGTCATGGCTGCCTTGCACAGGCGGTTGGAAATTTGTGCGCCACAAGGCAAAGTAAGCGGAGTGTGAATCATTTAAATTAAATTCCAATAAAGATCTTTATCTATATGTATTATAATGGTATTCCTGAAATCAAGTAACGGGCCAATGCGCCTCCGATCAACAATCCATACCCGGACGGTACTCAGATACAGGCCATCTGGCTCGAGTAGACTACGGCAAGTCCGCAATCAATGAAATATCCTGCGCCAGTGCGCTGCCCTCTTGGCCGAAAGAGGTTTCTCGACCACACTGCTGTCACCGTTGGGGTTCTGTGCGGTAATACCGCCAACGGAACCTGAGCGACACAGAACAGGTCTTACGTTCAGGCAACACCGCAATGTAATGGAGACACCAGCATGATCAAATGGACTTTATGGGCACCCGTTGCGCTCGCGGGCTACTTTTTTTCACTGACCGCATACGCTCAGACCATCTCAGTAGAGGGCAGAGGCACGGCGGAAATCGACCCTGAGTATGCCTCACTGGGCGCATCAGTCAGCCACACTGCCAACACCGCGCTAGCGGCGCAAGCGCTCGTGGACGAGGCAATGGCGAACCTACTCGAGGGCCTTGCAGATCTGCCGATTGATGCAGATAGCATCGCTGCGGGTCAGCTTCGCATAGCACCCCGGTATCGCTGGAACCCGCGCACAGAGGCTCAGGAATTTCAGGGCTATGAGGCCACTCGGGATCTCGGTTTTCAACTGCTGCTACTCGAGGCGCTTGGTGAGGCGCTGCAGTCATTAGCAGAACGAGGCGCCACCAGCATCAACGCGCCTGTTTACGGGAGTTCGCAGGTTGATGCCGCCAGGGCCCAAGCACTAGCGCTTGCTTATGCCAAGGCGAGGTCTGACGCAGACGCCTTGGCCACTGCCGCCGGATTGGCGCTTGGAGCCCCTGACGCGATCAGCAGCGGTTCCCGACCAGCGCCGGTTTTTCGGGCAATGGATCGGGCAGCACCCGCTGCCATGTCGGTGGAGATGGCGCCACGTTACGAGCCAGGGAGGCTCTCGGTGTCTGCCTCAGTTTTGGTAACTTTCAGCACGAGCCGCTGATCAGCAATCTGCCGCCGGATTATGTGAGGCGGAGCGAGTTGTCCCGAGCCACTGCAATGACGCGATATGCGACTCGTCGTCGAAGCAATGATGCACTTGGATTCGCAGCCATCTGGCCCTATCATTCACCCACTACAGCTTTGAACTCAAGGGATGACCCAATATGAGCGATAAACCGGTATTTTCAACTGCAGCAGCACTGGACCCTACGGCGAGTATTGCCAGCACTAACAAGGTACTGAGCAACACTTATTGGCTACTAGGACTTACGCTGGCATTCAGCGCACTGACTGCTACGCTCGCCGTCGCCATCAACCTGCCGCAATCGCTGGCGTTGGTTTTGATGATCGTCGGATTCGTCTTGCTGTTCGTCGTGCATAAGATGGCAGACTCCGCAAAAGGCCTTCCAGCAATTTTTGCCTTCACCGGAGTCTGGGGCGCATCGATCGGCCCAATGTTGTCGTTCTACCTCGCTATGGAAAACGGCCCGACTATGGTCCTGCAGGCGCTGGCGGGCACCGCCTTGGTCTTCTTCTCGCTGTCGGCGTATGCATTGAACACGAGGAAAGACTTCTCCTACATGGGCGGGTTCCTGATGACGGGTTTGATCGTGGCCGTGGTGGCCATGATCGCCAATATTTTTCTTGCTATACCGGCACTATCGTTGACGCTCTCAGCCGTGATCGTGATGATCATGGCGGGATTGATTCTGTTTGATACCAGCCGAATCATCCATGGTGGTGAAACCAACTATATCCGCGCCACCGTGGGCCTTTACCTGAATATCTTTAATCTCTTTATTCACCTCCTCCACCTGATTGCCGTTTTCACGGGTGGTGATGACTGAGACAAATGCGGACGTATTAAAAGCCCCGGCTGCGCCGGGGTTTTTTTTATCCCGACCATGCAATTCTCACTGATCGTTCGCACCCGCCCAGAGCACAGCCACCGCTTGGCCGTGTTGCAAGCGTTTATGGTCGCGGCGATCGAGCAGGGTCACACCGTTCGGCAATGCTTTTTTCAAGGCGCAGGGGTTGTCACTGCAACTAACAGCGAAAATCTCGCCACCTGGCAGCAGATAGCGAATGAAACCGGTGCCGAGTTACTGCTTTGCAGCCAGGCGGTTGAGGAACACAAGGTGGAGACACTTGAGCCTTTCGCTGTCGGCGGTCTGGGCGCATTAGTCGAGGCTGCGGTGCGGTCTGATCGGGTCGTTTCCTTTGTCTGACACCACGCCCGCCTCCAACAGCAACAGCAGAAAATGGCTGGTGACGCTGTCAGGGTGTGCTGACTCAGCTGGGATCTCCCTTAGGGCGGGAGTCGATCTCGCTCTCGCCGCGGGTGCTTTCGGTCAGAGCGTCACGCTGGTCTTTTCCGGGAAAGGGCTCACTCTTCTCAGCGACACGCCGCAGGCCAACGATGATTTGTTTCGGCTGCTGGGCTCACTGCCTTACTATGAGATTGAACAGGTTCATACGCTGGACGTTCCGGCAGGCATCAAACCGTTTCGTGAAGATCTGACGATATTGCCTATGACTGCCGAAGAATGGTCTGCCGCTGCCTCTGAAGCAGATATTGTGGTGAACTACTGATGATGTTGCATATGCTTTACGGCACGGAACAGCTGGCAGAGTGCATCGCGTTGCTGACCAGTTCCGATTCGGTAATCGTGATGGAGCCCACGACGGTGATAATCGATTCGAAGACCCTTTCGTCGCTGCCATGCCCTGCCTTTGCCCTGAATAACGCAGCGTTAAAAGCCACTGATAACACAAATCTTCCGCGGATCAACATAGCGAAGTGGGTAGAGTTGACCAGCCAACACCCCCATAGCATGACCTGGCTGTAAGGCATGCTCACTGACGATGGACTGACTGCACTGTGCGATGACAACGGGTTTCTGCGAACGGGGGAGACGTGGACCGTCGAGGTCGCACTCATGTTTGCAAAGCGAGAAGATATTGAGCTAGAGGCCCCTCACTGGGAGATCATTACCCTTCTCCACGACTTTTATACAAACTACGGTGATTCACCCGCCAATCGAGCTCTGGTGAATTTCGTTCGGCAACACCTTGGTCCTGATAAAGGCAACAGCCTGTACCTAATGGGCCTGTTTCCAGGCTCTCCTGCCCGGGTAGGAAGCCGCATCGCCGGGCTGCCGAAGCCCAAGAACTGCCTCTGAATTCGGTGCAACCCTCCAACTTCAAACCAGAAATGTGTGAGGCGCTGTTCGCCGAAAAAGTGGACGCGGCTCTGGCGAGACTCGCGGATTTCTCTCCGCCGACGCCGGATCGCTATCACTCGGCGGCCAGCGGCTACCGCCTCAGGGCAGAATTCAGAGTCTGGCATGACGGGGACGACCTCAACTATGTGATGTTCCCACCCGGGGAGCCGCGTAACCCACAAATCGTCGAAGCGTTTCCGATCGCGAGTCCTCGTATTACCGGCACAATGGCGCCCTTGCTAACAATCCTGAAAGGCTCAACGGCACTGCGGCGTAAGCTGTTTCAGGTGGAGTTTCTCTCAACGCTGAGTGGCGAGCTGCTCATCACGCTGATCTATCATCGCCCAATCGAGGACGAGTGGCTTCAACTCGCGTCGCTAATTGCCGAGGAATTCTCCTGCAAGATCATCGGTCGGAGCCGAAAACAAAAAAGAGTGCTCGACACCGATTGGGTAGAAGAAGTCATTGAAGTCGACAAGCGGCAATACCGTTACCGCCAGCCAGAACAGTGCTTTACCCAGCCTAACGGCGGCATTAATCAACATATGATGCAGTGGCTGCTGCGAGAATCGCAGCCGGTAGATTCTGACCTGCTTGAACTCTATTGCGGCATTGGCAACTTTACGCTGCCGCTGTCGCAACGATTTCGCTCAGTTCTGGCCACAGAGCTCAGTAAGCCCGCCACTGAAGCTGCGCGCTGGAACGTCCAGACTAATCAAGTCGGCAATATAGAGCTGGCGCGACTATCAGCCGAGGAGATGACCGCTGCCATGGCCAAAGAGCGGCCGTTTCGACGGCTTGCCCATTTGAAGCAACCCCTCGACGATTACCAATTCGATACCTTACTGGTGGATCCGCCGCGGGCGGGCCTCGACGCGGCCACGCTGAAGCTGGCCAGCACATGTCAGCGCGTGCTCTATATTAGTTGCAATCCCGAGACCCTCAGCCAGAACCTCGCTACACTCTCGGGAACCCATGCGGTTCAAAGCCTGGCTTTTTTTGACCAGTTTCCCTACACACCTCATCTCGAGTCGGGTGTCATCCTGACAAGGCAATAATCATGAACGCCCTACCCCCGGATCAGATTGCCGATCAACTTGAACAACACCCCGATTGGCGGTTAGAAGACAATTGGCTGGCTAGGGATATTCAGTTTCCCGATTTTGTGACTGCCTGGCAGTTTATGAACCATATCGCGCAGTGCGCAGAACAGCAGGATCATCACCCCAACTGGTATAACGTATATGCAACAGTGCAGCTGCGTCTCTCTTCCCACGACGCGGCCGGCGTGACCGAGCGGGATTTTCGCATGGCACACAGTGTCGACGAATATCTTGCCAAGGTTGCGCATACCAACCTGCCCGCCACCCCTATCTTTCAACCTTAAATTACGAAGGAGAACCCCATGCAACTATCTTTTTATGACGCCAGCGTCGGCTGCTACCAGCAAATTCTCGAGAGCACGGCACAAATATTACAGAAAGGAAGAGATCATGCTGAGAGTAGCGGCACGCCATTGTCCGACATTGTCGACTACCAGCTACACGAGACGATGTATCCATTCAGCTTTCAGGTGATGTCTGTATGGCACCACTCTTATGGCGCAATACAGGGCATGCGAGGAGGCGTTTTCTCTCCCCCACCCGCAAAGCCCGGAATCGACTACGACGGCCTGTGCAATCTCATTAACGAGGCGCTGGACGCCATGGCTGCTGAGACTCAGGAGAGCATGGAGGCACTGTCGGGACAAAAAATGGTGTTTCGTATGGGAGAGATGGAAGTGCCGTTCACCACGGAGGGTTTTCTCGCCACATTTTCAAAGCCCAATGTCTATTTTCACGCCACAACGACCTACTCAATCCTCAGGCAGCTGGGCACTCCGTTGGGCAAGCGCGATTATCTTGGCAACATGAAAGTTGGGCATTAACGCCCCCTTCCCACACACTTCACCAGCGCCATCGCCGGGACTCATCCTCCTGCATTAACGCAGGAGAAACTCTCGGATCGCTTCAGGCACACCCGGTTCATTGAGCATCGGGGCGTGCCCTACCCCTGGCACCTCAAGGACTTGAAAATCAGCGTGAGCGTCTCGCATCTTGCGCACGCACTCTTCGCTCAACAAATCCGTGAGCGAACCCCTGATTAAAAGCGTGGGCAATGAACTCATCTCCTCAAACAGTGACCACAGGACTTCCTGCTCAGCGTTAGAATCACCGGCGGTGAGTGGCTCTGCTATCCAGGGATCGTAGTCAATGACTACTTGATCATCGCGCTCGACATAGCACTGACGTGCAAAGGCATTCCACTGCCCCTCATTCCAGGCTGGAAAAATATCGGCACTCACCGTTTTCAGATAGTTGACCGCCTCATGCCAATCTGCAAAAGGACCTGCGATACCCACATAGGCCTTAATTCGTTCGAGGCCTGCCTCTGCGATCTCTGGCCCGATATCATTGATAATCGCGCTCTGTATTAAACCGGGAAAGAGCGCATTCAGGGCGAAGGTCATTAACCCACCCATGGAAGTCCCTACGACCGACACCTGATGGATACGCAGGTCGTCGAGCAGGCGCCTCATATCCTCTACATACTGCATTACCGTATATCGAGAAGTATCAGTATCGTAGTCTGAGCGGCCACGACCCCGTTGCTCTGGGACAATCACGCGGAAATCTTGCGTCAATAAGCCTGCTAGCTCATGAAAATCCCGGCTGTTGCGTGTCAGACCGTGCAGGCACAGGACCACCTCGCTGTCCTCAGTCGGACCGGGATAATCCCGCGCATAAAGAGAAAGGCCATCAGCAGTATGAAAAAAAAAGTCCTGAAACACGGTCACGACAGGCCCTGATAACGAGACGACAAGGCCTGATAAACCGCCTCGGGGAACGCTGACAAGTCGGCGTCGAGTTCTGCCAATACCTCGGAGAGATGTTCGTTGTCTTCGCGGCCGCGCCACTCCTTAACGTAAGTGCCGTCCTGATAGCCGTGGTCCTGACGGAAAAAATTGAGCACATTTTTCCCAACATAATGACGATACAGCTCTTCGCCCGACAACCCACAGGCGCTCATCAAAGCCGCAAACCGTGAGACTGAAAAGCTTCGAGTCTGCAGCGCATGCTGCGCAAGCGCCTCCGTTGTCTGATGAATGCTTTGCTCGGACTCAGCCACACCGGCAAGCTCTTCGGCAATCTTGTCTGCAAGATCCTCGAGATTAACCTCTGGTTCAAACAGTGCCGACATCCCAAAATGCCATATGTCCACGACCTCAAGGCGAACTTGCTCAATGTCCGGAACCTGCTTCTTCCACCATTTATAGCCGACGTGGTCCATCAATTCGCCGCATTCGATCCAGACCGCTCGGTACCATTCAAATTCCTGCGAAATCCAATCCGCGTGCACGCGAGTGTTCATCCGGTGCTGCATATCGAGCATATTTCTGATCGCTATTCGGTTCACTGAATCCGTTTTCCGTTTCGACTACGAGTTTTTATTATAAAAAGAGGCATGCATAAACCGCTACGACCGATGCATGTGTCACGCTAGCAGGCATACGCACCCGCCGGGTGACGAGCCACCACCTCAACACTTATTCGGTGTGTACGGCACCAAAACTAGCGCGTCGTATGACTCAGCTGCCGGGAAATCCAGCACGAGCTCTGCAACGAGTTCGTCTAACACACTGTCGATCGAGGGACACCAGACAGCGGCTTCGACCTCGCTGAGATAGCGCTGCTGCTGACCCACAGCTTGTCGCTGCATAATCTCAAGCGTTGCCGCCCAGGTATATTCAGTCGCGATACTGATGCCATCTGTCACATTGGAGAACTGCTCGCGGCGCTCTGCTCGCTTACCAAACCAGAGGTAAGCTTGGTACTCGGAAGTGGACTTACTCTCGGCTATCTGATACCCCGATTTTTCAAATTGCACTGCCAAACGTCTCGCGATGAGCGCAAATTGGGGCGAGTTGGCAACAGCAGCAGACCGTGAACCGATCCAGAAGGTCGCAGGCGTTGCAATCCCCTGCTCAAGCGCCACGCTTTTACGCACCAACACTTCGGGCGATCCTACGCATCCAAGCAAGGCGCTCATGAAAGACAGCATCAGAAAGACACGCCTTTGCGGCGACTGGATGACTCGCACCAGTGAGCGGCCGCACCGGGGGCGCAAGCGCGTAATGACGGTGGGGTCACTCATCATCTGACGCTTGTCTTGCGAATAACATCTTGTTGTCTCGAAAAGCCTTGAACTCCAGTACGTTACCACAGGGGTCTTGGAGGAAACATGTCCTCTGCTCCCCGATTTGACCCGCAAACCGTATCGTCGGGGCGACCAAAAACGCCGCCTCAGTCGAAGACAGGCGGATCAGCAGATCATCAAACTCTTGCCATTCGAGCACTACACCGAAATGTGGCACCGGAATATCTTCTCCGTCGACCGGGTTGCTCGCGCTCCTAGCTCGGCCTCCGCGCTGAACACGATGCAATACAAGCTGGTGTCCGAAAAAGTTAAAATCGATCCAGTCGCTGTCTTCGCGGCCGCGAGTGCATTCGAAGTGGCGTTCATAAAAGTGCGCAGCGGCAGATAAATCATCGACCGGAATAGCCAGGTGAAAGGGGGAAATAGGCTGCGGACCTGCCATCAGCGCGCTACCACATTGCCACAGGGTTAATGATCATTTGAACCGCGCCTTTCAGGCGCGGCTGGCCCAACACAAACATAAATTCCTGAACGCTCTCGCGAGCAAGACGACCCGTGTCCATAGTTTCTAGGATATAGATACCGTTTTCCTTGAGCAGTATGGCGTGATCGTAAAAGACCTTGTCACCGGGCTTTGATGGCACCGCGCCCAGACCCCATGTATCCGCTCCTACGGCAAGCGGCTTCAGCGAGGCCAAAAACCTCGCCGCCTCGTTATCGATCCCGGGGATGGTGGCTCCCCACTTTGCTGGCTCCGCTTCAAGCATGGCATCGGTCCACCCCGTGTGCAGAAGGATGACATCTCCCTCACCTACGGTAACCTTTTGTGTGCGCATCGCGCCTTGGATATCGAGAGTGGATATGGGTTGTGCAGCGTTCAAATGGTCTACACCAAAGTGCTTCGCCATATCGATCATGACGCCGCGGGCCACCATCGGCGGCACCTGACTGATATCCAACCGCTTCAGTCCTGTAATAGACGAGAAATCCTTTCCCTTGTTGCAGTTATAAAACTCACCCGCTTCGCCGAGGTGCCCCAAGCCATCCAACTGCGGGCCAGTACCGAGCCACATCTGCACCAGATCATCGTTCACGGTCGCATTCCAGCCAAAGCGCTCAGTGGAATCTGTGCGGAAGTGCTGCTCAGGCTGCACGACCTGAAGCTGCGTGTAACGGGGTGGATAAGCTGGCATCCCGGGTGTGATAACGATGCCCAGCGGGTGACTGGCACCCTGCTTCACCAATGCAGCGGCGGCGATGGTTCGCTCTGGCGTGACTCGGTTTGCGGCACCGATCTGATCGGCCGGACCCCATTCTGATGGCGCGCATTGCTCAGCCAGTGCCGTACCAGACACGCTACACATCAGCGCCAGAGCAATATTTTTGATCGTCATCACAGATATCCCTTTGGTGAGTGGCTGCGCAGCCAACGTACATATTGTGCCAGGCCAGCCAAATTAAAAAGGGGGGCACTGCCCCCTATGTTTTGTTAAGCACGCTTCAGACGACCCGCGACTGCGCACCTTAGTCACCCCTCATCCGGCACTCAGTCAGTGTTATCGAAAATCAGCCTGCCCGCATAACTTCTGTCCCGTTCGCAGCTGGCCAATGCCTCAGATTCTTCCTGCACTTCGGGGTGTGATTCAAGAAATGCTAACCAGGTATCGGCTGTTTTCCCCCGATGCTCAAAGGTGTACCAGTGATTCATCTGGACATAGTCGTATGCCCAATCAGGCTCAAAGCCAAGGTAGGGCATGAACACATGCCTTCCCCAGCCCTCGAAACCAGCGGCCTTCATTAACTCTCCGTGCCTGGCCTGAGTGACCATGACGTCCTGCATGGTGACACCCTCTTTGAGCGTGCAATCCGCCCACTGATAGGGTTGCCATTTATCGCGCTCATCGGCTGGAATGCGGTTGTGCGCCGTAGCGGCATTGAACATTGCAATCACACCACGGCATGTGCCGGCTGCCTCCACCGGCTCATTCTGCTCGGCCATCCACTTCCAGTACCCGTTAACATAGCTTCCCCATTCGTTATACATAGACTGCCCGTCAGGCCATTGGCCCCAGATGACATAGTCATAGGGGTTATTCAAGCCGGCGTGCATCGGAGTGAGAATTGCTTGCAAGTATTGACTGCCCGCCTCCTTCGAATAAGCACCGTAACGTTCGGACTGCGCGATGACGTCCTCAAGCGTTTTGTCTTCATTAAGATTGCAGTACATAAATTCCGAGCGAGCCTCGTACTCTTGTGCCTGCGCTGTGACCGCCATCAAAGCAAAAACCACCATCAAAAATCGCATACTTCCTCCTTACCGTTTATTGTCTTGTTGACCTTGTTTTAAATGCCAAGACAGGGACTCCGCGATGATACTCTTGTCAGGCTTACCGCTGGAAATCTACCACTACCCTGTATGAGGTCACGCACACACTTGCTCTAATTTTGCAACGCCAACCCGCTTGTTCGCAACGGTTGCGAAAGGCTCAGTCCGGGTATCGAATTTGAAGTGGAGGGCAGTGAGCGGGCTGAGGCGGCACAGGACGCGGCGTCAGGTTGCCAACCAACTCCAGAAAAACCCCGTCGGGATCGATGGCATGAACAATCCCCCCCGTGTCACTATCGGTGCCTGAACAACAGGGCGCGATCTCGGAGAGAAACGGCACGCCTTGCTTTCTGAGGATGGCGACGGCTCGCTCGACATCCGGCACCGTCAACGCCAGCCTATTAATACCCTTGTGATTAATAGGTGGCGCATAGGCGGGCTCGGGATTAAAAGGCTCCAGCCACTGTAATAATCGGATGCGATGATGATCCCCGCGATTGATCGCGATATCCGCCCCCCGAAAACGTATGGGCGAAGCAAACCCCCAAGCGGCAGACTCTTCCGCAGAAAGGGTTTGCTCCGAAATCCGTCGCACGTTGGTGTACCCAAAACGACGGTAGAAGTCGATCGAGATATCGATGTCACTGACATTGATACCGATATACGGCATACCCATGATGTGGGTGCCTGCCTGCTCAACCGAATTTAGATTGGGAATAGGGCTCTCTTCGAGCTTGAGGTAGATGCCATCGGGGTCGCGCATGAAGACGAAACGATTGCCTGGCGCACCATAGGGCTCACTGAGGAATTCTACGTCTCGCGATTTGAGAAAAGTATAATCCGCGACGAGGTCAGTAGTGAGCAAGGTGGCGTAAGCCATGCCCAGATGGTTTGGCTTCTGATAGGGAGGCTCGGGATTGAAGGGTTTGTGCCATTGCAGAAGATCAATCCCAGTAGTGTTCTCTGCACCAGGGAACAACAGCACCTCTCCCTTGGCGAGCTCGTATTGACACTCCTCAAACATCCCCAACGCTCGAGCCATAGCATGCGTGTTGGTCAGTGGAAATCCCCCAATACCCTCGGTAAAGCCCAATACCCGATAAAACGCTCGGGTAGCGTCAAAATCTGCGGTATGAATGGCAAAATGGAAGCGCGCCCAAAGACCGATATCAAGATCTGACTCAAACGCAATATCTGGCGTTTGAACGGTCGCCTGAAGCTCATAATCGTCTTCTGTGACGGCCCGACTGGTGAAAAACAGGAGCGCCAGAAACGCCATACACGTGGTGAGTGCTCTTTGCATACCTCTTACCCTCTCGGTGCTCATCAGCTGAAACAACAAGACCCTACTCAGCGCGCGCCCGGATCGCCACTGGTGCGCCCGTAAAAACGCTGCACTATTGATTTCTGAGCAGGTGCCCTTTTGAAACATATCATGGCTGACGCCGTGTAGAGCGCCTCGACTCGCGAACAGTGCCCGCAGCCGTGTTCGGAGAACCTTTTATGACGCGTCCGATTAACGCTATAGACGAACGAGGATTACCGATCGTCACTGACCACCGGCAAGTGACATTGATGCATTGGCATTATCACGTGATTAGCCTGGCAGAATTGGTTGCCAATGAGATAGGGACGGAGCCTGTCGTAGTCCTGATAAGCAAAGGAAATGCGCATGAGCGTGCCCTGTGGCTGCCGCCCCTTTGCAGACAGGTGACTCGTGAACTCTCCATCTCGAATAACGAAATGCTTGGTTTGGTCAGCCAATCCGGAACCGCTGAACAAGATCAGACCTAGTCGAATAACCCATCGCTTCACATGGACGCTCAGGAACACAGTTCACAGGATGTACGCCATTTAATCCGTAGCGAACCTCTTCACCAGCAGCTCTCTCCGGCACCAGCAAACCCCGACCCCGCTTTCTTCACTAGGCTAAGCACCAAGAATCAGCGGCACAGCGAGACGTGCTTCAACACCTGCTGTTCATGCATTCGACTAACAAGTTTTTGGCCAGATGCACGGAACAGCACTCACACCAACACTTCACGCGGCTATCACGTGATCCTCACGCATTTTTCACGCGACCCCCACCCGATACCACTTTCGACGCCAGTCGACAGCCTCAGGGCACTGCAAGATTAGAGGATGGATCGTCCGGCTTGCCGGACAGCGGGCTAAATCGAGCGCAGTGAGAACACGCCAGTCAGACTTGGTATTTGCGACACAGCGCCTCGACAAAGTCGTTCTTGGCGCGCATACCGAGCAGTAAATGACGGGAGCTTTCAGCGTCCCAATTGGGCTCGGGGAGCACCTGCTCCCGCGGGAACATCGCGCGCCAACAATCTCCGAAACTCACATCAAGTTCGGCAGCTTTCACGTGGCACACATACTGCTGTGCCACTCTTCTAAGTTCGGTTTGTAACTGAGACACCCTCCCACTATAAAGCCAGATGAGACCTGATTCGAGCCCCGGGAGCTCCCGCCTGGCGAGCGTTTACAGCACCCAACCAGTCTGGGTTGCGAGCACCCTAAGGGTCGGCACGGCAATTAGCGCGATCATGGTCCGCGTAGGCCGTACAGGGCCGCCTCACATCAACGGGTCCACTGGTCGCATGAGGATATTTTCCTGTTTTTTGACAGGTCCACTCAGCTTGCTCCACCTGCCTCAAGCATTGCTGGAAGCGTGTTTCATCTGCGGGCACGCGCATCCGGTCTGCAATAACAAAAAACAACACCGCCACCGCCCCACCAACGACCATCCGGTTCAACACGCTCGCCACTCCAGTCAATGTCATGACATTATGCCGCAACACCAGATCTTACCCATACCGTGTGTTGTGACTGGATGGCTTTTGCTGGCCATTTTTCGTGTGAGACTCGCCATGAAGATTGGTATGAGCGAGGATGACAGGCACCAGAATGCACCGCTCCGCCGATGGTTATTTTGGATGGGAGCGGGTAGTCTTTTGAATCAGAAGATTGGACGACGGAAAACGCACCCCAACCCAATGAAACTCTTGTCCCATGAATTTGAAAATCACTTGGCGGCTCTCATCGCGTCAACGGTTTTAGCGTGCTTCGCCGCTTCAGAAGTCACTGCCCACGACATCAGCGAGGATGGCTCGGGGGTCTGCCCCATATTTGATTACGACGACGCCTCTGATGTGCCGCTGTACCGGCTTGCAACACAGGAGGACGTTGATGGATTTTCCGATGTGATCGGGAACAGCTGCTATTTGCTCGATGGCGCACTGCATATTGGGCTGAAAAGTAATGAGACGCTCGAGACAGGCCTTACGCCGGTCACAGACCTCAGCCCTCTTGAGCAGCTCGAGGTGATAGGTGCATTGAGAATCGAAAATGTACCTGGCCTGAAAAATCTGCAGGGACTGCACAGGCTGAGGGGAGATACCCAATCCATTGTTATCAAAGACGCCCCTGACCTGCAGAATATCGACGCTCTGAGCGGCGTCGGCAGTATAAAAGACCTAGATCACGGCATTTTGGGCATCGTTGTAGAGCGCACGGCACTAAAATCCCTTCAACCCCTGTTGAGCGCTGCTGCCTATGGGGATTTTTGGGACTTCGTCGTTAGGGACAATCCTCTACTGTCCGATTGCGAATGGCCACAGGGGGGGAGCAATCCCCAAGCACCTATCATCCGCGATAATATACTGGGGTGTAATAGCGTTGCCGAGGTGATTGAGTTTGCTGGACGTGCTCGACACGAACTCAAAGTCACAGCCCTACCAGGTGGCACTGTTGTGCTGGAAAGTCTCGCGCCCGGACTGATCATGACGAGCCGAGGCCTGCAGACCGTTAGCACCGTCAAAGACCCGCTCGACAAAGCGAGTGACGACGACCTGACTCACTGGGGTTCAATACCCATACCCGAGGGGCATTACTTGGAGCTGGAGGCAACGCCCGACTCCGGTTACGAATCCCTCGAGATTGATAGCAACTGCTTTGGCGGTAGGCAGTACTTTGGCGGTGACCGCTGGGTGATCTCCAGCATGGAAGATGACTGCCATTTTTACGCTGCTTTCCAACCCGCCGAGACCATCGATATCGATAGTATTGCACTGCATTCATCGGTTTGTCGCGCCGCGGACTATTTGTTTGAACGAGCGCTCATAAGGAAGGAGGGAGGCATTCAAAATAACAGTTCATCTGCCGTAGACGTGCTGTGTCCTATTCCTCGCTTTATATCCCCCCATGCGTGGCGGCTTGTGAAGAAGCTCTACATCGAAGTGCTGGGCAGATTACCGGATCGATCCTTTGACTCTCAAGTCTCTAGACTAAGTTCGGCCTCCCCCCCCGTGGGGGGGGTGTATTTCGCTGACCGGTCGCCGTCGACGTTTATCAGAGAGTTCTTTCGCTCACCCGAATATTCGGCGACGAGCGTTACGGATGAGCAGTACGTCAAAAGCCTTTATCACGTATTACTGGATCGCAATGGGAAGGAGTTTGGCATTCAGTATTGGGTTGATCAGCTCTCACAGGGCGCTGGGCGCGAAGTCCTGCTGGAGAACTTCTTAGCCTCTGACGAGTTCGCCGCGCTAAACGCCACCTTTCTCGATCTGTCGCCACCCGTCCGGACAGAGCTGGAAATGGAATTTGTTGCGGATCCGGCGCTGTCAGGCGTTCGAGACAGTACGTGCAGGATCTTTAACAATGCTTCATGGGCCGCCAGCATTGGTGGGTCGAGTGACGAGGCCACCTACTTCCGAATACCCACTGTGGCCCTCTCCGAAGAGCCCTTGCCCGTCTACCTCAGCAACACGCCCGCCGCGCACCTGCTCGACAACTACGTAGTGAAATGTCGCCTACAACCTGGCGTGGGAATGGCGAAATTGACGCTTTTGGAAAATTAATATGAGGGCAAGCCAATGATAAAAACCCAAACAGCCTGTTGTTGGGGTATCTGCTGGATGTTCTTGATGACCCTGTCTTCACCTGCCCTGGCTGCAGGCGAAGTGGTTGTTACGGCGGGTCTTGAATGCAACGCTGTGACGCCGCTGCATGCCAAAAGAGCCGAATGGCGCGAGTACGGCGTGATCAATAAGGACCTCAAAAAAGATCTATGGGTCTCCTGCCCTTTGGATCGAATTGAAGCCTCGACCTATTCCGACCGCCACTTTTCGTCCGCACTCTCGGTTTTCAACATTGACTCAAGCGCAAGCTCTACAGCCACGATATCTTGCTATTTAAAGGAGGTGCTGGGGGCCAAGCGGGTGTCGGGAACAAACATTGTTGTTGATGTTAAGGCGGGCGAACAAACCACTCTGGGCGTTTGCGATCTCGAGCCCAAAAGTTGGGCCAGCTCCTACATCTTCGTGTGCAAACTGCCAGCCGGCTCCGGCATATCTAGCTTGATGACAGAGAGCCATTTGCCCGGCGAGAGCAATTCTTTGCTCGCGCAGCAGCTTGCGGCGTCTGGAACAGCCTGTACAAGGTAGTTCCGCACTGGGCAAACCAAAAGCCCCACGTCAGCCTTGCCAGAAGATTTATTGAGGTATTTAGATCACCAGAGCGTCAGGCCAAAAAATATACAACAGCTGCCTGACTCGAGCCCCATAATCCCGTCAAAGCCTAGTTACGCGAGGATACGAGATTACTCGAACCGACCGGGGCTATAACGTCATTCGTCGGCTGGTTGATGGTATTGCCACTACCAAGCAAGCGAATATCAGGGATAGCCAACACGTTAACCTCATTGTTGGCCATGACAGAATCGCTTTGCAGCATAATTGAGTCGCGTGATTGAATAACACTATCAAAAATCCGAAACGCGCCCCGTCGACCAGTCGAGATAGCGGCGCCAAAACTCGACCTTACCTCGGAATTACTGAGATTGATGATGCTCACGATCTACGGGTTTTCGTATCACGCATATCCTGCAAACCTTTGAACCACCAACTGCATAAATATCTTTTGCACTTTTTAAGTTGCGGTTGCTGGTTTGCTGTGTCAACTTCGTAGCTACTATTGGCCCCCCTACTATAAAGACACGCTCGGCTGCAGTGCGTTCGGGTGTTGTTGGGAGCAGAGTGCCGCCTGTATAGTAAAAGTGCGTTACCAAACCGACTGAGAGATAAGAATGATGCGCCGACCTAACTTAACAGCCGTGATGTTATTTGCCTGCCTCACCAACGTCGCGACCGCCTGCCCCGACTACCTGAACACTGAGATGCGCAAGCTCGGGTCAGCTGAGGTAATCAACTTTTGTGAGACCTACCCCAACAAACCGCTGCTCATCGTTAACACCGCCAGTAATTGCGGGTACACACACCAGCTCAGCGGGCTGGAGCAAGTGCACCAGCTCTATCAGGAGCAAGGCTTAGTCGTGTTGGGCTTCTCTTCCGATGATTTCTTTCAGGAGGAAGATAACGAGGAGGACGCGGCCGAGGTATGTTTTGGAAAATATGAGGTGACCTTCCCGGTTATGGCAACGAGCTCTGTACGGGGTAAGGACGCCAACCCTGTCTTCAAGGCGCTGGGTGAAGCAAAGGGTTACCCCAGATGGAACTTCAACAAGTACGTTGTGGACACCAATGGCGAGGTACTGGCCAAGTTCCGAAGCGATGTGAGCCCCGACAGCCCCAAGATCAGAAAGATCTTGTCTTCGGTAGTTGAACCGGAGACTTCGTCCTGAGAGGCCCGAAAGGCTCAGGTATAAGAAATTGCCGATGGCAGGGCCGGTATGTCTAATTTCGACTGGCCTAACAACATCAACGGCGGTCAGTTGAGATCAGTCCCGCTGTAACCGCTCAGTCATCTTTATCAGCAACTGGATATCACGCTCAGTCAACCGTGAGTGATTGAGAAGCTTAGCTAGCTCTTCTCTGGCTGCCGAAACACCCTCCGCATCAACGATGCGATACCGCGCTTCGTCGAGAGATATCTCGTATTGACGCTTATCCATTTATCCCTCCTTGATTGCCAAGGTCGTTTATTTTCAGCGGGGTGCGAAATCGTTCACGTTAATGCACCTCCTCATTATTAAACCCTACTGTGCTGTAAACCCGCCGCAGCGGATATCTCCACTCCTTGGGTTATCGCCACTCGTGGCGCGAGCTCATTCTTGAGTCACCATCATCGGAGCGAAACGAAATGATTGATTGTCACGATGCGCCATCGCTTTGCCTCAATGCGCCAATGACACCAAGGGTCTGGCTGAAGGTGTCAAACCCCACACACGAAGCAAAGGGTAGCCGGCTCTGGGAGAGCCAAGCACAATCCCCGCACCCGACTAGGAGCCCGGCTGAGCCCTCAGCTGCAAGATCAGAAGCGGTCAGCTCGCATCGAGGCGGGCAAACGGCCGTTGGGATGGTGATCGTTAACGCCCCGATGCGTGAGCGGGTGAAATCAGAACTGGCGCCAATAACCTAATCAACATAAGGTAGGGGCTTGAATCACTTCGCCCGTTGTCTAGGAGAAAATATGAGACTCGTTTTTTTCATCGTCGCCCTGCTTGCTACCGCATCTGCTAATGCATCAACGATGCTTCTTTGGTCCTGCAATTTATTAGAAGGACACACAATTGAAGAGGTCAAAACTATCAATTCAGCGTGGGTAGAGGCCGTTAACGAGTTGTCTGAGTACAAAGTGAAAAGCCATGTACTTGAATCTATTGCTTCGTCTGACATGGCAGCTTTCCGATATATCGACGTGTTCGAAAATCCAGTTCACTGGGGGCAAATTCAGTCGAAGATGGAGGGCGGTGCGTTAGATGCTTTCGAGGCGCAATTCAATGAGGCAAGTCAATGCGAAGAAGCAAGCTTATATGAGGCTTCTGAAAGTTGAGGGCAGTAAACTAGGCAACAAGCTTCTCCATCCCAAGGTATTCATAAAGCCCCCTTGGGGGTGGAATCGCCCTTGTGATTTTGACGCTTTCGGCACAAATGCATAAGATTTGCAACCTCAGCTGCATCTGCTCATGTAAAAAAATCTCTTGCGCGCATAGAGTTGTAAAGTAACCCCGTCCTTCATCACGTTCTGTTTTCAATCTTCAAAAGTAGGCACCCTTATGAATCTTTACCCATTCAAATTCGAGAAGCAGACCCCCGCAGCCATGGTCATGGCGATGACAGCGGCCTGGGGCATCACAGCCGCTGCCGAGCCCGTTACGTCGATTGAAGGGTTTTTCCAATCCTATGGCATGACAGTCGCTGCTGAGAATTACCCTGAGCTTGAGACATCTCGTCAGCTGCTCATTGCCCAAGGCAGGGCCGCAGTGAATGACTTCGCCCACGGTCGCAAGCTGACCCCTACAGACGACCAGCCCGTCGTGCGGATGAACCGCGATACCTTTTACAGTTTTGCCGTAGTGGATGTCTCGGCTGGGGCCTCGATTACCATCCCATCTGTCCCCGAAGGTAAGTACGTATCGGTGCAACCGGTCACAATGGATCATCGCATCCAGCCCATGTCATACGGGAGCGGCACCTTTGAGCTGGCAACTCACTATGGCTCACACATGTATCTGATTGTTCGACTGGACAGCACCTTGAGCGAGGCGGAGGCCAACGCTATTCAGGACGGTATGACCATCAATGCCGGAAGCGCCAACCCGTTTTCCGCCGAACCCGTTAACCGGGAAAGCTTCGAAGCAGCGGAACTCGCCTTACGTCAGAAGCTGTCGGAGTTGGTAGATACCTATGGCGCAGACGCCGCAAACGGCATGTTCACGGCGCCTACGG
Source organism: Luminiphilus sp. (assembly GCA_029242325.1). Lineage (GTDB taxonomy): Bacteria > Pseudomonadota > Gammaproteobacteria > Pseudomonadales > Halieaceae > Luminiphilus. The sequence continues at coordinate 22,236 of JAQWUD010000011.1, forward strand.
ATGCCTCGAGAGGTCTCTACAACTTTGATAAGTACACGATAGGGGCGGCGATTGGCTGGGGTGGCGCGCAGCTCGGCGACAATCTGTACGAAAGCTCACCCAATTACCCGGCAGAGGGCTGCTATTCGGCCACTTTTGAAGATCCGGATAATGGCGCGTTCTGGTCTTTTACTGTCTATGACGAAAATGGCTTCATGTTCGATGATGTGGCCCACACGAGTTCCGATATTGCCACGCAGAACGAAGACGGTACCTACACCGTCAACCTGGGCTGCGGTGATGAAGCGTTAAATAACGTGCCGATCAGCAATGACACCGGGAGCTTCAACTTTGTTGTCCGGCACTACATTCCAAGCGAACGCGTCAAGTTCGATGGATATCGCCTGATGCCGCTAGTGCAGAAAGCCGACTGAGGCTCACCCGATAATGAATAGCGGCATTACTTTTACGAGTGACTTTTAGGATCAGCGAGCCCTGGACGCCTCGTTATATTGATATTGTATTTTTAATGGTGACCTCATGAACTCAGCAATCAGTCCCGAGGATGTCGAATATTTTTTGCGAGAAAATCCTGACTTTCTTCAAGATCGCCCGGCTTTGCTGGCAGCATTGAATCTACCAACTGGTGGGGACGGTGCAATTTCGCTTGTCGAAGGGCAGTTGGCGATTCTACGCGAGCGCAGCACTACTACGGGGCAGAAAATAGTCGAGCTGTCAGAGAGTGGGAAGGAAAGTGATCGAATGCTTGAGGCTACACGCCAGACTCTGGGAGCTTTAGTTCGGGCGGTAGATAAAGGGCATGCCGCCCTTATTTGGAGCGAGCAGGCGTGCAGCAGCTTTGGTGCAGAAATGGGTGCGTTGGTCTGGTTTGGCAGTTCGCCTCACGGGGAGGGTGCGGAATCATTGGTGCGGGAACTAACCGGAGAGGCAGGTACGTTTTCGGGAACGGTCTCGCCAAAGACTATGGATGAACTATTTGGGCGCGGCACATCTTCAGGGTCGGTTGCAATAGCTTGTATAGGGAAGGGAGATGAAGCTGTCGGAGCGCTGACAGTTGGCGCGGCAGATTCAGAGCAATACCGACGCGAAGATGGCACTTTGTTTCTTGATTACATCGCCGCGGCGATTGGACAGCTTCCTGCTTGTCAATGATCTGCGCAACGATAACGCTTAGCCGCCTGTGGTGTTGAGGAGGGTCAATACTTCTCTAAAATAGGGCATATCGCTGTGGCAAGTCAGTCGATTATGTTGGCCGGGGCCGGACCTGAATCGGCACGACCTCAACGGTCATTAGCTAGGCCGTCTAGGTAGGTTAAGTCTGAGGCGTTACCTACGATGAGGTTCCCCGGGACACTATCGCAACCGGTAGCGCCCAGCGCATCAAGTTCCGCCTGAGAGTGAAGATCATAATTTGTAGAGGCGCAATTAACCGTCCAAGCTCCTTCAGTCCAACTCAAAGGGACTAGCAGGAGACGTTTCAGGACACCTGTGGGCAAGCCGTCTGTGGTTAATCGAAGCATCTGTTAAGACTTTTGTAGGTTACACAAATGATATGGCCGCGACTGCCTGTCTCCGCTTTTTTCTCTGTGTTGTCGTAATACTCCTCCAGCCACTTGTGCTTGGGCTCGCTGTTCAGCCACCTAAGCTCTCGCACAAGAGTGAGCATGGCGTCATACATGCTCACCGCGCAACAGACCTGTGCGCTCGCCGCGTAGAGGTTTTAGTGAACGACCGTTACGGGTCGATGCCGAGCGCGTCCAATTGTTCCTCGACACTGAGGAGCAAAAATGCCTCAAACTCAGTGTAGAAATCAGCAATCGATCGATCGAAGACTTTTTCGAACGCGTTTGCCCACCCCAACTCGGTGTATTCGTGCCAATAGTCGAACAGCACTGTGTCTTCGGATGTTTTTACGGCCAAATACTGGAAGGCTATGTGGCCGAATTCGTACTGCAGCGCACCAATACACAATTCACCACAGTATGAAAACAATCGCTCGGTTTGCGCACCGGTATCCACGTCGCGCATCGACACACCCGGGAATCGCGTCGTAAAGGCCTTCATCGCATTCAAATCTTGCCAGACGCGAGCGTCGATGCTCGCAGACGTTTGCCAGTTCGACCTCTCAGAGATCAACTGCTCAAAATAGATCGCCGCACCCTCCTCAACCCACCGCGTTGTTGCCCAGCCAAAGGCACTGTCATCCGCCCCGCGATAAACATTATGGGCTCCCTGGTAAACATGAAAATACTCGTGGGCATTCACTCGTCGGTCACTGATCAACTCGCCCTCATCGGTACTGTGCTGATTATTTTCATCCGCATAGGGATTGTGAACGAAAGATTGCACCGGTGCGTCCAACGTCCATGATGACTGCTGAAAACCATTACCACCGGGATAGATATAGGCCATCTCCCGGATTGCCTCACCCTGATCGGCCAAGCAATACGCTTTCTGGTCGGGGGGATAATTGAAATCACAGAAGTCGTTCGCGAGTTCTTCTGCTACGCCGAGGTCATTACCCACTAAATACACGCGCAGGGGGCCGTAATTACCGAGCAAATCGATGGCGGCGAACATACCCTCCTTGGACGCCTCCACGATGGGTTCAGGGATATCCGAGGCAACTCGAAACGCCACCGGCTGACCCGATGGTTGATTCCATCCCAGGGCCTTCAGCCTGGCAGCATTCTCTTTCTGGCTGTCTGTCAGTTCGGAAGTTTCACGCTCCACAGCCATCGAGAGATAGGGCCGAAATACCATGTCATACACGCACCCCTCGTACTCTAATCGCGTTTGCGTATCCTGTACGGAGTCTCCAAACCGGTAATTGTCTTTGCATTCCTGAGACGCGGTCTCTAACCATCCGGCACAAAAACCATCGACAGCATCACAAAACTGGTCTCCCGATGCGTTGAAATCGTATTGAATCCATTCGACATTGGCGGGAGGCGTCCAAATGACATCAGGCACAGTGTTGGATTGTGATGTTCCGCCCTTGGGTGAAACACCGGATCGCAGGAGCGCTATTGAATTAAGGAGACTTAGAAAAGGGTTGGGCGCAGAAGTTTTCTGGTTCTCCTGCGTCGCTTTCAAATGAACATCGGGGAGTCTTTCGGAGCCATGTTCGTGGCCTTCAGAGGCGGAAGCGGACGAGAGTGAAATCAGCAGCAGACAAGTCGCACGGAGCAAAGTCTTCATTAGCCTAAATTTACTGCCCATAATCGGTCCTTTTCTGGCCCAGATACACTTACCGTTACAAAACGACTACTACTCCAGATCGCCTCGCAGGGGAGATGAGAAGCGGTTAAAGGTACGCCGTATGAATCGCGTACGGCAGGGCAAACAGACATGCCCAGTTGAATACCGTCAGCACCCAGAAGTGTACAGGCAATAATTCCTTCGCGAAGAACAGAGCGGCTTGGACAGCCAACGCACCCAATGCCACCCATATTATTGGTTCGCTCATACGCCCTTCCGTCTCCTAGGCATCACGTTACCGCCCTCGCTTGCCAAGGATTCGGACATACCCCTGACCTTAATCGGGGACATGCGGAACCACGCCTCTGCCCTGGTGACCAACGAGTACATGCACTTACACAGAGATGACATGCAGGCAGCAACTAACAAGTTAAATGGGGAGCTTGAGAAAATTGGCCATACTGTCGACCATACCCCAGCACAAAGTTAGGCACCACAATCGCTGAAAGTGGTACCCGGGGCCGGACTTGAACCGGCACGACCTCAACGGTCGGGGGATTTTAAGTTCCCTTCACAACGGGATAACCCGACATAACCCAAGATAGCTCAATAGAACTGCCCTGCTCTTCTGGGTTATTTGGGGGTTATTTGGGGTTTGTTTGTAGTTATTCTGACTTATTAGTGTCAGCAGCCCCCCCCCGGGGAGGGGGGGTCGGCCCTGTTCATTCGCGGGAGGTGCCACTCCCGGATATGAGAGATATGTTTGAAGACGTTAGTTCAAAAGCTCATACCGACAGTTACACCAACTACCCCCACTTCCTCATTGCCTACAAAGTCCACCATCGCATGCGGCGCGACGATCAATTCACCAACCTCAAACTCATACAGTACCCCCGTGCGAATCAGAAACTCGCTCTCGGTACCTGACTCATCTCCGTGGTGAGACTCAGACCACTCAATACCGGGGCCAGCAAAAATAGCCCACCTATTGAACCGATACCCAACGGACAGGGTCACAATACTGAAATCAAGGTCGCCAAACGCATGCTCTAGCGCGGGCGCAACAAACCAAGTCTCACCCAGTCGACGCTCGTACTCCAAGCCGACCGAACCTGCTCGCTGACGACGCCCTTCACCGGCCACTCCGAGAAAGACCGAAACGCTGTTGAGATGATGCTCTGGCTCGACACCTTTGGCCGAACTGATGAGCATCAAACCGATCACTGCAAGCACGACTCTCTTCATCATCAAATCTTTCAGGTCTGAGGGGAAGTCAACGCTACTACAGACACGCCTTTTAGTCGCCAGCCAAAGGGGCCACTCCCGCTTACAAGAGATGAGATTAGGCAGTGGGCGTGAGGGTACATCTCGGCGCGAATCAATTACTTCTTTTGACTTTGAACAGCACTCTCATTTACGCAGTTAGCACCGACTCACCTATACCTTTCGTGCGAGCACGAGGCATGCCTTAGGTAAATCAGTGCAACTACTGAGCTTCAACAGAAGAAATAATAGGGTCCTCTGCACTGCTCATCACCTTTGGGTTTACGCCGTAATGACGTGAAGTGAAAGTGAAGTCATTGCCTCGTGTGTCAATATTATTTTTTGCGAGTTCGCCGCAGTTAAAAGATACGGTGATTGTGCCGTCGCTATTCTTGTCCCAAGTATGTGAGTTGATGTTGCGGACATCTTCCATCAAGTATTTATCGTTGTCGTAAGCAGTAATCGATGTGAAAAACTTATTCTCGGGGTCATCAAATGTCGAGGTGTGGCAGGTGTCGGCCTTCATTTTGGGGCTGTTGGCATATTTATTCCCGACAAACGCTTCGGGGCTAGCTCCTCCCCAGCCTGCGGCATTCTCTAAATTCCACTGGTGTAAATCGGTGACTTCTTTAGATGTGCGAGGAAACGTATACGTGAAGTTATCCATGCTGGTCACTTCTTGCGTGTATTTCTTAACCCATTTTTCGACTTCGTCATAATCGTAAGGCTGCACCTGGTAGCTTGTGGCGAAGTTAAAGTCTGTTACATCCACTTTATCTAAATTTGCTTTAGCGGCGTCGATGCCATTTTCTGTCCCAGAGCGATAAATCAGGAATGCGTATTGCGATTCAACCGGCAGGTCATAGTGACCGTCTTCTACAACATAGTGTTGCCCGTGTCCGCGCTCGGTGACTACCTGCACGGCGAGATAGTCATCGGTCTCAGGTATTGAAAATGTCACATTGCCGTCTACGGCTTCTACAATGGCCGAACCGTAAAGCGTGTCGTCGTTCATTTGCACAGTCGCAGCCGCTTTGCCCCTAGGAGGCAGGCCGGGCATTTTTACAAACATAGTGTTCGCACCCTGTCTGGCCCAGTTGCGGTAATTTCGCGCAGTTTCGGCGTGGGAGAAGTTTTCTTCCGTTACCGGAATGGTCTTTTCACTGGCTGCAATATTCATCGAAGCAACCAGAGGAATTGCAGCGACCAGTAGAGTGTAATTCCGTATAGCTTTCATTGATAAGGGCCTTTAGTGCCGGTTAGTTTTACAAAACTCTGTCTTCTTCAGCGCCTTAGTTTGGAGCCTAAAGCGGCGTGTCGCATGCGCTGTGTAGCGTAGTGAGCTTCTTAATAGTAGCCACTGGCGCGCTGCAGGCCATGAGCAATAGGTGACAACCTAGCGCCCTCTCCACTCCCAAGGTGGCATGGGGTCAACATCAACAAGTGGTGCCCGGGGCCGGACTTGAACCGGCACGGCCGCAATGGCCGGGGGATTTTAAGTGCTTGGCACCCTACTCCCGTTACATTCCAGTACATCCCGCCACAACACAAACCTCAGCAATAAAGCCATTCTTGCTGTGCTGAGCCGCGTTGGGTGTAACTGAGTGTGTCACCTATTTGTCACTAGACCCCCCCCCGGGGAGGGGCTAACTGCCGTTGTGATTGTGATGGTTACGACTCGGATACTCTAAATCCAGTGCGGGAGCGCAGAGGAGAGAGCCTACCAAGTCCGTAAAAGGCATTTCCTTGGGCATTTTCTGCGACGGATTTTGGAGAAGCCTTGCGCTCTATTTGAGTTGGCTCGCCAGCCGGCAGGTTTTTTCAGTAGAGTTTCTCACCTACGATTTTGGCCACGGGGCTCGTGAAACCGTGTTAACTTACTCAGTCACGGTGATTCATCTTACGGAATATTCGTGTGATTAATTCGCGAAGCCAATCTTTTAAATCGTTCATTTACTCACTTCTGATCGCAACAAGTAGCACGTTCACGCTCGCAATGGACGACAAGGTGGCCCACGTGGGCATAATTCTGCGCGGATATGCTGGAACGACGCTTTTTCCGACTGCAGAAAGCTTTGAACCTTATGCCCAAGATATTATCAGTCACTTAGAGTCGCTGAGTTTTGGCGAAGTCACCACATATGCTATTTACGATGCGGGAATTGACTCAACCGGCTGGGAGGAATATGAAGCCAACGCGGAAATTGAGGTTCTACAGGCGGCGCTAGCGGGATGGCCCGAGCCCAAGTGGAACTGGGTTCGTAGTTATGCCTTGGATTATACAGAGAGTGACCGCGAGCTTATTCAGGCTCTTCTCGACTGGATCACTGCTAATAATCAGCCATCAAGAAACTGGGGATCGAGCGATCTTGGTTCGGCTCCCTATCCGTCTGACCCTTACGGAAACAGCAATTACTTTTGGCTCCAAGGCGAAGTATTAAGGTTTGGCGGCACAGCCGCCAACGGATTTCTGGCAAACATGCGCCTCCCATCTGGCTATGACCCTGCCAAGCATGACATAACTCTTATCGCTTTTAGCCATGATGGTGGCTACTACCTTGGAGGGGTTCAGCTAACGCTTGAGTTATTTGGGGTGCTGGCGGCCGATGGCAGTGTGGTAAATGGCCCCGCGGCTTATACCGATTTCTCAGCTCTAGATCTAACAGACCCTTTCGAGTACGAGACCAGGATCTATACTGGGGTACATGAGTGCGTTCATGCCTACGGTATGGGCACACACGATCAGGACCCTGATGGGGTGCAACCGGACTACTCAGTTATGGCACCGGGTGGCCGGACTGACACGCTACCCGCCTACAATAGACTTTATTGGAACAATTGGTTGACCGAAGCCACCATCACCCTTGACCCAGCTCTGATAACAGATCTTAGCGGCGCAATGAGTGCCGATAACCAATATCTCCTGGATATAGGCAAGGGAAGTGACGGACTGCAACGGTACCAGGAACTGTTCGAGGGAGATTGGATTCAGTACCGCATAGAAAGTCCCAATACAGTTTATTTCGAGGAAACGAACGCCAACGGACAACTGGACTCCGATGGTGATGGAGTAAATAACATTGTTGATCCCGATGCCCCTCCACCGTCACTAACTGCTTTTTTGAGCCTGTTCTCGACAATAGAGAGTTTCTTGACTATCAATACGGAAAATGCTCGAAGCCCCGAACCTGCAGAGAGACCTGCGGATGAACACAACGGGGAACCCGAATCCATCCCCACCCT
>JAQWUD010000016.1 GCA_029242325.1 Luminiphilus sp.
AGACCAGCAATGGCCGGAAGTGAATTATTCGATGACTGACGCCAGTAAGATTTCAGGGTGATAGACCGGCTTTTCGCGATCTTTTCAGGTCTGGTGACTCGTATCCATGAGAATATCTGCTCTCGATAGCCCTTTTATGCGTCCTATACTCATACTTCAGGGCTCAGTGCTCAGAGGAAACTGCTATGCGGTATTTCGTTGTGGGTTTAATGGCTAATTTACTTGCGGTGGCAAATGCGCTTTCCGCCGAGCCCAATGACATCGTGTTAGGTACGCCCTACGCCCCGGAGGGATCCTTCGCTGATATTTGTGCGCAACAAACCGGCGGCGAGAATTCGAAGCTACCATTATCCCCCGCCTCAGATGATTGGTTTCGTATTTATGAAGCTGGCCCTGGCGTATACTCGATTGTCGAGCCGTACCAATTTCAAGAAACTATTTCGCATTTGATTGTCGGTGAAACCCGCGCCTTGTTGTTTGATACGGGCATGGGCTTTTCGCCATTGCGGCCGGTCGTAGAGCGCCTAACCAATTTGCCGGTTACGGTCTTAAATTCCCACACCCATTTTGATCACACTGGCGCTAATGCTGAGTTTGATTCTATTCTCGCTATTGACAGCGACTACACCAGAGCCAATATGGCAGGCTTCGATAATAGCGCCGTGGCGGGGGATATTGCCCCCGACGCTTTTTGTGAGGGCCCGCCAGTAGGTTTGGATGTAGAAAACTTTACCGTAAAAGCGTGGCAAGCCACGGGCTATGTAAAAGACGGGGATGTTATTGACCTCGGCGGGCGTCGTCTTCAGGTATTACACGTACCCGGCCATACCCCCGATGCAACCGCCCTGTTAGATGCAGACAAGGGGCTGCTGTTTACTGGCGATACTTACTACGATGCGGAACTATGGTTGTTTGTGCCCGAAACTAATCTCGATGATTACGAGCGCTCCTTAGCGCGGCTGGTTGAAATTGAAAAAGGCGCTAACTATCTCTTGGGCGCACATCGTTCGGCTCGGGTCGGTGTAGGCCGCTTGGCCACGGTAACACAGGCAGTTTCGAAACTGCGCTCGGGTAACTATCGTGGTGAACCCGGCTCGGGTGAGCCGATTGTTTTTGTTATCGATGGCATCGAATTCGTTACGGCCCAAACTGCCCTCGATGGTAGTCTTTACGATAATGCCAAAGGCGGTAGCGGTCTCAGTGAGCACTAAGTTGCAGGCTATTACTCAGAATATTTTTACATCAGGTCACGATGTTAAATATGATCCGAAGTGAGTCTTTTAAACTTTAACCCTTAAGCCATGATCAATCATCTTTCAGCCTTTAGTTCGCGCTTTGCGCCAATCATTTCCGAGATCGGCAGCGAACGCCTATCATCTCTGCTAGTCAGTATGCTCAAAGGTTTAGTCCCTTTTGATAATGCAGTCATCGTGCAGTATCACGGTGGTGAGAAGCCTATGGTCCACTAAAATGACACCCCCGTTGGAGAGAGCAAGCACGCCACTGAAAAAGTCTGGCTCGGCTCTCTGCGTTCTACAGTTCAGCAATGGCCGGCCGAAAGTGAATTATTCGATGACTGACGCCAGTAAGATTTCAGGGTGATAGACCGGCTTTTCGCGATCTTTTCAGGTCTGGTGACTCGTATCCATAAGAATAGCTGCTCTCGATAGCCCTTTTATGCATCCTATACTCCACCGATCTTAATGGACTACACAATATAGTCAGCGTGTCAGCAATACTGGCAATCGCAGACACTCCCCTCACCCATATTGACGCACTGTCAAACATGAGTGGCAACTACTTCCAAATCATCATTGAAAATAATAAGGCACTGAAGAATATAGACGGGCTTTCAAGCATCCCTATGATGGCGGACCTCCTATCGATTACTGAAAATACGGCCCTCACAAACCTTGACGGATTAGCAAATGTCTCTGAAATTTTCGGTACCCGTTATCCTCCTCAAGTGGAAATCTATGGGAATGTCGCTCTTGAAAATTGTCACGGAGTGGCGCGATTATTGGGTTGGCCTGGCGGCCCATCAGGAACAGACCTCGCTGATGGCGTCATTGATATTAGAGACAACTCGTCTAGGTGTAACTCAGTCGAAAAACTTCTCGACCTTTATTCCCAGCTACCACAAAGCCGCTTTATAAATTTGCTTGATACACTCATGGGTATTGCAGCTGTTTCAGGCAGTGCCGACAGCGGATCTCCAAACTCCGCCCGCGCTTCGGAAGAACAAAAAAATCCAGAGGACCGGCACGTCCAACAGATGCCTGCTTTACCTAAACTCGTTCTAGTAATCTTGAGCGGGCTGATAGGTCTATTCGGAATCCGACGATTAGCTCATCGTTAGTGCCCCCGGGGAGGCTAACTGCCATTGTGATAGTGATGGTTACCGCCCAGATACATTAGGGGGCATGGGAAGTTTCTAACACACCAGCCGGCAACTCCAGCCCAGAGAGCTTTACTTCAGATCACTAGCTTAATTGTCCAGAATGAATTGGGTTAAGACGATCATCCTTTAGAAATAAATCGACAGTTCATCAAAAGAAGCGCAGGCAGATGTAGCTACTCAAACGAGGCACTCCTCGTCGTTGCGAACTTCTCAAACTCCGCCATTATTCGATCTATGAGTTGACCTGTAAACTTTGGCGCCTCACCACGAGATATATCTTTGTATGTGTCGAGGAGAGTTTGATCTTCCATCATCTTTAGCGCGATCTCAGACATATGGTCGTAATCCCTAATTTCCGGGAAGGCCCTAGTCACCAAACCACCATCGCCCACGCGGAGAGACAAAACAGGTAACTCCGCTCGTAGCGCATACACAACACCCGTTCCACCACCTGATCGCGCAGGATTTATAAAGACATCAGTGATGTTGTGAACGGCCATATTATCTTCATGAAAGCCTATAAATGTGGTTGTCTGTCTGAGACTTTGGTGAGCTTCAAGCTTCTCTGAATATCCCGCAAAGTTTCCTGCAAATAAAAAGTGTGCTCGGCTATTCACCGCAATCTTCTCAAACATCTCTAGGAGTGTTCCGTCCACGTCGATCTGAAGATGCATTCCCACAACACTAAATACAAAGCTATCCTCGGGTATGAGAAATTGCTCACGGGTGAGGGCCGACGACGGAGGTTTCACAGCCAAATCGTATTGCTGTGTAAACAAAAATCTGTCCGTAATGCCCTCGCGTTCCATAGTCAGCGCGTCCTCCGCCGACGGATCCGAGTAGAGCTGAAAATAGTTGCTCTTCACAAGTGGCAGTCCATGCCCGAGTGGGTAAACGAATGAAAAGCTGCGCTCTCGGAATGGCTCTGCCATTACTGCAGGCTCCCCCACACACAGAATCATCTCGGGTGACAAATTGTCTATTGCCATAAGGCATTGTCGGATAGCTATATCGCTTAAAACACCGTCCCCACAAAATGCGGTGTTAGCACTACGACAACATTATTCCGAGAAAACCCCACACTCTTTTTTAGAGCCACCTCGTCATAAACACGCTGCACATGTGCCAACTGGATATCGAACAGCTTCTTCGAAAAGTCGCGATTGAATACCTCTCTAAGAGCCGCGCTTTTGAGTGGATGTGCCTCAAAAAGAAGTGACTTAACGGCCATCAAGATTCCTGATGCCTCGAAAAAATCTGGGTCATATCGAGACAGGTAGGGCACTATATTGTGTAGGTGTAACGTATCCTCGGTAAGGTTGAAAAGCAGGGACTAAATCAACATACCGTTGTAAGCGTCTGGGTGACCCGTAATTTCCTGCAAAGCAGACGCTATTTTATTTTTTTATGTCTGACTAATCGCATCCCAAGCTTCAACGACTGATGTGGCGGTAATAATAGCTTTTTGGCGCTCCTCCTTTGGAATACCCACTTCGGGCTTGCGAAGCGTTTTTAGTAAACTGTCCATACCGATATCAATCTTCATTTCTGTCTCTAGCCTCACCAACAACACATGAAACGCGTCAAGCGAAAATCTTTCACTTGCGCTCGTATTTCAAGCTACATTAAGTATCCGGGAATGAGTGTGTCAACTTGAGAGCTTCATGGCATATTCTTCGTGAGCAGGTGTGCTGAACGAAAATTGGGATGTCACTCTTTTCGCCGACAATGTCACCGATGAACGCGCTAACCTTGCGGACAACCGGCCAATCGCAGCTGAGATGCCCGGACGGGCTCGTATCGTGACTAATCGACCCCGCACCATTGGTCTTGAAGCGCGCTATCGATTCTGAGTGGTGACATTTGGCTACCAACAGGCGCCCGAAAAAGGGCGCCTTTTTTTGCCTTTGTTTTCATTGACGCCTACAAGCAAAAAGTTGCGGCCACTCTTTGGGGCTATAGGCAGACCTTTTAGTTTTTATCTTCGATCAATAACTCTTTTAGCTTTGCCCTCAGAGCGCGGCAGCCCCCCACTGCTGTGCACCTTAATTTGACAGCTAATACCCACCAGATTTTTGATGCGCTGCTGTAAATCACTGGCCTGGGCTTGGGAGTCGTTTGCGTCAGGCTTTTCCTCCACATGCAACGTCACCTCATCCATGTTGCCCGCACGGTTAAGTTCTATTTGATAGTGTGGTGACAGCTCTGGCTTTTGCAAAAGGAGCTCTTCAATTTGGCTGGGAAAAACGTTGACGCCACGAATGATCAGCATGTCATCAGAGCGCCCAGTGATTTTGGCAATCCGCCGCATGACGCACTCACTCCCCGGTAACAGTCGTGTGAGATCTCGGGTGCGATAACGAATCACGGGGAAAGCTTGCTTGGTGAGGCTGGTGAAAACCAACTCGCCTTCCTGACCATCTTCTACTACATCGCCCGTTTCGGGATCTATGATCTCCGGTAGGAAATGATCCTCCCAAATGGTCGGTCCATCCTTGCTGTCCACAAACTCCTGAGCGACGCCCGGTCCCATCACCTCGGAAAGACCGTAAATATCTGTCGCATCTATGCCGCAACGCGCTTCGATCGCCTGTCGCATAGCGTTGGTCCAGGGCTCGGCACCAAAAATTCCAAGGCGTAATTTGAGTTCTAGGGGATCGACACCTTGACGGTCTAGCTCATCGGCGATGTTAAGCATATATGACGGCGTCACCATAATGATGTCAGCCTGAAAATCCTGCAGCAGCTGCACCTGCTTTTCGGTTTGACCACCCGACATGGGAATGACCGTGCAACCCAACTTCTCTGCGCCGTAATGAGCCCCTAAGCCCCCGGTGAAAAGCCCATAGCCATAAGCAACCTGAACCCGATCACCAGCCCGACCTCCCGCCGCCTCAATGGAGCGCGCAACACAGGTTGCCCAGTGATCTATATCATCCTTGGTATACCCAACCACAGTGGGTTTTCCTGTAGTGCCACTCGACGCATGAATTCGCGCCACTTGGTCCATGGGCACACTGAACAAGCCAAAAGGATAGTGCGCACGAAGATCCTGTTTGGTAGTGAATGGAAACTTTTTTAAGTCTTGCAGATTTTTTAAATCACCAGGGTGAACACCTGCCTCCTTAAATTTTTCCCGATAAGGTGGTGAATTATCAAATACGTGCTGTAGTGTTTGTTGTAGGCGGGAAACCTGTAGTGCCTCCAAACTGTCTTTGGATAGCCGCTTCACATCGTTCAAGGAAGTAAGAGTTTCTGACACGGCCAGTTTTGCCTTGTTCGGTTGGTATACTTTGAATTTAAAGTAATACAAGTGCAGCATTTTGTGCAACATTTTTGTATCGTATTGATACCTAATGCAGTTCCCGTCGAGGAAATAATTTGAGTATTGCCAAACAGTTACAACCAATTATCAATGCCTTTCGAGAGAGACAGCCGATGCGGGCAAAATCTCTCATCATCACGCTCTTTGGTGACGTCATCTCTCAGCACGGTGGAGAGATCTGGTTGGGCAGTATTGCCAAGTCGGTAGACGCTTTAGGCGTTAATGATCGTCTGGTTCGAACTTCAGTTTTTAGACTCGCCAAAGAGGGTTGGTTAGAGGTCGAGCGCGAGGGTCGCAAAAGCTTCTATGGGTTCACTCGTAGTGGTGGCAAGGAATACCAACGCGCAGCACAGCGCATTTACAGCGCTGGCGGGGACAGTTGGCGCGGCGGTTGGCAACTGCTTATGCCAACAAGTTTGCCCGAGCACCTGCGCGACGATTTCAGGCGAAGTTTAACTTGGCTTGGCTTTCGCTCTATTAGCAATGGCACCTTCGCGCGGCCGGGTGGGGACGAGGAATCCATACGCGACCTACTGGACGAGTTTGACCTCAGCAGCGGCGTGGTGGTTATGGAGGCAAAAACAACGGCGCTTACAACGTCAAAGGAGTGGCGTGCCATCGTCAGCGAACACTGGCAACTGAGCCATCTTGAGGAAGACTATCGGCAATTAATTGGGTTGTTCAGACCGTTGAAAAAAGCCCTCGATAAAGGCCAGTTAGCAACACCCGTTGAAGCCCTTCAGGCTCGACTGCTGCTCATTCACGAATACCGCCGTATTCTCCTCAGAGATACGCCACTTCCCAATGACCTTCTCCCAAACCGTTGGCAAGGCACGGTCGCGAGACAGCTTGCACAGGCCTTGTATCGGGATCTCGCCGCGCCCTCTACCAACTACATCCAAACCGAACTGGTGAATCGTCAAGGGCGATTGCCAGAGTCAGAGCATTATTTTTATGAGCGCTTTGGCGGCATCGCCAAAGAACGCTAGCCACTGAAACCGTTTTGTTATGGGCGTATAGCTTCTCTGGATACGATAATGCCCCGCTCAGCGAGGAGATCTTCGATATCGCGGTGGCTGAGATTGAATCGGTAGTAGAGCCAGGCGGCGCACGAAATGATATCTGGAGGGAATCTGTACCCTTTGTATATATTCGTCACCAGATTATCGAATGTGGGGATCTAATTTGCCAATACCGTTCAGCCTGTTGCAGGCTGATGAGGCATAGAACGACGTTACCTGCAGCGAGCTACTGAGCGCCTCGGATCAGCCCTAAACCTCAATATACATTTTCACATCCTGCTCCTGGATGGCATCTACGTCTATCGCAACAACCGTCCACCCCGATTTCAACGCGTCTAAGCGCCGGTGAACCAGCTGGCCTGCGCGTCGAGCACCGATCGATCCTGAGACCCAACATACCGAAGCTTCTCCGCTGTCTGCGGCAAGTGATAGCGGTAGAAAAAATGACATGCGGCGACCTTGCCCTCATAGAAATCAGTGTCCGCCTGCGCGCCACTTTGTAGCGCCTCGTGAGCAATCAGTGCCTGACGTAGCCACAGCCAGGCAATGACCAGATGCCCAAACGCGTCCAGAAATGGCGTGGCACTGGCAAGGCGCGTGACGGGATCGGGCTCCTGATTCACAGTCTCAATCGTGCGCTTGGCCAGCTGCCAGATGTCAGAAAGCGACTCACCCATCTCGGCTAGCGTCTCGTTGCCTGATGCAGCGTCCAACGCCGGCTGCATTTTCTCTTCGAAGATGGCCAGGGTCGCGCCGCCCGCCAGATTCACCTTGCGACCCAGCAAATCGAGCCCGTGGATACCGTGGCTGCCCTCGTGGATGGGATTGAGGCGGTTATCCCGATAGAGACGTTCGACGGGATATTCCCGGGTGTAGCCGTAGCCGCCCAAAATCTGAATAGCATGCTTATTGGCCTCCAGGGTGTACTCCGAAGGCCAGGATTTGGCGATTGGGGTCAATAACTCGAGTAATAATGTGAGCCGCTGCGAAGTCTGTGAATCTTCTGAGGTCAGTTGCTGATCCACCAGCTGGGAACAGTACGTCAGCAGCGCGAGACTCCCCTCCACCGCCACCTTTTGCTCCATTAGGAGCCTGCGAATATCGGCGTGCTCAATGATGGGGAGCATGTCACTGTTCGGATCTTTATCGCCCGGGTGTCGGCCCTGTGGACGATTGCGCGCGTAATCCAGCGAATACAGATACCCCGCCAACCCCGACATTGTAGCCAGCATGCCCACACCAATCCGCGCCTCGTTCATCATGTGGAACATGTTCTTGAGGCCCTCGTTTTCTGCTCCCACGAGGTAACCTAGACAATCACCACCCTCACCAAAATTCAGCAGCGTATTGGTGGTACCGCGTTGACCCATCTTATGGTTAAGGCCCGCCAGCGCGATATTGTTGGGCTCACCCGGCGAACCATCTTCTTCCACTCGGATTTTGGGTACGAGAAATAGCGAGATGCCCTTCACCCCCGGCGGCGCGTCCGGGGTGCGGGCCAACACCATGTGCACAATATTTTCGGAGATATCCTGCTCACCACCCGAGATCCACATCTTCGTGCCAGTTAGCTTGTAGCTACCGTCACCGACCGGTTCCGCCATACAGCGGATATCGGACAGTGAAGACCCCGCATGGGGCTCAGACAGACACATGGTGCCAAACCAACGGCCCTCAATGAGCGGAGGGAGATAGCGCTGGCGTAATGTCTCGCTACCGCAGGCCTGCAGCATGTGTGCAGTGGAGGATGTGAGAAACACGTATCCGACAGCCGGGGCATTGGCTGCCTGAAAGATGCCCTGCATGAAGTTGGCCACCATTACGGGCAGTTGCATGCCACCCAAATCCTGATCGAAAGTTGCTGTAGGCAGCCCTGCCTCGACAAATTTTTTGAGGCAGTCTTTCAACACTTGGGGCGTGATCGCTTTGCCGTCCGTAAACAGCGGCTCGTTCTCATCGAGCTCCGCTGCACAAGGCAGAAACTCTTCTTCCGCCATGCTTTGGCAAAGATCCAGTATCGCGGTAATGCTCTCGCGATCATGCTCACGGTAACGATCTGCCTTTAGCAGCGTACTCAGATCAAACATTTCATCGAGATAAAAATCGACGTCGCGCCGATTGACGATCATAGACATAAAAGCTCTCGTAAATTGCGCCCCCGACAGAGGGTTGGAACGGGGACGTTACTCAAGCCATAGTGGCAGAGCAAGTCATACCAGCCTGCCCCTTGCTTCACGAAAGGAAAGGCACAACCAGCACCACTCGAAGCAGCCAACACTGTCAGTGCGGCTACGGCGCTAAGGGTCAGTCCGTCGGATTTCCCAAATGCTGATTAGGTCCAACTAGTTCCGGACGGATTGGCGTGACATTCTCTGCGTCGAGAGATCTGCGAGTACGCTTCCCAACACGGCCCTGCTTGACCCAGACGTAATCATGGCGTGGCTCGTGGCCGGAGAAGCCCATCACGTGCTCGGTAAGAATCGCTGTGACGTCATTTAGGTCCATCTCGGCACAGGCTCTCAGTAGGCGATGCGCCGCGTCCTCGATCTGGTCGAAATCAAACGATTCCTCTTCCGCACGCATAATCATGGGATGCCCGGTTCCTGTCACAGAAGTTCCCAGCAGCAACTCTTCATGCAGCTTTTCACCGGGACGCAGGCCAATGTACTCAAGGTCAATATGTTCGCCAAAGATATTGTCCTGCTCAATGTCATAGCCGCTCAGGCGAATCATGCGTTCGGCCAACTCTACGATACGGACCGGCTCACCCATATCCAGCACAAAAACATCACCGGCTGTTCCAAGTGCTCCCGCCTGCAATACCAGTTGGGATGCCTCGCGAATACTCATGAAATAACGCGATACTTCTGGATGAGTCACTGTCACGGGCCCACCGTTACTGATCTGCTCCCTGAAAAGGGGGACCACGGAACCAGAGGATCCCAAAACATTTCCAAAGCGGACAATACAAAAGCGCGTGCCTGTCTCGATTTGCGACAGGCCCTGAAGAATTAATTCCGCAAACCGTTTGGAGGCACCCATCACATTTGTGGGCCGCACTGCCTTGTCCGTAGAAACCAGCACAAAGGTGTCCACTCCAGCCCGATGCGCTGCCCAGGCGGCGCTCCATGTGCCGTGCACGTTGTTGGCAACACCTTCGGAAACGTTGTATTCCACCATAGGCACATGCTTGTAGGCAGCAGCGTGGTAGACCGTCTCCACTTCAAACGTACGGAAGATGGATTCCAAACGCTGCTCATCCCTAACGCTGCCCAAAAGGGTCACTACGGGAAACCGCAATCCTTGTTTCTGGCACAAGCCCTTGATTTCACGGTCAATGCTGTAAAGGGCAAACTCAGAGATATCGAGCAGGATCAGCTCTCGGGGCGAGGATGCCAGAATCTGTCGGCACAGTTCGGAGCCGATACTGCCTCCAGCACCGGTCACCATCACCACTTTGCCCGTAATGCACCGATCGATCAGCTCCGGGTGGGGCGGCACCGGCTCACGACCCAGCAGATCATCGAGATCCACATCCTGAATTTGGTTGACGATGGCATTGCCAGAAATCAACTCGGAAATCTTGGGGATGGTGCGAACACGCACAGGCAGGCCGACCAGCGAAGTGATGATGGCGCGACGCCGGTCCTGAGATGCAGATGGAATCGCCAGCAACACCTGACGCACTCCATGCTCTGCCACCAAATCGGCCAGCTCATCCACCCCCCAAACTGGCCGCCCATTGATCACGCTGTCATGTAGTGCGGGATTGTCGTCGACAAAAGCCGCCACGCGGTAATCGGAACCATGGTTCAGCGCATTGAGTAACTGCCTCCCTGTGTCTCCCGCACCATAGATGATGACGCTGCGAACTTCCGACTGGGTGCTGAACTGATACAGCGCCCGTGATACAAGGCGCGATCCCCCGACTCCGACAAAAAGCAATAACCAATACACCAGAGGGGCAGTTTTGGGTAGGCCCACCGAAGTCATCAGGATCGCGGCAGCGAGCGCGGCGGTGGAGAGGCTAACGGCTTTAACCAAATCCCAGACCGCTTGCTGACCCATGTAGCGAATCACCGACCGGTAAAGGCCCTGGGAGGTAAAAATAACCGCAGTCGCTACCAACAAGAGGGCCACGGTTAACGCAGAGAGCTGGTTGAGGTGCCCCACTGTGCTACCCGCACCAATCGAGGCAGCACCGAAGAGCGCACCCACGACCAACGACAGGTCGAGAAGTAACCAACCTGACAAACGGTAGGTTGGCGGAAGACTGCGGCGCGCCAGCATCCAGATGACTGCCGACACAGAGTAGGAACCGGTCGCACGGAGAAAGGACACCCACTTCTTGATCATACGCACTTTTACCACACAGCCCCCCACCTCGTGGTGAAGCCGCTCAGAAACGAGCCGCTAGTTTAAGCGCTAGCCCTCGCGTACACCACCACCATCAGAGCAGGAATAGCTGACAAAACTACCAGAAGCGGAGGGAATAGCTGACTGCTGACAGCCGTCACCGCTAGTGGGAATTGCCAAATCACCTGCAATCCCATCAACCCTAGCACCACAGGTAGAGAGCCTCCCATTTTGATCGTGAGACGTTGATATGCGTGATCCCGATGCGCCAGGTGGGGCGGCTTTCCAGCAAATGTGCGCACGCACAATGTCAGCCCCGTATCAACAATGAAAGGCATCATAAGGATGAGCCAAACACAGGCCAGCATCGCGGACGATCTGACTGCCAACAACCCGAGCAGCGCCAGAAAGAAGCCTAAAGGTATGGCCCCCGCATCCCCCATAAACAGTTTTGCGGGAGGCCAGTTGAACCATAAAAATGGGAGACACGCGGCAAATAACACAGAGCACAAGGTAACCAGTTCTGGCGAGCCGACTGGGCTGAACATTGCGACCAGGCCTAACCCACACGCAACGGACAACAGCTGCACCATCGCAATGCCGTCGACACCGTCCATAAAGTTAAATAAATTTGTGCACCAAGCCACACCTATCCCGGCAACCGCCATCATCAGCAGTTGAGCGGGACTGATCGCGTCTGTTACGGGCAATACAACCCCTACCAGAGCGAGGCCCGCAGCGAGATAACATACCAGCCGGAAAGCTGCTGGTATCCCCCACCTATCATCTGCTAGCCCAATTGCCATCAACCCCGCGAGCAATAGCGACACCTCAGCCGCGATGGAGAAAGACGCCACTCCCCCTAACGCGAGGCAGCCAATGATGACGCTCACAGGGATCACGCCGCCCCCGACCACGGTAGGTTGCTCATGCAAGCTACGAGCATTAGGCAGGTCTACAAGCCCCCATAACGGGGCGAGACGCGCATACCCCCACAATCCCAAACCAGAGCACAATGTCAGTAGCAACAGCATGCTGATTAAAGCGGCTCTCTCAGGAGAGCGGACTCAAGCCTAAGCTCCGGTCGCCATCCCGTGATCTGCGGATGAACGCCACTCCAATGTGTAGCCGACAACAACTGCCATGCAGTACCAGGTGCTCTTGCACCTTTCCAATCCAGCAAACGTCCCCCCAGATAACAAAGCCACTCAGGCGTCCTCAAGTGCGCCGTCGCTCCAGAAACACGGCGTCCGGCAACTGCCCTTGAAATAGCGAGGGCGCTGTAGCAACCCCCGTCTGACGCGACAACGACTGGCTGGCCCACCGGCGCCCCAGCAGCATCCTCAGCACAGGCCATCAGAAGCCGAACAACGTCTGGCCGACCGATCAAACATCGTTGCCCCACCTCGGGAAACGAGAGGGGCCACCACCGCATGATGCTTGCAAAAATCGCCAAATTGGCAGTGAGCTCGGTGTCATACATGAGCGCCGATCGCACGACGGTCAGCGCAATGCCATACTGAACGCAGATGGTCTCGAGTTCACGCTCGGTCTGCCATTTAGACCGTGCATAGGCCTCCTCGGGCGCGGGAAGTAAACGCGCTGGCAGCAGGGGATCTTCCGCCGCGGCAGGCACCACATTTAGCGAGCTGACATAAATAAAATGGCCCACACCCGCCCGCCCAGCCGCTTCAGCCAATCGCCGGGTAGCCGCAACATTGAGCGCAGTGTATTCATTGTCTGGTGCCTGGCGATGCGATACGCCGGCACAATGAATAACGTGTGTCACGTCATCGAACGTACGCTGAAACGCATAGGATGCATCAGCGAGATCGTAAGGGAGCCATTCAACGCCTTCCTCAGCGGGCGCTGCCCGGCTAAGGCAGCGTAGTGAACTCCCATGTTGGAGCAAGGCTGGGCAGAGTGACCTGCCCAGATACCCCGTGGCACCTGTCACCAGCAACAAAGCGCCCTGACTCCCGATCGATTACTGCAAACGAATAACGTCACGATTCCGCTCAACCGTCTCCAAACCAATTCCCTGGACAGCAGCAAGTTCCTCGACTTGCTCAAAAGGGCCATGCGCCTCTCGATATTCCACAATGCGGGAAGCTTTGGTCAACCCCACCCCGTGTAGCGCCTCTGCCAGCACTTGGGCATTGGCGAGATTGATATTCACCGGTTCGCTCGCCGCCAAGGTCTGGGCATTAAGGCTCAACATTAAAACCCATAGACTCATCATGCCCGCTCTCAGGAATTGGCGCAGGCCAAATACCGTGCCACCCAAGCTGGATGAGCTGGAATGAAGAGGTTGTCTCACACTTGCAATCTGATGCTTCATAGAAATCTCCATAAATCTGAATACCACTCGACCCCAAATTTGAGATCAGAAGCAAGTTTGGAGAGGTGTCGACAACACCAACAGATCATTGGCCGCAATAGACGCTTAATGACCTTGCAAGCCTTGCAGTGATTCAAGCACATCGTCGACAGTACCCGCGGGGTCGGGGGCATCGGTAATAGAACGGCCCATGACCAAGTGAGTCGCCCCGGCAGATACCGCCTCGACAGGTGTAACCACACGCCTTTGATCACCAACTGCGTCACCTGTTTGTCTGATACCCGGCGTCACCAGACAAAACCCCGGGCGCTGGCGGTCAGACAATACAGCGGCCTCAGCCGCGGAACATACAACACCATCCAAGCCGGCCTTTTGCGCCAGAGACGCGAGATGACACACGCGATCAATGGGTTCCGCGCCCCAGCCCAACTCATCGAGGTCTTCACGCCCCATGCTTGTCAAAACAGTCACTGCGACTAACAGGGGCGGGTGACTCCGGGCTGACAACGCCTTCGTGGCTGCTGCCATCATTCGCGAACCACCCAGTGCATGGACATTCACCATCCAAACTCCAAGATCGGCAGCAGCCTGCACGGCCTGCGCCACGGTGTTAGGAATATCGTGGAATTTCAGGTCGAGAAAAATGTCAAAGCCCAGATCATGCAGCTTACGCACCACATCCGGCCCTGCATGTGTGAAAAGTTGTTTACCCACCTTCAGGCGCACTTGCTCAGGATTCAATTTCTCTGCCAGCTCAATCGCGGACTCAGCAGAAGAATAATCCAGTGCGACAATCAGATTGCTACCCCGTTCAACCATCAACGGAATCCCCCGCAGCGCCAAGGTAATGGTTGGAGTCCCAATGTCGGCAACCGGGGCACCGCCAATGGCGTGTGGATCCAGTGAATCCGCAGTGGCCGCAGCGATAACCCTGATCGGCACCTATCAGGTGCTGAAGCACTCCACGCTCAGGAGAAGATTCAGCCTCCTGCTCGCCGTTCAACATCAGAGAGGCCGCCACAGAAACCGAGGGATGCTGTCTGAGTGTTTCACGCAAAAAAGTCTCGGCACTATCCTTCCCCTGAACGCTCTCCAATACGGATCCCAATTCCAATGCCAGCAATGAACAGGGCTGCTGTTCGTAGTAGCGCCGCAGGCAACGCAGATGCGAATCGGCGCCCCCCTGCTGAGCACAAATATCCTCAAGCAGCTTAAGAAGCTCTGGTGTGCAGGTGCGTACGCTCGCCATAATAAACTCAAAATGATGAAGCGCACGCTCAATCTCACCGTTTAAAAGTGACATTCGCGACAACCCCATTCTCGCTCTTAAATCCTCCTCGGTATCTCTGAGCGCAAGCTCAAAAAGACGCGAAGCCTGTGCCGAATCACCGCGCTCTAAGACCGCGTCGGCCTGCTCACACAGATACTGGCAACGCAACTGATGAACAGACTGGCCGTGCCCCGCGGCAGCCGCCCCCTCTCTCTCAGCGACAGTAATCAAAGCCTCAGCAATGGCGACAGCTGCCGGCCAGTCTCTCTGTGCCTCGTAGACCTCCAGTAAATGCCGTTGCGCAGTCGCGCCGAAGTCCAAGGACTCAGCAACCAAATCAATTAACAACTGCTCCGCACGGTCATAAATGCCCGCCGCAATAAAATCTCTCGCCAATTCCAAGTGCGACTGGTGTAGCTGCACCCGCGTCAAGTGTGGGCGGGTCAAGAGATTCTGATGGATTCGAATGGCCCGATCGACTTCACCGCGCTTGCGAAGCACGCTGCCCAGAGCAATATGCGTATCGAGCGTCTCTTCATTGACAGCTAATGCCTCAGTGAAGGCGTCGACCGCATCTTCCTCTTCTCCGTCAAGCAAGAAATTAAAGCCGCGGTAGTACTGGGAAGGCAGCTGTGAGCGATCTGCGCCGCTGATCCGAAGCCCTCCGCGACCCAACGTCCAGCCTGCAGCTACGGCGAGAACGAGCAAAACCAGCAACAGTGCGTTGTTAAAGATCATTCGGCTGATCCTTTCCCATTTCGGCCAGTAACCGATCGCGTTGCTTGCGCAAACGTCGTATCGTGGCGGCGCGACGAAGCGTCAACAGCAGACCCGTAACAAGACCCATCATCACCCCGACACCCATCGCCGACAGGACCCAAATGGCGATGGGCTGTTCGGGCAATTGGAGCACCAAAAGGTCAAGCGGAACGGGTTGCGGGTTTTGCAGAGCGAACATGCCACCGGCTACAACTGCCAATGTGCCAAGCAGTAGCATCAGGCCCCTTCGCAAAAACTGCACGGTTAAAAACCGGACTTTATAGACCGATTGACTCTATCGCGCAGTTCCTTACCAGGTTTGAAATGCGGAACATGTTTACCCCGAAGCGCTACGGCGTCGCCCGTTCTCGGGTTCCGCCCCTGCCGGGGCTCGCGGTAATGAAGCGAAAAGCTTCCGAATCCACGAATTTCAATTCTTTGCCCGCTGGACAGCGTTTCAGCCATGTGGTCAATCAACAGCTTGACTGCCAACTCCACGTCCTTGGCGCTTAACTGGTGTTGACCATCGGTCATCAACTCAATCAATTCGCTGCGCGTCATCTACTTGCTCCCTTACCGGACAGCACTATTTTCACGCACCCCCGTTTTCTTGGCAAGTGATTCAATTTAAAACGTTTTTTGATCGGGTTTTCACCCCTTCACGCGGCCAAAAAAAAGCCGGCGCAAGCCGGCTTTTCTGCGGACTCGATGAATTTACTGCCCTTCCATCTTAGCCTTGATGAGGTCACCAATGGTGCCAGGTGAAGAGGCTTCTTCCTGCTCCTTGAGTGAAGCCACTGCCTCCTTCTCGTCATCTGTATCCTTCGCTTTGATAGACAGACCCAACCCCCGGTTTTTACGGTCCACGTTAACCACCTTGGCCTCAACCGAATCTCCTACGTTGAGCACTGCGCGAGCGTCATCCACACGATCGAAACTAATGTCGACCGCTTTGAGGTAGCCGTCGACTTCGTCAGACAGCTTGATCGTGGCGCCCTTAGCGTCGACTTCGGTAACGGTGCCCGTCACCAAGCTGCCGCGATCGTTATCGCTGACATACAGTGAGAAAGCGTCTTCCTCCAGCTGCTTGATCCCCAGAGAGATTCGTTCGCGCTCAGGATCAATCGAGAGGATGACAGTCTCAATCTCGTCACCCTTTTTGTAATTACGCACCGCTTCTTCGCCCGTCTCGTTCCAGCTGATGTCGCTGAGATGTACTAGGCCATCAATGTTGCCCTCAAGCCCAATAAAGATGCCAAAATCGGTGATGGATTTGATACTGCCAGAGATCTTGTCTCCCTTGGCGTGATCTGCCGCAAAGGCGTCCCATGGGTTTTGAGTGCACTGTTTGATGCCAAGAGAAATACGTCTTCGCTCTTCATCAATGTCGAGTACCATCACTTCCATCTCGTCACCGAGCTGAACGATCTTGGAGGGATGCACATTCTTGTTGGTCCAGTCCATTTCGGAGACGTGAACCAAGCCTTCTACGCCTTCCTCAATCTCTGCGAAACAACCGTAATCCGTCAGGTTAGTGACCTTGGCAACTACGCGGCTGCCCTCTGGGTAACGTCCAGTAATCTGAACCCAAGGATCCTCACCCAACTGCTTGAGTCCTAAGGACACCCTGTTACGCTCGCGATCAAACTTCAGGATCCTGACGTCCATCTCTTGTCCAACTTCCACTATCTCACTGGGGTGCTTGATACGCTTCCACGCCATATCAGTGATGTGCAGCAAGCCATCGACGCCGCCCAGATCAACAAAGGCCCCGTAATCAGTGAGGTTCTTCACAACCCCTTTCACAGACTGCCCTTCCTTAAGGTTTTCCAGCAGTTCTTCGCGCTCAGCGCTGTTGGCAGACTCCATCACAGCGCGTCGAGAAACCACCACATTATTGCGCTTCTGATCAAGCTTGATGACTTTGAACTCGAGCTCCTTGCCCTCTAGATGAGTGGTCTCGCGAATCGGCCTGACGTCAATTAATGACCCAGGGAGAAACGCTCTGATGGACTCGATATCGACGGTAAAGCCACCTTTCACCTTGCCGTTGATTACGCCCATCACGACTTCATCAGCTACATGAGCAGCCTCCAGGCCTTTCCAGGCCTCAGCGCGCTTGGCTTTCTCACGCGAGAGTTTAGTCTCACCAAAGCCGTCTTCTACGGTCTCAAGTGCAACCTGCACTTCGTCGCCAACGCTGAGACTGCACTCACCATTAGCATTGGTAAATTGGTCAAGAGGAATCACACCCTCTGATTTCAAACCAGCGTGGACCGTTACCCACTCGTTATCAATATCAATGACGACGCCAGTCACAATGGACCCGGGCTCCATGTCGACGGTTTGCAGACTTTCTTCAAATAATTCGGCGAAGGATTCGCTCATGATGACATTCCTGAGGTGCGGGGTGTTGCCACTCCCACCGGCTTCCAGACCCAGCCGGGCTAGTTATCTCGAGATTAAGGCGGGGTCCAGCCGTGGATCCAAAATCTCAGTGGTTAATCCTCTGTCGATTGCCAAACTCAGTGCTTTGCCCAAGACCTCACCCGCTGAGAGCGGAGTGCTGTCGATGACGATGGCATCACCGGCCGGAGACAACGGTGAGACCGATCGGGCTTGATCGCGCGCGTCTCGTTCTTCGATGTCAGACAGAAGGCGCGGGAGACTAACACTCTCCCCACGGCCCTGCAACTGATCTAAGCGCCTTTTAGCACGTGCTTCAGGGCTTGCTATGAGAAATATTTTCAGTGGTGCCTCAGGGAAAACCACCGTGCCCATATCGCGACCATCTGCAACCAATCCCGGGGGTCTGGCCAACTCCTGCTGACGATAGAGCAGCGCCGCTCTGACCTTAGGCAGCGCCGCAACCCGCGAGGCATCAGCCCCTCCCTGCTCAGATCGCACCGCGCCGGTCACATCCTCGCCCTCTAGCCAAACGGATACCCCTGCGGGCTCCAATCTGAACAGAACATCCAATTGTCGGGCAACCTGTGTTACCTCAGCTTCGTCATCCAAACACACCTGCCTGCGCTGACAGGCCCACCCAACAACCCGGTAAAGCGCTCCACTATCGAGCAAATGCCATCCCAATCTGGTGGCAAGCCCCTGGCTCAAGGTACCTTTCCCAGCACCGCTGGGGCCATCTACGCAGATAACCGCACTGTCGCCGCTCATTGGTCTGCCACTTGGAGCAGCAAACCCGCCTCGCTCGCCAACTCTGCGAATCTGGGAAATGAGGTCGAGACATGCGCGCAATCGCTGATCTTGATGCGATCCGTCGCACGCAACGCCGCCATGGCAAAGCTCATGGCGATACGATGATCGTGATGGGTGGTAATCACGCCGCCACCAAGATCCCCGCCCGTCACCCTGATCCCGTCCGGCATGACTTTATTGGCGATACCCAACTGCGAGAGACCATCGGCCATGCTGGCGATACGGTCACTCTCTTTGACTCTGAGCTCCTCAGCGCCACCGAGCACGGTCTCTCCCTCTGCACAGGCGGCTGCAATCAGGATAGCGGGAAGCTCGTCTATCGCCAGCGGCACCTCGTTCTCAGGAATGTCTATTCCGCGGAGCGGAGCCGATCTTACCCGCACATCGGCAACGGGCTCGCCCCCCACATCGCGCTCATTGGAGACCTCTATATCGGCACCCATGGCCCTTAGAATTCTCACAACGCCGTCTCGGGTAGGATTCATACCGACGTGCTCAATGAGCAGATCCGAGCCAGGCGCAATAGACGCCCCCACCATGAAAAATGCTGCCGAGGAAATGTCCGTAGGAATATCGATATCGCAACTCCGGAGCACTCCTCTGCCCTTAAGGCTAATCACGTCACCTTCGCGCGCAACCTCATATCCGAATCCTTTCAACATGCGCTCAGTATGATCACGAGTGGGTGCCGGCTCAGTCACACTAGTAACACCCTCGGCATACAGCCCCGCCAGCAACAAGCTGGACTTCACCTGGGCACTGGCGACGGGCAGATCATAATGAATCCCCGCCAGCGCGCGGCCTCCCTGTATCTCAAGTGGAGGGCACCCCTCACGCGATCTGATCAGCGCCCCCATTTGCGACAAAGGCGTAATCACTCTGCCCATAGGCCTGCTGAGCAATGACTCGTCCCCAGTGAGGATGCTGTCGAAGGACTGACCCGCCAGCAAACCAGCCATCAGCCGGATGCTGGTACCAGAATTCCCGACATCCATCACGCGCTGAGGCGGACGCAAACCGGTCAAACCGACCCCTTCGATGATGACCTCACCTGCTCGCGGGTCGCTGATCATGACGCCCATTTCACGAAACGCGGCCAACGTCGCTAGGGCGTCCTCTCCCTCTAGAAATCCTTTTACCGTTGACCGTCCTTCGGCAATCGAGCCCAGCATGATCGCCCGGTGGGACATTGACTTATCCCCCGGCACCCGGATTCTGCCTTTCAGCCTGCCACCCGGTTCCATATAAAAATGCATCAGGAGGGGGCCTCGGCATCGTTCAGTGCGGGATTGAGAACGGCGTCGTGCTCTCGGCGAAGCACTCTGCACTGCTTAAAATACTGCTCTAGTCCCTCTGCGTCGCGGTCAGCAATCAAGCCTCGAAGTGCATCATGCTCCGCAGAAAGCGCGTCCATCGCAGCGAGAACCGCCTCTCGATTAGTCAGCGCGATGTCACGCCACATTACCGGGTCGGACGCGGCGATGCGTGTCATGTCCCGCAACGCGCCACCGCCATGTTTCATCGGCGCAAGCGCGTGATCCCCCAACATGGCGGTCAGAGCATAAGAGATCATGTGAGGCACATGGCTACTCGCGGCCAACGCGGCGTCATGTTCAGCAACAGACATATGCGTCATTCTCGCTCCAGCGGCGGACCATAGGTCTTCTACCAACGTCACTGCTTCCGGATCGGTATCAGCTGTGGGCGTCAGAATGACCTCTCGCCCCCGGAACAAATCGCTTCGCGCAGCCTCCACTCCACTGTTCTCACTCCCGGCGATAGGATGCCCCGGCACGAACTTTGGGTAATGGCGTGTGGCCGCCTCGACGATAAACCCTTTGACACTCGCCATATCCGTCACGACGGGCTCACCATACTGGAGCGCTTTAGTCAGCACCTCAGGTAAGAGTTCGGCGGTCGCAACCGGTGGCGCACCAATCACGACTAGGTCTGATCGCAACAGCACCTCATCAAGATCGAGACAAATATGATCAACAATACCGAGTCTTTTACCGTGCTCAAGTGAGGGTAACCGCGGACCCCAGGCGATCCGATCACCTCCCCATCCCGAAGCTCTGAGTGCTCCCGCCAGCGACCCCGAAATCAAACCGAGACCGAGAAAAGCGACTACCGGCGCATTGACATTCGAGGAGGTCAAATCGGAGCTCGCGGATAAGACCCCAGCTTCTTGAGCATGATGGAGTGCTCTTCGATCTGGTTAATCACCTCAGCCATGACCTCATCAGCGAGGTGACCTTCACACTCTATGTAAAACACGTAGGTCCATTTTTCGGTCTTGGAGGGCCTGGAATCAATTCTCGTCAAGCTGATTCCGTTCTCTTCAAACGGGCGCAACAAGCCCAACAAGGCCCCTGGTCGGTTGCGAGCCGACACCAACAGCGAGGTTTTATCAAAACCGCTCGGTGGAACGCTGTCACGACCCAGCACCAAAAATCGGGTGGTATTGTTGGAGCTGTCCTGAATGGCATTTGCCAGCGGAGAGAGACCATATAA
The DNA here is from genome assembly GCA_029242325.1 of Luminiphilus sp. Lineage (GTDB taxonomy): Bacteria > Pseudomonadota > Gammaproteobacteria > Pseudomonadales > Halieaceae > Luminiphilus. The sequence goes on from JAQWUD010000016.1 coordinate 21,208, forward strand.
CTTCGCCGCCATGTCACCGGCAATGGCAGCGATACGCTGCTCACTACTCGCCCTACGAGCCGCCTCTCCATTACTCGCCACGGCGTCTCTGGGGACGTTGGTCAGATGACTATCGAGCCACTGGCGACACTGGGCAAGCGCCTGCTCATGGCCTATCACCAGCGCGATGTCATCAATTGATGCACCCTCGCTGGCGAGTAAATGGTGAACCACCGGCAGCTCGATCTCCCCGGTAATCTGCAGGGGAGACTCCAGAAAACAATCCAGTGTCTGGCCCACCATCCCTTCGGTGGAGTTCTCTACCGGCACCACTCCATAATCACACAGCCGCTCCTCAACTTGCCTGAATACATTGTGGATGCTTGCCTGCCCCTGCGGCACCGCTGACTGGCCAAAATGCTTTAATGCCGCGGCTTGCGAATAGGTGCCTTCAGGGCCAAGGAACGCGACCGCCAAGGGCTGCTCCAGCGCGAGGCAGCCCGACATGAGTTCTCGGAATATGGACGCTACTTGATCACCCGCCAGCGGGCCGGGGTTACGTTCCCGTATCGCTCTGAGGACCTGAGCTTCTCTCTCCGGCCGGTAGAAAACGGGGGGCTCCTCATCTGACCGAGAGTCGGCCAACTTCACCTCAGCCACCTCCTGAGCGCACCGAGCACGCTCGCTGATCAGGTCAAGCAGCTTCGTATCTATCGCATCGATTCGAGCACGAATCTTGCCGAGTTGTTCTTCGGGGTCCATTAGAATGCCCTTGCCACGCCGACTAACCGTAGCGTCGCTCAAAGTCCTGCATGAAGTCACACAGCGCATCAACCGACGCCTGTTCCACCGCATTATATAGGCTTGCACGCATTCCGCCGACCGATCGATGCCCCTTGAGATTAAGCAAGTTGGCTTGCTGCGCTTTCTCCAAAAAAGCCGCATCCAGATCGGCTTTGGGAAGAGTAAAGGGCACATTCATCCATGAACGACTCACGGGTTCGACCGGGTTCTGATAAAAATCGGTCTGATCAATCAGTGCATACAGCGTCTCAGCCTTGCGTCGGTTAATGCTCGCCATCGCCTCCAAACCACCTAAAGACTCTAACCATTCAAAGACAAGCCCAGCAAGGTAGATCGCGAAACTCGGTGGCGTGTTGTACATCGAGTCGTTCTCGGCGGCGATCCGCCAACTGAGCATAGCGGGGATATCCTCCCGGCCATGCTTTAAAAGGTCTCTTCTGACGATCACGATGCATAATCCTGCGGGGCCAATGTTCTTCTGCGCGCCAGCATAAATCACACCGAACCGCGAAACATCAATCGGCCGAGAGAGAATTGTGGAGGACATATCAGCCACCACAGCCGCCTCAACCTCGGGAACAAAGCCAAATTCCAAGCCACCGATAGTCTCATTCGGGCAGTAGTGTAGATACGCTGAATCGCCACCGACCCGCCATTCATTCTGAGGCGGCACAACTGAGAACCCCTGCTCAACAGACGTTGCCGCTACATTGGCTGCTACAAAGCGTTGCCCCTCCGCCAGTGCCTTTTTCGACCACTGACCGGTCACCACATAATCCGCTGAAAGGTGAGGGCCTGCGAGGTTGAGCGGCACCGCCGCAAACTGGAGCGAGGCCCCGCCTTGTAGGAAGAGCACCGCATAATCATCCGAAATCGTCAACAGGCGTCGCAGCGACGCCTCAGCTCGCTCGGCAACATCAATAAATTCAGGGCTACGATGACTGACTTCCATTACCGAGGATCCAACACCTGCCCAGTCTATTAGCTCTTCCTTCGCGCGCTGCAGTACCGGCAACGGCAGGGCGGCGGGCCCCGCACAAAAATTGTGCGCACGGATCACTCGGTCTTTTCCTCGACTCCTTCAGAATCAGCGGGCGGCGCCACAGGGGCGTCGGAAGCGGCGCCCGGCGCAGTCTCATCCGTCGTGTCCACGTCGTCTTCCGCAATTCGACTGACGCTAACAAACGCCTCTCCCTCACGGGTCCGAATCACACGCACGCCTTGAGTATTTCGACCCTGCACACCAACCTCATCGACGCGGGTTCGTACCGCTGTACCCTGGTTGGAGATCAGCATCATTTCGTCGCCATCCCATACCTGCTCGGCGCCCACTAAAGATCCATTGCGATCTGACATGGTCATTCCAATGACCCCTTTGGTACCCCGCCCCTTAACCGGGAATTCGCTGGTTTCAGAGCGTTTACCATAGCCATTTTCGCTCACTGTCAGGATTTTACTTCCCGGTTTCGGCACAACAAGCGAGATTAAACAGTGGCCGCCTGCAAGCCGAATCCCGCGCACACCTCGCGCAGTACGACCCATCGCCCTCACTGTCTCCTCGGCAAAACGCACCACTTTGCCCTCACTCGAAAACAGCATGATGTCTTGGGTCCCGTCCGTCACGGCCGTGCCAATCAGAACATCTTCCTCGTCCAATTCAATGGCGCGCAGCCCCACGCTCCGTTGACGAGAAAAGAGGCTCATATCAGTTTTCTTTACGGTGCCGTTGGCGGTCGCCATGAAGATGAAGTGGTCCGTTTCATAGCCCTCGATGGGCAGGATAGAGGTAATCCGCTCGCCCTCGTCCAGCGGCAATAAGTTCACCATAGGGCGCCCACGGGCAGAGCGACTGGCCAGCGGGATGTGGAATACCTTGAGCCAATACACCTTGCCCAAATTGGAAAAACAAAGAATCGTTGCGTGCGTACTGGCAATCAAAAGGTGCTCGATGAAATCCTCGTCTTTGACTGCTGTTGCGCTCTTTCCCGTGCCACCTCGCCGCTGTGCCTGATAATCAGTCAGGGATTGTGTTTTTGCATAGCCACCGTGTGAAATTGTGACGACTCGGTCTTCCTCGGTGATCAGATCCTCAACCGTGAGATCATGGGCGGAATCGGAGATTTGAGTTCGCCGCTCATCACCAAACTCCTCGACCAACTCCTCGAGCTCTTCCTTAATCACCTGCTTCAGCCGATCAGGATCAGCCAGAATATCGAGGTAATCTGCTATCTCGGCAATTTTGTCCGCATACTCCTGCAGCAATTTTTCGTGCTCCAGCCCAGTCAGACGGTGTAAACGCAGATCCAATATCGCTTGCGATTGGGCGGGCGACAAATGGTACTCACCGGCAAGCAAACCATATTGCTCGGGAAGCTCATCGGGCCGACAGGCATCGGCGCCAGCGCGCTCCAGCATTGCCATAACGTCACCCGGCGCCCAAGGCCTGGCCATTAACGCTTCCCGTGCATCGCCAGCGGTTGGCGATGACTTAATCAACTCAATCACCTCGTCGATATTGGCCAAAGCGATCGCGAGCCCCTCTAGCACGTGGCCGCGCTCGCGCGCCTTCTTGAGCAAATAGACCGTGCGACGCGTCACAATCTCACGCCTGTGGCGGACAAAGGCCTCTATCATCTGCTTCAGATTGAGCACTTTAGGCTCACCATCCACCAGCGCGACCATGTTGATGCCCACTACTGCCTGCAGTTGGGTCTGCGCATAGAGGTTATTGAGCACCACATCACCAACTTCGCCACGCCGAAGCTCGATCACCACGCGCAAGCCGTCTTTGTCTGACTCATCCCGAAGCTCGGTAATGCCCTCTATTTTTTTCTCCTTGACCAGCTCGGCAATACGCTCGATCAACCTCGCCTTGTTCAACTGGTAGGGAATTTCGTGGATGATGATGGTGTCTTTACCCTTGGATTCATCCGTCACCACTTCGGCTTTGGCGCGCACGTAGATGCGTCCGCGACCGGTGCGGTAAGCCTGAACGATGCCCGCGCGACCATTGATCTGCGCGCCGGTCGGAAAATCCGGTCCGGGGATGTACTGCATCAACTCGTCGATAGAAATCTCGGGGCTCTGCAGACACGCCAGACATCCTGCGACCACTTCTCGCAAATTGTGCGGAGGTATGTTGGTAGCCATTCCAACTGCGATACCGGACGAGCCGTTGACCAAAAGGTTTGGCACGCGAGTGGGCATCACAGCGGGGATCTGCTCAGTACCGTCATAATTGTCGACGAAATCGACAGTCTCTTTATCAAGATCAGCGAGCATGGCGTGGGCAATTTTGGTCATGCGTATCTCGGTGTAACGCATCGCGGCAGCCGAGTCGCCATCAATAGAGCCGAAATTCCCCTGCCCATCCACCAGCCTATAGCGTAAAGAGAAACTTTGCGCCATGCGGACAATCGTGTCGTAGACCGCAGAGTCACCGTGAGGATGATACTTACCAATCACATCCCCCACGACGCGAGCCGATTTCTTGTAGGCTTTATTCCAGTCGTTATTGAGCTCGTTCATCGCAAAAAGAACGCGACGGTGCACTGGCTTTAACCCGTCTCGCACGTCGGGTAATGCACGCCCTACTATCACGCTCATCGCGTAATCCATGTAGGACTGTTTTAATTCGTCTTCGATGTTGACCGGAACGATTTCCGGAGCCATTTCTTGCGGATTTTCTGCCATTCGGGTTACTTAACTCGGGCTTCTATTTGGGCCGAGAACCGCCCAAATTTGTCAGGGTCGAGTGTATCAAATAAGACCGGACCAAGCGAGTTTTTGATCGCCAATCTACGGAGCTTATGCCGCACCATCAGGGTATACTGAGCGGCCCCAGAAGGAGCAGCAATGGCTCAGTTTGACACTATCCTGCACCCCGATTTCGTGGTGCCCATCGTTCCTCGCTACGAGGTGCTTCCCGCGCATAGTGTTGGCATTAAAGGAGATACAATCAGCGCCGTGTTACCTCGTGCTGAAGCGCTCGAGCTCGAAGCATCTGAGCACGTTGATCTGGCCGGTTGTGTCCTGATGCCAGGTTTGATCAACTCGCATTGCCATGCCGCCATGTCATTGCTGCGCGGCTATGCGGATGACCTGCCATTAATGACTTGGTTGCAGCGCTATATCTGGCCAACAGAGCGTCAATTTATCAGCTCAGAGTTTGTTCTTGCAGGGTCGGAGCTGGCTATTGCCGATCTCATACTCGGTGGCACTACCACGCTCGTCGACCACTATTTTTTCCCCGAAGTGACGGCCGAGGCCTGCGAGCGAGCTGGTCTGCGCGCCCTGCTCACGTTTCCGGTAATAGATGTGACAACGGCGTGGGCGCGCGATACGGAAGAATGCATTAGCCGAGGGTTGGCGCTGCGCGACCGCTACCGCAATCATGACCACATTGAAATCGGTTTCGGGCCTCACTCGACTTATCAAGTCAGTGAAGAAACCCTAGCCCGGGTAGCCGTGCTCGCGGAAGAGCTGGATGCTCCGATTCAAATACACCTGCATGAGACTGATGATGAGGTGCTGAGCGTGGTGGAACAAAGTGGCATGAGACCCGTTGATCTACTCGAAAAACTCGGAGTATTGGGGCCACGGACGCAATGCGTCCACATGACTGCACTGGGTGAGCAGGATATGGATACCATCGCCACCCATGGCGCCCATGTTGTCCACTGCCCTCGCTCTAATCTGAAGCTGGGCACCGGTGTTTGCGCGGTGCAGAAACTGCTCGATCGCGGCATCAATGTTGCGCTAGGGACAGATGGCGCCGCCAGCAACAATCGTCTCAACATGATAAGTGAGCTACAAACAGCAGCATTGATTGGAAAGACCGCACACGGCGACCCCAAAGCCGTGGATGCCTGGACAACTTTGGAAATGGCGACACTGTCGGGCGCACGAGCACTCGGCAGGGCAGCCGACCTGGGCAGCGTCGAAATCGGCAAGCTGGCCGATCTGATTGCCCTGGATTTGTCGGGCGTACAACATCTTCCCCTTTATGATTTAGCGTCCAGTCTGGTTTACGGAACCAGTGGCAGTGAAGTCAAATGGAGTTGGGTTGCCGGTCGCTGCGTCCTGCGTGATGGGCAACTTCAATCAGTCGACTACACTGAGGTCACCGAGCGGGCGAGCGACTGGTCAGATCAACTTGCTGCGTTCCGAACAACTCTGGAGCAATAAGACATGCCTGCGCACGACAACGTGGATCTCGACGAGATCGCAAAGTTTGAGAAACTGGCCTCCCGTTGGTGGGATCCCAACAGCGAATTCAAGCCACTTCACGACATTAACCCGCTCCGCGCTGAATGGATAAATGAGCGGGCGAGTGTTCATGGAAAAACGGTGTTGGATGTGGGCTGCGGCGGGGGATTATTGTGTGAAGCTTTGTCACATCGTGGCGCTCACGTGACCGGCATCGACATGGGTGAAGCACCCCTGTCGGTCGCGCGACTGCACCAACTCGAGAGTGGCGTCGAAGTAGATTACATTCACAGCACCGCGGAATCGCTGGCAGAGGAGTGGGCGGGAGCGTTTGATGTCGTCACGTGCCTCGAAATGCTCGAGCACGTACCGGACCCCTCGATTGTTATTCAGGCATGCGCAGACTTGTGTTGCTCAGGAGGTGACTTGTTTTTTTCCACCATCAACCGCAACCCAAAATCCTTCCTTTTTGCGATTGTGGGTGCTGAGTACGTGCTGAACCTGTTGCCCCGAGGCACGCACGAGTACGCCAAACTGATAAAGCCCTCCGAGCTTGCGCGATGGATTCGCGCCGCAGGACTGGAAATGGTAGAGACGAGCGGAATGACCTACAACCCGCTCACCAAGCGATACCGGATTACCGCGGATGACGTCTCCGTGAACTATCTGGTGAGAGCGCGCAAGCCTTGACAGGACCCCGCCCTCAGGCGGTGCTTTTCGATCTCGATGGCACGCTGATTGATACCGCCCCGGAGTTTATCGCTATTGCCGCGCGCTTACGCGAAGAGGCGTCGTTACCCGCAATTGACGAAGCACTCATTTGGCGCAGCGTGTCTAACGGTGCAGTCGGCATGGTACAAGCCGCGCTGCAGGTTGACAGCAGCCATCCGCACTTAGAGCATTGGCGGGAGCGTTTTCTAACACATTATGAGGCGGGCCTGGGTGCTCTTAGCGAGCCATATCCCGGGTTGGTTGGCCTCGTCTCTCAGCTGCAGAAAAATCAGATCAAGTGGGGTGTGGTCACCAACAAACTGGCGCGCTTTGCCAACCCGCTAATGAACAAGATGCCTTTCCGCCCTGCAGCGGGCGTGATCGTCACACCCGACGACGTCGGTCAACCAAAACCGCATCCCGAAGCGCTGCTGCTCGCCTGCAAAGAACTGCAATGCTCCCCCGCAAAGACGATTTTTGTAGGCGACCATCTCCGCGATATCGAGGCTGGCCGGGCAGCCGGCTGCCACACCATCGCCGCCGCTTACGGATATTTGGCAGAAGGAGAATGCGCCTCAACGTGGGGCGCGGATCAGTTAGTCAATAGCAGCTCCGAACTCGCACAATCCATCGAGGCGCTTCTGATATGACGGCCGCCCCCGCAGGATGGCATCCCGACGACAACGAACTATCTGGTAAAACCATACTGGTCACCGGAGCCAGCGATGGCATCGGCCGGGCGGTTGCAATCTCCTGTGCCAGAGTCGGGGCAGAGGTACTGGTGCTGGGGAGAAGCGAAAGCGCGTTGGAATCAGTCTATGACACCATCGTAAACGAGGGGCTGCCCACTCCGGGGCTGATACCGTTTGACTTGCGCCAAAGCTCGAGCGAGCCCTACGAGGCACTTGCGGCGGCAATGGCGGAGGCGGACGTGAAACTCGACGGACTCCTTCACAATGCCAGCGTGTTGGGTGAGCGTCGCTCGCTGGCACAAACCTCTCCAGAGAGTTGGCAGGAGGTGATGCAGGTGAACATCACAGCGATATTTCTGCTGACCCGAGCGTTGATACCCTTGCTTGAGAGCGCATCCTCATCTTCAGTCGTGCTCACGAGTTCCGGCGTCGGGCGCCGCGGAAAAGCGTATTGGGGCGCCTACGCCGTATCCAAATTTGCGACTGAGGGTTTCATGCAAGTATTGGCAGATGAGCTGGCAACCACCAGCCGCATTAGGGTAAACAGCCTGAATCCGGGGGCGGTCAACACTAAGATGCGCCGCGCCGCCTACCCGGGAGAACCCCCGGATAACAATCCCTTGCCAGAAGCCCTCGTTAATCAATGGATTTATTTGCTCAGCACCGCCAGCGCGGGTGTCAATGGGAAAACCTTGAGCGCACAAAGTTAGCTCATCGACGCCTGCTGCGGTTGGCTCGCTGCTGGCCTTTCTGAGATAGCCGGTCCCGCCGCTCCCTCTCCTTTTTGCTGACCGAGGCCGCCTCCCTCGGAGGCAAGTCGGCCATCTGGTACACCACATCAACATCACGTTGCGGTAGCTCGAGCCACTGCCCTCTCTTCAGTTTGGAGGGGAGAAACACCTCTCCGTAACGCACTCGCTTAAGTCGAGACACCGTGACACCTTGGGATTCCCACAATCGCCTCACCTCTCGGTTCCTACCCTCCAAGAGCACCACGTAAAAAAATCGATTTATGCCGTCTCCACCACCCTCTTGAATGTCAGAGAACCGAGCCGGACCATCATCAAGTTGCACTCCACTCTTGAGACGGTCTGTCATGGCCTCATCAACTTGCCCCATTACACGCACCAGATACTCCCTCTCAACCGCCGTGGACGGATGCATCAGGGCGTTTGCCAAGGCACCATCGGTGGTGAAAAGCAGGACCCCGGAAGTATTAAAATCGAGACGCCCCACCGAAATCCATCGGCCTTGCTTTAGCCTCGGTAAACTCTCAAAGACTGTCTTCCGGCCCTCAGGGTCGTTGCGCGAGCACACCTCTCTCAGGGGCTTGTGATACAACAACACGCGCACATGAGATGAACTCTCCAGAGCAACTGTCTTACCATCCAATCGAACGGTTTGGTCTACTTGAACACGGTCACCGATGCTCGCCAAAGTGCCGTCGACGGTGATCCGCCCGTCCTGAATCCAGCGCTCTACCTCGCGCCGCGAACCCAAACCGAGATTGGCAAGGGCCTTCTGCAGTTTCTCTCCGTTGTGCCCAGCCGAAGGCGCCTCTGGATCAGGTTGCGCCGATGCTCTCTTCGCCATCACTTGTCTCTTCTGATTCGGCAGGATGCGCTGCTCCGCGATCTTCACCATCCTTCTCGGCATCACTTACCGGCGCAGCTGCGCCGGCCTCCGACACCTCTAGTGCCAGTTCACCCGAGAGATTATCCAGCTCTTTGATCTCAGCCAAAGGCGGCAACTGGTCGAGCGATTTGAAATTAAAATAGTCGAGGAACTGTTTGGTCGTGGCATACATGGCGGGTCTACCCGGAACATCGCGATGTCCGACAACGCGCACCCATTCGCGCTCGAGTAAAGTCTTGATGATATTCGTGCTCACTGCGACCCCGCGAATCTCCTCAATCTCGCCGCGCGTGATGGGCTGGCGGTAGGCGATCAGGGACAGCGTCTCCATGAGCGCACGCGAGTAGCGCGCTGGCCGCTCCTGCCACAGTCGGCCCACCCAGGCGGACAGGTTTTGGCGCACCTGAAAGCGATACCCTGAGGCGACTTGCACCAGCTCGTAGCCGCGATCTTCGCAACGCTCACCAACGGTTTTGATAGCCGCTCGCAGCTCGTCTTTGGAGGGTCGCTCTTGCTCCTCAAACAATAGCGCCATCCGTTGAACCGATAAAGGTTCCCCAGCCGCCAGTAGCGCTCCCTCTAGGATCTGCACCAATCCCGCTTCCATGTTGACTCCACTCACTCCGTTTTCGCTTTGATGTGAATCGGTCCGAAGGCCTCCGTCTGAACCAGCTCCACGAGTGATTCTTTCATGAGCTCCATCAAGGCTAAGAATGTCACGACCACTCCAAGCCGCCCTTCCTCGGGGCTAAACAAAGAGATAAATGGCACGAATCCACCCGTCTTTAGCGTCTCGAGCACCTGCGACATACGCTCTCTCGTAGAGAGTGATTCCATCTGAATCTGATGACTGGTGTACATCTCTGCGCGTCTGAGCACTTCACCCAATGCCATCAATATCTCCCGCATATCAACATCGGGTAGTGGACGCTCCAAATGTAAATCGGGCGGCGCTGCCGAGGCTTGCCAGAGCTCTCTCTCCAGTCTGGGCAGGGCCTCCAGATCCTCGGCCGCTTTTTTGAAACGCTCGTATTCCTGTAACCGCCGAACAAGATTTGCGCGAGGATCCTCCTCCTCGCTCTCACCTTCACCGGAACGAGGTAACAACATTCTCGACTTAATCTCTGCGAGCATGGCCGCCATCAGCAGGTATTCAGCCGCCAACTCAAATTGCATGGCATCCATTAGCTCAACATAGCGCATGTACTGCTCAGTAATTTGCGCAACATCGATATCCAGAATATCGAGGTTCTGGCGTCGAATTAGATAGAGAAGCAAGTCCAGCGGGCCCTCGAACGCCTCGAGAAACACTTCCAGCGCTTGCGGAGGGATATAGAGGTCCTTGGGCAGCTCCGTAACGGCCTCGCCTCGGACCATGGCAAAGGGCATCTCCGCCTGTTCAGGATGCGATGCCCCCCCGGTGACAGCCACCGGAACAGGGACATCCCGGGAGCTTTCCTCGGTCACCAAAGACACATTTTCTGGGGAATTGTTCACGCTCGGAGTATACCCTCAGGCCACCTCAAAGTCGCTCACGTCGCCCAAACCTCGCCGCATTATCAGGGGTTCTGACGCGGTCAGGTCCACTACCGAGGTCGGTTCCAAGCCGCAGAATCCACCATCAATCACCAGATCTACCTCATGCTCCAATTGCTCACGGATATCATAGGGATCAGTCAGCGGAAATTCGTCTCCGGGAATCTGCAGGGTGACGCTCATTAGAGGCTCATCCAGGGCATTCAACAGGGCAAGCGATATGGCGTGGTTCGGCACCCTCAGACCGATTGTCTTTCGTTTGGGTTGCACTAGCCGGCGCGGCACGTCGCGCGTAGCTTCGAGAATAAAGGTGAAGGGGCCCGGCGTATTGTGGCGGAGGAGCCGATACACGGGATTATCGACCCTGGCGTAGTTACCCAACTCTGACAGGTCACGACACATGAGCGTGAAATTGTGGTCATCGCTCAGTTTGCGGATTCGCCTGATACGCTCGACCGCTTTCTTTTCGCCTAGCTGGCAGCCTAGCGCGTAGGCAGAATCAGTGGGATACACCACCACACCGCCGCGTTGAATAATCGCCATTGCCTGTTGAATCAGGCGTGGTTGCGGGTTGTCGGGGTGGACAGCAAAGAACTGGCTCACCGTCCATCAACCTCAGGTAGGGGTGCGCACTTCCCGCATAACGCCGGGGTGTCCATGACGGGTGGTTTCATCAGGGAGCGTCTCAACACCACGTCTCCCAAACCCCGTAGCCCCTGGGGATGCTCGCCGGATCAACCCCTAACCCCGCTCCGTAAGGCGAGTCACGATGAAAATCTGAACCGACCGACACGAGCAAATCATTCTCTTCGACCAAACGCCACAATTGTTTGACCTCCTCCGGCCGAGGCCGCCCATTAATCACTTCTATTGCCGTTCCGCCCGCCTCGTGAAAAGCGCGGCATAACGCCCGCAGGCGCGTCATGGTCATCTTGTAATGCAGCGGATGCGCCAACACAGCGACCCCCCCCGCATTCGTAATCGCGGATACCGTGTCTGCTAATGACGGCCACAGGAGTGAAATATCTCCGGGCTTTCCTCGCCCGAGGAATCGCTTGAAAGCCACCGCTTCGCTTTCGACGTGACCAGCAAGCACCATCCAGCGAGCAAAGTGCGGACGGCCTATTTGTGCGCCATTGGCCACTGCCAGAGCACCCGCCAGCGAATCAGAAATGCCCTCGCGATCCAATTTATGTGCGATACGTTCGGCCCGATCAGATCGCGCCAAATCGAGCTGACTAAGGTGGCTTTGAATCACAGAAGACGAGACATCCAGATTGAGCCCCACCACATGAATACCCGTGCGCCCCCATTGGCAGGACAGTTCCACACCACTGATCAATTTCAGGCCCGAATGGTCCATATTCTTCACACACTGGTATCCTGCTACGGTGTCATGATCCGTCAGTGCCAGGCATTGGAGGCTTTCCGTGATTGCACGCGCCAGCAAAGCCGGGGCACTAAGGGCGCCATCAGAGGCGGCACTATGTGTGTGGAAGTCAATCAAGGCAATCTCTACACTAGGCGCGGGTCAGGTAAGGCACCTGACGCGAGAATTCAGTTCAAAAACAGATTGTCTACCATTGTACGAATGATAGCGAGCACGCGCACGGGAAGGAATCAGTCACTTCATGAAGCAACTTTTCGAATTGGTCCCACTGGTGCTTTTTTTTAGCGCCTATCAAATGAATGGCGAGACCTTATCGATAGCAGATTGGACGTATTCATTTGATGGCATTTACAGCGCGACCGCCGTGTTGATGATCAGCAGTGTAGCGGTGTGGCTCGCGGCCACTCTCATAGAAAGGAGTGTCGATAAACCCCTGATGTGGATGACCCTTGCGGTCATTGTATTCGGCTCTGCGACGCTGATATTGCGCGACCAGCGCTTCATTCAATGGAAGCCAACAGTATTTAATTGGGCTCTGGCTGCAGCCTTCCTCTCATCTCAGTTCATTGGCAGGCGAAGTCTCTTGCAGCGCTTGCTGGGCCAGCAGCTTACCTTGCCCCAGCCGGTGTGGATTCGACTCAACTTGCTCTACGTCGCGCACTTTAGTCTAGTCGGCGCGCTGAATCTCCTCGTGGCCTATCGTTACGAGGAAGCGTTTTGGGTGTCGTATAAACTTTACTCCAGCATCGGTTTCACAATACTGCTGATGGCACTCACGGTGTTGTTATTGCTCCCCCATCTGAAAAGTCAAAGCCCGCACATGGACGAGAAAGATTCGGTGAAAGGCGAGTTATGACCTGTCATTGCTATCACCGGCATCTCTTGATCGCGGCGGCCTGTCTGCTACCGTGGCTTGCGGTCACTGAAAGTGTTGCTCAGGACACGCAATACATTAGCGATAAGGTCTTGGTCCCTGTGCGTAACGGAGCGGGGGATGAGCAACTGATCGTCAATCAAGGGCTGCCCTCAGGCACCGTTGTACTCGTATATGAACAATCAGACGACGGCGCGTGGACTGAGATAGAAACTCGGGCAGGCACGCGAGGCTGGATCCGATCCGCCTACTTACAGCAAGACCCCACCGCGGCACTGGTATTGAACGACATTCAAGTCGAGCTAGCGCAGGTCCGGGCCGAGCGCGACCGCCTGCTGCGTCAGACGAAGGCTAGTTCATCGGAGGCTGACGAAGCCGACAAAAGAATTGCAGAGCTCAATGCGGTATTGGCGAGTACCCGCGCCGAGTTGGTCGAGATCAAACGGGTCTCAGCGGCTTCAACAGAGCTGGACCTTATGAATCAACAGTTGTTAGCAGAGCTCGAATCAGAGCGCTCCCAGTCGGACGTGCTTCGCCTTGAAAATGTGCGGCTACGAGAGCGGATCGCCAATAACCAGATGCTGGATGGGGCACTGGCGGTCCTTCTAGGCGTGCTGTTGGCCTTCATCGCACCGCGTCTGTGGCCATCCAAAAAACGAACAGACGGCTGGTCCTGAATTACACCGCAGGGGAACATTGTTATGGCACTTTTAGGTTTGAAAACGAATTGTCTTCACTGGCTACTCTTAACCTTCGGCCTATTGCTGCACGTGCTGCCTGTCATCGCCGCAGACGATCCGGAGGCAAATCCACGCGTGCTGATGAAGACCAGTGACGGTGACGTTACGATAGAACTGTTCGCCGATAAATCGCCCATCACGGTGGAAAACTTCCTTCAATATGCGGACGAGGGTCACTACGATGGCACTATTTTTCACCGCGTAATCAGCAATTTCATGATTCAGGGTGGCGGCTTCACCGCGCGGCTAACAGAGAAACCAACCCGCGAGCCTATTGCCAATGAGTCAAGTAACAAGCTGCATAACACGCGAGGCACGCTGGCGATGGCAAGGACGAGTGATCCGGACTCCGCCACCGCGCAGTTTTTTATCAATCAGCGTAGCAAGCTTCATCTCGACTGGTCGCCCGGCAAAGACGGCTACACCGTGTTCGGTGAAGTCATTGATGGCATGCAAGTTGTTGACATCATCGCGCTGTCTGACACGGGGGCAGCGCAGGTACAAACCACTCGGGGCCCGACCACGTTTCAGGATGTGCCGGTCAAGCCGGTCGTGATTCTCTCGATAAGTCGATTGGTGCCGTGACACAGCTCAGCATCAATCTGAACAAGATCGCGCTGATCCGAAACTCGAGGGAGACCCAGTATCCGGATCCCTGCGAGTTTGCCATAGCGGCGCTGCAGGCTGGGGCCCATAGCATTACCGTGCATCCGCGTCCTGACCAGCGCCACATCAGGGCTGAGGATTGCTACCGACTGAGTAAGTTGGAAAGTCGTCAGTCAGGGGTGTCAGCACACATTGAACTCAACATTGAGGGGAATCCCTTTGCTGCCCCAGAGGTATCCAACCGCGCGGGTGTTACCGATTATCCGGGATTCATGTCGTTAATCGAAACGATCCGTCCGCACCAAGTGACATTAGTTCCCGACGGCGCGGATCAACTCACATCCGACCACGGATTCGATATTGAACAAGACGGTGAACGGCTGCTGCCGATCATCGACACAATCAAGGGCTGGGGCTGTCGAGTCAGCCTATTTATGGATCCCCTTCCTGCACAAATCGAGCTGGTCAGCGCGCTGGGCGCGGATCGAATAGAGCTCTATACCGAGGCCTATGCCAGAGCGCATGAACGTGGCGAGCACACAGCGGTGCTTGCACAGTTCCAAGAGGCTGCCGCTGTGGCGGCTCAGCACGGGCTCGGTATCAACGCTGGACATGACTTGAATGTTGAGAATCTCAGCGAGTTTCTCATCCCTGAACTTTTGGAGGTTTCTATTGGGCATGCCTTCACTATTGATGCGCTACGCTACGGTATCTTCGAAGCCACTCGGCGATACCTCGAAGTGCTGGGGCCCTCCTGATACAGCCATTATCGAGAGGATATCGTGAACCCGCCCGCAGACGAGGCGCCACCCTATCTGGTCCCGCACTCGCAGGAAGCAATCAGACTGCTTTACCGCGACAGTCACCTCCTTATCGTCGACAAGCCCTCATTATTGTTGAGTGTTCCGGGACGTCACCCTAAAAATTATGATTGCCTGCTCGCTCGACTGGGACGCAGATACCCCGGCGTCAGTGCTGTGCATCGTTTGGATCTTGACACCTCTGGCGTCATGATTGTGCCCAGACGTCGGGAAGCTCTGTCACATCTCGCGCGGCAATTTCAAGAGCGTCAAGTGGATAAAATCTATGTTGCACGTGTAGCGGGCCATGTCTCGGGCGAGACAGGCGAGGTCGATTTACCACTGACTGCTGATTGGCCCAATCGTCCAAAGCAGAAAGTTTGTGGGGATTTTGGCAAGGCGGCGCTCACAAAGTGGCGAGTGCTCAGCCGGGACGCACAGAGCTCACTGTTGGAACTGAAGCCCGTTACGGGGCGCTCACATCAATTGCGTATCCACATGAAAGAAATGGGGCATCCCATCCTGGGTTGTGATTTCTACGCACCCGCTTCGGTGCTGAGCGCCGCTCCCAGGCTGCTTCTGCACGCGACGCAGATCCGCTTCCACCATCCGGTGTCGGGTCACCGCCTGACGGCCCGCTCGCCCCCGCCTGCACTCTTTCAGTGTGATTGAGATACTTTTCCGCCTCAGCATTAAGATGCATTAACATGCAGCATCTCATTCTGCGGAGCACACCGTGGTTTTTTTAGATCAGGCTGGGCAGGAAAAGGTCATCGTAGCAAAACCCAATCATTCTGCGACCTGGCATCAAAACCTGTGGCTACTGGCTGCGCTGGCAGTGCCCTCCCTTGGCGCAGGGATCGGATTTGCGCTACTCGGCGCATGGCCAATCCTTCCGCTGGCAGGTCTGGAACTCTCAGCACTGGGCGGCGCGCTGTACTGGGTGAATTGGAAACTGGAGTATCGACACGTCATTCGCGTTACTGATGAAGTGATTACCGTCGACAAAGGCTATTTTGTTCCTAAGCGACGCTGGAGATTCGCCCGCAACGAATCAGCGCTCCGTGTCATTCCACAACATCACCAGTGGCAGGGGCCCGAGCTATCTGTCCATGACACGCTCTCCGAAACGCGGATCGGCGACTTCCTCAACCGCGACGAAACTTTACACTTACTCAGTCTACTCCGCGAGGAGTTGCGTATCCGTACCCACAGCAGCAGCAGCTCGATAAAGGCCTGACACTATGACACGTGCAGATACGCTCGCTACCGTTGGGGAAAAAGTGGGCTTCATTTCACTGGGCTGCCCCAAAGCGTTAGTAGACTCTGAACGCATACTCACCCAATTGCGCATTGAGGGATACCAGATCACGTCCCATTACGAGGACGCAGGAGTCGTCATTGTCAACACCTGTGGCTTTATTGATGCCGCCAAAGAGGAGAGCCTTGAGGCGATTGGCGAGGCAATCAAGGAAAACGGCCGGGTACTCGTCACCGGATGTATGGGACGCGGTGACGACGCGGATAGGATTCGCGCAAAACACCCCAAAATTCTGGGCATCAGCGGACCCGCTGCCTACGAGGAGGTGCTGGGTAGTGTTCGAGAGGTGCTCCCCCAGGAACACCGGCCGGATCCGCTGGTCGATTTGATCCCTGCTCAGGGCGTGAAACTGACGCCCCGCCATTACGCATACCTTAAGATCAGCGAGGGCTGTAACCATCGGTGTCGCTTCTGCATCATCCCAAGTATTCGCGGCGATTTGGTAAGCCGCCCGATAGGCGAGGTCATGTCCGAGGCCGAGGGCTTGGCGCGCGCAGGCGTCAGAGAGTTGTTAGTGGTCTCTCAGGATACGAGTGCGTACGGCGTTGATCTCAGGTATCAAACGGACTTCTGGCACGGCCGGCCGCTGAAGAGCAATCTGGAGAGTCTTGCGTCCGCACTATCAGAGCTGGGTATCTGGATTCGACTGCACTATGTGTACCCCTACCCCCATGTCGATGCCCTCATCCCCATGATGGCGGAAGGGAAACTGCTCCCCTACATTGATATGCCGCTTCAACATGGCTCACCCAGCGTTCTGGCGCGTATGAAACGCCCCGCCGCGGCTGAAAAAACACTTGACCGGATCGCCCAATGGCGCGACACGTGCCCAGAATTAACGATCCGATCAACATTTATCGTGGGCTACCCGGGCGAAACCGAGAAAGAGTTTCAGGCACTGCTCGAATTTATTGAAGCAGCGCAGCTCGATCGTGTTGGCTGCTTTCAATACTCCGCAGTGGAAGGTGCGCAAGCCAACACTTTGCCCAATCCCGTGCCTGAGGAAGTCAAAGAAGCGCGCTGGATACAATTCATGGCGCTGCAGCAAACCATCAGTGCTCGTAAGTTGCAGCAAAAGGTAGGGAGTTCTCAAAGCATTCTTATCGACACGGTTTCTGATGAGGGGTCTCTGGGTCGAACGCGAGCGGATGCTCCAGAAATAGACGGCATCGTTCATTTACCTGGCGTGACGGAGTTTCAACCGGGAGATCTCGTGGAGGCTGAAATCACCTCGGCCGACGACTACGACTTGTGGGCCTGACGAGGCTGACTGCTCGCCCATGAACATCATTCTGCTCGAATCTGATGACTGGATGGATGACGGGACGGTCAGACTCACCGACAGACGCCTTCAGCATCTGACCAAGGTGTTGAAGAGCCAACCCGGTGATTCACTCAAAGTGGGCGTGATGGACGGAAATCGTGGGCGAGGTGAGGTGCTCAGCGTCGACGATCACGAGGCCTACTTGCAAGTAACCCTGAATCAAACCCCACCCCATCGCCACCCCTGCGATATCGCAGTGGCACTCCCTCGACCCAAAATGCTCCGGCGCGTTCTGCGCACCGCAGCAGAGATGGGTGTCACAGATCTTCATCTGATCCACAGCGCGCGTGTTGAAAAAAGTTTTTGGCAAAGCCCCCTACTCACGCCCGACAAAATAAAAACAAGCCTGTGTGCTGGCCTCGAACGCTCGGGGGACACTCGGTTGCCCTGCGTTCACATGCATCAGCGATTCCGACCATTTGTCGAGGATGAATTACCATCACTGATGGCGGGGCGCCCTTGCTGGCTTGCCCATCCCGGCGCCACGATAAATCTGGCGGCGCAACGAGGCGCTGGAATAATCATGCTGGGGCCGGAGGGCGGTTTCATACCGTTTGAGGTGGAGCTTGCCCAATCAATCGGCGCACTCCCTGTCAACCTCGGAGAGAGGACATTGAGTGTGGATACAGCGGTCACAGTCGCACTGAGTCAATCAATGAATGCTTGAGAAACCTGACTACGCGCCCGTTCCAATCGCACAGGACACACCCGTACCCCCCATCCCGCAATAACCCGCAGGATTCTTGTGCAGATACTGCTGATGGTAGTCCTCAGCAAAATAAAATGTCGGAGCAGGCAGGACCTCAGTGGTGATCACCCCAAAACCAGCGGCTGACAGTCTGGATTGAAAGGCGCACAGACTCTCCTCGGCAGCGCGGCGCTGAGACTCATCGTAATAGTAAATCCCGGAACGGTACTGCGTTCCTCTGTCGTTACCCTGGCGCATGCCCTGAGTAGGGTCATGATGCTCCCAGAAAGCCCTCAACAGCGTTTCGTAGCTCACCGCCGCCGGGTCGTAGACCACCTTTACCACCTCGTTATGACCGGTTTGACCGGTGCAGACCTCTTGATACGTTGGGTTGGGGGTGAACCCGGCGGCGTATCCAACCGCGGTAGTGGCTACGCCACTTATTTGCCAAAAAAGCCGCTCTATGCCCCAGAAGCACCCCATACCAAACAGCGCTTCTCGCAGATTTTCCGGGTAGGGAGCGGTGAGAGGCGCAGCCAATACTGCGTGTTGATTAATAATGGACACCCTTTCGTCGCGCCCGGGCAGGGCGGCTCCGGCGTCGGGTAATGCTGGGTCACGGCGGATTTCTAACCAACTCATATTTTCCTCAAAAATGCCCCTATGGCGCATTGATACTCGTTTTTGTAATAATAGCCGGCTATTTTGACAACTAACAGTAAAGACCGCCCGGGGAGTGAGGTTGTGTAACCAGCAACCGCCTGACAAGAAAATCGGCTCGAGCAGATGGCGGGGGAGACAAAAAAATGAATCAGAAGAAACGTGCAACTTTTAACGCAGGCCAATTTTCCAGCCGGAAGCTGATGAACATTGTGAGTGGTGAGCAGGGCAGTGACCGACTCACCCTCGATCAAGAGGCGCTTGATGCCGTTGTCTCCGAACTCGCAAGCAGGCGCCACTATCTGCGAGAGCTCCGTGATCGCGGTTTGCTCGCACCCAGAGCATCATAGGCGTCTCCAATCAAAAAAGACCTTGACCGCACGCGCTCGGGTGCTGTCTCCGCGTTTTTACAAACAGCACGTGCCATCCAGACTGTTACCCGGCGTCAAGCAAGGCTCATTTTTGCTTTAGATGCTACTGCCAGTCGGGAGCCCACTTGGGATCAAGCGAGATCACTACAGGGTGAACTATTCAGCGCAGCGGCTTCCGAAGCCGCTCTGGCAGTCCAGCTTTGTTATTATCGAGGGCTCGGGGAATTTGAGGTCACTGAATGGCTGACCCACCCTGACAGACTGCTTGATCATATGACCGGCGTGACCTGCCAGGCGGGAACGACCCAGATACGCCGCGTGGTCAGTCACGCGCTGCAAGCTGGCTCACCCTCGCTCCCCATCCGCGCTCTGGTATTCGTTGGTGACGCCTGCGAAGAACCTTCCGACACGCTGTTATCTCTGGCTGGTCAATGTGGCGTGAGACGGCTACCCCTATTTCTTTTCCAAGAGGGCGACGATACTTCGACCCGCTCATTGTTTAGACGGATGGCGGGGCTGAGTGGAGGTGCCAGCGTCCCATTTGACGCCGACAGCGCGGAAACATTACGTCTATTGCTTGGTGCAGTCGCGCGTTTTGCAGGGGGCGGCATCAAGGCATTGCAACGGTCGAACTCAGCGGGAGATCGAATGTTGCTCGAGCAGCTTGAAAAGAAATCATAGCGCACCAACAAAAGCGATATCATGAGGGCTATTGGAGATGCCCCATAGGAGTTGCCTTCACCGTGCCCAGATTGATTTTGCTCATCGCGATCGTCACCACGCTGGTGATTCTGGTAAGACGCGCGCAACAGCAGCCACCTCACAAGCGGCGAGGAGCCTACCTGCAAATCATTCTTGGCAGTGCGGTGATTGGCGTCATTATTCTGACTCTGATGGGCAAAATGCATTGGGTTGGAGCAGCCCTCACCGGCTTGCTGGTTCTGGCGAGGCAGACGTTGCCGCTGCTGATACGACTGCTTCCAGTGCTGGGGAGCTTCCGCAGTCAGGGCGCGACCGCCCGCGGCAAGCAATCTGAGGTCGCTTCTCAAATTTTGAGGATGTCGCTGGACCACGATACCGGCAGCCTCAGTGGCGTCGTGCTGGAGGGCCGCTACAAGGACTGGTTGCTCGACGAATTGGATCGACAGCAACTCGATGACCTAATGGCCTTTTGTCAGACAGAGGATGCTGACTCGGTGCAACTGCTGGCCAGCTATCTGGAACAGCGCTTCCCCGACGATGCCGGTCACACAGAGCAGGGAGAAGGTGCACCGACCCAGCCGTCCACAGAACCTAGCCGCAGGGAGGCGCTGGCAGTGCTTGGCCTTAACGAAGAGGCGGAACGCGAAGACATTATTGCAGCACACCGTGCGCTCATTCAAAAGCTGCACCCAGACCGTGGCGGCAACGATTACCTCGCAGCAAAGATCAATGAAGCCAAGGATTTTTTACTCAACTGAGCACCCACAATCTTCCCACCCCGGGGCGCACCAAGCCCGCGCATATTCGCAACACCACCCACACCCTCAGGAGAACCCTGTGACATGAACGACAACTTTGTCATTCGTAACCAACTAGGTCATTACTGGAGCAAATCAGGAAGCTGGATTTCCGGGGCTCGAATAGGACAGATCGCCTGTTGGGATCATCATGATGAAGCAGTGAATACCTTGTTTGAGCTGAGTTCCAAGGACATGGACTTACGCGGCGAGGTGATCGCAGCCAAAACCGACGGCGCACAGCTCCAAAACCTTGAGATAAGCGAGCGTCCTGTGCCTAAAATTGACGAGGAGGGGACACTTGAAACAAGTGAAGATGCCGCCAATGAATAGAAGGGAAATGCCTTTTGTAGGGGAGCGAGAAGCATGAGGATTTTGTTGTTTTTGGCGACCAATCTGGCGGTGCTGGTTCTAGTCAGCGTGATTTTTAATCTGCTGGGTCTGGACGGTATTCTAGCCAGTAATGGTGTTGATCTGAATCTTGGAAGCCTCTTGGTATTCTGCGGTCTGTTCGGCATGAGCGGATCGCTCATCTCACTGCTGCTGTCCAAGTTTATGGCCAAGCGCGGGACCGGCACCCAGATCATCGAAACACCAACAAACCGTGACGAGCAGTGGCTGCTGGATACTGTCAAGTCGCTGGCTGACGATGCAGGTATTGGTATGCCCGAAGTAGGCGTTTTCCCCTCTGATGCCGCAAACGCCTTCGCGACTGGTTGGAACCGCAACAGCGCTTTGGTGGCTGTCAGTACTGGGCTGTTACGCCGCTTCGACCAACACGAGGCGCGCGCGGTGCTGGCCCACGAAATTGGCCATATCGCTAACGGCGATATGATCACTTTGTCACTGGTTCAGGGTGTGGTGAACACTTTCGTCATGTTTTTTGCTCGAATCATTGGCCACACAATCGACCGCGTCGTTTTCAAGACCGAGCGTGGCTATGGTATAGGGTATTACATTGTGACGATCATCGCCGAAATCGTGTTGGGTATTCTCGCCAGTATGATCGTGATGTGGTTCTCGCGGTACCGGGAATTCAGGGCCGACGCGTCCGGAGCGCAGCTCGCGGGCAGCGCAGGAATGATCGCTGCCCTACAACGACTAAAGGCCGAGCAGGGTCTCCCGCAAGACTTGCCGGGCGAATTGACCGCCTTTGGTATTCGTTCGAAGGCTGGCTCTGGGCTGGCTACCCTCCTCCGTTCGCATCCGCCTCTGGATGATCGCATTTTGGCGCTCCAGAATCGATGAAACGCTATGGATTCTGGGGTAGTTGCCTGGCTGCGATATGTCTTCAATGGAGCGGCCTGTCAGTCGCAGCCGATGAGACTCCGGACTATCTCAGCTTCTCAACAGACGACGAAGCCAACACAACCGAAGTTTTTCAAAAGGCCAGTCCGGCCGTCGTATTTGTCACATCCAGCGAGTTGCGCCGCCAGCGCTTTACGCGAAATGTCATGGAGATTCCTCGAGGCGCAGGATCAGGGTTTATCTGGAACGCTAACTCGGGGTTGGTGGTCACCAACTACCATGTGGTTGCCGGCGCCGACCGGCTGGCCATTACGCTAGAGGACGAGCAGTCATTCCAAGCCGAGGTGGTAGGCCTTGCCCCGGAACGAGATCTTGCTGTGCTGCGGATGATTGATCCGCCCCAGAACCTTACAGAGCTACCCTTGGGCAACTCATCTGAACTTTCCGTCGGTCGCAAAGTGATGGCCATTGGCAACCCCTTCGGTCTCGATACAACACTCACCGTTGGCGTCGTCAGTGCACTGGATCGAGAAATTCAGTCACCGAGCAATCGCACTATTCGGGGTGTTATTCAGACGGATGCGGCAATCAACCCGGGAAACTCTGGTGGCCCTTTGCTCAACTCGCTGGGTCAGCTGGTAGGCGTTAACACGGCGATCTACTCACCAAGTGGGGGCAGCGCCGGTATCGGTTTTGCTATTCCGGTAAACACAGTGACCGAGGTGGTGCCGCAACTGATCGCCTATGGCAAGATCATGCGCCCGGTCTTGGGTGTGGAGTTGGCATCAGACCGGTGGCTTAGACGCTATCGGGTTGAGGGAGTCCCTATCGTCAGAACGTATCGCGGCTTCCCTGCGGAAAACGCCGGCATGGTGGGAGCACGACGTGGATCACGGGGAGAAATTGTTCTGGGAGACGTCATTACCCAAATAGACGGCGAGCGGGTGGTGAACAACGATCAATTTCTGTCTGCCATGGAAAAGCATCGCGTCGGAGATACCATTAACGTCGTCACGACAAGAGAAGGCAAAGAAAAGCGATTTACTGTTGAGCTGTCAGAGACAGAATAAACTGCTTATCCTTGATACGCTGCGGCCAACTGCGAGGATCGAGGGTTTCATCGGGCATCTGATCGCAACTAAAGACGGGAGCCTGGCCTGCATCAAGTTGTTGCTCAAACTGTTTGAGCAACGCTATTGCGACAGGATACAAAGCCCACAGCGCCAACAGATTGGTCAATGCGAGTAGCGCCATTGTCAAATCTGCGAAACCAAACACTGTGCTGAGATCCTGAACCGACGCCCAGGCAATCATGGCTAATACACTCAGCCGAAATACCAGCACCGCACGCGGCCCCAGCCTTTCAAAATAGGAAATGCTGTTCTCGCCAAGGAAGCTGTTATAGGCGATTGTAGTGGTGGCAAATAGCACTAGTATGACGCTGACCAGCGGCTCTCCCAAGGGCCCTAGATGCTCGGCAACCGCCATCTGCGTCAACACCACTCCCTGGACCCCGGGCGCTTCCGCGCCATATACCGAAGACATCAAGATGATCAGTGCTGTAGCAGTGCAGAGTACGATTGTGTCGATGAACACGCTCAGCGACTGCACCAGCCCTTGGGACATGGGGTGTGGGACATCCGCCGCCGCCGCCACGTTCGGGACCGTGCCCAGCCCCGCTTCATTCGAGAAAAGGCCTCTTCTTGCCCCCTGCACAATCGCTGCGGCCACCCCTCCTCCCATCGCCTGCTCAAAACCAAAAGCGGACGAAAAAATCAGTCCCAGAGCTTGTGGAATATGCGTGACGTTGAGCAAAAGCACGAGCGATGCGATGCCGAGATAGCCTATGACCATTAATGGCACGATGATTTCGGACACTAGCGCGAGACGTCGTATACCGCCGAACAGGATGAACGCCATTACGACAGTCATCACCGCGCCGCTCACTGCCGGCGGGACATCAAAAGCCGACGCAATGGATGCGGTCACCACATAGCTTTGCACAGCGTTGAAACCAAAACCGATGGTGATCAGCAAAAGCGCACTATAAATCACGGGCACTACATGCCAACCCAGGCCGAAACGCATTACGTACGCAGGCCCACCCCGGAACGTCTCCTCTCCGTGCCGACGCTTATAGAGTTGCGCCAGCGCGCATTCAAACAAACTGGTTGCCATACCCAACAGAGCAATCAACCACATCCAGAACAGCGCACCGGGGCCACCCAGTGTTATGGCGACCGCCACGCCGGCTATATTGCCGCCGCCCACGCGACCGGCGACGCTTACTGCCAGCGCCTGAAAGCTGGATATCCCTCTGTCCGAGCCCCGCCACTGAATATTCGTAAGGACTGTGAGCGTGTGCCGGAAAAGTCGGAGCTGGACGCCTCGGGATCCCAAGGTAAACCGCGCTCCCACAACCAAGAGCGCTGCTATCAGCACGTAGGACCAGAGCCAATCCGTCACGATCATCAACATGGATTCAGAACAGCCCGGTAATCAAAATCACAGCAACTGCAGGCACCACCACAAACCGGGTTAACGCACGCCATAGAGCGTACCATTGCGCGTCGTCGCTGAGTTCATCTGCGCTGTGCTCGCGATGCATGAACCAGCCAGTGAAAAGCGCCACCAAAAAACCCGCCATGGGCAAAAACAACTTGTCGTAGAACGCCTCAGTCAGCTCGTTGAAGTTCATGCCCAGCAATCGATAATCTTCCCATACGTTGTAACTCAATATAGAAATGACGCTCAGGCAGGTAACCGAACCCACCACCAAAATCGTGCTTTGTTGACGGGAGATACTGAATTTTTCTTTGGCCCAACTGGTAACACTTTCGAGCAGGCCCACCATGGAAGTGACACCGGCGACACTTAGCATCACAAAGAAAAGTAGCGCGAAGACCGTCCCGCCCGGCATTTGGGCGAATGCAATGGGCAAAGTCTGAAAAATAAGTCCGGGGCCACTCGCCATATCGAGGCCAAAATGGAATACCGCGGGAAACACGACAAAACCCGCTAGCAGTGCGACCAGCGTATCCGCCAGAACGATGGTGCCGGCGCCACGGGCAATAGAGAAATCTCTGGGTAGGTAGGCACCGTAAGTCATCATTCCACCCATTCCCACACCGATGGAAAAAAAAGCCTGCCCAACTGCGGCAAGCACGGTAGCGCCAGTGACTTTGCTAAAATCGGGCGTAAACAACCACTCCAAAGTTTCAAAAAAGCCCCCAGCAAAATAATTGTAGATACTGAGCCCGATAAGGAGTGAGAACATCAGTGGCATCATGATGGTAACCGCCCTCTCGATACCCGATGTCACACCCGCGTAGATAATGCTGCCGACGAGAAAATTACCTATCACCGTACAAAGCACCATCGCTTGGTTGTCAGCCAAAAGGCCCGAAAAGGTCGCTTCTGCAGTCGTCGCGTCGAAATCTGCAAAGCCACTGAGCAACGCGCGGGCGAGGTACCACAGCACCCAACCGACCACCACGGCGTAAGTAATGGCAATGGTATAAGCAGTCACGACGCCCAGGCCGCCGACCACTTTCCAGCCTTCACTACGTCCAGATTCACGTGCGACCATCGCCATCGAACTGGGTGGACTCCCGCCGCCGCGCCTGCCCACCAAAAGCTCTGCGGTCAAGCATGGAATGCCTATCGCCACCGCGCACAAAAGATAAATAACGACAAAGGCACTGCCTCCGTTTTCGCCCGTAACATAAGGAAAACGCCAGATGTTACCGAGCCCTACGGCGAAACCAACTGACGCCATAACGAAAGCGAAACGGCTAGACCAAACCGCATTCCCTGTAGAAACCATTAACGGATCTCCTGCGTGGGTGAACCCGCGAGGGCATGCCCCTGCCAGACAAATGTTGTGTTACGCAGATGCCACATTCGCCCCCACACTACGTAACGGCGCCCTCGATGGCAATCTTACAGTTGTCCCTGCAGAAAGATATCGAACCCATTGGCAGTCGGGGTTGCCAATACCGACACCGCGCGGCGAAAGCTCTCTTCCCGTGCCACTGGACCCGAAGCGCGCAAAGACACATCATAGGAATCGTCCGATAGCAAAAAACCCCCGGTCAATACGAGCGCCCCCTCGATTGTCTCCATGGCGCCCCGCACTTCACCCAACTCAGATCCAGAGTCAGCCAGATTAATCCGATAGGTCCCCAGCGGGAGATTGCCACCACGGGCGGTCCAGACCATTTCGCGCAGGAGCATCCCACCAAGCGCCTGCTGAATGCGCGCATCCGTTATTTCAATACGCTCTAAATGCGCGGATACGGTGCCGCCCAGATACAGCGGGAAAAAAAGGCGAAAGATCCGAGCATCGATGCTTATATGCGTATCGCGCAAGAGCCATGACCCAGTGGCACTAAGACCTGCCCGAGTGTGTAAAGTCTGCTCTCCCCATTGTGTGCTCAACGTCAGGGGAGTGCTCCAAAACATTCTCCATGGCTGCAATCGCCACTGCAA
Source organism: Luminiphilus sp. (assembly GCA_029242325.1). Taxonomy (GTDB): domain Bacteria; phylum Pseudomonadota; class Gammaproteobacteria; order Pseudomonadales; family Halieaceae; genus Luminiphilus. Next base: position 47,785 of record JAQWUD010000016.1, read on the forward strand.
ACGGCCCAACATCAGTGGCTTGCCGTCGTGCTTTACCCAGGCTCTGGCCCCCTGTCCCGACCATATAGTCCCAGAGAGCCCAGATAGTTTTACCTGCTCTGGCAGCAGCCATACGAGCGTGCGGGCTGGAATCTGCGAGATCAGCAAAAGCATAAAGACGGCGAGTGAGACACCACGAGCCCGCTGCGTGAGCCGCTCCATCAGTCAGCTACCCGTAATCCGCAGTGTTGCATTGACCCCACCACGCTTACCCGCACTGCTGATCGACGCGTCGAGCACAACAAGTCCTATAGCACCTTCTATCTGCTCCAGAAATTTGAGCAACCCATCAAAGGCAACCCCTTCGAATCGAATTTGCACCTCGCCGCGACTATTCGGCTGCAAACGTTTGACTGCCAATCCGTTGGCCTCGCTCGCCTGATTCAAGGTGCGAGTGAGGTTCACTTTGCGGCCGCCACCACTCTCACGCAAGGCCGCCAGCTGCTCAACCTTGAGATCGACCCTATTGAGCTTGATTGCCAAAAATTCATTAGCAGCGGATAAACGCGCTCTGCGCCCATCGAGTTCGATAAAAATCAGTTGGATAAAAATCCATGCACCGACCACCAGAGCGAGAATAAAAAGCGCTATTTGATCCTGGCGAGGGAGAGATTCAAACCACCTCAACACATCAGATCTCCATGCGAAGGCGCGCTAAAACACCACTCTGGCGGGCGTTGGAATTCTCCAATTCAGCGCTTAGCGAACGTTTGCCCAGTTGTTCGCGCACCTGCTCTACTGATCTGAAATCAGGTGCAGACAGATTGACCCGCATATCACCGCCACTGTAGTTCACCGACATCAATGTGACGCCATCAATTTCGGCGGCCGCACTGAGCAGGGCCACGAGAACGGGTGTAAACGCACGCGTCTGCGCACCGGCGCCAAATTCAGCCAACTGACGATTAAGCTGTTTCTCGACATCAACCACGGCGCCTTGCGGATTTACGCGCCGATAACTGTCTTGCACGGCCTGGCGAAGCTGCACATCTTCCTGCTTCAGCATCTGATAGTCGGCCACGGAAACCCCCGTCTTGAGGATCAACGCAGCACACAGTGCGAATGCCACTCGCCGCCATGCACCCCACCAGCGCTGCAAAGGCAACCGCGGTGCAAAGGCTCCCTGTCGAAGATCAGGACCCGCCGAGTCGCCAGCCGCCAACAATAAAGCCTCGGCGAGGCCACCCTGCCGCCATTGCAATCGGGATTGAAGCGGTTCAGGCACAACCGCCATCGCAGCTTGTTGGTTCTGTCCGTACGCCACCAGCACCTCGTAGCTGCCCTCGAGTGTGCTCAACAACGCCGGTAACAGTGTCGCTTCTATGCGAGTCCCCTGAGCCTCATCCCATCGTGCCAACACCCACTCAGCCTCAAACACCAAAGTACACTGTCCCTGCGACCAGGGCAGGCATAGCGCTTCGCTGACCCAGGGCAACTCTCTGAGCGTTTCGGGTAATGCTTCCACCCACTCGGTCATAGCGGAGCGTTTGACCACTGCCACGGCATGCAAATCATCATGCAATGCAGTGTGAGCAAAATGTAGCTCTGCGACATCCTCGAGTAGGGATTCCTCGAGCATGAAGGGCAGCGCCTGTCCCAGGTGTTTCACTTCATCGGGTGCCACCGGCAAGGTAAAGCTGCGGACCGCGTCAGACGGGAATGCCACACAGCAATGGTCTGGTACTCGAGGATGATCGGGGTCAAGCCTCTCTGCCGCCCGCCCGGGCCTAACCAACACGCACTTGCCTTGCTGCCAGCGCACAACATTACGATTTTCTATAGTCATGGGAGAGGACTACACAAAGTGAGTATGGGCCGGATCACGGACAGGATAGCTATCATAGCTCTCCCTCCGATCGAAAAACAGCGACAGCACCTTCGGGGGAACGCTGCAGCACACTGAACAAATGGCGCTCGCGCTTCACGAGTTCAACGGTGGCTTCAAGAAGAAACCAATCGCTGTTGATGTCGAGCAAGGATTCAAGCTCAGTCAACTCCTGGCCCTCGAAAGCAGGGTCCCCGAGTAAATCCTCAACCCGCGTAATATTACCCCCGCGGCGCAAGGCATCCAATCGTTCAGCTTCAGTTTCTGGTAGCGGTGCAAGCTGATCATCTCCATTAAGGCTGCGTAATACAGTTAAGGGGCAAGTCAAAATATTGAGCCGCCCCGACTCTTCTGGCCAGACGGTTACCAGAGGTGCAAGAGACTCATAAACGGGAAGCGTCATGCCGCGGACAGCGCGCAGCTCGCTCACGCTTGCCAGCGGACGGTTGGCTGGCAGATAGGGAAAATCCAAATAGCGATATTCATCCACCTCTGCTCCGTTCAAACGCCTGTCCGCATCGTGGTCAATGAAATCTGTGATCGCATCGGTTAATACCATGGCCTCTTCAAGACTAAGCGCGTTATCTCCAAGAGACTGAAGCAGGCGAATCAGGAGTTTTTGCGCCGGGGTCCAGCGCGCGACGGGGTCATTGATGCTGGAGCCTGTCTGGCCGGCAGCACCCAATCCGGCACCCTGCGCCTCATCCATGCTAACTTGCCCGCTACCATCTTCACTGCTGGCGGTGCGCGTTGTTGCCAATAAATTGAGATTGATGCGACCTTGAAGATCCTCAATACGACCACTCATCCATCCGCCAGCCTCAAGCGGGTAGGGCTTACCCGGTTGAGCCCACAGCTCACCGAGATGATCCGAGGGCGTGTCCGATTGCGCATCGACCCGGCGATCCTCTCTCAACGCTAGTTTCGCCAGATCCTCAGCGCCCATGAGATAGGCCCAGGCCTGCTCTGAAAACAGCTGATGTGTGCCGCGCTGAAGTGTCAACGTGAAGTCACGCTGCAAACCCACCAGCAGCGCCGCGACCAAGGCAAAAACAAGCATCGCAACAACCAGCGCGGCACCGGCTTGGGATGAGCAGCAATTAGCGCCCGGGCAAGACATAAACCCTCCTTACTTCACCCAAACCAATCACATCCAACAGCACCTCTACCGCAACGGGTGGCGGTGGGATCTGGCCTGGCTGAGAGAGATCGGCGATCCAGCTCTCCTGCCAGTTGCGGCGATCGATTACGTCGTCTCGATCACTTTCAATCAGAGCCACTGAGGGTAAAAAGCGCACCTCAAAGCGGGTTACGCGGTCCAAGACAAGCGTCTCGATTTGCTCTGCAGCCTCTGTTCTGTCCAGCACAGAGAAATAGCCCCGCCATAAATCCTCGCCGTCTAACCACCAGTGCACTCGCTGCAGGGCACTGCGCGGTGCGGCAGTAGAATTGTGCCAGCCGGCACGGGTGAGAGACAGCGTGTCGCGCGCGAGCTCGCCGCCGCTCAGTGCGGGCACCCTTTGTCCAAATTCATCAACCACCGAACGATTCACAACTTGACGCAGGTCTCTCGAGAGGAGCCTAAGTGTTTGATGGATATCATTCGCCCGCAGAGAGGCAACTCGAAGGCTTTCCGCCCCGGATAACGCCGCAGAAAATCCGCTGTAGGCAACGACGGCGACCAGGGCCGTAATCGCCATTGCAATGAGTACTTCAACCAAGGTGAAGCCGCCATGCGATTGGCTAAGGCGCATTGTCAGCGGGTGCCTGTGCGAAATAACCGTCGAGGGTGTGCACCGGAGCGTCGCGGCCATCCTCCTGATCGGAGACCATAATTTCATAGTGAAAAAATCCGGGCACGGGAGTTTCCTTGCCCTCACTCCACCAATACCAATTTCGCCCCGCGAGCTCCTCACTGCCTGAAACAAGGCGCGTTTGCACCCCCCCCTTCGCCGCTAGTACCAGCCGTAACTCGGCCAAACGGTTAGCGGCAATCCATTGCGCATGAGTGCGATCCTCCAAATAGCGTAATCCGTCGATTTGTTGTGACAAAGCGATCAAAAGCGCTGGAAGCGCCACAGCGACTACCGCCAGAGCCACCATCACCTCCACCAACGTGAATCCCAACAAGCGGCCCAGTGACCGCTTGCCTGGCATATTGGAACGCGTTACGTGCATCTGCTCACTCATCCGCTGCCCTACCATTGGGCATTAACGTCATCCGGCCCAGAAGATCCCACTCCAGTCGATACAACAGATCGCCCGTTCTGGCATCCCACCACTCCAAAGACCCCGGAGTGATCTCACCGCCAGCCCAGACTACGATCTGCGGTGTTGGGTTGAGCTCGGGGTCATAGGGCATGATGTCCACGTCGGGTTGCCCGTCGAGTTCCAGTCTGAGTTCATACCCCACCGCCAATCGCACTGGTGAGAAGACTTCGACACCGGTGCGTGGCGCCGCCCAACCCTGATCGAAACGGCTGAGCCAGATGCCACGATAACTCGAGGCATCTGGCTCGACAGAGCGCCCGAGAAAAAAACCGTGGTCGGTCGCTGAAAGGCCGGCTTCAGCGCTGGCGAAACCCAGCAAACCGGCGACGTGTCGGACCTCACTTTCGAGCGCAATATCTGCACCGCCGCGCCCCACATTAAGACTGACTATCCCCGTAAGCAGGACGATAACGAATACCGCTACCAGTAACTCGATCAAGCTGAAACCGCGCTGGATCGATTCGACCCGCGCCGTTTGAAGTATAGGCATCGTTCAGGGATGGTCAGACATCGGCTTCGTTCCAGTTACCGATGTCCGTGTTCTGGCCGTCGCCACCTGGGAGTCCGTCGGCGCCCAGGGAGTAAATATCGATCTCCCGATATTCTCCCGGCGACAGGTAAAGATAGGGCCGGCCCCAAGGATCTGTCGGTATCTCCGAAAGATATCCACCCCGCTTGAAATTTCTCGGCTCCGGCTCAAGCGAGCTAGGCGAGACCAGCGCCTCAAGGCCCTGTTCAGTAGTGGGATAAATATAGTTGTCGAGACGATAAATCTTTAGCGCGGTTTCGATGGACTTGAAGTCAGCCTTTACTTTCTGTATCCGCGCGTCATCCGCGCTGTTGAGCACAGTGGGCGCCACAACGCTGATCAGAAGGCCCATGATAACCAGAACCACCAGTATCTCGATCAGGGAAAACCCCTTTTTTTTGTTCACGGTTGGTCACCTCACCATCGTATTCAAATCAAAAATCGGCAAGAGCACAGCCAATACTATCGTCAGCACGAGCCCCCCCATCAATACCACCATCGCCGGTTCGAACAGGCCCATAATCGCTCCCAAGGTCATCTCCAGCTCGCGTTCCTGATTCTTTGCGGACCGGTCCAGCATGACTTCAAGATCGCCACTGGCCTCTCCCGAGGCAACCATGTGGACCATCATTGGGGGGAAAAACCTCTGCTGCGACAGAGCCCGGCTCAGACTGGTCCCCTCTTGAACTGCAATAGATACCTCCTTGCTGGCCTCGCGTAAGACCAGATTGGTCATCACAGATCCGGCAATACTCAGTGCGTGAATCAGGGGTACACCCGATGCCATGAGAATACTCAGGGTGGATGCAAACCTGGCGCTATCCAGTGCAATCAGCACACTCCTCAAACCGGGGACATTCAACAAAGCTTGGTGCCATCCCCTCCTGCGGGTGGGTTCACGTAGCAAACGGCGAAACAACCACACCATGCCCAACAGGATGACGAGGCACAAGAGCGCGTAGTCCCTCATGAAATCGCTCAGCCAAATCAGTGCCACAGTGAGGGGCGGTAAAGCCTTCTTCGTGTGCGCAAAAATGCCGACCAATTCCGGCACCACAAAGATCATCAAAGCGGACACCACCGCAACTGCCACAGCCATCAATACGAACGGATAGATAAGTGCCATCTGAAGTTTTTGCGCAGTATGCTGACGCGTTTCCGTATAGTGAGCCAGTTGCTCCAGCACTGGCGCGAGTTGCCCAGCCTCCTCGCCCGCCGTCACCATAGCGCGATACATTTCTCCAAAGGCCTGAGGATATTGATTCAGAGCATGAGCGAGAGTGTGCCCTTCAGCTACCTTGGAGCGCACCTGAAGCATCATGGATTTGATGGCCGGCTTCCGACTTTGTTCCGCCACTGCCTGCAGACACTCATCGAGAGGCAACGCCGACGCAATCAGCGTGGCCAACTGACGCGTAATCAACGCCAAATCGCCGGCGGCTAATCTCCTGCTGAACAATCTGACTCGCCCGCCCGCCTCAGAACGCCCGGAGTCCGCTGCCACCACTACTTCGACAGGACGCAAATGTCGCTGACGCAACGTCCCCCTGACCTGTCGATCGGAATCGCCCTCCAATACGCCCTTGACCAGTTTGCCTCGTTCATTCAGGGCCTTGTAATGAAATGCCGCCATAGATCAGTTTACTGCCGTCACCCGCAAGACCTCTTCCAAGCTGGTCTCGCCACTGATAATCCGGCGACGTCCATCTGCATCGATGCCAGCACTCTGCTGACGCGCAATACGCAACAGAGTCTGCTCACCCTCCCCGGCGTGAATCGCCTCCCGGAGGGAATCTCCTACCTCTATCAGCTCATAGATACCGGTGCGGCCGCGGTAACCGGTCATATTGCAGTGCTCACAACCGCGCGCTCGGTACAACTGCACACTCACATCGGTGAGCCTCACGCGTTGTCGCTCTGTTTCAGTGGGCTCATAAGGCTCTCGACACTCGAGACAGAGCAGCCGCACCAGCCGCTGCGCCATTACAGCCAGCAGGCTGGAAGAGAGAAGAAAAGATTCAACGCCCATATCCTGCAGCCGCGTCACGGCGCCAATGGCAGTATTCGTGTGCAGGGTTGAAAGCACCATATGGCCGGTAAGCGATGCCTGCACCGCAATCTCCGCTGTTTCCAGATCGCGTATTTCGCCGACCATGACGACATCCGGATCTTGACGTAGGATGGCTCGCAAACCACGGGCAAAGGTCATGTCGACCTTGGGATTCACCTGCGTCTGTCCTACTCCCGGCAGCATGTACTCTACGGGATCCTCAATGGTCAGAATATTCCTTGAGCTCTCATTGATGCTGGACAGGCCCGCATACAGTGTCGTCGTTTTGCCAGATCCAGTAGGGCCCGTGACAAGAATGATGCCGTGTGGACTGGCAAGTGCGCTCCGGTAGGCCGTCTCCACCTGATCATTCATACACAACCCGCTCAGATTCAGCTGCCCCCCTTGCTTATCAAGCAATCTCAGTACAACCCGCTCGCCATAAGCCGATGGAATGGTGGACATACGAATGTCCATACCATGGCCCGCGATGCGCACCGATATGCGACCATCCTGTGGCACACGCTTTTCCGCAATATCCAGTTTGGCCATGACCTTGAGACGTGACACCAAAAGCGGTGCCAACATCCTCTTTGGCGAGAGCACTTCATTCAAAACACCGTCCACGCGATAACGTACGCTCAGGCGCTCCTCGAAGGTTTCGATATGGATATCGGAGGCCTTCTCTTTTACGGCTTGTGACAGGATGGCATTGATCAGGCGAATAATGGGGGCGTCGTTCTCTGCGTCCATTAAATCAGCGACATCGGGCAATTCGTCCACCATCCTCGACAAATCAACATCGGAGGACAGATCCTCGACCATCTGCGCCGCTTCGTTCTGAGTGCGCTGATAAGCCATGGTCAGTCTCTGCCGAAACACCTCTTCGGAGAGCGGTTCGAGCGTAAAAGCCTCGCCTACGAAGCGACGCACTTCCAAAAGGACCTCGGTTGAGAGTGGTGGCAGGTGATAAAGTGTCAATGCTGACCCAGACCGCTCCAGTAAAACACCCCTGCTCTGAGCAAACGTAAAGGGGATACCCGATGCCAGATAAGGGCTCGCGCTTTGAGTCGCTGCCGGCGTCTCCAGTGTCGGTTCATTTTCGGACATTTACCCGTCTCCGGCGGCGCCTGCTGGGACCTCAGGTAACTGCTGGATTTGCTGCTCCCAAGTGGGGAGGACCGGTAAATTACCGTCATCCAGAAACATCAAACCGCGCTCACGACGCTCTATCTGTTGCTCCCGGATGAACCGGTACTTCTCAGCGGTCGCACCCGCGACATCCTCGTCGTCTCGGATGATAGTAGGTCGGATAAAAACCAACAGGTTCGATTTGGTCACTGTGACCACATTGTTTCTGAACAAACGTCCAAGCAAAGGGATATCAGACAGCAAGGGTATGCCTTGCGTAGAGTCTTGAACGTCGTCCTTTACCAGACCACCCAACACCACAATATCACTGTCGTTTGCCAGCACTTTGGTTTCGATCTTGCGCTCATTAGTAATGACATCTGAGGCAGCCAGGATTTGCGCGGAAATACTCGATACCTCCTGCACAATATCGAGCACCACCGAATCGCCCTCATTGACCTGAGGGGTGACCTTGAGGGTCACACCAACGCTTTGGCGCTCAATCGTCTGAAACGGATTTTGGGCTCCGTTACCTACCCCGGTGTTCGTATACGAGCCGGTCACAAACGGGACCTGCTGCCCCACCGTGATGAAGGCTTCCTCGTTGTCCAAGGTCAACAGGCTGGGAGTAGACAGAATGTTGGCGTTGCCCTGTGTCTCGAGCGCATTAAGAATCACCGTCATGGTGAGCGACTTATCCACTACACCCCAACCTAGAGTGGTACCCGGTATCTGGGCCAAAGCTCCCGCCACTTCGCGCGTACCGATATTTTCGGAGCCGTCATCTGGAACAATCGCGCTGGCAATTGCTCGATTGCGGGCTTGCTGCGCCGAGCTGTTGCTGATGTTGCTGCCATACACGCCGCTGGCGTTGGAAAACAACCACTGCAAACCTAATTCCTGCCCCTCGGTCATTTCCATCTCGACGATGATCGCCTCGATCAACACCTGAGCACGACGGATATCCAGTCGCGCGATGACCGCCTCCAGTGACGCCATCTCATCCGTATCGGCTGCGATGATCAGGCTATTGGTTCCCGCGTCGGCCTCGATCGTCGAGTCCTTGTTGCCCGCTCGCTTGTTGCTGCCGCCATCCTCGAGTCGGGAAATATTCTGCATGACGCGGGTCAGCACTTTCGCCACTTCCTGTGCGTCTGCGTACTCGAGATAGATCACGCGCACGTTACCGGACTGCTCCAACGGCGCATCAAGATAGGCAACCAGCTTGCGGATACGGTCAACTGATAACTCGTCGGCAGTAACAACCACGCTGTTGGTGCGCTTATCTGCCACCAATACTGCTTCCTTGTCAGCTTCGGCGCCCTCACCCTGACGTGACTTTTCTAATGTATTGAGCATGCTGACCACGTCCTCTGCCACACCATACTTGAGGCGAATGACTTCAGTGGTCTGGATTGCCGAGCGATCCATACGCTCGATAATGTCAACAATACGCCCTATGTTAGATCGAATGTCCGAAATAATAATCGCGTTGCTCGGGGCGTAGGCTGCCATGTGAGCTTGCTGGGGGACGAGTGGGCGCAGCACAGGGATGAGCTTCGCAGCTGAAATATTGTCTAGTCGAATAACCTGAGTAACATACTCGGCGCTTCCGACTGCGCTCCGATCACCCATGAGCGGCACTGGTGAAGAGCGCGCGTCTTTGGCGGGCACAATGCGAATCACCTGGCCACTCCGCACTGCCGTGTAGCCCTGCACATCTAGGATGGATAAAAACAGATCGTACAGCTCGGCTTGAGACACGGGCTTTGAGGAGATAACCTTCACTTTCCCCTTTACGTTTGGGTCCACCACCATGGTGGTGCCCGTGACGTCAGCGACAAACTTGATGAACTCCTGAATGTCAGTGTCCTTTAAATTCACCGTATATTCCTGCGAAGCCGCTCCGTATGAATGCGCAAGCAGCATTGCTATGGCCGCGTTACGAACATAGGTCAGACAATTACAGATCAATGCATGAGTTTTCACGGCTGTCCTGTCAGGGCTTGGTGAGGTCGACGCTAATCGTCACCGTTCCACCACCCCTCTTTATATCAAATGTTGCCTCGTCAGCCTCTTTCATCAGCTGATAAAGCTTGATGGTATTACTAGCGTCACTTAACGCCAGCCCATTCACCGCAGTGACAATGTCGCCCGCCTCAAAACCCCAGGTATCGAAAGCGGCTGGATCAGTCCCCGGCGCAATTCGATAGCCCACTAAGCGATCGCCCTCTCGTACTGGCGAGACATTGACCGCGGTAGCCAAAGACGCGGGGTCGTTATACAACTGATCCACGTACTCGCCCGCCAGTGCTTTTTGTGCTGCCGCATTCTGCTGGCCATCTCGACGCTTAGGTCGCGTATTGGGTTGTGGGGGCGCCGAAGGCGATGCAATCTGCTTCGAGGGCCTGGCGGGAATACTGACTCCGGGGCCATCGTATAGCTTGATCAACTCATAGGTGCCGTTATTGTCGATGACCACCTGCTGAGGCATGACCTTGGCCAACACAACCTGCCCCGAGGCGGGTAGTTTATCGCTGACCGAATAGGTTTGCTCGGCCGACCCCGATTTAATGACCGCGCTGCCCAAGCCGGCTTCGGCCGACGCCACGATACCTGTAAGCGTCAATGCCAACCGGGTCTCTTTAGCGTTTTTCTCAATACCTTCACGATCGATACTGACCACGCTTGATTCAAGGTCCGCAGGCAGCGCGTCGGACGCACCACCAAATAAGCCGGATCCAAGGATGGAGCTGATATCAATCACTGCTGCCTCGCTGTGCATCGCAAGTGACGGCGGATTCAGCGCCATCTGTGAGGCCGCATCAATAGTGTGTGTGCGAAATGGCATCCAGACCAGCTGAGCCATACTCACCAACGACCAGAGCACCAACAGTGCCAGAAGGCCGTTCTGCATGCGCCGCAAGCGCTCAGGATCTCGGGCATACCCCTGCCAAATCGCCAGAGCCTGGGTCTCTGTGAGAGCGGCTATGTGTTGATAGCGCGCCTTCCATGCACTGTGGTTCAGATTCTTCACGTTTATGCGCTAAGTCTCAGGATTGCTGTCCACTTATGATACGTCGGAGCCTCAGGAAACACCCGCAATCCGTCGCGACGCGAAACGGTAACCAACTGTCGGTGACAGTTTACCAGCTTATCGCCAATTGGACTGTCGCACCGGTTGCGCGCTGGGGATGAGCACTGTGCTAATATTTGGGCACCTGCGGGGTGGTTAAAACCTGAGATGCCAGAGGGCAAACCCGTCGAACCTGATCCGGATTATACCGGCGGAGGGACTAGGTGAACGGGTCTAGAGACGACCGAGCGCTTAGGGCATCCGCCACCATTGAGGAGCCCAATGCGTGACCACCCCAACCGAGCCTTCACCTCCACCCACTCGACCACACCAATACGCAGACGCAGTTACACCTGCGAGAGCGGCCGCTGTGCTGGCATTAATGTTATTGAGTGGCGCGTACATGGCCCCTGTGGCCAGTCAGGAAGCCTTCACGCTGCTGGAGGAAGTCACGGTTACTGCAACGTTACTTGAGGCATTGGGTTCACCCGTCAGTGCAACCGTGCTGACTGAACGTGATCAGCGCCAGCGAGGCGCGGCACATTTAGAAGACGTGATCACACTCGCACCTAATGTCGCCAGCTCGTCAGGCGCTTCCCGCAACCGTTTTTTTCAAATTCGCGGTATCGGGGAGCGCAGTCAATTTGTGGAACCCGTCAACCCTTCTGTGGGGATCTTACTCGACGGTATCGATATGAGCGGTGCAGGAGGTGCACTGACACTGTATGACCTGGAGCAGGTCGAGATTTTACGCGGACCTCAGGGCACTCTGATGGGCGCCAATGCGCTGGCCGGACTCATAGCATTGCGGAGCCAAACCAGCGACTCATCGGTCAGCGATATGCAGGTGGGATGGGAAAATTATGGCGGCCGTCGCTTAGGGGCTCGGCTGGGTGGCACCCTCTCGGAACGGGTGCACGCGCGCTTTGCCGTCCAGCACTACGAAAACGACGGGTATGTTGACAATCATTGGCTGCAACGCAACGACACCAATGCCCGTGGAGAACTCACGGCTCGTGGCACCTTCACATGGGAGAGCGCATCGCACTCAGTCGAGGGGGGTATCTATTACACCCAAGTGGACAACGGCTACGACGCGTTTTCATTGGACAACACCCGCGCAACACTCTCCGACCAACCGGGTAAAGATGATTTGACGCTGAAGGCGGGGCGTGTCAACTGGCAAGCGACACTCGCTGGCTTGCAAAGCTCACTGCAAATCAGCCACGCCGATACCCAAACGCGATACGGTTACGACGAGGATTGGAGCTACGTCGGCATCGCCCCAGGCTGGGAATACAGTTCCTATGATGAGTACCATCGAGACCGAGAGATGAGCAGCTTCGAATGGCGTTTACAGGCTCCAGAGGACAAGGGCAGGGAGTGGGTAATTGGCACCTACTTGCGCGCTGAATCAGAAGACCTCAGACGACAATATACCTATCTGCCCGCCCCCTTCACCAGCAGCATTGACACCGATACCATGGCCTTTTTTGGGCAGGTGAATCAGGGCTTCACTGAAATTTTGTCAGGTTTCGCCGGTGCGCGTATAGAGCGTCGGGACAGCGAGTATGACGACAGTGCCGGCGTCGACAAATCCTTTGGTCACACATACTGGACGGGGCGCCTGGGCCTGATCTGGCGCTATCAGCCAAACCAATCGCTCTTCGCGACACTCGCCCGGGGCGCACGCGCAGGTAGCGCTAACGCCGGCTTACTTGCCAGCGTGGCGGCGCTGCCAGAGCAAAATCAGAGCGCGGTCAGAGCGCTCGGTGTTTTTAACGAAGAGACCCTGATCAGCGCAGAACTTGGTTGGCAAGCAGATTGGGCGCAACACAACCTTTTCGCACGGCTCACCGCCTTCAGCATGGAACGAGATGATCAGCAAGCCAAGGGGTCGCTCGTGATTCCGCGGCGAGACGGCAGTACCGCTTTCATCGACTACACCGACAATGCCGCCAAGGGCCGCCATCGTGGCTTAGAATGGGAAGTCCACATTCAGCCCGCCGAGCCATTGCTGGTGCACGTCAGCATTGGCTTGCTCGACGCGCGTTTTAACGAGTATGTGGATGCAACCGGCAGCAATCTATCGGGCAGGGATCAACCTCAGGCGCCTGACTGGCAATATGCGGCAAGATTCAGCTGGCAATTGGCGGAAGCGACCCGGGTTGGAGTGGAATTCACAGGAAGCGATTCCTATTTTTTTTCTGATCGTCACGACGTGCGTGCCCCCGAGACTCATCTGCTCAACGCCAGTTTGTCAGGCGACTGGGGTGATTGGCGATGGACGTTGTGGGGGCGCAACCTCACTAACGAAACGACCTTTGTTAGGGGGTTCGGTACATTTGGCAACGACCCCCGTAAAGAATATGTTCTCGAGCCCTACCGCCAATACGGTGAACCTCGTATTGTGGGCCTCACTCTAAGCTATGACCTGAGGGGGGAAATGCGATGAAGATGACCGCAGAGCTCAGCATTTATCCACTGCGCGAAGGATATAAAGAAGCGGTAAAGGGATTTATTGCGGCGCTACTGGACGAACACGCTATTGTCGCTGTCACCAACTCGATGAGCACACAAATCAGCGGTGACGATTCAGACGTATTCAACGCCATCCAGTCCGCGCTCCGCGAGAGCTACGAGCGGTTTGGTCGTCAAGTACTGGTGGCCAAGTTCATTCCAGAGCACTTTGCAGATATCGGGCCGGAAGCCTGAGGTGAGTGCTATCGAGGGCTGCGCGGTGGCCTTGGCGCTAGCGTACGTCTTGCTGGCGATTTACCAGCGTCGACTCTGTTGGATTGCCTCAATTGCCAGCGCCTCTCTGTACATCATCATTTTTTGGCAGGTGCAGCTGTACCTGGAAGCGGTGCTTCAGATTTGTTACATCGCCATGGCGATATTTGGTTGGTTCGCCTGGACAAATGACGATGATCAAGCAGGTACTGCGATCCGAACTTGGCCGCCGCGACGCCACGCCGCAGCCTGCGGTCTTATATTGCTACTGAGCCTAACGCTGGGCGGCGTTATGAGTAGTTGGAGCGACGCAGCCTCTCCTTTCATAGACGCTGCCACAACGGTCTCTGCGTTGCTCGCCACGTGGATGGTGGCGCAAAAACTGCTCGAAAATTGGCTTTACTGGATCATAATCGATTTAGCTTCCATCGGTTTGTACCTATCCCGAGACCTTGCGCTGACGGCGGCGCTATTTGCGGGCTACGTTCTGCTGGCCTGGTTGGGTTACCGCACGTGGCGGAATCAATGGCGGCTGCAGCAGATCGACTGAGTCAGGCATTGGCTCACTGGCAGACTTGGGATCTTCCCGGGCCACTGAGCGGTGCACCCAGCATTGGCCGCCAGTTGGCCAAGGGAAGCGGCCATTCCGTATACAACATTCTGTGTGATCCCCCACTAGTCGCTCGCATCAGGCATCAATCCACTCGGACCATCGAGAGGCCCTTTGAAAAAGAACTCACCGTCTGGTCGATGGCCTCCGAGAAACATTTGGCGCCTGGCATCGTGTATGTGGACGCGTCCGTTGAGGCAGTGATCTGCTATCGCGGTGACAGCCCAACAGCATTGATTACCGGAGAGCAGCTGGGAATACTCTGTCGCCACATTCATCAATTACCTCCTGTTAGTCATTCGCTGACATTAAGGTCGGATATTGAGGACTACCTAAAAATGCACTCTCCCACGACAAAGCTAGCGTGGCGATTTGCCATGACAAGCGCTGACGTGAACGAGGCACTGTGTGCTCTGGAAGAAGACGACCCATACCTGTGTCACAACGACCTTACTGCAGGTAATCTCATGCTATGTGGTGGCGATCTGACCGCCATTGACTGGGAGTACGCGGCCATGGGTAGCCGTTACTTTGACATCGCAATCGCTGGAGCGCATCTCCCCCCCGCTGAGCACGCGAAGATGTTGCAAGCGGCGTTGGGCGAGGGGGCAGATAACGAGCTAATGCGGGCGGGACGATGTATTGCCAGCCTCGTGACTGCCCTGTGGCAAATCCAATTTACGCCTGACGCCGCGCCAAACCCTGATGAGTGGCTAGCGGGGATCCGTTTCTAATGGCGCTCGGATGGCATGTGCTGGGGGTTGGCGCCATAGGGGGGCTGTTTGCCTGCCGGCTGCAAGAAGGCGGCGCCCACGTGACGTTGCTGACGCGGGATCAGCTCGCCGACTCTCGAGCGCTCACACTGATCGCCAATGGTAAGAAAATTCATACCTTCCCCCAACAGTCAGTGGCTGGCCATTCCGGGGATACACGGGAGCCCTCCACTGCCCAACCTGTGGGCCCTCCTATTAGTCATCTGCTGGTCTGCACGAAGGCGTGGGCCGTTGCCGAAGCGATTGCGTCCGTCGCTGACAGACTCTCAGATCAGAGTATTGTGGTATTGCTTTGCAATGGGATGGGTCTGACCAAGGATATCGCTTCGCTGATTCAGCCATCATCTCTGGTGCTGGGAACCACCACTTCGGGATGCCGGCGCGCCAGCGATAGTGAACTGATACTGTCTGGTGAGGGGACCACCGTCTTGGGGTTGGCCGGCGACCCAACGGGTCTGCCCAACTGGCATTTGCCCTGGCAACGCGGCGTACCCAATATCAGTTGGGCCTCAGATATTGAGTCGGTCCTGCTTGCGAAAGCAGCCCTCAATGCCGTAATTAATCCACTCACGGCCCTGCACAGGGTCGCCAATGGTGCGTTATTGACGCCCCCTCTCCGAGACACAACAGACAAAGTGATCCGCGAGATTCAGATGTTACTGTGCGCTGCCGGAGCCAGTGCCGTAGCGGAGGCACTCCCCTCGAGGGTGACAGAGGTCTGTACCGTTACCGCCACAAACCACTCCTCAATGAGGGTAGATCTGGAATCGGGTCGACGCACCGAGATTGATGCCATCGTGGGTTGGCTGCTGACGGAACTGCTGCCAAACCCTCCGGCAACCCCCTTGCTGAGCGAACTCTATAGGTCGATACGACATGCAGAAAGATCTCTATTGTATTCTTGAGGACTAGGCCTGTTGAACACGTCTGGCAAGAATCTGGGTTTCCAGCCGGCACCATACCGGCACTAGAGAGGAGCGGTTTGATCATCTTGATCGGTGAAAAACTGATGCCCTGAAGCGTCCGTGGCGGTTCCACTCACACACAAACTAAGAGAGGACCAGGAGCACTTAAGCGGGAGGCCCAAGCGCTAGAAAAGCGCCCCGAGAGAGGCCAAAACAACCCACACCGCCATGGCGCGATTGATAGCAGTACGACTGGCTTCAACCGCTTCAACGACATCCTCAGGCTCATCACAATCGCCACTTTCGAGCTGCCAAGCCCGCGTGACGCCTCGGGCCAAGAGCACTTGATTGGATACCTCTTTATCAAAGGCGTCTGCTGTCAACAACCCGCGGGTCCGTTCGAAATCTCCCAGCAAGGCGAATGTCAATAACGACAAACGTGCGGGAAGCCAATCCAGTATTACCTGCACCGAGTCTAACCGGCCATCAGCGCGGATATTCACCAAACCAAAAAGTCGATAGCCAGCGGCGGCAAGAGGACCCAGCAACCAGAAATAGAAAACAGGCGGAAACCAACGGGAGAAGCCGCGACCAGTAAACTGCGTCATCGCTCGCGTTCTTTGACCTTCGCTGGCCGATGCTTCGGGCTGAAAATCATCGAGGAGCAACGCAGCGCCCTCTGTGTCACCCACTCGGGCTCGAGCCAAGAAACGCGCCAAATCAGTGGGGTAATCCCCTCTCCCCAACGCAAAATACAACAACGCAGTGCCAATCAGAGCATCAGCCAATCCACCCATTACCGCCCGCAACACAAACAGCAGCATGCCACATGCAAAGAGCGGTGCGCCCACCCGAAGCGCCAGCGACGGCAACAGTTCGAGTTCCAAAGCATCCACTCGCTGGTTGAGCGCCTCGAACCAGGCATCCCGATGCAATGGCCCTCCTGCGCCTAACAATGCATAAAGTCCAACTGCCACGATGAAAATCAGATACGCCACTCGCGCCCATCTCCCTACTGTTTAGCGACTTTATCGACCAAGCGTGACCACTCAAATGTCGGACCGGGATCTGTCTTGCGGCCCGGGGCAATCTCGCTGTGCCCAACGATAGCATCGGGAGAAATGCTGGGGTATCGCTTTCGCAAAGACGCGATCAAGGCGTTAAGCGCGGCGTACTGTGCATCCTCATACGCCTCGTGGTCACACCCCTCGAGTTCGACACCAATGCTAAAGTCATTGCACTGCTCTCGACCCTGCCAGCAGGATATCCCCGCATGCCATGCTCGGGCATCGGTAGACACAAACTGTATGATCTCGCCGCCGCGACGAATAAGAAAGTGGGCCGACACCTGAACGTGCGCTATTTGCGCAAAATAGGGGTGTGCCGACCGTTCCAGGGTGTTGGTAAACAGCGCCTCAATTTCTGCCCCCCCGTAACACCCCGGCGGCAGGGAAATGCCGTGCACCACAATCAGTTCCGGCACATGATCAGGGGGTCTAGGATTACAATTAGGCGAACAAACGCGGCGCGCCTGGCTTAGCCAGCCGTCAACTAAATTCCAATGGTCAGTCGCTGTCGTCACGGGTTAATCTTACCGCACCCCTACGCCGCTTACCCGTTAGCAACCGGTACCCTGCATACTATGCTTACTGCCGCTACCATTTCTGAACAAGTTGCCCGGGCCCTTGAAGAGGACGTGGGATCAGGAGACATCACCGCACAGCTCGCCAATCCAGCGTTGCAGTCGAGTGGCAACATCATCACGCGGGAGACTGGCATTCTCTGCGGCAGCGCTTTCGCTACTGAAGCTTTCCAGCAAACGGACACTAATTGCCGGTTGGAGTGGCTTGCTCAGGATGGTGACCTCATCGCCGCCGGCTCACCACTTTGCCATATCACGGGGCCCGCCCGGGCATTACTCACAGCAGAAAGAACCGCTCTCAATTTCCTGCAACTGCTTTCCGGTACGGCAACCACCGCTAGCCATTACGCGGCTCGTGTCGCCCATACCCGCGTAAGGCTCCTCGATACGCGCAAAACCATTCCAGGCCTGAGGTTAGCCCAGAAATATGCGGTAACCCACGGAGGTTGCTTCAATCACCGGATGGGTCTCTTTGACGCTTTCCTGATCAAGGAGAACCACATCACGGCATCAGGTGGCATAGACCAGGCTGTGAGCGCAGCGCGCCGAATGGCCCCCGACAGGCCTATTGAGGTGGAGGTCGAAACCATGGCCGAGCTTGACCAAGCCCTCAGTGCTGGCGCGAACCGCATCATGCTCGATAATTTTAATTTGGCTACACTACGTGAGGCGGTGGCGATAACCGGTGGCCGGGCAGAACTCGAAGCCTCCGGCAACGTAACGGACGACACGCTGGTAGCCATTGCTGAAACCGGGGTAGACATCATTTCAATCGGCGCCTTAACCAAGCACGTGAGAGCACTGGATCTGTCGATGCGCATCGATTGAGCGTTGTCAATAGAGACAGCCGCCAACTCCAAGAAAATCGCTTTCTCGCCGCATTGGGAACTCGACTTAGTCGTGGATGGCAGAGGCACTCACCAGCACGCCGTTGCGATCGGCGTATACCCAGTCACCAGGATGAATAGACGTCTCGCCCACGGTAACGGGCACGTCGCGCTCACCCACGCCTCGCTTGGTTGTTTTCAGTGGACAGACTCCGAGTGCCTGCACACCAATGTCGAGCGCATCAATCACCTCAACATCGCGAATCGCGCCAATCACGATGACACCTGCCCAACGATTGTCCGAGGCGAGCTGCGCCAGACGATCCCCCAACAATGATCGGTCTAATGCGCCCTGACCATCCACCAACAAAACGCGCCCTTCACCGGGTTCATCAACCGCTTCAGCAACCAGCGAATTATCCAGATAGCAGGCAATCGTCGACACCGGACCAGCGAAACGCTCACGTAAACCGAATTGGCGGAACTGGAACGTCAAAGCCCCCGCATCGGGGTGAGCATCCGCAAGATCAGGAGTCGTAAATAGGCGCATGCATTCAGAACCAATCAAAAGAGAAGCTGGCAAGCCCTTCCGCAGGCGCATCAATAGCCCCCGCGTGAGCGCGAGCTCTGGGCAATAATCGCTCCATGTAGAAGAGGGCTGTACTGACCTTACGCTCACAGAAGTGCGTGCGCTCACCTTTTGCAGTGAGCGCCGCCGCCACTTCGGCGCTACGCGCCAGCTGCCAACCGCCAAACAGATACCCCGATTGCATCATATAATCAAACGATCCACCCAATGCCATGAATCGATCGGCGGCGAGCATGGTAAGCAGGCGCTGTGTGGTCTCGACATGATCTGCAAGCGCTGAAGACAGGCACGCTCCCATTGCATTGAGCCGCGGATCAGCATGGGCCAGTAATGCGGCCACCTGCTCTCTGATCTTGGCCTGCATCGCCTCCATTGTCGCGCCGCCGTCACGCCCTAACTTTCGGTTCAGGAGATCTGCTGCCTGAATACCGTTGGTTCCCTCGTAAATCGGCGTGATGCGAACGTCTCGCAGGTATTGAGCAGCGCCCGTTTCCTCAACATAGCCCATGCCACCGTGAACCTGAACTCCCAGCGAGGTCACTTCCATACCCAACTCCGTAAGCCAGCCTTTAATGACGGGGATCATCAGGTCAATACGACGCTGGTTGGCCTCACGGCTTGGCTCCATACCAACATGGGCCAGATCCATTGTGACGGCCTCCGAATAGGCGAGTGCACGCATCGCCTCGTTAAGGGCCCGCATGGTTAGAAGCATGCGTTTGACATCGGCGTGCTCGATGATCGGCACCCCTCCCTGTACCCGCTCCCGGGCATAAGCCACCGCCTTCTGATAGGCCCCTTCTGAAGCTCCCAAGCCCTGAAGCCCGACTTTAAGTCGCGCCTCATTCATCATGGTAAACATGCAGGCCAATCCCTGATTTTCTTCTCCAACCAGGTAGCCAATGGCACCACCGCGATCTCCATACGCCATGACACAGGTGGGACTGCCATGAATGCCCAGCTTATGTTCCACCGATATGGGATAAGCGTCGTTTCGCTCACCCAAAGAGCCATCAGCACTCACCATGAATTTAGGCACCAAAAATAGTGAGATACCCCGACTGCCCTCGGGGGCGTCGGGTAGACGAGCGAGCACCAGGTGAATGATGTTATCGGTGGCGTTGTGATCACCCCAAGTAATATAAATTTTTTGGCCGTAAATACGGTAGTGATCACCGTCGCGCTCAGCCCGCGTTTTCATAGGCCCAAGATCCGAGCCTGCGCCCGACTCGGTCAGATTCATGGTGCCCGACCACTCGCCCGAATAAATTTTTTCTAAGTAAGTGGTTTTGAGCGACTCACTCGCATGGGCCGAGATTGCCAGCGCGGCGCCTGCGCTCAAAAAAGGCTCCAGGGCAAACGCCATATCCGCGCTGTTCCACATCTCGCAGGCCGCGGTGCCAAAAAGCTCCGGCAACCCTTGGCCGCCTTGATCCTGCGGCGCCGATATACCCACCCAGCCGCCAGCACCGAGCTGGCGAATCGCCTCGCCATAACCCGGTGGAATGGTGACAGCGCCGTCACTGCATCGTGCGGGCTGTGCATCACCCACGCGTCGCAAGGGCGCAACCACGTCCGAGGCAAATTTGGCCGCCTCATCCAATAGCGCGGTGGTCAGCTCAGCACCCAGACCCAACTCGGCATACCGGGGCAGTTCACCCAGAACCGTGCCACCGTCAAGCACGTCGTCAATCAAAAACTGCATGTCATCAGTGGGAGCGGTATACATTGCTTGATCCTCTGTAGTGTCGAGTTGTGTGCGACCGTTGCATTCAAACCATTGCCCTGCCGGGCTTTATCTCCCAGCACACGAACGCCCTGTCAGCGCCAGTAGTGGATCGCCGCCCATTGTGGCGAACCTCAACCCATACAGCAAAAATATGGGCAAAGAGTTATAATTCATTTGCTGAATAAAGGCGGCCTGCCCGCATTCGTATTATATGAAAAACCTAAACCAAATTGATCTGAACCTGCTGGTTTATCTAGAGGTGCTCCTTCGAGAGCGCAATGTGACGCAGGCTGCCAACCAGCTGGGGCTCTCGCAACCGGCGATGAGCAATGGTCTGCGGCGCCTGAGAGTATTATTCGATGATCCCTTGCTGGTCCGAACGTCGGAAGGTATGACACCGACCGAGCGCGCCTTGAAGCTCGAGCCATTGGTCAAGGAAATTCTCTTGGGTGTGGATCGTGCGATGCAACCCACCACGGAGTTCGCGCCGGGCGAGGCGCAAATGGTCGTTCGCATCATGGCAAGTGATTACGCCGAGTCTACCCTGTTCCCGGCGGTGCTCACGGAGCTCAGGGAACACGCTCCAGGCATCACGCTGGACATTATGAATCCATCAGACGTGAGCTTTCTCGATGTCGAGCGAGGAAAAGTGGATCTTGTCATTAACCGCTTTGATCAAATGCCACAATCGTTTCATCAGGTTACCCTTTGGCAGGATAGCTTTTCTTGTCTGCTGAACCGGGAAAACCGCATCCTTGAAGATTTTTCGCTGGAAGCTTATCTGAGCGCCGATCACATCTGGGTCAGCAAAACGGGAATGGGTATTGGCGTGGGGGTTGATCCCGGAGATGTTCAGCGACTGGGCTGGGTAGACGCTGCACTGGCAAAACTGGATGTGAAGCGCCGCATCCGCGTGTTCACCAGACACTATCAAGCAGCAATGACGCTCGCGGAACAAAATGACCTGATTGTTACCTTGCCGACCCGCGCAACCTGGCTCAAAAGAGACAACCCTAGAGTGGTGGTTCGAAAAGCACCTTTCGCTATCCCCCCGCTCGAGCTGAAAATGGCATGGAGCCCGCTGCTACACAACAACGCACCCCACCGCTGGGTTCGCCAGTTCATTACGGGGATCGCCCGCTCGTTACCTACCAAACCATAAATCAGGCGAATACCGTTTATCCTTCAAATCGCTATTATCGGCCATGCCTTGTCGGTAGAGTGGCGCTCTCACAGACCGCGCCGGTGCGCCAAACCGGCTGTTAGAGACCGGCATCTGCAAACAAGGATCCATCCCATGCCCAAGCGAATCCAATGCGCCCAGCTCCAGATCGACGAGGAACTTCACGCCCTTCTGGTCGACGAGATTGCCCCCGGGACAGGCATTGACCCCGGCGCATTCTGGCAGGGCGTCGCAGATATTTGGTCAGCACTGGGGCCTGAGAACCAGCGGCTATTGGCGGTGCGCGAGTCGCTGCAGGCGCAAATTGATCAGTGGCACAGGGAGCACAAAAATGAAGTCTTTAGCGCCGAAGAATACGAGGCCTTCCTGCGAGCAATTGGTTATCTCCATCCCGAGCCTGATCCCTTCACCATCACAACCGAAAATGTTGACCCCGAGATTGCTATGGTTGCGGGGCCACAGCTAGTGGTGCCCGTTATGAACGCTCGCTACGCCTTGAACGCAGCGAATGCCCGCTGGGGCAGCCTATATGATGCGCTCTACGGTACTGACGCCATTGAAGAAGCAGAGGGTGCAGAGCGACTCGGCGGCTACAACCCGGTACGCGGCGCAAAGGTCATTGCGTGGGCGAGAGACTTTCTGGATAAGCATTTTCCTCTCGCGACGGGCAGCCATCATGATGCTTCAGCCTATTCGATTGCCGATGGCGCGCTCGCCGTCGGCCAGGCCACTGGCCAACAAGTGGTCGGGCTCCTCGATACGACACAGCTAGTGGGTTACACGGGTGCAACAGAAGTACCAGACAGCGTGCTACTCCAACACAACGGTCTGCACATCGAAATCCAGATTGATCGAACGCATTCCATAGGGTCTAACGACTCAGCAGGCATCAAAGATATCTGCCTCGAATCGGCGCTCACCACTATTCAGGACTGTGAGGACTCAGTCGCCGCGGTCGATGCCCAGGATAAAGTCGCGGTGTATAGGAATTGGCTCGGACTGATGAAAGGTGACCTCACGGATACGTTCAGTAAAGGCGGCGAGACCCTGATACGAAGCCTCAATCCAGACCGGGCATTTAGCAATCCGCAAGGGACTCCCTTTACGCTTCCCGGTCGCAGTCTGCTGTTTGTTCGTAACGTTGGCCACCTCATGACCAACCCCGCGATTCTCGACGCTGAGGGAAACCAGATACCAGAAGGCTTCATGGACGGCCTCTTCACCACTTTCTGTGCGCTCCACGACCTGCGTGGCGAGGGCACGCTGAAAAACTCACGCGCCGGTTCGGTGTACATTGTCAAACCCAAAATGCATGGCCCTGACGAAGTCTCACTCACGGTGGAACTTTTCTCGCGAATCGAGGACTTATTCGAGCTACCTCGCAACACGCTCAAGGCCGGCATCATGGACGAGGAGCGTCGGACAACACTAAACCTGTCCGAGTGCATCCGTCGGGCAAGCGAGCGGGTGGTTTTTATCAACACGGGCTTTCTCGATCGCACAGGTGATGAAATCCATACCAGCATGGAAGCCGGTGCGGTAACCGCTAAAACGACGATGAAGACAGAAACATGGATCAACGCCTATGAGGATTGGAATGTCGACGTTGGCCTAGCCTGCGGCTTGCACGGCAAAGCTCAGATTGGCAAGGGTATGTGGGCCATGCCTGATCTCATGGCTGAAATGCTCGCTGCCAAAATTGCCCACCCGCAAGCCGGCGCCAGCTGCGCGTGGGTACCCTCGCCCACGGCGGCCGCCCTGCATGTCACGCATTATCATGATGTCTCCGTAGCCAATATCCAGCAGGAGTTGACAGGACGGCAGCACCGCTCACTGGGGGAACTGCTGACAATTCCGCTGCAAGGCAGACAAGCGCTCTCTGCAGAGGAGATCCAGCTTGAGCTCGATAATAATGCACAGGGCATCCTCGGTTACGTCGTTCGATGGGTGCAGGACGGCGTGGGCTGCTCCAAAGTGCCTGACATCCACAACGTGGGGCTCATGGAGGATCGCGCAACGCTGCGCATCTCCAGCCAGCACATTGCGAACTGGTTGCATCACGGCGTGGTCTCAGAGCGGCAGGTACGCGAAGCGCTCGAGCACATGGCTGCAGTTGTCGATGAGCAGAATAATGCCGATCCTCTCTACCACCCCATGACCACAGACCTGCAGGCTAGTCTGGCATTTCAAGCCGCCTGCGAACTCGTTTTTGCAGGCACAGCCCAGCCCAGTGGCTATACGGAACCGGTGCTGCACGCCTACCGTCTTGCTTTCAAGCAGCAGTCTGCTGGCTAATAGAGGGCCGCGGCGCGAGCATTGTCCGGTAGCAAAATGGCGAGTCACACAGTGGCTCAGTTTTAAAGTGCTCCCAGAATAATATTCCCGAAAATAGGCTTTTCATTCGATCGGCGCTGTCGTACACTCACTTTCGCAAAATGCGATTTGCATTATGCAATAATGCCCAGTGTGTCTTGCATGGGTGCTGCTAAGACATCGCGACACCCCATGACCCTTACGGCAACCTGGTTTCGAAGGAGAGAAACGTGCCACAGCATTCACAAGAAGGGTTTTCCCTCATTGAGTTGATGATTGTTATCGCGATCATTGGCATTCTGGCCGCGAACGCCCTACCCACTTACAAGACTTACATCAAAAAAGCCAAATTTGCCGAGGTGATTGCCGCGGTCTCCCCCTTCAAAACCGCCATATTGGTGGCCATCCAGAAATCGTCCGCCTTCTGTTATGCCGATAACGCAAGCGCATTGGCCCTCACAGATCTCAACGCACCGGCCGGTGGAGAGCCTACCTGCGGACTGCCACTCGCAGCCGGCGCAAACGGCGGTGTCGTGGCGAGTGTGACGGTGGCGGATGGCGTCATTATTGCAACAGGCACTGTCGCAGTGGATGAGATGACCTATGAACTCGCGCCCAATGGCGCCGAAGCGCCCGTTGTTTGGACTGAGGGTGGATCCTGCATCGCAGCGGGCCTCTGCTAGCGGGTTGCTCTGATGGGGTGAGAGGAGGCTAGTCCCGCTGTCATACAAACGCCCCGATCGGCAACGCCCCCTCTTCAGCGCTTTCGCGCCCCACTGGGATCTCACCCCGTGACACATGCGCTGACAGGTGTGCCCACATTCTGGGAACAGCAACTGACATCACAGTAAATTTTTTTAAACAGGAGCCTCAGTGTGAACCTAGCCGCAACGACTGTCATGACCTCCGCCATCAAGGGATTTGCGGGACGGCTACTGGCGGAAAATATTCTGACCGCCGAACAGGCACGAGACGCGACTCACAACGCAAAGGCCAAACACATTTCGCTCGTACGCTATTTGATCGATGAATTGGGCGTTGAGAGTCGCCGACTAGCAGAGTGCGTCTCTGCCGAACTCGGAATGCCCTTATTTGATTTAACTGCCATAGACCGCGATAACCTGTCTAAATGGGACCATCATGTCGATCTGATGGTGAAGCACCATGCGGTTCCCTTATTTCATCGAGGCAATCGACTTTTTATCGGTATTTCTGACCCACTGAATCAGGCCGCCCTCGAAGACTTCAAGTTCGCTACTGGCACCAACATCGACGCTGTGCTGGTCGATGACCTCAGCCTCACCGAACTCATTTCCGAGCTAACGGAACGCACCAGCAGCTTTGAACGAGACATGGCGTCTCTGATGACAGATGACGATTATGACCGCTCATTCGAACAGGTCAGGGGAGACGAGGAACCTGAAGCTCAGGATTCTACGGAAGACGCCCCGATCGTCCGCTTTGTCAACAAGGTGCTGCTGAATGCCATTAAACAGGGCGCCTCTGACATACATTTTGAGCCGTATGAAAAGCACTATCGGGTCCGCTTCAGAACCGACGGCGTCCTGTGCGAGGTTGTATCGTTGCCGCACCATCTGGCACCGCGGTTAGCTGCTCGGCTCAAGGTGATGTCCCGTTTGGATATTTCCGAGCGCCGTATTCCGCAAGATGGACGTATTCAGATGGAATTGTCCAAAAAGCGGGCCATCGACTTCAGGGTGAACACCCTGCCTACCATGTTCGGAGAAAAAATCGTCCTCAGAATACTGGATTCCAGCTCGGCCCAAATGGGCATCGACGCACTGGGGTATGAGTCCGACCAGCAAGCCTTGTATTTGGAGGCACTTCAGAAGCCTCAGGGCATGATTCTTGTCACTGGGCCCACGGGTTCGGGTAAGACCGTCTCACTCTACACCGGCCTGAGCATTTTGAACGAGCCAGAACGCAACATCTCTACCGCGGAAGATCCCGTGGAAATCAATATACGGGGAATCAACCAGGTACTGGTTAACACCAAGGTAGGGCTCAATTTCGCGCAGGCGCTGCGCTCCTTCATGCGGCAGGATCCAGACGTGATCATGATCGGGGAGATGCGCGATCTGGAGACCGCGGAAATTGCGATAAAGGCGGCACAGACAGGCCACCTGGTACTTTCAACAGTGCACACTAATAGCGCCGCCGAAACCATCACCCGGCTACTTAATATGGGCATTCCTGCTTTCAATATCGCCGCGTCGGTCACCCTGATCATCGCGCAGCGTCTGGCGCGGCGCCTGTGCATTCACTGCGCTGAGCCTGAGACCACGATTCCTCGTGACGCCCTGTTGGCGCTAGGATTCACCGTCAACATGTTGCGGTCAGCTGGCATCAAACGACCCGTGGGGTGCCCCAAGTGTAAGGAAGGCTTCAAAGGCCGAGTCGGCATTTACGAGGTAGTCACGATTACTAAGGGCATTGCCGCGGCCATCCTAGATGGCGCCAATTCGATTGAACTTGATCGTGCCTTCCGCGAGGCGGGATTCAGAGACCTAAGGCAATCTGCTCTCGAAAAGTGCACGCAAGGCCTCATCAGCCTAGCGGAAATCAGCCGCGTCACCACCGACTAGGCTCTCAAACCAAACTGAGCAAATCACATACCTATGACAACCGACACTACACTTTTCTCCTGGACCGGAATAGATCGAAACGGGCGTAAATCCAAAGGCGAACTCATGGCTAAGTCAGCCGCGTTGGCTAGAGTGCAACTCCGCAAACAGGGCGTCGCCGCCAGGAGCGTGAGAAAGAAATCGACTTCGTTATCCTTTTTTGTCGACAAGCGCATCAAAGCGGCCGATATTTCGATTTTCACGCGTCAAATGGCAACGATGATGAAGGCGGGCGTACCGCTGGTGCAATCACTCGACATCATCGCTGCGGGTGCTGAGCATAAAAAAATGCGCCATCTGATTTTAGCGTTGCGCACTGATGTGTCATCGGGGACCAGTCTAGCGGGCGCACTCTCTCACCATCCGAAACACTTTGACAATCTCTTTTGCTCGCTGGTGGCTTCGGGAGAAAATTCGGGCACGCTCGAAATCATGCTCGACCGCGTTGCCACCTACAAAGAAAAAACAGAGGCCTTAAAAGCTAAAATTAAAAAAGCGATGACTTACCCAATTGCAGTAATTATTGTGGCCATCACCGTCACCGGCGTATTGCTGATCAAAGTGGTGCCGCAGTTCGCCGAAACATTTCAGAGTTTTGGCTCGGATCTGCCCGGCTTCACACTGTTCGTGCTACAGATTTCGAACTGGGTGCAAGAGTGGTGGGGGGTTGTGCTGGGGATGCTCGTCGCGACGGGCTACGGATTTTCTCAGGCCAAGCTGCGCTCAAAGCGCTTCGCTGATGGGGTAGAGGGTTTAATGCTGAAAGTCCCCATTTTCGGCGGTGTGGTGCGTCATGCTGTTATCGCTCGATTCTCGCGCACGTTGTCGACGACATTTGCGGCGGGAGTGCCTCTGGTTGATGCACTACAATCAACCGCTGGTGCCGCGGGCAACGCGGTATACGCTGATGCAATCACACGTATCGGAGATGGTGTGACAGCCGGGATTCCACTGGCTGTGGCAATTCGTGGTACAGGACTCTTCCCCGCCATGCTTATGCAGATGACTGCAATTGGTGAGGAGTCAGGATCCCTGGATGATATGCTTGGAAAAGTTGCGGATCACTATGAAACAGCAGTCGATAATGCGGTCGATAGTTTGAGCTCGCTGATGGAGCCTATCATCATGTCAATTCTGGGCGCATTGGTGGGCGGCCTAATGATCGCGATGTATCTGCCCATCTTCATGCTCGGCTCCGTGATATGAGAAACTAGGCTGTTCCCCCACAGCACGCCAAGGCCAAGCCAGTTACCATGACCCCCCTATTTTCTGACCCCGCTTATTTCACTCTCACCTGTGCAGCGCTGGGCATGATCGTGGGGAGCTTCATCAATGTAGTGGTTTTGCGCTTGCCGCAAATGATGACGCAGTCTTGGCATCGCGAGTGCTGCGAAATCATGGATCAACCCGCCCCAGCCGAGACCCCCATCAGTCTCGCTTACCCCGGCTCTCATTGCCCCAGTTGCCACGCTCCGATTCGACCCTGGCACAACATTCCCGTCCTCAGCTGGCTGCTGCTTCGAGGGCGATGCGCTGATTGTGCCACCCGCATTTCCTGGCGTTATCCCTTCATCGAGCTCACTACCGGGATGCTCTCGGCGCTTGCGGGCTGGCATTTCGGATTTGGAGTCGAGGCTGTCAGCGGCCTCATTATGATTTGGACGCTGATCGCTCTGACGGGCATTGATTTAGACACGCAATTACTGCCTGACAGCCTAACGCTACCGCTACTTTGGATCGGGCTGGGGATTAATATCTTTGATATCTGGGCACCGCTGGCGGCGGCGGTAACCGGAGCCATGATGGGCTACGGCTGCCTCTGGTGCGTCTATTGGCTTTTCAAACTGATCACCGGGAAAGAGGGGATGGGTTACGGCGATTTTAAATTGCTTGCCGCGCTTGGTGCTTGGTTTGGATGGCAGGCTGTTCCTCTCATCCTGCTACTCTCTTCACTCGTTGGCGCGACACTGGGTATCATCATCTTGGTTCTCAAGCGCAAAGGACGGGACACACCTTTGCCATTTGGACCCTATCTCGCAGGATCAGGCATGCTGGTGTTGTTTTATGGCGACGCTCTGATAGCCGAATACCTCCAAGTGGTCGCCCCCTGACATGTTGCGGGTGGGCATTACAGGCGGAATTGGTAGCGGTAAGACCGCTTTAACCGATTGGCTGTCTAGGAAGGGCATTGTCATTGTCGACGCTGATCTCGTTGCTCGCGAAGTGGTGCAACCGGGCGCTTCCGGTTTAGCGGAAATTGTCGAAGTATTTGGCGACCAATACCTTCAGGCAGATGGCCACCTTGACCGCGCCGCCATGCGTCAGCTGGTTTTTAATAATGAGGCCAAGAGGCGTGCGCTTGAGGCGATTACTCATCCTAGAATCCGCGCGGCTCTGGCAGAGCAAATGCAGCAGGCATCCTCGCCCTACGTGGTCTTGAGCTCGCCGCTACTGCTCGAAAGCGGGCAATCGGAAATGGTCGACATGAGTGTTGTGATAGATATTCCTGAGGCACTGCAAATCGAGCGCACTATGGCGAGAGACAAGAACGATCGAGCGCTGATTGAGCAAATTATTGCTGCGCAGATCAGTCGCGAAAACCGCCTAGCACTCGCAGATGTCGTGATAGACAACAGCAGCGATCTGAAGTCCTTGCACGACCGCGCGGCACTGCTACACGAAACTCTGCTGAATCGCGGCAACCGTCATTAAACAGCGATCAAACGCTCTAGAATCGGCGTGTTAGCCGCCGGGAAGGACCACCCCAGAAGATCTTCCGGCAGCTTCCAGGCAAGAGGCTGTGCCTCCAGCCCTCGAGGCTCCCCCCGCCAGTGCAACACGCGATGGACGTCGAGCCGCACGCATTTATCACCGTAATCGTGCTCAAGCACCATCAAGGGCTCGCTGCTCTCAACCACAATGCCAAGCTCTTCCAACAACTCCCGCGCAAGCGCTTCGCCAATACTCTCACCAGGATCGACTTTGCCACCCGGAAACTCCCAGAGTCCGCCCTGGTGAGCATGAGGCGGTCGCCGCGAAACGAGCACCCGCCGCGCGCTATCCGTTAAAACGCCCACCGCAACCGTAATGGTATCCATGCTAAGTGCGGTATTCGGCGTTAATCTTTACGTAGTCATAAGACAGATCGGTGGTCCAGACCGTCGACGCCGCGTCACCGCGATTCAGCATCACCTCAATAACAAGGTCCTTGGCCTGCATAGCCTCCACCCCTCTCTCTTCACTGTAAGACGTCGCGCGCGCGCCCGCTTCTGCGATCAGCGTCCCGTTAATATGAATAGCGACTGAGTCAGTATCAAGATTATCTACTCCCGCGCGCCCGATGGCGGCCAATATCCTCCCCCAGTTCGGGTCAGAGGCGAACAATGCCGTTTTCACCAGAGGTGAGTGAGCAATCGTTCGCGCCACAGTGTCACAAACTGCCGAAGTCTCTCCACCTGACACCCGTATCTCTACAAATTTACTGGCCCCTTCGCCATCGCGCACGATGTCCTGAGCCAACTCGATCATTAGTTGGGTGAGTGCCTCGGCAAAGCGCGCGAAGTGGGGCGAGTCCTGAGCAATGTAAACACCGCTTTCACCGGTGGCTGAAAGCGTTACAGCATCATTCGTAGAGGTATCACCATCGACAGTAATGCGATTAAAGCTGGCGTTTACGGCGGCCTTGAGCAAGCGGTCCAGCATGCCGTTTTCAATCTCTGCGTCCGTCGCTATGAATGCCAGCATGGTTGCCAGATTGGGGCAAATCATACCCGCACCTTTGGCGATACCGGTGATCGTGCAGGCTCCACCATCAAGCTCGATGCGCGCGCTTCTCAGTTTTGGCCGGGTGTCAGTCGTCAATATCGCCGCGGCAGCCTGCTCCCAATTACGCTCGCTAAGATGACTGAACGCATGAGGCACAGCCGCTACTACCCGCTCCGTAGGAAATGCCTCGCCGATGACCCCCGTAGAAAAGGGCAATATCTGCTGCATCGGTGTCGCCGCCTGCTTCGCGACCGCAGCACAGCATCGCTCGGCATCTGATATGCCCTGCGCGCCGGTCCCCGCGTTAGCGTTACCGGTATTCACGAGTAGAAAGGCGGCCTGCCCAGCGATGGCCTCCAGATGGGACTCTGCGAGCTGAACGGGCGCCGCCCTGAAGGCATTCTGGGTAAAGACCGCTGCAGTCTGTGTGTTCGCCCCAAGGCCGATGAGGATTACATCGTCTCTGTCAGCGGTTTTAATACCCGCCTGCGCCACGCCAAGACGCACACCCTTGACAACGCCAGTCACGATCTAAGATCCAAACCAAGTAGAACACGCATGACGACGGCACTCATTAAGTCAGCGCGCCGTGGCACTGCTTGTATTTCTTGCCGCTGCCGCAGGGACAAGGATCATTACGCCCTACTTTTGGTTGCGACCGCGTAATGGGCTGAGGCTGCCCGGACGAGCCATCTGTGTCGGAGTCGACGGAAGGAACCTCAGGTGTCGCTTCAGCGTGCTCAAAAGCCATTTTTTGTTTGGCAGCCGCTTCTCGCCGTTGCTTCTCAATCACGGCGGCTTCGTCAGATCGCTGCACCTGTACATGGCTCAAGAAACGAATGACCTCGTATTTCAACCGCTGCAACAGTGCCTCGAACAACGCAAATGATTCGCGCTTGTATTCCTGCTTGGGGTTCTTGTTGGCATAGGCGCGGAGATGAATACCTTGACGTAATTGATCCATCACCTGGAGGTGCTCTTTCCAGAGCGTATCCAGCACTTGCAACATGATCTGCTTTTCCAGCTGACGCATCCCCGATCCCACACCCGCGGCCTTGGCGTCGTAGGCTCCCTGAATCTCCACTACGATACGCGTCCGCAATGACTCTTCATGCAGACTGTCGTCCTCATCCAGCCACTGACTGATGGGAAGCTGGAGCCCGAACTCTGCTTCCAGCTGTCGCTCTAATCCCGGAACATCCCACTGCTCCTCCACGCTCATTGGAGCGATATAAGCGTCTACCGCCTCATTGACCACATCCTCGCGAATGGCTGTGATGGTCTCGCCAATCTCCTCATCAGACAAAAGTTCATCGCGTTGCCGATAGATAATCTGCCGCTGATCGTTCGCCACATCGTCGTATTCCAGCAGCTGTTTACGAATATCAAAATTACGCCCCTCTACCTTCCGCTGCGCTTTTTCAATGGCATTGGATACCATTCGGTGCTCAATCGCTTCGCCTCGCTCCATCCCAAGCGCTTGCATAAAACTCTTGACTCGATCTGAGGCGAATATGCGCATTAGATTATCTTCGAGCGACAGGTAGAAACGCGATACACCGGGATCGCCCTGTCGACCCGAACGCCCGCGCAGCTGATTGTCAATCCGGCGCGACTCATGCCTCTCTGTACCCAGAATGTGAAGGCCGCCAGCCTCGATTACCGCGTCATGACGCGTTTGCCATTCAGCCGTTATGTGCTCCCGCGTCTGATCATCAACAGTATCTCCCAATGCGCTGAGTTCGGCTTCAAGATTACCCCCAAGGACAATATCTGTTCCTCGACCGGCCATATTGGTTGCAATCGTCACCATGCCTGGACGACCCGCCTGAGCGATAATCTCAGCCTCCTGTTCATGAAACTTGGCGTTGAGAACCTTATGCTCAATGCCTTTCTCCTTGAACGCCGCTGACAACTCCTCTGAAGTCTCGACTGAAGCCGTTCCCACCAAGCCCGGTGCCCCATTAGCCATGCAGGACTCCACATCCTCGATGATCGCCGCAAACTTCTCTTCTCGCGTCAGATACACAAGATCATTCAGATCGTCTCGGCGCATCGTTACATTGGTCGGAATTACGATGCAATCTAGGCCATAAATTTGGCGGAATTCGAAGGCTTCTGTATCCGCGGTGCCCGTCATCCCCGAGAGCTTTTCATATAGCCTGAAAAAATTCTGGAAAGTAGTCGATGCTAGCGTTTGGCTCTCGCTCTGAATTCGCGTGCCCTCCTTGGCCTCAATAGCCTGATGCAAACCTTCGGAGAGTCGCCGTCCTGGCATGGTGCGGCCGGTATGCTCGTCAATCAGCACAACCTGGCCATCCTGCACGATGTACTCTACATCCCGCTGGAATAAAACGTGTGCTCGCAAGCCCGAGTGCACATGATGAAGCAATCCCAGATTGGTTGGGGCATACAACGAATCGTCCCCTTGAAGTAGACCCGCCTCGATGAGCATGCACTCTACTTTCTCGTGCCCACCCTCAGTCAGCTCGATACTTCGCTGTTTTTCATCGACCGTGAAGTCACCCTCTTGCTCCTCGACTTCAAGCGTTAACTTGGGTATCAGCCGATTGATGGTTTTATAAAGTTCAGAGCTGTCCTCGGCTGCTCCCGAGATGATGAGCGGTGTGCGCGCCTCATCAATGAGAATTGAATCGACCTCATCAACAATAGCGAAGGCCAACTCACCCTGACTTTTATCGCTCTTGCTGAAAGCCATGTTGTCGCGTAGATAATCGAAGCCAAATTCGTTGTTTGTTCCGTAAACGACATCACAGGCATACGCGGCTTTCTTCTCTTCCGCGTTCTGCCCCGACCGAACTACCCCTACCGACAAACCTAGGAATTCGTACAGAGGCCCCATCCACGCCGCATCACGCTGCGCCAGATAATCGTTTACGGTTACCAGATGCACACTGTGGTCAGGCAAAGCATTGAGATAAGCGGGAAGTGTCGCAACAAGCGTCTTGCCTTCACCTGTTCGCATCTCAGCGATCTTGCCGTCATGAAGTGCCATACCGCCAATCAACTGCACATCGAAATGCCGCATCCCAAGTGCCCGGACACCTGCTTCTCGCACTACAGCAAAGGCCTCGGGCAACAATTGGCCCAGCGTTTCACCGGTGTCTAAGCGCGAGCGAAGTTCAGCAGTTTTATTTTTGAGCGCACTGTCATCCAGCGCTTGTATTGCGTCTTCAAGCCCATTAATTCGGGAAACGACTCTTCCCATTCGTTTCAGCTCTCGATCATTCCGAGTGCCGAATATCTTTTTCAAAGTAGCCATCAACATAGGAGTCTCACGACAGTATTGCGGAGGAATCAGACAAGGTGCGGCGCGGGCGTGCCCGTGCAGGGTGTTTAACGGTGGGTGCGGCGGATGTAGCTAGCCGGATCGACGACACGGCCGTATTTAAACACCTCAAAATGGACATGTGGGCCAGTGGATCGCCCCGTGCTTCCCATCAGCGCGATCACATCTCCGCGTCGCACCAGGTCGCCCACGGCAACCAAATTCTCTTTGTTATGAGCGTAGCGAGTGCTCAAGCCATCACCATGAGATACCTCTACCATGGAGCCGTAACCCGCTTGGTAACCACTCCGACTCACCACGCCACTGGCTACCGCAAGAATGTCAGAGCCCTCCCTGCCGGCAAAATCAGCGCCCTCATGCCAACCGGGCTGGCCAGTCATAGGATCAATGCGATTACCAAAGGGTGAGGATTGCCACCCTGATCGGATGGGCCGGCCGGCGGGTGTCGACTCTCTCCTAAGCTGTTCTGACGAAAGCAATCCGGCCAAAACATCAAATTGCGCCTCTCGCCGGGCAAAAACCGCGTCAAGCGCACTCAACTCGCCCTCGACCTCGGCAACATCGTGCGATACCAAGGGGGTCAGCGGTTGCGCTGGCCCTCCCAGCGCCGGTGGCCCTGAAAAATCAAACTCACCGGTATCTAAACCCGCTAAATCGATCAAATGACTGCCCAGCGCATCGAGGCGGGTCACGTGGGCCTGCAGACTCGCCAGTCGGCGCGTCATGGCAGACAACCGTGATTGTGCCTCTGCGCCCAGCTGCGCCAACGCCTCAGCTCTCTCTGACGCTTGCTGTTCTTGCGTTGTGACGCGAGAAGCCTGCTCAGACGAGACACCCTCGCCAAATCCGACCTGATAACTCAGCGCTACAAGGCCGAGTGGCAGTCCGATAAAGCACACGGACACCAGTGCCCAGAACCCTTTACCAAGCTCGATCGTGCGGGAAGCCGCGTGGCGGTTGAGAAGTATGACTTTCAAGGATTAGCGTCGTCAAAAACCGGCCGCGAACTATGCCATTTTCGACGCTCCCGGGAAACCTTTCGTGACTGTGTAAATTGACCCAACATTTTTCAAGCCAATTGCAAATCAGGGGGAATAGACCAGTCCATGGGCGCGTCTGCGACGTCCTCATAAGTGACCCATTCCCAGCAATGCGGCGCCTTCAGTAATGCTCTGACGAGCCGATTATTCAAGGCGTGCCCGGATTTGACACCCTCGTACTCCCCGATCAACTGGTGCCCTAGCAGGTAAAGATCACCCACGGCGTCAAGGATTTTATGTTTCACGAACTCGTCCTCATAACGCAGCCCCCCCTCGTTCAGAATGCGGTAATCGTCAATGACAATGGCATTGTCAACACTACCGCCGCGCGCCAGACCCCGTGCCCGCATAAACTCAAATTCGTGCACGAAACCAAAGGTTCTAGCACGACTGACTTCCCTGATAAAAGCCTCACCGCAAAGGTCGACTGTCGCATACCCTGTCTGCTGATGAAAAACAGGATGGTCAAATTCGATTGAAAAACTCAGCTTGAAGCCGTCATAAGGTCGAAGTGTTGCGCACTTGTCACCGTCTCTCACCTCCACGGGCTCAATCACTCGAATGAAGCGTTTGGCTGCAGACTGCTCACGCACCCCGGCAGTCTGAATCAAGTAAACAAAGGGCCCCGCAGACCCATCCAGAATGGGTACTTCCGGCGCATCGAGATCGATATAGACGTTATCTATGCCCAGACCACACAACGCTGAGAGCAGATGCTCTACCGTAGTGACCTGTCCTTCACCGCTACCAAGGCTGGTAGAGAGATCAGTTTCATCGACCCAGTCGGCTCGGGCGGGGATTTCCCGAACCGGACTGAGGTCGATACGGCGGAACACAATGCCCGCGTCAACCGGCGCTGGGCTGAGCGTCATTTCCACCTTGTCGCCGGAATGTAGCCCCACTCCCGTCGATTTAATCGACTCGAGCAGCGTACGCTGTCGCAGCATGATTCTTCCTCTTTTCAGAGGACAAACCTTACTAGGGGACGCTAGTGCATTCCAGCCTTGCCATCCTGATTATTAACGCGAATCAGGCCTTTACACCAGCTCAGTCGGCTTGGCGGCGCAAGAACGCAGGTACATCAAACAGCTGCTCATCCAGATTCTCGTCCATATTGAGGGCTGTTTGACCATCCGTTGCCCCGGCGCGCCGCCGCACATTCGGGGGTAGATCATAATCCTCGTAATCGTCACCGACGGGCGCATTTCTCTTCACCGCCGTCGTCTCTACGGCAGTCAACATGGGTCTTGCGTCGAAGTTACGTAGCCCCGTCGCTACCACGGTAACCTTCAGCGCATCGGTCATTTCCGGATCGATGACCGTACCCACAACCACTGTCGCATCCTCAGAAGCAATGTCCTCGATTGTTGCGCCAACCTCCGAAAACTCGCCCAAAGACAAGTCGAGCCCCGCCGTAATATTGACCAGAATACCTCGAGCACCGCTGAGATCGATATCATCGAGCAGCGGGCTATTAATTGCCCGCTCAGCAGCTTCTCGGGCTCGGTTCTCTCCAGCAGCGGTGCCGGTGCCCATCATCGCCGACCCCATCTCTGACATCACGGTACGCACGTCCGCAAAGTCCACATTGACCAATCCAGGTCTAATAATGAGATCTGCAATACCTTGCACAGCGCCTAACAATACGTCGTTTGCCTCTTTGAAAGCATCGAGTAATGACGTGCTGGACCCCAGCACCTCGAGCAGCTTCTCGTTTGGAATCGTGATCAGAGAGTCACAATGCTGAGCGATTTGGGTCAACCCCTCTTCGGCCGTGGCAAGGCGCCGTTTACCCTCGAAGCCAAAGGGCCGGGTCACGACAGCGACAGTCAGGATGCCCAACTCCCGTGCCACCTCTGCCACAATGGGCGCCGCGCCCGTCCCTGTGCCGCCACCCATACCTGCGGTAACAAAGACCATATCAGCCCCATGCAGAGCATCGGCGATACGATCCCGGTCCTCCAACGCAGCGGCGCGTCCTACCTCGGGGTTGGCTCCAGCACCCAACCCTTTCGTAATGCCCGTACCAAGCTGCAAGACCGTTTTCGAACTGATATCTGAGAGCGCCTGAGCGTCTGTATTGGCGCAGATAAAATCAACACCATCAACTTCATGATCTATCATATGCCGAACAGCATTGCCTCCCCCCCCACCCACGCCGATCACCTTGATCACGGCACTTTGTGGTGCACTATCTACTAGTTCAAACATCACATTCTCCCCTTAAGTTAAAAAGATCCAAACTCCGGACCCCCGTATCAACTGCCATCGCGCAGCGACTGCAATCAAAAGTGCCGAGCGAACCAGTCCTTGACCCGTCCGGCAAAACTCAACCCCTGCTTCTGTGCGTCGCGATCATCGCGAGCACCCTCGTGAACCTCTTCCGCGCCGAACAGCAGCAGTCCCACCGCCGTGGCGTATATTGGATTGCGGATAATGTCGTGCAAACCTCGAGCATACTGAGGGGCACCTACCCGCACAGGCTTATGAAAAATCGCTTCGGCCAGAGCCACCGCGCCCTCCATTTTTGAGGTGCCGCCGGTGAGCACGACGCCAGCGGGAATCAACTCCTCGTAACCAGAGCGACGAAGTTCAGACTGAATCAGAGTGAATAGTTCGTCGTAGCGAGGCTCGACTACCTCAGCCAAGGCCTGTCGTGACAAATCCCGCGGTGGACGATCGCCAACGCTCGGCACCTTAATCGTCTCTTCAGGTCCAGCGAGCTGCGTCAGCGCACAGGCGTAGCGAATTTTGATCTCTTCAGCATGCTGAGTAGGCGTTGTTAGCCCCATGGCGATGTCTTTGGTTACCTGATCACCTGCGATGGGAATGACCCCGGTGTGGCGAATAGAACCATCTGTAAAAATGGCAATATCGGACGTTCCGCCACCGATATCGACCAAACAAACGCCCAAATCTCGCTCGTCTTCCGTAATCACCGAATAACTGGAGGCGAGCTGTTCAAGAATGATGCCGTCTACGGTCAGGCCACATCGTTCCACGCACTTTTCGATATTTTGCGCGGCATTAACCGCACACGTTACGAGGTGCACTTTTGCTTCCAATCTGACACCAGACATCCCCAGCGGCTCTCGGATGCCCGACTGGTGATCGATAACGTATTCTTGCGGCAGCACATGGAGCACTTTCTGATCAGCCGGAATCGCGACTGCCTGGGCGGCGTCGATGACGCGCTCAACATCTTGCTGGAACACTTCCTGATCCCGAATGGCGACGATGCCATGAGAGTTCACCGAACGAATGTGGCTGCCAGCGATCCCCACATAGACAGAATGAATTTGGCAGCCCGCCATCAACTCTGCTTCCTCCACCGCGCGCTGGATGGCGTTGACTGTCGACTCGATGTTGACTACGACGCCCTTTTTCATGCCACGTGATGGATGGGAACCGATTCCCACCACCTCGATATCGCCATCGGCATCCACCTCTCCCACCACCGCGACAACTTTCGAGGTGCCAATATCGAGGCCCACGATCATCTGTTTGCTGTCTGTACTAGCCATCAACCTTGCCTCCCATCGTCCGTCGATCGCACTACGAGTTTGGTGTCCGAAAATGACACTGCCGCGCCGTGCTCATACCGCAGATCCACTCGGGCGATCGCGGTACCCATTGGCGCCAGCTTCCAAATTTGTCTGAAACGCCTGATTCGTTGTGCCATGTCACTGGCACCCAACACCAACTGCGGTCCCTCATCCACATCAACAAAAACCTGTCCCAGCTCATCGAGAGAGATGGCGTGAACCGCCAAACCATCAGGCTCAAGCATGTCGGCCAGAACTTGGTAACGGCGCATGAGATCGGCCTGCGTTCCTTCGGGGCCACTCAGTAAAGGGAGGTGTTCATACATTGCCTCGTGCGCCACCTGAAAGAACTGCGCTTCGTGATTCAGGTAACCCTTATCCCCCCAGCGAGCAAGAGGGCGCTGCTCAACAAGGTGAACCTCAATCTCCGCTGGCCAACGCTTACGAGTATTCACTTGATATACCCAAGGCAAAGACTCGAGCTCTCGCCGCAAATCCCCAAGATCAGCAGAAAAGAATCCGGCGGTGATTCTAGGAGCAAGCCGGAGTTGAATCGCCTGCGGGTCGATGTGAGTAACGTTGCCGAGAATTGAGAGGATCTCTACCTGATGACCTCCAACCGCCAGAGCGCCGCGATACAATCCTGCGCTCACCAATGCTGTTCCAAAAATCAGCAAGCTCCGGTTAAGCCAACGTCTGAGGGGCGTCAAAGAGTGGCTTTTAGCGCCTGACACAGCGCTCTTCCGCTGCGCCCCTCGGGGACGTTTGACAGTCTGGCTAGCCACGAACACTGTCCCCTACGCTGGCCAGATAGATTTCGGACAACAGATCAATCATTGACAGCCCCGCTGCTTTTGCCGCCATCGGCACCAAGCTATGTGAGGTCATACCCGGGACAGTGTTCACCTCAAGTAATTGCCACTGCCCCGAGGCCTTTCTGATCACATCGACCCGACCCCAGACCTCAGACCCTGTGAGTTGAAAAGCCGAAAGTGCCAATGCAGCGAGCTCAGCTTCATCTGCGTCAGACAGCCCGGAAGGGCAAAAAAACTCCGTCTCGTTGGATTGATACTTGGCATCAAAGTCATAGAAATCTCCCGACACTTCGATGCGAATGCTCGGCAGAGTGCGATCCCCCAACACCGCCACGGTGTACTCGGGTCCGTGGACAAACTCTTCTGCCATGACCTTGTCGCCGTAGGAGGCAGCAATCCGGTACGCCACCTCCATCTCGCCGGCATCGCGAGCTTTCGTCATACCTAGAGAGGAACCCTCCAGTGCAGGCTTGACAAAAACTGAGCCCAGATCTTCTGCAACAGACTGCCAATTAGTGTCAGCGGCCAGAGTGGTAAATCGAGGAGTGGGCAGGCCAGCACCTTGCCACAGCAATTTGGTGCGAACCTTGTCCATTGTCAGCGCGGATCCCAGCACCCCAGAACCGCTGTAGGGCAACCCAAACAATTCCAGCAGCCCCTGAACAGCGCCGTCTTCCCCACCCGGGCCATGCAAAAGATTAAAAACAAAGTTGGCCTTTGGCAGTCGCTGCCACCAACCCTCTTCACTGGGATCAAGTCGCAGCACCTTGGCATCTGCCTGCTCCAGAGCCACTGCGACACTCTCACCGCTCTCCAGAGAGATCTCCCGCTCGGCCGCATTGCCACCCATTAGCACCGCAAAGGTCTGGTCGCTGAGAGCGCCAAGGTTCACAGCAAGGCCTCCAGTGTCTCGGATTGCGACAATGCAGAGGCCAGTCGGCCAATGTCACCCGCTCCCTGCATCAGCAGAACATCTTTGTCCTCCAACACACCAATTAGCACTGCGGCGAGCTGCCTTTGATCTGACACAACAATCGGATCCACGACACCGCGACTCCGAATAGCTTTGGCCAGCGAGTGAGAATCGGCCCCTTCAATTGATCGCTCTCCCGCCGAGTAGACATCGAGCAAGATCAGTAACTGCGCTTCCCCCAACACCGATACAAATTCGTCGAAATGATCTCTGGTGCGGGTGAAGCGATGCGGCTGGTAAACCATCACCACACGCTGACCGGGAAACGCGTCACGCGTTGCAGTTAAAGTCACCGCAAGCTCAGTGGGGTGATGGCCGTAGTCGTCGATCAATTGTGCACTGCTACTTGCCCAGCGCACCTCACCCAGATCTGAAAATCGACGCCCTACCCCACCAAATTCTGCGAGACCTCGCGCTATGGCCCCCTGATCGACACCTAGCTCGTAACACAATGCCGCAGCACCAGCTGCGTTCAAGGCATTGTGTAAACCGGGCATGGCGACTCGCAGTGACACAGCTTCCTGAGTGTCGGCTCGAATGAGGTCAAAGTGACTACTCATCCCCTCACCACGATAATTCTCCAGACGATAATCTGCTTCAGCGTGTCGGCCATACGTCACAACACGTCGCGTGAGATCCGGGATCAAATTCCTTACACCCCGATCGTCTAGACACATCACCGCCGATCCGTAAAACGGCAAATTATGCAAAAACCCGTCAAAAGCCTGCGCATATTTCGCCAGATCACCTTCATAGTGTTCCATGTGATCCGCTTCAATATTGGTGACAACCGCCATCATCGGTTGCAAGTGAAGAAAGGAGGCATCGCTCTCATCAGCCTCAACGACCAGATAGTGCCCCTCCCCCAAGCGCGCATGGGTGCCCGCCTGATTTAAGAGCCCGCCGATCACAAAAGTCGGATCCTCCCCGGCCTCGCCGAGGATCGCTGCGATTAAGCTTGTGGTAGTCGTCTTGCCGTGGGTGCCCGCCACGGCAATACCAAACCGATATCGCATCAGCTCTGCCAGCATCTCCGCTCGCGGCACAATGGGGATGCGCTGCTCACGCGCGGCCACACATTCGGGGTTATCAATAGGCACTGCAGATGAAGTCACCAGCACGTCGGCATTACGAATATGCTCTGCCTGATGGCCGATGAAGACCCTCACGCCGAGAGATCGTAGTCGCTGTACCGCCGTACTTTCCGAGAGATCGGAACCCGCCACTTCATAACCGAGACCGACCAATACCTCCGCAATACCACTCATGCCGGCGCCGCCAATTCCCGCCATAAAAATATGGCGAATGCGTCCCATCCCGGCGACAACAGCTTTAGGTTCAAACGCCTGCACGGGCAATCTCGGTGAGGATGGACGCGACGCGATGGGTCGCGTCGGAGCGCGCGACACTCAGCGCTCTGCGACTCATGATAGACAGCGCATTCGGGGCAGCCATCCACGCCTCCAGCATGGCAGCCACGTGCTCTGGCGTCGCCTCCAACTGAGTGAGCAACGTTGCGGCGCCAGAATCTGACAGGACCATGGCGTTGTAAGTCTGATGATCGTCAATTGCGTGGGGAAGGGGGATCAAGATCGATGCCGTGCCAGTCACAGCGAGCTCAGATATCGTCAACGCACCCGCTCGCGCGATCACCAGATCTGCCCAAGCATAGGCGCTCGCCATGTCCTCTATAAAATTGTCCAGCCGGCCGTTTGAGAAACTGTTGTTTTCCCATGCCCGACCTGCATCATCCCGATTACGATCACCGCACTGCTGCCAAATGGCGATCCTGTCGGCGCATCCTCGCTCCAGAAGTCGATCCACCACCGCCGGGATTAGCTGGTTGAGAGGAGCCGCGCCCAGACTACCTCCCAAAACCAATACCCTCAGCGGTCGCTCCAGTGTAAATTCTGTCATCGCCTCAAGCGCCGTGCGGTCAACAGCCGCCAGACTGGCCCGAACAGGATTCCCCACAATGTCCACGTCGCGCACGCCGCTGAAACCCCCGGGCAAACCACCCAGGATGCGTTTGGCCAGCGGCGCTAGCCAACGATTGGTCGTACCTGCAACCGCATTCTGCTCATGAAGCACCAGAGGGCGACGACTGACCCATGCCGCTACACCGGCTGGCCCAGCTGCGTATCCACCCATACCCAGTACGACATCAGGGCGAACGCGGCGCACGATTTGCATTGACTGCCACAACGACACACCCAACAGAGCAAACCCCTTGAGGCGGGAAATTAGATTTTTACCGCGTAGCCCCGATACCTTCAGATAATGCAAGGTGAGTCCGGCAGCAGGCACCAAGCGTTGCTCAATGCCTCGCTCAGTTCCCACCCAATCTACTGACCAACCCCGAGATACCAGCTCCATGGCGACTGCCAGAGCGGGATACACGTGACCGCCGGTACCGCCTGCGGCAATTAGTGCGCGCCCGCGAACCCCCTGTGCCTGCGACACCATCATGCGGACATCCCCCGCTTGGTTGATGGCACGTCATATGCGCCGTCGGCCCAAACCTGCCTGGCAACTCGCAAAACAATTCCCAATAGCACGCAGTTCATTAACAAACTGGAGCCGCCATAACTGACGAATGGCAGAGTCAGGCCCTTGGTTGGTAGCAACCCGGAGCTGGCTCCCATGTTCACAAAGGCCTGCCCGGCAAAAATCAATGCCGCACCAAAACAGACATAGGCCTCGAAAAGCCAGTGGCGCTGGGACGCCCTCCAACCCGTTTGCAGGATGCGCGCTACTAAGGCGACAAAGAGTAAGATCAGCGAGATCGCGCCGACAAACCCGGTCTCCTCCGCCCATATTGAAAAAATAAAATCGGTGTGCGCCTCTGGCAGATAAAAAAGCTTCTGAACACTGTTGCCCAATCCCGCGCCGAGCCACTCACCCTGTCCAAAAGCAATAAGCGACTGAATCAGTTGAAAACCTGATCCGTATGGATCGGCCCAAGGATCCTGAAATGCAGTCAGACGCTGCAGGCGATAAGGAGCGGTGATGATCAACGCAAACAGAGTGAGGGCAGTGGCCATCACCATTCCGACAATGTAGGTGAGGCGAGCACCCGCCAGAAACATCATGCCCACCACGGTGCCCGTAGAAATTACCGTGGCACCAAAGTCGGGCTCGC
Organism: Luminiphilus sp.; assembly: GCA_029242325.1. GTDB lineage: Bacteria > Pseudomonadota > Gammaproteobacteria > Pseudomonadales > Halieaceae > Luminiphilus. The sequence continues at coordinate 91,245 of JAQWUD010000016.1, forward strand.
ACAGCAGCAACAGGGCAACAACGGTCAGAACAGCAACGAGCTTGGCAAGCCCCTGCCAATGATAGCGAACGGCCTCTTCTTGCCGGACCAGAAAACCGGCCGTGTAAAGCACCAGCGCAAACTTGGCAAACTCAGAAGGCTGCACTGAAGCAGGCCCGATGGATAACCAGCGCTGCGCGCCATTCACCTCGCGACCGATGCCAGGGAGCAAAACGAGAATCAGCGAGGCAAATGCGGCAAATAATAACCAGGGTGACCAGCGTTGCAAAAGCTCTGTGGGGAGCTTGTAGAAGAGCGCTCCCAAGGCCAGCCCGATTGCCAAATAAAGGGCATGGCGCTCCGTGTGGTACCAAGGGTTACTGAAATGATAATCGCCATACTCAATGGATGCCGAAGCAATGGCGACCACGCCGATGCAGATCAGTGAGGCGCCGATCACCAGCAGGATGGAATCGCCACCTGACGGCATGCGAAGCGTACTTTGCGTCATGCTGCCGCCTCCAATCCGCTCACCGCGTTCTGGAAGCATTTGCCCCGCGCCACATAGTTTTGGAACATGTCCAGGCTTGCGCACGCGGGTGACAGCAGTACTGTCTGGCCAGGTTGAGCCAGCCCGGCCACCTCGGATACCGCCATCTCAAGTGACGACGTCACCACAACGCTTACCACCTCACTGAGATGCCTAACAATCTCTGATGTAGCCTCGCCAATGACAAAGAGACCCGCACACTTTTTAGCCACAGCCTTGCGCAGCAACGAGAAATCCTGCCCCTTACCCTGACCACCGAGAATCAACCAGATGTCATTGTCGCTGCCCAGACCCTCGAGTGCGGCCAGGGTGGCACCGATGTTTGTTCCTTTGCTGTCATCGATAAAGGTGACTGCACCAACGGAAGCAACGAACTGACACCGATGTGGGAGGCCCCGGTAGCCCGCCGCGCCCGCCAGCAGGTCCTCAAGCGGCAGGCTCATCGACACTCCCAGAGCCAAAGCAGCTAAGACATTAGCGTGATTATGCCTACCGGCCAGCTTCAGTTCAGTAGTGGAGAGCAGCAGATCCGGCCCGCGACAGATCCACGTCACACCGTCGACGTCTCTCAACCCCAATTCGTGAAGATCGGGCTCGCTGACACGCCACCAGGTAACCGGCACCTTGTCAGACATGAGTGGAATGGTGAGCGGGTCGTCTCGATTGGCGACGACATGTTGCGCTTCCTCAAAGATCTTGTGTTTGGCACGGTGATACGCCACAAGCGAGGGATAACGATCCAGATGATCAGCTGACAGATTTAATACGGCGACGGATCGGAGGCCAAGGGCTTCAGCCCGTTCTAGCTGAAAACTGGACAACTCCAACACATACATATCGGCGTCCTCCTCGAGCAAGTCCAGAGCAGGCGTACCAAAGTTACCGCCCATCGCGACTCGCACACCGCAGGCCGCCACCATCTCACCCAGCAAACCCGTCACCGTGGACTTGCCGTTTGACCCGGTTATCCCCACTACGGGAGCGTTTACCGCCTCCATGAAAAGGTCGATATCTCCGCGAATACGGCATCCGCGCTGCTGAGCTCGCGCGACCAAAGGGTGGTCTAAGGCGATACCTGGACTTACGACCATTTCGGTGATGTCATCGCCAAGAGCGGGATCGACATCGCCAAAAGTGGCTTCGCTGGCATCGATTTCCGGCCACTGAGCTACATCCGACGCCAACGCATGACGTGTATCCACGGCGCTGAAAGCAACCCCTTTACTCCGCCACCAACGTGCGACACTGCGACCCGTGGCACCGAGCCCAAAAATCATCCGCTTCTCAGTGCTGGCTATCATGGAAGGCATCTTCGACATCCCCTCAGCGCAGCTTCAGCGTGGCGAGTCCGAACAGCACGAGCATGACCGTAATAATCCAAAAACGGACAATCACTCGTGGTTCGGGCCAACCCTTGAGTTCAAAATGATGATGGATGGGTGCCATCCTGAAGACACGTTTCCCGGTCAACTTGAACGAGGCAACCTGAATCATCACTGACACGGTTTCGAGGACAAAGATGCCTCCCATGATAAAGAGCACTATTTCATGTCTGACCATGACCGCCACGATCCCCAGGGCAGCGCCGAGAGCAAGCGCTCCCACATCGCCCATAAAAATCATAGCCGGGTAAGTGTTAAACCAGAGAAACCCCAAGCCTGCGCCTGCTATGGCGCCGCAGAAAACCATCAACTCACCGGAACCAGGCAGATAAGCAATATTTAAGTAATCAGCAAACTGAATATGCCCAGCCAGATAGGCAATAACGCCCAGTCCAGACGCCACCATGACTGTCGGCATGATTGCCAGTCCGTCCAGTCCATCCGTCAAATTAACTGCATTACTGGCTCCGACCACAACGAAGTAACTGAAGGGCACAAATAACCAACCCATAGCCAACGCGACGTCCTTAAAAAACGGCACATAAAGGGTGGTTTCCTCGGGCGCAGCCGCGGTGTCAAACAAATAAAGCGTCAGCCCAAATGCGCAGAACGACTGCCAAAGATACTTCCACCCGGCTGGCAGACCACGGGTGTCTCTGCGCACGATTTTACGATAGTCGTCCACCCCGCCAATTGCGCCAAATGCCAACGTGGTCAGCAGCGCGACCCAAACGTAGCGACTGTCAAGATCTGCCCACAGTAAGGTTGAGCCCAACACCGCAACCAAGATCAAAGCACCTCCCATGGTCGGTGTGCCCGCTTTCTCCAGATGGGATTTGGGACCCTCCTCGCGAATCGTCTGCCCTATCTGAAGCTGGTTCAAACGCTCGATCACCGCCGGGCCAACCAGCATAGAGATAGCCATGGCAGTACAAGCCGCTAGGATGCCCCTGAGCGTCAGGTATTGAAAAACCGAAAAACCCGGATCGACAAAAATCAGCTGCTCGCTGAGCCACATCAGCATGAGTCGTGCACCTCCGGACTCACCAGCCAACTGACCGTTTGCTCGAGCGCTGCGGCACGCGAGGCTTTTACCCAGACAATGTGATTCGAGGGCATGGAAGGGAAACCATCAATCAGGGCGCGCTGATTTGCGAATGTGATCGCATCAGGCCCAAACTCTTCGGCTGCCGGGTTTGCCTCTTCTCCCACCACAATCAGTTGATCGATCTCCGCGGCTCTGGCGTAAGCGCCGATATCACGGTGCAAATCTGCACTCTGCTCTCCCAACTCCAGCATGGAGCCAAGAATCAACACGCGGTAGCCAGACTCTTGCGCCAGTACATCAATCGCCGCTTTCACTGCGGCAGGATTGGCGTTGTACGTGTCATCGACCACACGACCGCCCTGAAGACTTGAGAGGACGCGACCCCGCCCTCTCTCTGCACCACACTCCGTAAGCCCCGCTGCGGCCACATCGGGCTGGACCCCCAACTCGATTGCCACTGCCAAAGCAGCCAACGCATTCATAACGTGCTGTGCACCTGAGAGCTTCATTTTTACCGGCAGGGAGAAATCGGCCGTCTCCAGCTGAAATGCGGTACCCGACAACCCGTGATATTCAATGTTAGTAGCGCGGTAATCAGCGACCGCCGATACGCCGAACGTTATTTTTCTGGCGCCACCTGCCTGTTCTCGCCACTGTTCAAGCCATGGTTGATCGGCATTAATGACCGCGACCCCGTCATTGTGCAAACCCTCAAATATCTCGCCTTTGGTAGTCGCAATCGCATCGATATTCTTGTAATTCACCAGGTGGGCGGGAGACGCATTGAGACATACCGCAACATCGGGTAGCGCAAGCTCACAGAGGTAGCGGATATCCCCCGGGCGGCCGGCACCCATCTCAATCACAGCGAATTGATGCGAGGCATCAAGACCGGCCAGCGTGAGAGGCACGCCTAATTCATTGTTCCTGTTGCCCGCTGTGGCGTGGACAGAACCCGAGGAAGACAATGCAGCAGCGATCAGATCCTTGGTCGTGGTTTTACCGGCGCTGCCCGTGACAGCCACCAACGATCCTTCGAAAGATCGCCGCTTAAGCTGAGCAAATTTTCCCGACGCGCTGACGACATCTGACACCACCAGCTGGGGTGACAAACCATCAAGCTTTCGTTCAGTCACGAGCGCCGCAGCTCCGGCTGCCATAGCGTCCGCAGCGAAGTCATGTCCGTCGACGTGGACACCGCGAATAGCGGCAAAGAGATCTCCCTTTTTCACTGCACGGCTATCGGTTGCCAGACCGAAAAGTGGCAGCGACTGACCGATCAAGTCCCCACCGGCCTGCAGCGCCAAAGTCTGTAACGGCACCGAGAGCATCACGCAGCAAGCCTCAAATCGAGGTGCCGACAAGCATGTTCGGCATCTGAAAAGGGATGCCGCTTACCATCGATCTCTTGGTAGGCCTCGTGCCCCTTGCCCGCGATGAGTACGAGATCTCCCGTCGAAGCTTGTGACACTGCCAGACCGATTGCCGCCGCTCGGTCCGGCTCCACACACAAGCTGGCGTGATCACATCCGGCGACAATGTCCCGGATGATGTCGTCAGGAGATTCCGTTCGAGGATTGTCACTGGTGACAACAACGTGATCAGCGAGCCGCGCGGCCACCGCCCCCATTTCGGCCCGCTTACCCCGATCACGATCACCACCGCAGCCAAACAGCACCCATATCCGACCCGACACCTCGCCTTCTGACAGCGTAGAGAGAGTCCGCTCAAGCGCATCAGGTGTATGGGCGTAATCGATCAAAACAGTAATGTCAGCAGCATGCTGCAATCTTTGCAGGCGACCCAAAATGGGCTGCACCTGCGGCGCTGCCGTAGTTAACTCAGAAAACGGCACCCCAGTTGCCGCAAGGAGGCACAGCGCAGCGGTAAGATTGAACGCATTGAACCTCCCTGTGAGGGATGAGGTGATATGCGCTGCACCCCATGGTGTGCGGAGATCAAAGACCAACGGCGATAGCCCCGAGACCGCAACCTGCACCGGCGTGTTCAATCCATTGCAAGATATCCCCAGACCGCCGTCGGCCCAGACGGCGCTGCGCTCAGCCAGCAAGGGGTCATCTGCGTTGTACAGCTGAACAGCTGGATCAAACTCTTGAAACAGCTTGAGCTTGGCGTCGAAGTAAGCCTCCATCGACGGATGATAGTCGAGGTGATCTCGGGAAAGATTGGTAAAGACGGCCGCGTCTACAGAGAGACCGTCCAGTCTTCCCTGATCGAGCGCGTGACTGGATGCCTCCATGGCGACCCAACCTACGCTCTGCTCTCGCCAAGCAGTCAGCTGCCGGTGCAGAGCAATACAATCGGGAGTCGTATTGGCGGTATCTGTCGGGGCATGATCAAGTCGCATACCGAGCGTGCCGATGACGCCGGCCTGCTGCTCCATGTTGCGCAAAAGCTGCGCGGTCAGCTCAACCACCGAGGTCTTACCGTTAGTACCTGTTGCCGCCAACAATTTGAGGTGCTTCGACGGTGAATCATAAAAGCGGTCAACCAACGCCCCGAGCTGCTTACGCAAACACTCAACCGGAAGGACCCTGTCATCCATGGCTGCGAAGCCGACTGCAGTCTCGACGAGCGCGGCACATGCACCGCGCTCAAACGCCTGGTCGATAAACTCCCTGCCGTCACATTTAGCCCCGGGGAGCGCAATAAAAACATCTCCCGAGCGAACCGACCGGCTGTCCAACGTCATGCCCGATACAGCCACATCAGGCGCAGTGCAATCCATCAGCAAATCGCGCAACGTCATCATCACTCGTTACTCGATGAGGCGAGCAAAGCTCGCATGTCGGTTCGCTCGGGCAGCGCGTTCTGGATGCGAAGCACTTCCTCGGTAATACGCGAGTACACGGGCGCAGCTGCGAGCCCACCACCGTAGTGATCCCCGAGTGGCTGATCGACAAGGACGGCGGTGACATAACGCGGCTGACTCATCGGGGCGACGCCCACAAAAAGCGCCACATATTGGTCATCAAGATAGCCCCCCTTGCCTACCTTATGTACCGTTCCAGTTTTGCCGCCAACCGAGAACCCCTGAACCCGTGCCAGCGTCGCCGTCCCACCTGGCTCGGTAACCCGGCGGAGTACACTGAGCACATCTTCTGCGATCGCCGGGTCGATAACCTGCTGGCCTGCCGGCAATTTATCTTGATCCTGCTTGAGGAGTGTCAATGGTCGTCGAATACCACCATTGGCTAATATCGCGTATGCGCGTGCTAGCTGAATGGGCGTGGCATTCAACCCATAACCGAACGCCAGGGTTACTTTTTCAATATCACTCCATGTAGACATGCTCGGTAATACGCCAGCACGCTCTCCGGGAAAGCCGGTGCCAGTGGGTTCACCCAAGCCAAAACGCCGTAACACATCCAATATGGCCTCGTGTCCCACCGCCTGAGCCATTTTAGTCACACCCACTTGGCTGGACTTTTCGATAACATTGGAGACTGTCACCTCTCCGTAATCACGCGGGTCGTGCAGCACTTTGGACCCGACGCGAATACGACCCGGAGAAGTGTCGATCAAGCTGTCAATGTCGAACTGACCACTCTCCAATGCGGCCACCAACGTCAGCGTCTTGATGGTGGAGCCCGGTTCATAAACATCGGTCAATGCGCGATTACGCACGCCCGCAAAATCTAGAGCGCCCCGGCTGTTCGGATTAAAGACCGGATAATTGCTAATCGCTAGCACCTCGCCTGTCCAGGAATCGATCGTGACAGCCGAACCTGCCTGCGCTCCTGTTTCCTTCATGGCCCGCTGCAGCTCTCTGTGCTGGGCGTACTGCAGTCGCAGATCGAGACTCAGCGTCAGCCTGCCGCCGGAGCGGGGCTCTTTGATAACACCAATATCACGCACCGCGTCGCCATGAAGATCCTGGATGAACCGCTTTTTACCGGGGGAGCCTCTGAGCCATTCCTCATAGGACAACTCCACACCAGCGATGCCCCGACCATCGACATTGGTCAGACCCAGCAACTGCGCTGTAACCTCGCCCGCAGGGTAAAACCGACGGTACTCGCGCTTCCCTCTGACACCGGGAAAGTTTTCCCGCAATATCCGCCGAGCCGCATCCGGCGCTTGGTGTCTGGCGAGATACATGAAGCGCTTATCGCCGTAAAACGCGAGCTTTTCTCTCAACTCATGCACATTGAGGTTGAGCAAGGTGGCGAGCTCATCTAGCCGCTGACTGTCTCTCAAGTCCTGTGGATTCGCCCACAGGGATACGACCGGCGAGCTCACGGCAAGCGGCGTTCCGTTCCGATCTGCTATCAGACCACGATAAACAGGAATTTCGGCCGTGCGCACTGCGCGCATAGCCCCCTGCTCGCGCAAAAAGTCCGTTCCTCTTCCGCCATCCATCACCTGCAAGGTCAGTAATCTTGCGATTAGCAGTAACGCCAGCACGGCGAGCAGGACGCAGCACAGTCCAAAGCGCCATGGCGACAATCTGCCTGACGGCGCAGACATCACTCGGTCACCACCTGCGAGAGACTCAAATCAGGTGGCTGCATAGACAGCCTCTCGCTGGCCAGCTGCTCTATCCGATGTGGCGCCGCCCAGGTGTTCATTTCAAGCAAAAGACGCGTGTAGTCCTCTTGCAGCCGCCATCGCTCGAGCTCCAGTGACTGCAACTGGGCGTAATCCTCGCGGACGCTGTGAGTGCTCGCGATTAAAGCCAAGCTTGACGTCAATAAACTTGCGACCGTCAATAAAACGATAGCGAGCGAACTTACTCGAGCGGCGGCCATCAGACTCGTTCCGCGATGCGCATGATCGCAGAGCGTGCTCTGGGGTTTCGTGATATCTCAGCATCAGTGGGGGAAACAGCCTTACCAATCTGGCGCAATGCCCCCGAGCGCGATTCATATTGAACCGGAACACCCGGCGGCAACCGCTCCCCTCGCGTCTGATCGCGGATGAAACGCTTGACGATTCGATCTTCCAGAGAGTGGAAGCTGATTACCACCATTCTCCCACCGGGCGCCAGCGCCACCACAATCGCCGCCAGCACCTCACGCAGAGCATCAAGCTCGCCGTTCACATGGAGCCTGATAGCCTGAAAGCTTCGGGTAGCGGGATGTTTGTGTTGCTCCCACCGGGGATTCGCCGCAGCCACCAGTTCAGCGAGTTGCCCGGTGCGCTCGATCGGGGCACCGGTGCGCGCAGCAACGATTGCGGAGGCAATACGCCGCGCAAACCGTTCCTCACCCAGCTCCTTCAAGACGGTCGCAATTTCCGATTCACCTGCCTGAGACAACCACTGCGCGGCTGACTGCCCCTTGTCAGGATTCATGCGCATGTCGAGTGGTCCGTCATGGGAAAAACTGAATCCTCTTGACGGATCATCAAGCTGCGGGGAGGACACACCTAGGTCAAGGAGCACCCCCTGCAGACTGCCGGGCGCGACCCACGTCGCCAGAGAGCAGAAATTTGCTGCGTGAAATTGAAAGCGCGCGTCCTGCTCAGAAAGGGTCTTGGCGGCTTCCGCAGCTGCTGGATCCTGATCCAGCCCTATCAGGGAGCCCTGTGGTGAGAGCGCTTTCAGAATGGAGGAGCTGTGGCCTCCCCGACCAAAAGTGCCGTCCACGTATACGCCGTCCGCCGATACCGTCAACGCTGCAATCGCCTCCTCAAGCAAAACCGGTTGATGCTCCCGGCTCATCAAAGATTGAGCTGCATCAGCTCCGCTGGGAGCTCCCCTGCGGGATCGGTTGCCAGTGCGGCCTCACACTCTTTCAGCCACAGCGCCTCCGACCACAATTCCAATTTGTTGCCCTGACCCACCAATACAGCGCGCTTCTCTAATTGCGCGTACTCTCGAAGGGCCGGCGGCAGCAATACGCGACCGTTACCATCAAGCTGTAGATCACTGGCATAACCCAGGACCAATCTTTGAAAGCGCTTGATCGCAGGATTCAGAGCGGGTAAGGCCTGCACATCCCGCTCGATTCGCTCCCATTCAGGTAAGGCATAAAGCGCTAGGCAGGGGGATTGCGTATCAACCGTAACTACTACCTGGCCATCACTCAAAACGGACAGGAGTTCACGCTGCCGCGCAGGGACCGCCATTCGGCCTTTCGCATCCAGATTGATGTGTTGCACGCCCCTAAACATAATCCTGCGCCACAGCCCCCTCTTTTTGGCACAAAATGGGTTAATAACCCACTTTTTTCCACATTTCGCCACTATACGCGCAAGTTTGGGAGACGGTCAACGCCCACGGCAGGAAAAAACGAGCGTTTTCAGTGCTTTAGAGAAGTTTAAATCGATTCACCTAGGCTGCTAGGCGGCCACAAAATTAAGCTATAAAACAGGTTATTAAGGCCTATTCGCAGGATCCACGCGAAATATTATTCTTTTTTGATATTAAATATCGTTATATATTTCAAAAAGATATAACAGCGCACTGGTTCGATTACTCAGAGGCGGCGCGGCGGAGTACTCGGCTGCAAGGGGAGCAGCCTTACGGAAGGAACCCCCCCATTGCTGGGGGGGGGCATAACGAGTCGGTCGATAAGCCGGGTTCTGTCGTGGACGATCATTCATCTGCGACGAACGTCACCGTTCGCCTGAAGCGACCTACCCGAATCCGCCGAGGGTCACGGCATAAGATTCCTATTTGGTCTTGCTCCGAGCGGGGTTTACCATCGCCACGGTTGTTACCAACCGCGCGGTGCGCTCTTACCGCACCTTTTCACCCTTACCTGCGAACAGGCGGTTTCCTTTCTGCTGCACTTTCCGTAGGCTTGCGCCCCCCAGGCGTTACCTGGCGCTCTGACCCGTTGGAGCCCGGACTTTCCTCTGCCACTGATGTAACAGCGATCGCCTGACCAACTCAGCCTACAGACTAGCGACTGCGCCAAAGCAGCGCAAGCACCGGTCTAGTCCTCGTTTTGCAGCAACAATTGATAAAGATCTCGCGCTCGTGCACCAGTCAAGTCAGCAACAATTGCAGCGGCACGCCGTGGCGGTAATTCTGATGCAAGCTTTTCCAGCATAATGGCGGCATCGGAGCTGATATCACCTGCCTCCCTCTGGAACCCTCGCACGAGCAAAACAGCCTCTCCTCGCAGTTGGTTGGCGTCTGCTCGCACCCAATCTAACAGCGCCGTCAGACTGTTGCGCCGAATCGTTTCATGAGCCTTGGTCAACTCACGGCATAGGGTAGCTTCCCGGTCACCCAGCTCATCGACAAGCGAACCCAACGTGCTCACCAATCTTCTGGGCGATTCAAACATCACAAGTGTTGACTCCAGATATTTCATCGCGCGTATGCGGCTAGATCTCTGCCCCGCCTTTGCTGGCAGGAATCCCTCGAAATGAAATCGGTCTGTGGGCAACCCCGATACGCTGAGAGCGGCCGTCACCGCACTCACTCCGGGGACAGGAATCACTGGCATGGCCTCGCCATGACAGGCCTCAACCAAGCGATAACCGGGGTCTGATACCAGCGGCGTTCCGGCGTCAGAAATCAGGGCCAGCGACGCCCCAGAGCGTAAATGACGCAAAAGCCTCTCAAGATCTCTCTTACCGCTATGGTCATGATAACTGACCAGCGGCGTGTCAATATCAAAATGATGCAGGAGGCGAGCGGAATGCCGAGTGTCTTCGGCTGCGATCAAATCCACCTCCCTCAGCGTCTCTATCGCACGAGAGGTAATGTCCCCAAGATGGCCTATTGGTGTAGCCACGATAAAAAGACATGCGGGCACTGGTATCACTCCTGAATGGGGCCATCCAAGCCCGGTTACAGCTATACTGCCGCGATGTGTCGAGCAGGTCATCCTCTTGTTATACGCTTCTCGTCAGTTTGAATCGCGCTCAACCCGCTGGTTGGGCGTAGTAGCGGTTTTGTTACTGACGGTCGCTGGCTGTGCGGCTCCTCCCTCTATCCCAGACAAGGAGAACGGCGAACCACCTCTGATCGAGACGCCCCCTACCCCCATCGAGGGTGAAGAACTGGATATGGCCATCCTCTCCGGGGTATCCGAAGTCGCCAGAACAGAGTCTCTTTTGCTGGCCAGATATCATCGGAACAAAGCCCTGGCCAAAGGTCTCGACGCGTCCACATTGATGGCGATTGACAGCCGTTTGGCTTGGTTCGAGGGCCAACTCACGCTGGCAGACGAATTGCTCAACACTCTGGGTACCGACAATTCGAATGTTATGCCATTTGTGCGCAACGAACACGAGTATCGATCAGCTGCCGCGGGCCGCTGGCTCGCGGCAGCCGAGTACGCTTTTGAGACGGGGACTATCGAACGTAGCCCCGCTATCACTAATCCAATAAAAGATCGCATTTTCGGCTACCTGATGAGGGCGGACCGCGAGGACATATCACGCGAGCTCAAGCGAAAACTCGACTCAGAATGGCGCTATTGGCTCGAAATGCAGCAAGCCTATCGAGAAGGGCAATCTGCGCTGAAACTCTGGCGGCAAAATGCCCTCAGAAGTCAAATGTACACGAGCCTGCCTGATCACATCAATAAGTGGCTCGACAACGCCCCCCGTAAACACATGGTGGCAATGCTGCCTCTGGCAGGTGCATTAGAGGCTGCAGGCGAGGCGGTACTGGAGGGAATCGTCCAACAACTGTATTCACTCTATCCTGATCCCACGCGGCGCCCGCGCCTCAGTACATTGAATTCCACTGCATATGACAATGCGGCGGGTGCATATCGTGCGGCCTCTGAACACGACGCTGATCTCATCATCGGCCCGCTTACAAAAAAGGAGGTATCCGAGCTTGCGCAACTGGCGCAACTCCCCGTACCCATTATTGCGCTGAACCAATCACCTTCTCTAGCTCAGTCAGCGTCGGCGAACTGGATGAGTTTCAGTCTCGCGCCAGAAGATGAGGCCCAGCAGATAGCCGAGGAAGCCTTCGGTCGCGCCTGCCGCAACGCGATCGTGATCTCTGGCGCCGATGAGCGAGGAGGAAGGCTGCTCAGTGCTTTTGGTCAGCGCTGGGCCCATCTTGGCGGAAAAATCCGTGGCCAACTGATTATCGAGGAGCTTTCTGAGGCCAACGAATTGCTGGGGCAGTTACTGGGATCAGGCTCAAGTGATCAGCGTATTGGCGCCATTGAGAAAGCATTTGATCTCCCAGTTGATTCGAGAGGGCGCGGTCGGAGCGACTTCGAGTGCATCTTTATGCTGGCCAGTGACCCGACTACCGCGAGAGCCTGGAGGCCCCTGCTCATTTTTCATATGACCGGCAATACGCCCGTCTACGCCACGTCCGGAATCAATGACGGCATTGATAATGCGCGCAACCGCGACCTCAACGGCGTGCTATTCATAGAGGCTCCCGCCATGCTCCCACCTCATGCGCCTGATAGATTGACCCGCCTGAGGGCACTCGGCAACGATGCAGTGTTGTTAAGCCAGCACTGGCATCAGGCGCTTGCCACCGACAATTGGTTGATTCAAGGTCGAACGGGAGTCCTGCGGCGGAAATCCAATGGAAGCATCGAGAGAGTCTCGGATCTGGCCACTTTTGATGGCGCCAAGGTCCGTCACGCTGGTGTACGGTGATACACAACAAGATACATGTGACGACTCGATGCGAACGATTGGCCTGCTATGGGAGCAGCGTGCGGAACAATTTCTCGCCAGCAAGGGCCTCTCGCTGGTGGCGCGGAATTATACGGCCCGCTGCGGCGAGATCGATCTGATCATGTGCGAGCGCGACGTATTGGTATTTGTCGAGGTGCGATACCGGACACACCACCGCTTCAGTAGCGCCATCAACAGTATCCAGCGCTGCAAGCAGGCCAAGCTGAAAAAGTGTGCCGCACTTTTTCTGCAGCATCATTCGGCCTGGTCTGAAAAACCTTGTCGGTTTGATGTAATCGCTTATGATTCCACCGGATCGAGAGAGCACCCACTCTGGATTAGGGCGGCTTTTGATTGATGACACATGGTTAAGGGTAAAAACGAAAGCGTGGACACCTACCCCATTATCGCCAACTTTTTCCGAAAGCAGTTGGAACACACCAGTCTCTCAGTAGACAGCATAGCTGAGGGAATTGCACAGGCAGCCCAACTGTGCGCAGAGGCGATACTGGCTGAAAAAAAATTGTTCAGTACTGGATTGGCTTCAGACTGTTCCAGCGCGGTGGCGCTGGCAGGTCTGCTCCAGCGGGGGATATTACGGGAACGACCGAGCCTGCCGGTTGTAGAACTGGCTGAGCACCACATCGATTCCGTTGACACCGGCACACTATGGGCCAGCCAACAGATTCAGGCACTAGGGCAGGCGGGTGATGTAGCGATTATTTTTGCGTTGGCGCTGAGCGAGTCAGATATTCAACGATTTCACTTATCAGCCGAGGATCGTCAGGTCACGGCAATATGGGTAGGGCAACGCGGTCCTGGGCTCAGTATCTCCTCTGGGGATGAGACCATCGAATCGCTACTTACGCTAAACTACAGTATTGCTATTTGCTTGGCGCGATTAATTGAAACCTATACTTTTGGACCAGTGGAGGATTGACCCATGCGGCAACTAGCGGCCCTACTCACTTTAAGCCTCTCTCTTGCGAGCGTTACCGGTTGCGGCGCCATTATGTCCAGCGCAGGAGCTGGACCCATCGAGGAGGACGATGGCGAGCGTACCTTCGCGCAACAAGTCGCTGATGAGAGCGTTGAGACGAAGGCGAAAGTCAATATCAATGCGGCCAGCGAAGGCTACAAAGACGCTCACTTAACCATCGTCTCCTATAACGGATTTGTTCTGCTGGCCGGTCAGGTCCCATCGGAAGAACTCAAAACATTGGCGGCTGATGTGGTCCGCGACCTGGAGGATGTCCGAAGAATCTATAACGAGCTGGAAGTAGGCGCGGCAGCCGGTGCTAGCGCTTATACCAACGACACTTGGATCACTACGCAAGTAAAATCGAAACTGCTGGCCAGCGCCGACACACCGGGAACGCGGGTGAAAGTCGTTACCGAGAATGGCGTGGTCTACCTTATGGGACTGCTCAACGAGGCTGAGGCTGAACGGGTAGCATTGGAAGCCGCTGAAGTGCGCGGCACTGAGCGCATCGTAAAGCTCTTTGAGATCATTCCCGCTCCCGCTATTTGACCACCTTGAGACTGGGTTTTGTTCGACCCGGCGGGGGCTCAGGCGGGTCATCCGTTTCGCTGCCACCTTCGAAGACCATCCCCTGACCGTTTTCCCGAGCATAAATACCCAAAATCGCGATGGTGGGCACAGCGATATCGGTAGCGACACCTTCAAACCGGCCATTGAAAAATATCAGGTCGTTGCCCAGTTCGAGCCCAACCACCGCACTCGGGGACACATTCAGGACGATCTGCCCATCTTTCACATACGCAGGGGGCACTGACACTCCCTCTACGTTGGCATCAACAAGAAGATGCGGCGTACATCCGTTATCCACTATCCAGTCGTAAATGGCGCGGATGATATAGGGCCGACTGGAGTTCAAGGGGAATGGCGACCTTACGGGCGCATCTCCCGCTCCTGAATCGAGAGACTTTCCTGAAATGCCTCCCGGTTAAACAGTCGATCCATGTAGTCAAACAAGGGTTTGGATTGTTTGCTGGGTCGAATATCGACGCCCAGCGATGGCAAACGCCACAGAATTGGCGCCACGCAACAGTCCACAAGCGAGAATTCATCGCTCATAAAGAAATGCTTCTCGGCAAAGATGGGCGCCACTGCAACCAAACTTTCCTTGAGCTCCTTGGTAGATTTTTTCACCACATTGTCGCTCCGTGATGACTGTATCGCATCCACCAGGACAGCCCAATCACGCTCTATGCGATACACAAAGAGCCGACTCTCGGCTCTGGCAACGGGATAAACAGGCAGTAATGGCGGATGCGGAAAGCGCTCATCCAAGTATTCCATCATCACTTTCGATTCATACAGCACGAGTTCTCGATCAACAAGCGTGGGCATCGTGTTATAGGGATTCAGGTCCCCCAGCTCCGCCGGGACAGCACCTGTTTCAGATTCCACTAACTCCACGGTCACGCCCTTCTCAGCCAGCACCACCCGCACTCGGTGGCTATAGTGGCTGGAGTTATCAGAGAACAACGTCATTGAGGACCGCTTGGATACGATCCCTGAGGCATCATCAGGCATAGGTTTTCTACTGGCTATGGGGTGGCATAGTTTACCACTCAAATGAGGACGAAGGACGCCCCCCGGAATGTTACCGTGCTTTTAGTGCACATCCTTCCAGTATTCGCGGTTCAGTAACCACGCAAAAATGAAGAAAACGACCAAGAACAACAAAACATACGTGCCTATACGAATCCGGTCGGCTTTGTACGGCTCCGCAGTATAGGCAAGAAAATTGACCAAATCGTACATCGCGCCGTCAAATTGCTGCGGCGACATGGCTCCTGCAGACACCATCTCCATCGACGCGCACGATTCTACTTTGGTTGCTGTAACGCCAGACGCATCGAAACATGCCGACAATCCTTGAAGCTCCATCAAGACATGCGGCATACCCACGTTGGGATAGACACGATTATTAACGCCATAAGGTCGCAAATCGTCCTGATAGAAAGCTCGCAGGTAAGTGTAAAGCCACTCTGGCTGCCGTGCTCGTGAAATCAGCGTGAGATCAGGAGGCGCAGCGCCAAACCATGTTTTGGCTTCTCCCTTGTCCATGCTATTCGACATCAGGGAACCCAGCTTAATCTCGGGGTCAAACACCAGATTGGCCTTGTAAAGATCTTCCGGAATACCTAGATCACGCGCAACGCGATTGTGGCGGGAGTACTGCAAGGAGTGACACCCCATGCAGTAGTTGGCGTACAAGGCTGCACCTCGCTGCAATGAGGGTTTATCAGTGTCATCTGCCTCAAAGACATCACAAGGCATCGTGCCACAGTTGTAGGCGGATTCAGCGCCCACCACCTTAAGTGGCAGAGCGGCCAGGGCACCCACAATCACCAACGTCCCCACGCTCTTCCAAAATCCCATGCCGCCATCCATTGTGACGCGCTCGGGCTCAGGTTTTGTGCGGTCCAGTCGAGACCACCAGGGCATGGCGAGGAAGAACAAAAAGTAGTAAATCGTGCAGATTTGAGCCAACACCGTGCGCTCGGGGGTGGGGGACTTCACACCCAGCACACCGAGGATGATAAAAGACGCCACGAACACAAGCAGCATGACGCGGTTCAACAAGCCTCTGTAGCGCCAAGATCGCACCGGGTTGCGATCCAACCATGGCAGCGCAAATGGGATCACCACAGATACGGCGAAGAACACAAAGCCCCAAAACTTGTCCGGGACCGCCCGCAACACCGAGTAGAACGGAGTGAAGTACCAGACTGGCGCAATGTGATCTGGGGTCTTCAGGTTATTCGCTTCCTCGAAGTTGGCGAACTCAAGAAAATATCCAGACATTTCGGGGGCAAAGAAAATGACGCCACAAAAGAAGAATAAAAATACTGCGATGCCCTGCACATCGTGCACAGAGTAGTAGGGATGGAACTTGATGCCGTCCAGTGGCACACCATCCGGCCCCTTGTTCTTCTTGATCTCTACGCCGTCGGGATTGTTCGACCCCACCTCATGCAGCGCCAGAATATGTAACACCACCAGCGCCAGTAGGACGATGGGCAATGCCACAACATGCAGCGCAAAGAAGCGGTTCAGGGTGATACCCGATAACAGATAATCGCCGCGGATCCAGGTGACGATGTCCTCACCCACGACTGGAATGGCCCCGAACAGAGAAATAATGACCTGCGCACCCCAATAAGACATTTGGCCCCAGGGCAACACGTAGCCCACAAAAGCCTCTGCCATCAGGACGACAAAAATGAGCATGCCAAAAATCCAGATCAATTCTCTAGGCTTTTTGTAGGACCCGTACATCAAGGCCCGCATCATGTGCAGGTAAACCACGATGAAGAATGCCGATGCCCCCGTTGAGTGCATATAGCGAAGTAACCACCCGTAATCCACGTCACGCATGATGTATTCGACGGACGCAAAAGCCTCCTCCGCTGAAGGGGTGTAATTCATCGTCAGCCAAATGCCGGTCAGCAATTGATTGACAAGAACCAGCAAAGAGAAGACCCCAAAGAAATACCACAGGTTAAAATTTTTGGGCGCGTAGTACTCGCCCATGTGCGTATTCCACGCACGCGTCACAGGCAGACGCGCGTCTATCCAGGTGACTAGCCCTGTGAGTGCCTTTTCCATCACACTACCTCCGCGTCAACGCCGATAACCACTACGTTATCGCTCTCAAATGAATAAGGGGGGATCTCCAAATTATCCGAAGCAGGAACGCCTTTGTATACGCGCCCGGCGAGATCAAATTTCGACCCATGGCAAGGGCAAAAGAAGCCGCCCAGCCAATCGTCTCCACCCATATCCGCGGCACCAACTTCCGGCCGAAATTTAGGTGCGCACCCCAAATGCGTGCACAGCCCCACCAACACCAAGAATTCCTCATTCAGAGCACGGCCCTCGCCCGCAATGTATGCTGGCTGAGCCGACCCTTCAGACTGCGGGTCCTTAAGCTCGTCATTCAATTTCGCCAGCCCTGCCACCTGATCAGGCGTTCGGCGCAAGACATAAACGGGCTTCCCTCGCCACTCAATAACAATCATCTGGCCCGGTTCAAGCTTGCTGATGTCTGCACGCACGGGCGCTCCCGCTGCCTTGGCTTTCTCAGAGGGGCTCCACGAGCCCAGGAATGGCACGGCCACTCCAGCTACACCCCCCAACCCTACAGCCGACGTCGCAGCGGTCAGGAAACGACGGCGAGTTTGATTATTGCCAGAATGGGGTTGATGCGAGTCAGATTGGTCAGTCATATTGGCGCGTCTCCGGGTTCACCAACAGGGCCTGTGCGGGCAGCATCTCCTTTTGGATAGCCGCACCACGACTGTCAGCCATGGTATGTAAGATGAATTCAGGGCGCGAAGTGTAATGGTCGCGCTCTCCGCCAGCAAGTTGAATTACGTTTCGGGAACCAGCAAGGATCAATCAGAATGAGATAGTGGCGGGAATTGTGCCTAGGTTGGGTGCGCAAAACCATTGACTAGCAAGACCCCCGCAGCGATCAGCACTAGGCCCAATATCGCCCGCCACTCAAGCGACTGCTCGAATACCAGATAACCAAACAACGTAATGAGGAAAATGCCGAGGCCAGACCACGTCGCATAAACCACCGCTAAGGGCAACGCATTAAGAGCATGGGTAAGACAGTAAAACGAGGCCCCGTAGCAGCTAATTAAGGCGGCAGTGGGCAGGGCGCGGGAAAAATTCTGGCTCACCGGCAACAACAAGGTGCCTGCGACCTCCAGTGCCACAGCAACCAATAGGTAAAAATAGTGCATCACCTCTCCATTCCTGTTTGTTTTGCAACCCGCTTTTTGGGTGACTGAGACCGGACCGCCTCTGACCGTGACGCTGATGCAAAGGTTGGGTATGCGGTCATCCTCATGCCTCGCCGGTGCGCGCAAACGACTACCAAAAACCCCTCAGCCGGGGCAAAAAAAAGACCCGCTTGGGCGAGTCTTTTTGATGTCTGCAGCGAATTTTTCAGCGCTTGGAGAACTGCGGCCTTCTTCGCGCCTTCCTGAGACCGACCTTTTTCCGCTCAACCTCTCTCGCATCACGAGTCACGTACCCCGCGGCTCTCAACGCACCCCGCAAGCTCTCGTCATAATCAAGCAACGCTCGCGTCAGGCCATGACGAATGGCCCCTGCTTGGCCAAAGCTGCCTCCGCCCGTTACGGTAACATTGGCATCAAAATTGGCTGCATTTTCGGTAAGTTCCAAGGGCTGGCGCACAATCATGCGAGCCACTTCACGCCCAAAGTACTCATCGATCGGGCGCCCATTAACTGTAATGTTGCCGCTACCGTTGCGCAGAAACACACGTGCAGTCGAAGTCTTTCTTCGGCCTGTGCCGTAATATTGTGCGGTCGCCATCGCGGCCTCCTCAGATAGTCAGTGACTGCGGCAGCTGAGCCGCGTGTGGGTGCGCAGGCCCTGCATAGACCTTCAGCTTTTTCAGCATAGCTCGCCCCAGCGGGCTACGAGGCATCATGCCCTTAACCGCTCTTTGAAGAACCCGCTCGGGCGCTCGCTCGATAAGCTGTTCAAAGCTAGCAGATTTGATCCCACCCGGGAAACCCGTGTGATGGTAGTACATCTTGTCCGTTGACTTGGCGCCTGTAACGCGCAGCTTTTCGCAGTTCACTACGACGATGTAGTCACCCATATCCATGTGCGGGGTGTACTCGGACTTATGCTTCCCACGCAGTCGATGTGCGATCTCAGTGGCAAGCCGACCGAGCGTCAAATTGTCAGCGTCAACAACGAACCAATCGTGGTGCACGTCGCCGGCCTTTGCGCTGTATGTTTTCATGACCAAGGCCCCGAGGGCGGTGTAAAAAAGAGCGCGGATGATAATGGACAGAAAGACGCGTTTCAACCGTTATTTTGCCGCCGATGGGTCAGGGTCGGTGTTCCGTGCGCAGGTACTCGTGGGTTCGCATCTCCTGCAGTCTGGAAATGGTTCTGTCATATTCAAACCTGAGCCTACTGCCAGAATATATGGCCTCAGGGGCCACCTCCGCCGTAGCAATGAGCTTGACGTTACGGTCATAGAACTCGTCCACCATATTGATGAACCGGCGCGCCGCGTCCTCACGCTCGCCCGATAACCTTGGAATCCGCTCGATAATCACCGTGTGATACTCACGAGCAATCTCGACAAAATCGGCCGCGCTCCTGGGCTCCTCACAGAGCGTCCCGAAGGAAAACCATGCCAGACCGGGGCCAGTGCCCAGCGATTGGAGTTTTCTGTGGTTGATTTCCAACGTCAGCGGCTCGCTGGTGATACGTCCTCCCAACGATTCGAAGTATTCAGAAAGCGCATTATTGCCGATCACATCGTGAGGCATATGCCACAGATCTGCCCTCTGCAGCGTCCGAAAGCGATAGTCAGTCTCAGAATTGAGCAATACGATGTCGAGGTGCTCTTCCAACAACGCTATTGCGGGGAGAAAGCGCGCCCGCTGCAATCCATCACGATAGAGCTCCCGGGGGGGGATGTTCGATGTGGCCACCAGAGCCACACCCCGCTGAATCAGTGTGTCGATCAACCCGGCAAGAATCATCGCGTCACCAATGTCGCTGACGAAAAACTCGTCTAGACACAGAATGAGCGCATCGGCCGCAATTTCATCGGCAACCATCTCGATCGGATTGGCGGTGCCACTATGCACTGTTAACGACTGATGAACTCGCTGCATGAAGCGGTGGAAGTGTATTCGGAGTTTTCTTTCAAACGGTAGACTATCGAAGAAAGCGTCCACCAAATGGGTTTTACCGCGGCCTACTCCGCCCCAAACATAGAGCCCACGCTCCGGAGGCCGAATCCGCCCAAGGCGCTTTTTAACGCGCACCCACCATTTCTGATCAAGTTGTTCGCGCGCAATTAACCGATGGCTGAGCGCGTCGAGCTGGCGCACCAATGTACCCTGCGCCGGATCTGCGAGCAATGCACCTGAAGCCAAATCGCGCTGATAGCGCTCTAGGGGTGTCAAAACGTCTGTCATGTTTGGGCTGTGATTGTCGAGCGCCGCAAAGGGTAACATGGCAAAACGCTGCATGGCGTTGCTACCGCTGGAGCAAATGCGTCGCAGCGAAGCGACACGACGCCACGCTGGTCGTAGAGTACACTAGAGGCATAGGGTGGCGACGCAGTCAATCATGCCTTTGCAGAACCCACCCGCAGATGCCACTGGATAGGATGACTAAAGGCGGAAGATCATGTATTCACTCACCCATCTGATTATTGCTTTAATCACTGGAGGAGCCATCGGCGGTGCGGCTGGCTGGTACGCCGCGCTTACATCTCGCGGTGATAATAAGCGTCGGCTCATTATAGAGCTTGAGAACCAGCTAGATCATGCGAAACAGAGCCGGGCTGATTATGAAGCGGAGGTATCCGAGCATTTTTCCCACACTGCAGATTTGCTCCACAAACTGACTGATGATTATCGCGCTGTCTACACGCACCTCGCGGCGGGCGCCGAGCAATTGTGCGGCGATCATGTCACGATGACAGAAGGCGCCTTAACGGGTCCTGACAGCGCGGACACTGACAAACCGCACTTGATGGAAGTGGCACAGCCTCTTGATTACGCCCCGAAGAAGCCAGATGAACAGGGTCAACTCTCGGAGACGTTTGGTCTGGATAAGAGCAACAGCGCTGCCTAACTCAGGCTGGGTTTTCTATCTCGATGTATTGGTGGGTGCAGTCCAAAGCGTTCGCCACCTGCTCTCCCACCGCCTGAACGCCATATCGCTCGGTAGCATGATGCCCCGCAGCAATAAAACAAATCCCACGCTCCTTGGCGACGTGAATGGTCTGCTCTGATACCTCGCCCGTGACATAAACATGAGCACCCGCGTCGGCGGCCTGCTCAATGTAGTGTTGACCGGCTCCCGTGCACCACACCAACTTTTGAACCTCGCCCTGTCCCACACTCATCGGTGCTCTCCCCAGCTTTTCGGCCAGGTCAATGCAAAGTGTCTGCAACGAAACGGGTTGCGGCAACTGTCCGTAAAATAGCGGCAGATTGGGGTCTGCGGGATCTAGCGGCTTTGGCTCTTCAACTCCCATTAACTGTCCAAGTAAGACATTGTTGCCGAACACCGGATGCCAATCGATGGGCAAATGGTAGGCGAACAGATTGATGTCAGCGCGCATCAGCGTGCGCAGTCGTGCTGCTTTCATACCGACTACCGCTGGCTCTTCCGCCCGCCAGAAGTACCCGTGATGGACAAGGATCGCATCCGCTCCCGAGGCCACCGCCGCGTCAAGCAGTGCCTGACTGGCGGTAACGCCCGTGACCAAATGGGCTATGTGCTCCGCCCCCTCCACTTGCAATCCGTTAGGACAGTAATCCCGGAATTGCCGGGGGCTTAGCAAAGCATCGAGATAGGCGCTCAACGCTTGTCGGGTGCAGGCCATGACGGTTTTACCACAATGACAGGAATGAGGAGAATAACGCGCACCCCATGATTTACAATGGGGGCAGGAGAGACGATTGAAACAAGAACTCAACAATTTGGTATGGCCAGCTTTGGTTGGCGTGCTTGCCGCAGCACTGATCTTGGATCAGTGGGTTATTCAACGCCCTGAAGGCGGAGATCAACTGCTCCGGAGCAGCTATCGCGAGGCAGTCTCTCTGGCAACACCCTCCGTGGTAAACATCTATACCGCAAAACTGGTGGAAGCCCGCAGGGACATGCGATTGAACGCCCCGCTGTTGCGACGCCTCAGATCTAATCCAGATGGCGCGCAGAGAATAGAGCGGTCACTGGGGTCTGGCGTAATCCTGTCTACCGAAGGCCACGTCATCACCAACAACCACGTGATAGCCGGAGCCGATGCCATTCAGATTTTGCTGGCGGATGGCCGGTCGACCACCGCATCTGTGGTCGGTAGCGACCCTGAGACCGATCTCGCTATTCTAAAAATCGATCTGCCCGACCTGATGCCTATCGATCTGGCAGAGACGAAGGACATTGCCGTGGGTGATGTAGTGCTGGCTATTGGCAACCCCTACGGGTTCGGACATTCGGTCTCCCAGGGAATTATCTCTGGCGTTGGACGGTTTGGTTTACAACTGGCGACGTACGAAAATTACATTCAGACCGACGCGACAATCCATCTTGGCAGCTCTGGCGGCGCTCTGATCAACATCCAAGGTCAGCTGGTTGGCATCAACACCCTGATCTACACCGCCGGAGGTGACACTGCGGGTGAAACACCGGGTATTGGCATCAACCTCGCCACCCCCAGTGACCTCGCGGCGTCTGTGCTGGAGGACATCGTTCAGTACGGACGAGTGATTCGGGGTTGGTTGGGCGTCAGCGTTGATGTGCTGTTCTCTGAGGGAGCATCGGGCGTCCCCGTGCAACAGCTCATCATCACCGATTTAGCACGCGGCGGGCCAGCAGAACGCGCCGGCATCCTCCTGAACGACATCATCGTGTCAATGGACGGGGAGCCTGTCGTTGATGGCAGAGCCGCTATGCTGCAGATCGCGCGACTTCGGCCCGGTCACTTGTTGCGTGTAGGCCTTGAGAGAGCAGGCAGCACGGTGGAGTTGGAAGCAGTAGTCGGTACGCGCGGTAGGGGCCAGTAATTCAGTCTTTGCTGTCCATGCGAGCGCGAGCACTCATGGCGTGCGCGGTCAGGGACTCGGCATTTGCTATCTCGGCTGCTACCGCACCCAATGCGCGCGCGCCACTCTCCGAGATCTTGATAAGACTGGTCCGTCTCTGAAAATCGTACACACCCAATGGCGAGGCGAAGCGGGCTGACCCTGCCGTCGGCAACACGTGATTAGGCCCCGCACAATAATCACCGAGCGCCTCAGAGGACATGGCACCCATAAAAATGGCGCCCGCTGCCCCGATATGATCGACCAAGGCATCGGGTTGGGAGACCGCCAATTCAAGATGCTCGGGGGCCAGTCGGTTGCTGAGCTCAACCGCTTGCTCGAGGTCTGGGACCTTGATCAGCGCCCCACGGTTTCGCAGCGACGCTTCAATGATTTCTCGCCGCGGCATTGTGGGCAATCGGGCCGCAATACAGCGGGCCACCGCATCGATGTACTCAGCGTCTGGGGAAATCAGAATGGCCTGCGCGCACTCGTCATGTTCCGCTTGGGCAAACAAATCCAGCGTCACCCACTCGGGGCTCACCGAGCCATCAGCGATAATCAGGATTTCGGAAGGACCGGCAATCATATCGATCCCGACACGACCGAAGACCTGTCGTTTGGCCTCGGCGACGTAACGATTGCCAGGGCCCACGATTTTGTCCACGCTCGGTATCGTTTCAGTGCCGTAAGCGAGCGCCGCGACTGCTTGAGCACCTCCAACACTGTATACCCTGTCGACTCCGGCAAGCTTGGCTGCCGCCAACACCACCGGATTGAGCTCTCCCTTCGGAGCAGGAGCTACCATCACAATATCGGAAACTCCTGCCACCTTCGCAGGAATCGCGTTCATCAAGACTGAAGAAGGATAACTGGCGCGTCCCCCAGGCACATAAATCCCCACACAATCCAGGGCAGACACACGCTGCCCCAGCACATTTCCATCAGCGTCCTCATAGTGCCAGCTGAGCGCAAGCTGCCGCTCATGAAAATCGCGGATTCGATCCGCCGCGTCACTGAGTGCATCGCGCACCCCAGCATCTATTAAAGTCATGGATTGGTTCAGCTGTTCCGGAGTCAGGCAAAAGGCCTCAATCCGTTCCGCGTCCCGGTGATCAAACTCATTGGTGAAGCGCACCACTGCCTCGTCACCCTCTGCAGCCACCGCGGCAATAATGCGCGCTACAACAGCTGTCAAATCTGAATCAGACTCCGCCGGAGACATTAATAACCTGTTAAATTCGCGTCGGAAGTCAGGATCAGTGGCGTCAAGGCGCGCGATGTCTCCACCCGTCATTTGCGCGCCTCGCGTGGGGATACCACCTCAGAGAGGGCTCCAATCAGCGTCTGTACGGACCCGTGCCGAGTCCTCATTGAGGCTTTGTTCACAATGAGTCGGGAGGAAATTTCCGCAATCAGCTCGAGCGGCACCATTCCGTTTTCTGCCAACGTCTTTCCCGTATCCACGATATCAACAATTTCGTCCGCCAGACCCATTAGCGGGGCCAACTCCATGGAGCCATAAAGCTTTATCAGGTCGGCGTGGATGCCTTTACGGGAATAATGGTTGCGCGCAACGTTGAGAAACTTGGTTGCGACCCGAACGCGTCGCCGCATTGCCGGCGGCTCCGCATCTGATTGCGGCCCAGCGGTCATGAGACGACACCGCGCAATACCCAGATCGAGCGGCTCATAAATGCCGGTATCACCGTACTCCAACAACATATCCTTGCCGACAATTCCCACATCAGCCGCACCATGTTGGACATAGGTCGGCACATCTGTACCCCTGAGTACAACGAGATCAACCTTGGGCAAGTTGGTAGGAACAATCAGTTTTCGACTCGACTCCAGGTCTTCCAGAGGCTTGATGCCCACTGCCGCCAGGAGCGGGAGTGTCTCCTCCAGAATGCGGCCCTTGGTGAGGGCAATGGTTAAATTGTGTTCAATTTTCATGCGCTTATTGCACCATGGATGAGCGATTTTCTCGCCGGATATCAGCGCCCAAAGACTGCAGCTTACCCTCAATATCCTCATAGCCTCGATCGATATGATAGATCCTGTCGATACGGCTTTCTCCGGCGGCCACCAAGCCGGCGATGACCAAGCTGGCGGAGGCCCTGAGATCGGATGCCATAACGGGCGCGCCCTGTAATGCAAGGAGCCCGGTTGTCTGAGCCGTGTCACCTTCGATCACAATGTCGGCGCCCATCCGCTTCATCTCATGAGCCTGCATCAAGCGGTTCTCAAAAATAGTTTCCCTGACGGTAGCAGTCCCCTCCGCCACGGCATTCATCGCCGTAAACTGTGCCTGCATGTCTGTTGGAAAGCCGGGGTAGGGTGCGGTTACGATGTCCACTGCGCGAGGTCGGCCACCCTTCATGTCCAGTTCGATCCAGTCATCTCCTTCGCGGATATCAGCACCTGCTTCCCGTAACTTATCGATAATCACGCCCAGCACAGATGAAGAGACCCCTTCAATGCGAACGCTCCCTCGGGTGGCTGCTGCCGCGACAAGATAAGTCCCGACTTCTATGCGATCGGGCATGATGGCGTAAGTGCCGCCCCTTAGAGAGGACTTCCCATGTATTGTCAGGGTATCACTCCCTACCCCCTCGATCTCCGCACCCATCGTCATGAGAAAACACACCAGGTCCGTCACCTCCGGCTCACGAGCTACGTTTTTCAACACCGTGCTTCCCTGTGCCAATGAGGCCGCCATCAGCGCATTTTCAGTCCCTCCCACGGTTACGGTATCAAACTCGAACTCCGTGCCATGAAGCCCGTTTGGTGCAGCCGCGACCAAGTAGCCTCCTTGAATCTCGATATGCGCTCCCATCGCCTCAAGCGCGCGAATATGAAGATCAACCGGTCGACTTCCAATGGCACAGCCGCCTGGAAAAGACACCTCAGCTTGACCATAACGGGCTAATAATGGTCCTAACACCAAGACAGAGGCGCGCATTGTTTTGACCAAATCATAGGGCGCCCTGTGTTGCGTGACAGACTCACTCACCACGGTCACCGGTCCCTGCTCGCCTCGCTGAATTCTCGCGCCCAGACTGGATAGGAGCATCAACATGGTTGAAACGTCTCTCAAGCTTGGCACACGGTGCAACTGACACGCCGCATCAGTGAGCAATGTCGCAGCGAGTATGGGCAAAGCGGCGTTCTTGGAGCCTGCCGCAGTCAAGGTCCCGCATAAGGGGATCCCACCCCGAATCATCAAACTGTCCAAAATGCTTGCTCTACTGGTTGCTGCCGCCCGGCGTATGGGCCTTGATATTGACGGCATGTAATGTGCCGTCTGCAATGAGGCCGGATAAGGGAGCGTACACTTTCTGCTGCCTGGCGACGGGTCTCAGACCTTCAAATTCAGCACTCTCAATGGCAATATCCACATGGCCGCCATTGATCGATACCGCCACCCGCGCCTCAGGGAATGCATTGCGGAGCAACGCTACCAGGTCTTCTTCAGTCACTTACGACCTCCTCAATTTGTTCAGAGAGTGTTGCATTCCATTCACTAATGACCCGATCCAGATCACCCTCCGCCTCTCTGGCCAACGCATCAAATTGGCTTCGATAAATCTCACCGAGATTGATTGTTTCAATAATCAGATTTCTGAGCCGCCATACACCGTCTTTATACTGCCCCATCTGATAACGAATGGTGTAAACGCGGTCCGCGTCGCCGAAGACCAACTGAGTGACCGATGCAATGCGTGTGCTTTGCGCGGAAACCTCGGCTCCTTGTACTTCCATTTTGGCACCACCAAACGCAAGCAGCCCCTTAGCATAGCTCCTGATCAAGCCTTCGCGTAGCGTGATGGCGAACTGATCGCGCTGGCCTTTAAGTATCTCCCTGCCCGCTGCATCGAGTGACGGGCCACGGCTGTAGTAATCACCCATCACCGCCGTCGCAAAACCCCGCCAATCGACCAATTCGGCCAGCGCGCCATCGATCTCAAGAAAATACCGATCGGGGTCCTCATCAAAATAGGTATTGGCCTCAGCTACGATGCCCATTACGTTTGCAGTCACTTCTGCAATCACGTCCGCAGGCCCTCGATTGCCCGCTATCTGATCATCACTCTGTGCCGCAACAGGTAGACCGCCTGCAAACCAGAACGACATCGTTAGTGTCCATGCGATAACGCGACTCACACTACCCTCCATTTGCCTCTTGGCCAGCCTCAGTAAGATTGGGCCACCATCCTTAGGTTGGGCGGCCGAGCAATAACGGTGAGGGACCACCTCACCGGGGGAGACTGGGTTACACTGCGTGCCTGGCGCTGCTACCGAGGCAACGTAACACTCACTCGAGACCCTATGATACCTGATCAATGTGTCTGGGACTGCCGCAGATACCGGGAACAGAGGATTTTAATGGTGATATGGCATGCGGCCATCATTCTAGTGGGATTGGTAGCATTGGTTTGGAGCGCCGATCGCTTCGTAGATGGCGCCTCTGCCATAGCCAAGCAGGCAGGGCTCACGCCCATGCTGATTGGGTTGACTGTCGTGTCGGTAGGCACATCTGCGCCCGAAGTGTTAATTTCAGTGATGGCCTCCACATCCGGTTCCGGTGCGCTGGCTGTCGGCAATGCGCTGGGCTCCAATATTGCCAACGTTGGTCTGGTGTTGGGCCTCACACTGTTTGTCGCTCCCATTGCGATCAACCGAGACACCACGTTTATCGACTTGCCTATTTTATTAGCGGCGGTGGTATTCACCGGATGGTTGCTGAGTGATCTCTCTCTGTCATCCGGTGACAGCTTGCTGCTCTTGCTGGCACTCGCGGTATTTTTCGTCAGGATCACCCAACTTGCTCACAAGACAAAGCATGACAGCGAGGCGCGGCCCATTCCGGAGCTCTCAACTCTCAATGCCTGGGCGTCATTTACGGGGGGGCTGGTGCTTCTGATTGCCTCGTCTCGCACTTTGGTCTGGTCGGCATCCGAGGTGGCACTGTCCTTGGGTGTTTCGGAGTTGGTCATCGGATTGACCATCGTCGCGGTGGGCACCAGTTTACCTGAGCTCGCAGCATCCATCGCGAGCGCTCTCAAGGGCCATGCGGATATGGCGATTGGCGCCATTGTCGGCTCTAACATGTTCAATATCCTGTTGGTGCTGGCCATACCGGGCTTTTGGGGAGATCTTCCCCTTGCACAAGAGGTCCTGCATCGTGATCTTGTCGCGGTATTTCTAACAACCCTTGCACTTGCGCTGGCGGCGCTGTGGAGTTGGAATGGTAAGCAAGGCTCGGGCAGGCTTCAGCGCCTGACGGGCTTTACCTTGCTATCGCTATACATCGCTTATTATCTCTGGCTCTTCAAATCGCTCTAACCCATGACTTCTGACGCAGACCACTTCTTTTCTCAATCCGCGATACGCACCATCGAAATGGAGGCGTTTGCCGTATCCTCCCTTACAGAGGGCATCGGCCCGGCATTTAGCGATGCTTGCAAGCGCCTGCTTGCTACAACGGGCCGAGTGGTGGTCACTGGTATGGGTAAAAGTGGCCACATTGCAGGGAAAATTGCCGCCACTCTGGCCAGTACCGGTACGCCCGCTTTTTTCCTGCACCCCGGAGAAGCGTCACACGGCGATATGGGAATGATCACCCGGCATGACTGCGTGATAGCCCTGTCGAACAGCGGCAGCACCGCCGAAATATTGACGCTGCTGCCCCTCATCAAACGCATGAACGT
The DNA here is from genome assembly GCA_029242325.1 of Luminiphilus sp. Classification (GTDB taxonomy): domain Bacteria; phylum Pseudomonadota; class Gammaproteobacteria; order Pseudomonadales; family Halieaceae; genus Luminiphilus. The sequence goes on from JAQWUD010000016.1 coordinate 120,138, forward strand.
CCCTTTGATCAGCATCACGGGAGACCCCCAATCTGAGCTCGCCGCCGCGTCAGATGCACACCTCCTCGCTGCCGTAGACACCGAAGCGTGCCCCTTGAATTTAGCACCAACGTCAAGCACCACCGCCGCATTGGTGATGGGAGATGCATTGGCCATTGCTGTTCTGGAAGCTCGAGGCTTTACCGCAGAAAAATTTGCCTTCTCGCATCCGGGTGGCGCACTCGGACGCAGGCTGCTCCTGCAAGTCGCTGACGTAATGGCAGCGGGTGACGATATCCCCTGCGTATCCCCCTCGGTCAATCTCATCGACACCCTCTGTGAAATCACGCAGAAAGGTCTGGGCATGACTGCGATAGCCGGTCCAGACCTCCGCCTGAAAGGCGTCTTCACAGATGGCGACCTGCGCAGAGCAGTCGAGGAACACCATGACTTGCTGGGCACTCAATTAGAGAGCGTTATGACCACGGGAGCACGCACAGTGTCGGAAGACATGCTCGCTGCAGAAGCCCTTGGTCTGATGGAGAGAAGTGGTATCAGTTCTCTGGTAGTGGTCGATGTTGATGAAAAGATTCGCGGCGTCGTCACGCTATTGGCTTTGCTGCGGGCAGGCATATCGTGACCGGCCGCGCGGCACAAATCGCTGAAACTGTGCAACTGGTTGTTCTCGATGTGGACGGCGTGCTCACTGATGGCACGGTTATATGTGGCGGGGGTCTAGAAGAAGAGATCAAGTCTTTCAACGTTAAAGATGGCCTCGGCATAAAGCTATTGCAAAGAGCAGGAATCGAAGTCGCCATTATCACAGGCCGTGCGTCGAAAGCCGTCGAGTGGCGCGCAGGAGAACTGGGCATCAAGGCACTCGTCCAAGGCCGCGAAGACAAGGGCACCGCTCTGCTGGAACTCCTGCAAACCGCGGGCATCAACCCATCTGCTGTTGCTTATATGGGAGACGATTTGCCCGATATTAGCGCGTTGAAGCTGGCGGGGCTCGCCACCTGCCCCAGCGACGCTGTTAAGGCCGTAAAGGAAATCGCCGACTGGATCGCACCAAACGCCGGCGGGTGTGGCGCGGTCCGCGCGCTCAGCGATTTTATTCTCGATTCGCAAGGTAAGTTGCGTGGGCAACAAGAGCCATTTCAGTGAGGGTCGTCGGGATACTGCTGTTGAGTGCGGCCTTAGGTACCGGCCTGTGGCAGTCACTTGCACCCTCAGCCGGAAAGCAACAGACGCTGGCAGCAATCAATCACGCGCTGACAGAAAGCTATCTAGAAGCGGGGTTGCGGACCCAATTTGCGGGTGATGGCACGCTGGCGGACAGTTTGTGGATAGGAAGTGGTATCCGTGAGGTGGGTGAAAACAATAGCGAGCTACGGGAAATTCGTTACGAGGCCAGTGGGGAAAATGGCGCGCAATGGGATATCACAGCCACAAAAGGGACATTTTTAGAGGATACCAATGAGCTGGTGCTGACTCAGGGTGTTGAAATCAAAGAAACGAGCCGCGACGCCACCATGAGCACAGCTTCAATGCGACTCATGCTAAATGGCAAGCGTGCCCGGGGTGATCAGGAGGTACTGCTTACGGGCCGGGGCAGCCGAACCGTGGGAGCTGGATTCGAGCTGGATCTCACCACCAATACTGCCGTTCTCAGAGGCAACGTTCGGACGGATTATGAGTAGCACAGGCCCATTACTGCGGCAGCTTGCGCTAATCGGGTCATTGTGGTCCAGCGCTACCGTCATGGCTTTGGATTCTGATCGAAATCAGCCCATACAGATTATGGCTGATATTGCAGTGCGCGACGAGAGTGCGGGGGAAACGCGCTACGAGGGCAATGTCGTCCTTACTCAGGGCTCTTTACGCATTGCTGCTGACCGCATATCTATACAACACGATACCGCTGATGCCGACCGGATTGTGGCGGTTGGTCAGCCCGCAACGCTGGTGCAAAAACCTGCGGCAGACCAGCAGCCTGTGGACGCTTCAGCCGAGCGCATCGTGTTTATCCGTTCAAAGGATTTGGTCCGTCTGCGCGGAGATGCACGAATATCTCAAGACGGATCAGTATTGTCTGGCGAACAGATAGACTATCTCGTCAGCCAGAGGAAGGTAAAGGCCGCGGGCTCCATCGACTCGGCAGGAGAAGGCCGTGTAGAAGTTGTAATACCACCGGAAAATCTTCGACGGTCACCTGCAGATGCCTAGCACTCTGACCGCGCACCAGCTGGCCAAGGCCTATGGTGGACGAACCGTTGTCAAAGACGTGTCACTGCAAGTGACAGCAGGACAGATCGTCGGCTTGCTGGGACCTAATGGCGCGGGTAAAACCACCTGCTTCTATATGATAGTGGGGCTGGTAGATGCCGATTCGGGGGATATTCGGCTCGATAAGCAATCGCTGACCAGCATGCCAATGCACAAGAGAGCGCGAGCCGGCATTGGCTACCTCCCTCAGGAAGCCTCTATCTTCCGGCAACTCTCTGTTCGCGACAATCTACTTGCCATTCTGGAAACCCGCAGTGACCTGCAACGCTCCCAACGGTTAGCCATGGCTCAGGCGCTACTTGATGAATTTAACGTGGGACATCTTGCAGATTCGTTGGGTCAATCGCTGTCCGGTGGTGAGAGACGACGAGTAGAGATTGCTCGTGCATTGGCAACCGAACCGGCAGTGATTCTTCTGGACGAACCCTTTGCTGGGGTAGACCCCATTTCAATCTCTGATATCAAAGAGGTGATCATACAGCTCAAAACCCGCGGAATCGGTGTTTTGATCACTGACCATAATGTTAGGGAGACACTCGATATTTGTGAACACGCCTATATCGTTGGCGAGGGGCACGTGATCGCTGCAGGCACTCCTGCAGAGGTGATGGCGGATGAAAAAGTCCGCCGGACCTATTTGGGAGACCACTTTTCCCTCTGAGCCCAACCGTGGGGCGCTAAATCACCCTGACCACCCCGGGACAGCAATTTCCTTGCCAATTTATTCCAATCCAGCCTGACCGGCGCTAAACTTCAGTCTAAGCGAGCAACGACTGGCAAAATGAAACAAGCGCTACAGCTCAAGCTAGGGCAGCAACTCGCCCTCACCCCACAACTGCAACAAGCCATCAAACTGTTGCAGATGAGCACCATAGACCTGCAGCAGGTCATTGAGGAAACGCTGGAATCCAATGCGCTGTTGGAGCTGGAAAGTGAAGCCTCAACAGACCAGGACGGTACAGACGTCGACGCGGAACCTTTATCTGACGACAGCCCTCAGGAGCTCTCCGTGGATGCCGCTTGGGAAGACGTTCTACCGTCCTCTGCGCCTCCGCCAACAGTCGCATCAGCAGACAACGACTTCACGGAGCGTGATTCTGCTGAGGAATCATTACAAGGCCATCTTCGCTGGCAACTCAACCTTACGCGCCTATCTGACATCGACCACTTAATCGCGCTCTCTTTGATCGACGCTATTGATACAGACGGTCGGCTGACGCAACATCCGGAGAGTATCCACAACGATTTGGGGCTCGAGGACGTCGAGCTAGACGAGGTGATGGCCGTACTGCACCGCCTACAGCACTTTGAGCCTGCGGGTATTTTTGCCGCGGACCTCAGGGAATGTTTACTCATACAACTCAGGCAGCTGCCATCAGCCACACCGTATCGCGATCTCGGGGGCGCTTTAGTCAGCCGACACCTCGCGCAGCTCCCCACCGCACCAGCCAGACAACTGGCACGGAAGCTCAGAACAACGGAACCCGAACTGGAGGCGGCGATTGCACTCATTCGTTCTCTTGATCCGACCCCGGGAGCCAGAATCGGAGGCGACCAGACCGAATATGTGACGCCAGACGTGTTTGTACGACAGCAAAATGGACGCTGGCTCGTAGAGCTGAACCCGGAAATCGCCCCAAAGATAAGGGTCAACGAGCATTACGTAGCGGCGCTCAATGGCGGCAGCTCAGCAGACAGAGGGTATGCCAAAGTGCATCTTCAGGAGGCCAAATGGTTCATGAAGAGCCTGCAGAGCAGGAATGAAACGCTTCTCAAGGTGGCCACGAAAATCGTTGAACACCAGAGAGGCTTTCTGGAACTTGGAGAGATCGCGATGAGGCCGTTGGTGCTTGCGGAAATTGCTTCCGAGGTTGACCTCCATGAATCGACCGTCTCGCGCGCGACAACGAGGAAGTACATGCACACCCCGCGTGGTACGTTTGAATTGAAGTATTTCTTTTCAAGCAGGGTCTTGGGAGACGACGGCGGCGACAGCTCCTCTACCGCTATTAAGGCGGCCATTAAGCGCCTCGTCGGCGAGGAGAACCCGCGCAAGCCATTGAGTGACTCCAAATTGTGCGCGCTCCTTGGAGACCAAGGCATTACGGTGGCGAGAAGGACCATCGCTAAATACCGGGAGCAGATTTCGATCCCTCCCTCAAACGAACGCAAACGTCTAAACTGAAAAGACGGTCGGCTCATACAGGAGGTTGCAATGAATCTGACAATCAGTGGGCATCACTTGGATGTCACCCCCGCAATCCGTGACCATGTGGAAGACAAATTCGCGCCCATTCAGCGCCATGGAGACCACATCACCAGAATCGAGGTGACGCTAATAGTTGAGAAACACCAACACAAGGCTGAGGCCAATCTCCACGTCTCCGGTGCCGATCTCTTCGCCTCATCCGAATCGGATGATATGTACGCTGCAATTGATGCATTAGCCGCCAAGCTGGACCGCCAAGTGATCAAGCAGAAGGAAAAGCAAAGGGGTCACTGACAAATGCTCGCTCACGAAGCACCGCCGCTCACGCATTTGCTGACCTTGTGTCAGTCATCATTCCAGAGCCAAAAAAGATTATTTGAAAAGGTTGCGGAAGAATGCGAACAAGCATTTCAGCTGCCGAGGGAGACGGTATACCGGGAACTTCTGGCCAGAGAGAAACTGGGCAGCACGGCAATAGGCGAAGGTGTGGCAATCCCGCACTGCCGCATCGAAGACTGCGACAAACCCGTTGGGTGCCTGATTACGCTGGACCAGCCAATAGAATTTTCCTCGCCTGACGGGATCGGCGTAGACATTATCTTCGTCCTGCTGGTGCCAAAAACTGCAACAGAGGATCACCTCAAGCTCCTTTCATTCATCGCTACCACTCTGTCCGAGGATGAGAATCGCACTGCGCTGAGAGAAGCCAGCGACTCCCCGCAACTCCACACCATTATGATGACCGGCCAATCGGCATGACGCCGCAGCTCATCGTTATCAGTGGCAGTTCCGGCGCGGGGAAAAGTAGCGCGCTCACGCTTTTGGAGGATGAGGGCTACTACTGCGTCGATAATTTGCCTCCGCGTTTACTGGGAGAGTTCGCACGCGAAGTCATGGCACACGCTGAATATGAGCAGTTTAATGGCGTCGCTGTTTGTGTGGATGCACGAGCAACGAGCTTGGACCTCGACAGCGAATCCGGAACGCTTGAAGCGGCGCTACGAACCAAAGACAGCCTGTTGCTATTTTTAGATGCTCAGCCTCATGTCCTGCTCAAACGCTTTAGCGAAACCCGCAGACGGCACCCCCTAGCGGGTCCGAACAATTCGCTGCCTGAGGCTATCGCACGCGAGCGACATCAACTGGAATTCATCGCAGCGCAGGCAGATTTGTTCATTGATACTTCAGATCTATCGCCACGCACTTTGAGAGACACGATCACCAGCCGCGTCATTGAGCAGCGAGACGGGCTTTCCATCACGATTGAATCATTTGCCTTCAAAAAGGGTGTACCGACAGATGCCGATTTCGTATTCGATGCTCGCGCATTACCCAACCCCTACTGGATAAATACGCTCAGAAACCTCACAGGCAAAGACGAGCCTGTGTGCCAGTTTCTGGAGGCGGACCCGCGCTCCCAGAAGCTTTACAACAGACTTCGCTCGTTTGTTCTGGAGAGCCTGCCCGATTTTGACCAGAGCGATAGAAGCTATCTCACCGTTGCGGTTGGCTGTACCGGCGGACAACACAGGTCTGTCTATCTGGCTGAGAGACTCCATGCGGACGTAGCGTCCGTTTACAGTGGTGCAAGGCTCAGACATCGACATCTGGTCGATTAGGTCGCGGCATGAGTGAGACAAAAATTACCGTTATCAACCCGCTGGGGCTCCACGCGCGACCTGCTGCGAAACTGGTGGAGTGTGCGAGTCGCTTTAGCAGCGACATCAAACTCGGCCATCAGGAAAAAGATATTGATGCAAAAAGCATTATGTCAGTACTCATGTTAGCTGCACCGATGGGAGCCGAACTCACGCTCAGCGTGACGGGCGAAGACGAGGTTGCGGCTCGAGAGGCACTAGAACAGCTTTTCGCATCCGGTTTTGGTGAGCTAGAATAAGCCCCAAATAGTTTCGAGCTGGCTGGACCTGACCTCGTGAGCACGGATAATGTCGTCACGAACGGAGGCCTGCAGTGAACTCTTCAGCTGATTACCCCTCAAAAACTGAGCGTATTGACCTCGCCCTGCGCGCCGGTGCGGTGGCAGACGTTGCGGGTATTGTGGCTGAGATGTCGGCTGGCGACATCGCTTACCTCATCAGCTCATCTCCCCCTGATTTCAGAGACCTCTTGCTCGAGTTGCTCGAACCCGAGCAAGAGGCATTAGTCGTCAATGAACTGCCTGACGATCTGCGCAACGCCACACTCATAGACCGCGAGCCCGAGGCACTGGCAGGGCTGGTTGAGCAACTCGATGATGACGATGTCGCAGATATACTCCATGAATTGCCCGATGATGTCTCGGGGCAGGTTTTGGCGATCATGGATGAGCAGTACCGCCAACGCATTCAGACCGTACTGAGCTATCCTGACAATGTAGCTGGCGGCCTGATGAGCACGGACACCATTACCATTCGCGCTGATCTGACCTTTGATGTTGTCTTGCGCTACCTGCGCAGGCACGTAGAGCTTCCCCCGAGCACGGACAACCTTATTGTTGTAAACCGTGCCGATCGATTTGTGGGGCTCCTCCCCATTCGAACAGTGGTCGTATCCGATCCCGCCGTATCGGTGCGTGAGATGATGATTACTGATCAGGCGGCGATCGAGGTTGACACCCCCGCAACCGAGGTTGCTCGGCGATTCGAGAGAAATGACTGGGTATCAGCACCCGTTGTAGACGGCCGGGGAAAGCTCCTGGGTCGCATCACCATCGACGATGTCGTCGACGTGATCAAAGAAGAGGCGGACCACTCATTAACCTCTCTCGCAGGACTCGCAGAGGAGGACACCTTCGCCACCGTTTGGCAATCGGCCCCCAGGCGCGGAATTTGGTTGGCGATTAATCTGGCGACAGCAATGTTGGCCTCTTCTGTCATCAGTTTGTTCCAGGGGACGATTGAAAAAGTCGTGGCACTGGCGGTACTGATGCCGATTGTCGCCTCCATGGGAGGGATTGCCGGCACACAAAGCCTTACAATCCTGATTCGGGCAATGGCCATGGGGCACATCAATGATCGGAACCAACTGTGGCTGGTGGGCCGAGAGTCGTTAATCGGACTGTTGAATGGCATCGTATGGGCCTCCGTCGCAGCAATCGCCGCCGCCTGGTGGTTTGAAGACATGACACTTGGCTTGATCATCGCCGGCGCGATGCTACTCAACCTGATCACCGCCGGGGTAACTGGCGCGGGACTTCCGCTAATGCTTGAAAAACTCAAGATTGATCCTGCCGTTGCTGGCGGCGTTTTGGTCACCACAGTCACTGATGTAGTGGGTTTTCTGACATTTCTGGGTCTGGCTACCGCATTTTATGGGTAATGATCATCCCGCCATTGATGACGAGGGACAGGCCGACTTTGGTAGGGCAACGCATGAGCCCAGCAAAAGTGAGCGAAAACGGCAGATGCTGGCGCTGCAGGCAATGGGTGAGCGCCTGGTCAGCTTGTCTCAGACTGAGCTCGATACCATAGACATCCCAGATGAGCGCTTGCGCGATGCGGTGTTACAAGCGAGACGGATCACGGCCAGAGGCGGGCTCAAAAGACAGCTCCAGTTCATCGGCAAGCTGATGAGATCTGTTGACCCCTCGTCAATTGAATCCGGCCTTGCGGCACTTGATCAGCGACACACTGTAACGACAGCGCACTTTCATCGCGTTGAGTCACTGAGGGATAAACTACTCGAGCAGGGCGACACGGCGCTGGGCGAAGTAATGACACTCCTGCCCGCCGCTGAACCCGCGCTGATACGCCAATTGCTCAGGCAACACGCTCGTGAATCCCAGCGCGGTGGCGAAAAAACCTGTGCGAGAAAGCTTTTCCGCTATCTTGCCTCGCTGGCAGAGGGTGACGCCGAAGCACCCTGATCGCTTTTTTCAGGTAACCTCGATTTGGCGTCAAACACCCTCTCAAACACCACCTGCGGTTCGTTCAGATCCCCGCTCACTGAATAGATTCCACTAGACAGTTGATTGACCTGATCTTCAAACACCTTGCTGACGAGATAAGTTCCCGCGGCAACGGGCAAGCCGCCAGCCAGAGCAGCCACCCATGGAATGTTCTCGACCAGAGGCAAAGTCACAATCAACTCGCCATCCAGCGTCTCAGCATCCAGATCAATTTCACTTACAAAAGTAAAATATCCTCCTGATCCCTCGACCGAAAATCCAGGCATACGCAAGATGCCCTGATCAAATTCAAAGCGCCCCCCCGCACTATCAAATGTCACGCCCGGATCGAACAGCTGGTTGATATTCGCACGACGAAGAAGACCCGATAAATTCATCAAGCTGAGTAATCTCATTACCCCCTCAGCCTCAGACTTAGCCGAAGTGAACGAACCCGACTGCATAGCCAGCGTCAACGTGCCTTCGACTGCTGACAAGTCAAAATCTGCCGGACTACCCTGCCACCGCCAGCCAGCCTCGAGTCGCCCGCTACGAGTCTCTAATAAAGGCGCCACCCCGAGCAGGGCAAGTGAGTCAGATATATCCTGAAGTTGAGCCGCAAGCGTCAGCGTTGTGACCTCCGCCTCATCATCGGCTTGCCATGCGAGGTGCGTATCTGGAAGCCACTCAATGCCCAGGAGGTTGCCTGCCACTTCTCTAAATTCCCAACCCCCGTTGAGAGCTGCCTCAAATTGGACATTTCCCAGATCGGTGCTGCCTCGATACACCTGCTCAACCGATACGGAGATAGGCATCCATTTGGCGAGCCACTCTTCAGCTCGGAGCGGAGATTGTTCCGATATGTCGGGCAAGGATGCCACATCGAGATATTCAATCTCGAGCATCCTGTGAGTTTGTGTTGCGATCATCGCCGCCGAATCGGCAAGCGGCGTTGCTTCGGTTTGGCGGAGAACACCTCTCACCCATGGCAAGGTAAAGTCAGCTTCAAATGCGGGGGCAGCAACCGAGGCGCGGAGCGTCGCGGCACCCATCTCCTGACCCTGCCAGAGCAATCGACCGATTTGGAGATCGTCTATGGTCAAGGAGGAAAACGCTGCCAGACCTCCGCTCGACTCCAGCAAAGCCGACAACCAGTCAGTGGGATCAAAAGAAGGCACATAACCTCTGACATGTACACCCAGGGAAGGGCTCAGCCTGCGCGAACCGGATGGCCTCGTTCTTGGGGTGATGTCCACCGCCACGGCCGGTTGAAGCCCATTCGAGAAGTCTGCCACCGCGGTGAATCGCCCGAACCAAAACACCTCCCAAGGCGCCCAACCTCGATCACTCCATTCGATGTAAAGTGGCGCACGAGTCTGATCAAACTTGCCCCATGGTTGCGGTAACGACACCGTCACCCCGTCCAGATTCGACTGCAATGTCACCGAGATATCGTCCGCGACCTCTGCGGTCACATTGACGATAGCCGAACCGTCCGCGGGAAATGGCCCGGTGATCGACTGCCAACTCAAAATGTCTTCAACCGATACCGGGACACTTAAGCGAGCAGCAAGCAAACCGGGAGGCCCTCGCGCCAAATGGGGACCGAGATCGACCTGAACCGGTCGACCAAAAATTTCTGCCTGTAGCGACTCGCCTTCGAATCCGCTCTGCGTGCTATAAAAAAGTCGCCCGTGAATCATGTCAGCCTTCAAATCGAGAAAGTCTGAATAGATAAAGGCATCATCCAGAAGCGCCGACACTTCCACGTTGACTGTTTCGCGAATGTCGACCAGATCAAAACTCAGGCCAAGCTCAGTGCGCGCGCTCCCCTTCGTCACTAAGTCATCCAACACCGGGCGGGCGGGCGACAGAGCAGGTAACTGTCTCATGCCTTCTACCATAGCGCTTAAGGGACTGCCGGACTCGGCCTCCAGTAAAAACAGCGCATGTCCAGGCTGCATTCGCACACCCACGCGGATGTCTTCGAGATCAATATTCGCCACTATCGCGGAAGAAGCAAATACATCAATTACCCCATCACTGAGACGCAACTGCCCGAAGGGCAGGTCAGCCGGAGGCCAGGCATCCTGATAATCCAGCGTCACCCCAGAGAAATCTACGGATAATTGCGTGGTCTGCCCGGGATCACCATAAGGTTTCAAACCGCCGTGCCAGAGGAAGGTTGCCGCGCTGACGGTGCCGGAGCCGATGGTTTTTTGTAGCCATAGATAGGTTGGCTCTGGCAAACGATGGGGAATGTAATTATTGCGAACTGCTATTGGCGCGCCCGTCATCGCGACGGCAAGGCGCATCTTGCGCGCTATCGATGACGAGGCAGAAAAAGGAATATCGATCTCAAATTGGACTGTTGCGTCGTGGTCAGCCGCACGGGCAAGCAATAAGCCATCCTCAAGGAACATTCCGTCACGTTGCCAGCGACCCGCTAGCTGGCCAGTCACCTTTTGTATATGGATAGGCCTCTGGTAAACCTTAGGTAACGATAAAGTGAAATCATCTGTGTCAATCCAAGCTTGAGCGCCAGTCTCTGAAGCACTCAAATACGCATCAATACCAGCGAGGCCCGGCACACCCCTATAAGGCGCCGTTGTAATGTCTGATACCTCCGCGCTGATGGTCCACGCCTCCAGCGGCTGCTCGAACGAAGCGATCAGCAGTTCCATTGCACTTACATGGCCACTGGGCTCCAGTGTCTTGATCACGTCCAGCGCCTTGTCTGAAAGGAACTTGCCATTCGCCAATACCTGAATCATTGGCGCCACATCGAACGACTCGGTCCGAACACCCCACCCCTCCTCGACCTCTTTAATATGAATGCGAGGTAACGCAATTTGCTTCTGGGCCAGCCCTATCGACAGATTCTGAACCCACACTTCCAGTGAGCCAGGAACGCCTCTCAGGGCCGACTGAAGCGTAAAAGTATCTAAGGATGCGACCCGTTCGCCGCTAAGAAAGATATTCTCAAGTGCAACCTCAATCACTCCGCTCGGCTCTTCGTGAGAGACGCCGTACCAGAAATTCAGGCTGCCCTCCGCTCGGAGATCGACACCCAGGCTATCGGCCAGTAAAGACAGCCCCTTGCCACTGATCGTGCCATGAAGCTCCCCTAAGAACTGCTTGATATCTCCAGGATTACCCGTGCCAGACCCTTCAGCCATCATCAATACGTCACTGCCCGAATATACCGACAGACTGAGGCTCCGCTGGCTTCTCTCACGTTCTAAATCAAGATCAATGGTGACCGCAGGAACAGCTGAGTGTGGATCTGTCTGATACCATTGCTGGGCGAGCTGAGCACCGCGCACTTGCACGCGTCCAAAACTGTTTAATATTTCCCAGAAGGTTTGTGGAATCTCTGGTATACGTTGGCTTGCTGGGCCCGGCCTATGCAGCCTAGGCTTCAGCAGAGTGACCACATCGGCCCTCAGAGTGCCGCTGAGAAGACTTTGCCATGGATCAATTCGCACGCTGGCCTCAGACAAAGCCAATCGTTGGCCGCTTAACTCGTCTACCAACGAAAAATCCCGAAGTTCGATACGTGGAGAGAACCCATCCATCTTCCCGGCTGCTGCACCCACTGATATCTGGACGGGAAACCGTTCCGACAACGCTTCAATAACCTGCTGTTGAGCACCAGGTAACGCCGCCATTAACAAGCGCCCGCCACTCACATAGATCGCAAGCAGGACAATCAACATGACCAGACCGGGCCAGATGATCCTACCAAGTAGCCGGGGGACTGCTTTAACCATGACGCACCGCAATACCCGCCATCAATAGAAGTTCACGCGTCTCGGCAAGGGGCAAGCCGACAACGGCACTGTAGCTCCCCTTAATGTGCCGCACAAAAGCGCCAGCATACCCTTGGATGCCGTAAGCACCCGCTTTGTCATAAGGTTCGTCGCTCAGGAGATATTGCTCAATCGTATCGTCGGTCAACTGGGCAAAGGTCACGAGCGTCGTGGAAATCGCAGAATGGACAACATCGTTATAAATCACCGCGACAGCCGTCTGTACCTGGTGGGTCTGGCCAGAGAGCATACGCAGAGTCTCCCTCGCTTCTTCGGGATTTTCTGGCTTACCAAGTATCACAGCACCCAGAGTCACGGCCGTATCCGCGCCGATCATTGCGCACCCCTGCTCTGCACAAGCTTGCGCCTTTTTAATGGCTAATCGCGTTACATATCGCTCTGGCTGCTCATGGGGCGTCTGAGATTCATCCGTCGAAGGGTGCGCGACGGCAAAATCAGTCACCAGCAAAGACAAAAGCGTTCTTCTGCGGGGACTGGAGGATGCGAGGATCAGTCGCATCAAGTAACCTCGTAGTAGCGCCTGAAATAACGCAAGACCTGTCTGATCGGCAACCAGCACAGTGCCGATACCACCAAACCGATCAAGCCCGTCCAGGAGGCTGCAGGCACATTGATACCGTCCCTCAGCCACTGCTCAATCCCCGAACTCAGGATCATCAAAACCAAAATCATTAATGACTGCTGTGCGGCATCAAATTGGCGGATTCTTTGATAGTTAGAGAGCAAAACGACTGTCGCCACCATCAATCCGATCGATGACAAACCCAGCGGACTACCCTCGATGAGGTCTTGTCCCACACCGAGGAAAAACGCAGTCGTAACGCCCACACGATGGGGTAGTGCAAGTACCCAGTAAAAGAGAATCAGAGCAACAAAATCGGGCCGCAACAGGCGCGATTCGACCGGCAGGGGCACGAGCATCACTATCAACCCGCAGGCGAGAGAAAAATAAATCGCCCAAGACGCCTCCGAGTGTGCCATTAGGACTCGCCCTCGCTTTGCGCAGTGCTTTGCAAGACCAGCACAAATCGGCCGTGATCCAGTGCCGAGGTAGGTATTGCAGTAACCATAGCAAAAGCCGCGCCACCGGGCTTGATCACCTCTGTCACACGCGCTACCGGATAGCCACTCGGGAAGCGTCCGCCCAACCCAGAGGTCACAAGGAGGTCTCCGACTCGGATATCCGCCGAGATGGGTAGGTGGCGAATCAGCAAGCGATCGAGGGCGCCACTCCCCTCAGCAATAGCCCTGAGACCTGAGCGATTAACCTGTATCGGCAGAGCATGTGCGCTGTCAGTGATCAGCACGGCACGGCTGCTGAAGTCGCCACTGAGGATAATCTGCCCCATTAAACCTTCCTCACCGAGAACAGGCTGCCCTTCCCTGACCCCGTCCTGAACACCCTTGTCAATCACAACGATATGTCGCGCAGGGTCCGGGGATATCGCACTGATCTTGGCAGCGATCAGCTGCTCTTCAATATCTCTGGCGGAATTTAAAAGCGCTCTATAGCGGGCGTTTTCCGTCAGTAACGCGGCCAGGCGCTGTGTCCGCCCTTTGAGAACGCGGTTTTCCTGCTCCAGCCTGAGCAATTCTTCCCGTAGCTCACTATTCGAATCCATTGCACTGAGCGTGCGCGCCCAAGCGTCGGCTGGAGCCAGAATGATGCCGGTAGCAAACGCGACAACGTCCACGGCCCCCTTCTGCAAAGCAGTCAGCCTGGGATGGTCCCGGTACAGAAACAAGGCGAGCAGGCAAAGAAGAGCCAGCATCAGGAATCGGGCGGAAATTGGACTCTGTTTCAGGAAAAGCGGTTTGATGGCGCTACTCCAGCAGCTCAGAATTCACTCGGTAGAAAGCAAATCCAAAACATGTCGATCCATAAGCTCGAGAGCTTTCCCACCACCCCGCGCCACGCAGGTCAGTGGATCCTCGGCAACAATCACTGGCAGCCCTGTTTCCTCGGCGATCCGCTTGTCGAGATCAGTTAGCAGCGCGCCCCCACCGGTCAAAACGATGCCAGACTCGGCAATGTCGGCGGCCAACTCCGGGGGTGATTGCTCCAATGCGAGTTTTACGGCGCGCGTCATCGCATCGAGCGGTTCTTCTATCGCCCCCAATATCTCGTCGTTTGTCATCGTAAAGCTTTTGGGTACACCCTCGGCAAGGTGGCGCCCCCTTACATCAATTTCTTTCAGTTCGTCCGACTTATACGCGCAGCCTACCTCTTGCTTGATACGTTCCGCAGTGGAATCACCTATCAGGCTGCCATATTTACGCCGCACGTAGGCGATGATGGCTTCATCAAAACGATCGCCGCCAATGCGAATAGAATCTCGATACACCACACCATTGAGGGAGATGATGGCCACCTCGGTCGTCCCGCCACCGATGTCGACCACCATGCATCCAGAAGCTTCCTCCACCTGCAGTCCCGCCCCAATCGCAGCTGCCATGGGTTCTTCGATCAACTTGACTTCTCGCGCACCAGCACTCATCGCTGATTCGCGAATTGCTCGACGCTCCACCTGGGTCGACATACAAGGCACACATATCAAGACCCGAGGGCTGGGTCTGATAAATCGAGTCTCATGGACTTTGGCGATGAAGTGCTGGAGCATTTTTTCCGTGACTTGGAAATCGGCAATAACCCCATCCTTCAACGGCCGGATTGCCTGAATGTTTCCCGGTGTACGACCCAACATGCGCTTCGCTTCTTTGCCAACCGCCTCAATCGATTTTTGTCCGTTGTGTATCCTGATGGCGACTACAGACGGCTCATCCAGGATGATGCCCCGATCCTTCACGTAAATCAGCGTATTGGCAGTGCCAAGATCGATAGACAGATCTGTGGAAAACATGCCTCGTAGGCGTTTAAGCATCGTTACATCCTGCGTGTGGAGCGGCGGGCCGATCAAAGCTAGACGCTAAATTGGAGACCTATCGGATCATCTCGATCAGCAGCGGTTCCGTTCGCCGCACGGAACTTACCCAGACGGCAAGCGCTTACGGCATAAACCTGATGCGAATGTAGCAACGCGGGGGTTTTTGGGCAAGCCGCAAGTATGTTAGTTTTCGGCGCCTTCAAAGAGGATAAGCCCCTATGCCCGTGTCACCTGAAGATATCAAGAACGTCGCACTTCTCGCGCGCCTCTCCATATCCACTTCCGACTTGGCGGAAGTGACGGAGCGTTTTGGGCGGGTACTGCAACTGGTAGACGAGTTAAATACTATCGACACCAGCGAGGTGATGCCGATGTCCAATCCTCACGACATGGAGCAACGCCTGAGGCAAGATGCGGTAACAGAGACCAATAATCGCGAAGCCCTAATGGCCTCGGCTCCCGCTCAGGAGCAGGGATATTTTCTGGTGCCAAAGGTAATCGACTGATGGTGGACACCAAACTACTGACCACGCCAGTATCTCAATTACGCCAGTTACTGCAAGAGCGCGACATTTCCAGCGTAGAGCTGACACAAGCCTATTTGAACCAGATCGACGCGGTAAACGGCGCGCTCAATGCGGTGATCACCATATGTCGCGAGCAGGCACTAGAGGAGGCTCGCGTGGCTGACGCGCAACTCGCAAAAGGACAGGCCAAGCCTCTGACAGGCATTCCAATACTACACAAAGATATTTTCTGTACTCACGGTGTCCGTACCACTTGCGGTTCTCGCATGCTCGACCAGTTCATCCCCGCCTACGATGCAACAGTCGTTTCGAAATTGAAGGCCGAGGGTGTCGTAGTGCTGGGGAAATGCAACATGGATGAGTTCGCAATGGGCTCGTCCAACGAAACCAGCTACTTCGGCTCCGTCAAAAATCCCTGGAATCTGGATTGTGTGCCGGGAGGCAGTTCTGGGGGCTCGGCGGCGGCTTTGGCCGCAGGAATGGCCCCACTCGTCACGGGTACAGACACTGGCGGATCGATTCGACAACCCGCTTCGCTCTGCGGCATTACCGGACTGAAACCGACCTATGGCAGGGTGTCCAGGCTAGGCATCATCGCTTTTGCCTCGTCTCTCGATCAGGCAGGGCCGATGGCGCGCACCGCCGAAGATTGTGCTCTCGCGTTAACCGTGATGGCAGGCGTAGACGCGGGAGACTCGACCTCAGCAGATATGCCGGTGCCGGATTTCCATGCAGCGCTCAACACCGATATCGAGGGTCTTCGCATCGGCCTGCCCAGAGAATACTTCAACGACGACCTGGATGACGCTGTCCGAAACCGCGTGATGACAGGACTCGGCGAGTTGGAAAAAGCCGGCGCCACTCTGGTCGATATCGATCTACCCCACAGCCACTATGCCATTGCCACTTATTACGTTATTGCCCCGGCAGAAGCCTCTGCCAATCTCGCGCGTTACGATGGCGTTCGCTTTGGCCATCGATGTGACAAGCCGAAGGACCTCGTGGACCTTTACCTCCGCTCGCGAAGCGAGGGTTTTGGTGAGGAAGTGCAGAGACGGATCTTGGTAGGCACCTACGCGCTGTCGGCGGGTTTCTACGACGCTTATTTCAATAAAGCTCAGCAGGTACGGCGCATCATCGCGCAGGACTTTCATCGCGCATTCGAAGACGTTGATGTGATTGCTGGCCCGTCTGCACCCGGGGTTGCCTTTCCTTTTGGCGCCAAGCAGCAGGATCCCGTTGCCATGTATATGGAAGATATATACACGCTGGCCGTCAACCTGGCCGGGCTACCGGGTTTATCAACGCCAGCGGGGTTGATTGACGGTATGCCGGTGGGCCTTCAACTGATCGGCAAACCTTTCGACGAGCAGACGATTCTGAATATGGCCCATCGGTTACAGTTGGATACCGATTGGCACATGGCCCACCCCAATCTGGAGATATCTGCATCATGAACTGGGAAATGGTCATGGGGCTGGAAGTACACCTGCAACTCGCGACTCAGTCAAAAATATTCTCGGGCTCCTCGACTCAATTTGGCGGAGCGCCCAATGAGCAAGCTGACGCAGTGGACCTGGGTATGCCAGGCATGCTCCCTGTTCTGAATGAGGAGGCCGTGCGTTTTGCCGTGAGGTTTGGTCTCGGCATCGGCGCACGGATCGGTGAACGCTCCGTGTTCGATAGAAAGAATTATTTTTATCCTGATCTCCCCAAGGGATATCAGGTAAGCCAGTTTTTTGCCCCTATCGTTTGTGAGGGATTGTTCGAGGTGCCGCTCGAGGATGGCAGCTTCTTCCCCGTTCGCATTACGCGCGCTCACCTCGAGGAGGATGCAGGCAAATCGGTCCACGACATATTCAGTCAGGAAACCGGCATTGATCTCAATCGGGCGGGCACGCCGTTGTTGGAAATCGTAACCGAACCCGATTTTCGGACTGCCGAACAAGCCGTTAGCTATTTAAAGGCGCTGCATTCACTCGTAACCTATTTGGGCATCTCGGATGGCAATATGGCGGAGGGCTCAATGCGCTGCGATATCAATATCTCATTACGCGAGAAAGGTTCTGAGGGTCTTGGCACCCGTTCCGAGATCAAGAACGTTAATTCATTTCGTTTCGTTGAAAGAGCGATTCACAGCGAATACGCGCGCCAAGCGGATCTGCTCGAGAGCGGCCAGACCATCACACAAGAAACCCGTCTCTATGACGCCGAGCAGAATACCACTCGCTCAATGCGGTCCAAGGAAGTCGCCAACGACTATCGTTATTTCCCGGAGCCCGACCTACTGCCTATCGTGCTGGACAAAGAATACATCGAAGCCGTCCGAGCCAGCCTCCCCGAGTTGCCAGAGGCCAAGCGAGCCCGCTTCGCTAATGAGTTTGCGCTCAGCAAATACGATGCTGCCCTGCTGGTCCCCAATCATGCCATGGCGGACTATTTTGAGAGTGTGGTGAAGTCTTGCGGGTCACCGAAATTGGCGGCGAACTGGATTCTCGGCGACCTGTCTGGCGCGCTCAATCGGCACGAGATGACGATACAGAACAGCCCGATCTCGGCCAACCGTTTGGGGGGCCTAATCGCCAGAATTGAAGATGGCACGCTTTCCAGCAAATTGGCCAAGCAGGTGTTTGATGCACTATGGGATCAAGAGGGTGACGCTGACCAGATTATCGCAGCTCGCAGCCTGAAGCAGGTCAGTGACTCCGGCGCACTGGAAACGATGGTGGAAGACGTGATCAGTCAGAACCCGGATCAGGTGGCACAATATCTCGCTGCAGATGAGGTGAAACGAAAGAAATTGAGTGGGTTTTTCGTCGGCCAGATCATGAAGGCGTCGAAGGGACAAGCCAACCCCAAGATACTTAACGAACTCCTGCTGCGGAAACTCACCGATCAATCCTGAACTCGACCCTTCAGGTAGGTAAGACGGTTCTCCCGTTTTTGCTCCGCGCTTTTGCGCAGTAAGACATACACCGCGCCAGTGCCGCCGTGATGGGGTTGCGCTGAGTGAAACGCCTGCACAGCATCGAGTTCCCGCAACCAGTGATTGACATAACCTTTCAAAATCGCGGTGCGATCTCCCTCTGGTGCCGATTGCCCTTTGCCATGCACAATGAGCACAGTGCGCAGCCCAAGCCTCGTCGCTTCAACCATAAAGGCGAAAACTTCCGTTCTCGCCTTTTTGACCGTCCATCGATGCAAATCAAGCCGAGCGTCAACCTGATATTGGCCCAGACGAAGCTTACGGTACACGCCATTTTGAATGCCAGAGCGCTTGAACGCTAAAACGTACCATGCATCGAGGGGTATCACCCCGTCATCGATCAACGGGTTGAGTAGTTCCTCCTCGCCTTCTGCGGCGCGTTGTCGCCCCTGCTGTTGATCCTCAGACAGCCGCTCCTTCACTAAGCGCACGCGCGCCTCGCGACTCAAGGGCTTCACCCCCGCCATTTCTGCGGCAAAAAGATCTTCGTCACTCACCGATGATTGCACTCGGGTCGGAGGTTGGGACAGTATAGTCGTCCAACCCCCAGACGGCGAACGCCATGAACGGCAACCTTTTTACGGGCTCAGGCTATTTCATGCGCGGAGTAGCCATGACCTTCCAACCAGGATTGCGGCGATTCGTGGTAGTGCCGCTGGTGGCGAATATGATGCTCTTCAGCCTCATGGGCTGGTTAGCGTATGACTTCATCAGTGCCCTATACGAGGCCTCGATGCTCTCGGTCCCTGAGTGGCTCCAGTTCTTGTCCTGGATTATCACTCCGATATTGTGGTTGCTGGGAGGCCTGATGACAGGGTATCTGTCGACCCTATTGGTCTTGATGCTCACTTCACCCTTTCACGCATTGCTGGCCGAGAAAGTGGAGGAATTTGTCACGGGCGAACCCGTGTCCGCGTCGGACGGCACTCTCGCGGCCCTGCTGGAGGTGCCCCGCGCATTATTCAGAGAGGTGAGGAAGATTCTTTACTACCTACCGATGGCATTGGCAGTGCTGATTCTTACCCTAGTGCCTGTCTTGAATGCCTTCGCGCCGCTGGGCTGGTTTTTGCTGGGAGCCTGGATGATGAGTCTGCAGTTTGTAGACTACCCCATGGACAATCACCGACTGCCTTTTCGCGACGTCCGTGATGCCTGCGCTGCCCGCAGAGTATCGACCATCGGATTTGGTGGCACCGTAGCGCTTTTCACCGGAATTCCCTTTCTTAATTTGATGGTAATCCCTGCAGCCGTCATAGGAGCAACGCTTCTCTGGTGTGAAGAGCTGCGGCCACTCCGCTAGTGATCATCCCCTGGGATTGGTGGCGGCGTGCATGCAAGTGTGTGACCCAATAGTGCCTCGATATCAGGCAAAAGAAAGGCATCGTCCTCGCTGGCAAAACTGATGGATACACCGGTTGCACCCGCTCGGCCCGTGCGTCCAATGCGATGCACATAATCCTCCGGATCTTCAGGGAGGTTATAGTTCACCACATGCGAGATACCTTCCACATGAAGGCCTCGTCCCGCTACATCCGTGGCAACCAGTACCTTTGACCGGCCCGATTTAAAATTCTCCAGCGTCTTGGTGCGTTTGGCCTGAGTAATCTCGCCCGACAACATGCCACATTGCACGCCTGCTTTACGGAGCTTCTCATACAAGCGACGTACTTGGTCTCGCCGATTGGCGAAAACAATGACACTTTCAACCGCCGTGTCATTCAGTAAATCCACCAGCACCGGGAAACGCTCGCGGCTGGAGACCAGGTAGACCTTTTGGTCGACCGATGCAGTTGCTACACGCTCCGGCTCGATCTCTACCGTAATTGGCTCAAACGTCCACTGCCTCGCAAGATTCATAATGTCCTGAGTGAAAGTCGCCGAAAACAGCAAGGTCTGACGGTCTTCCTTACGCGGAGTGCCGCGAACAATGCGTTTTACTTGAGGAATGAACCCCATATCCAGCATGCGATCTGCTTCATCTAGAACCAGAATCTCCACTCGATCAAGGGCAAGGTCGCGCCGCTCCATGAAATCAATCAGCCTACCGGGCGTCGCAACAATAATATCAACGGGTGATCGGTTTAATTGATTGAATTGTTTCTGGTAATCCGCTCCACCAATTAATGTGACGGTCTTGAGGCCAGTGAATCGACCCAGGTCCTCCGCATCTGCGGCAATCTGCATGACGAGCTCACGAGTTGGAGCGATAATAATTGCACGGGGCTCACCGAGATACCGCTCTCCCTCAACAGGATGACAAAGCAAATCGTTAAAAATAGTAACCAAGAAGGCAGCTGTCTTTCCTGTACCTGTCTGCGCTTTGCCAATAGCGTCGTTACCCCCCAATGTGTGGGGCAGAATTTGCCCCTGAATCGGAGAGCAGAATTCGAATCCCAAAGCATCGATGCCTTGCTGAACAGAAGCTGTCAGACTCAAGGTATCGAACTTGATTTGATTCGGAACCGTTGCTGCGGTGGTGTCAGACGCGTCGGTCTGAGGTTCTATGTCGTTTTGCACAATACTGGCCGACAAAAATGAGCGCGAAGTCTAGCACAGGGAAGCAGGTTAAAATGATCACTCCATCAGACTACACAGCACGCTGACCCTTGACTCGAAAAGCCTCTCAGTCGCACTCCCAATTCTCGCAGATGCTCGCCGAGTTAGGCCCGCTGTGGGCCATCGCCTGGCCATTGCTCATTGCCCAAACTGCCCAGATTGGCACAGGAGTGGTCGACACGCTGATGGCAGGAAACTACGGCGATGTCGACCTCGCAGCCATCGCAATCGGCTTCAACATTTGGCTGCCCCTGTATCTTATCATCCTCGGCACACTATTTGCGTGCTCAGCTATTGTGGCGCAGGATTTTGGAGCGGGACGCATCACCCGCATTCAAAGCTTCTTGCCGCAGGGGCTATGGGTCGCTGTGGCATTGAGCGCCCTGATGACACCACTCTGTTTGAACAGTGGCGCAATTATCTCCCTGCTAGGTCTGCCCACCGAGACGACCACCAAGGCCGCTGCCTACGTGAGTCGGGTGGGCCTCGGCTTTCCTGCCCTGGGAATCTTCATGGCACTGCGGTACCACACGCAGGGCTTGGGCATTACAGCTCCTTTTGCTTTGGCAAGCGTTATCGGGTTTATCGCCAACGTGCCGCTCAACTACATGCTGATCTTTGGTCGCTGGGGTGCACCTGAACTGGGTGCCGAGGGCTGCGGACTGGCTACTGCAGCCTCGATGTGGATCAGCACTCTGATTATTCTGCTCTACGCGCTTCGCGCAAAAGCGCTTCGGCCCTATCTCCCGGAACGCTGGATACAAAAACCAGATCGGGTTCGGATTCAAGAGATCCTCGTGGTCGGATTCCCCGTAGGCCTCACCTTTTTTCTGGAGACCGGCGTGTTCTCGGCTATCACGTTATTGATTGCCACCCTTGGGGATGCAGCGGTAGCGGCACATCAGATCGCCATTAACGTGTGGGATGTGTTTTACATCCCCATGATCAGCATTGGCAGCGCCATGGCGACTCGTATGGGCCACGCCATTGGCGCCGAAAATACAGAGGGTGTGCGCGTGGCGCTTCGGGTAGGCGCCGCGCTGTCGGCTTTGATCGGACTAGTCGCCATGTTTTTATTGTTAGTGTTCCCCAATGTGATCATCGGGGCCTACACCCAATCTGCAGACATCTACGACCTTGCAATGAAATTATTGCGGCTCGCCGCGCTCTTCATCATGATTGACGCCGCACAGATTGTTGGCTCGTTTGTCCTGCGCGCCTATAAAGAAACGCGATTCCCCTTCGTGGTCGTTACCTTTTCCTACTGGGGAATTGCGCTGCCATTGGGCTACCTGCTTGGCATCCACTGGGGTGGGGGCACCGCAGAAGGAACAGTTGATTTCTGGTACGCCACGATTTTGGGCATCGGCGTTGCAACAGTGCTGATAACGTGGCGCGTGCGTCGTATTCTCAGTCGATTGACTTAACCTGCGTCTCCCTGTTTGTCGACGCGCTGACACAGCAGGCAGTCATGCCGCACATTCATTGCGACCTCTGCATACTCACCCTCCCACGCGTCTGAGATATGCAGTCGCCCCCAAGGCACATCGAGATCGAGCAGGTACCTGAGCGCAAGCAGACTTTGCCGCAGCGACACCAACGCCACCACCGGGCCCAGCACACCCAGCTGGGTACACCCCGGATCCTCTACGTGTGAGGAATCAGCGGTAAGGCAATGGTAGCAACCGAGCGAGCGAGGAGCGTCGAAAGCCCCCCACTGCCCAAAGGTGCGCACAGCAGAGCCCATAATCCAGGGCAAACCCGCTGCAAAGGTTGCTCGATCAATGTCTAAACGGGCTCTCAGAGAGTCCGTCGCATCGAGCACCAAATCTACATTCTGAAGGAGAACGGTGGCCGAGTTTTCATCGAAACGCAGCAGCTTGGGTTCAACCACAGCGTCAGAGTTTGCCTCGGTGAGCTTGCGAGCGAGAACAGACGCCTTGGGCTGCCCGATGTCCTGCTCGGAAAATGCTATCTGCCGGGGGAGGTTACTGATCTCGATGAGGTCGTCGTCTGCAATCCGCAAATATCCGACACCCGCGCCCGCCAGGTACTGAGCCATAGGCACCCCCAACCCTCCCGCACCCACAATAAGCACTCGACTTCTGAGGAGTCGTTGCTGACCCTGAAAATCGATGTCCGGCAGTATCAGTTGGCGGGCATAACGCCTGAGTTGGAGATCCGTCAGTTCCACCACTGCCCCCCGGTCAAGCGTGCTAGCCCCGACCAGTCTGATCGCGTGGCAATATTGGCGAAGCCCCTCGCGCGCAGTGCTGCTTGCACCGTCAACGATTGATCATACCCGTGCTCGAAGAGCAGCCAGCCACCCATGGTCAAAAAAGGAGGTGCTTCCTCTGTAATACGCTCAATGGCTTCCAACCCAGTAGCCCCCCCGACTAATGCGCTAGAAGGTTCTGCACGTAGATCACCCTGTGTGAGGTGCACATCGTTTGCAGCAATATAGGGGGGGTTCGAGATAAGCAAGTCCCACTCTGCTGTGGGCAAAGCCCCAAACCAGTTGCTGACTACCCATCTCACATCAAGTCCAAGGGACCGCCCGTTAGCCTCAGCGCATGCCAATGCGTCTTTGCTTGAATCAATTCCCCACACCTCGGTTGCCGGCCGCTCAGCCTTACAAGCGAGCGCAATCGCACCGCTACCCGTTCCAAGATCCAGTATCCGCGTGGCACCCGCATCAATGCATTCGATTGCCCACTCCACCAGATGCTCTGTCTCACGACGAGGAATCATCACGTGCTGATTCACGCTCAGGCGCAAAGTCCAAAAATCACGATAGCGCAACAGGTAAGCGAGGGGTTCTCCTTTCCTGCGCGCCTCCACAAGATGCTGAAATTTGAGAGCGGCAGCCTCACAAACCCACTCATCGGCATGCGCAAATAACCAGGCCCGATCCACTTTCAACACGTGGCCAAGCAGTGTTTCCGCCTCACCCCGGTCGATTCCTGCCCTCCGCACTAATTCCCCTGGAGTCATTCCTCAGCCATCGCCGCAAGCATGTCCGCCTGATGCTCTTGTCTCAAGGGTACGATGAGCGCGTCGAGATCGCCGCTGATCACTGCATCCAGCTTGTACAATGTTAAGTTAATACGGTGGTCCGTAATTCGACCTTGAGGAAAATTGTAAGTGCGGATGCGCTCCGACCGATCTCCCGAACCTACCAGAGAGCGTCTCTCAGACGCCTGAGAGGCACGCTGACTCTCCTGCTCTGCCGACAGCAACTTCGCTTGTAACAGCGACATTGCGCGCGCACGGTTCTTGTGCTGGGACCGCTCATCCTGACACTCTACGACAATGCCTGTTGGCAAGTGGGTCAACCGCACCGCGGAGTCGGTGGTATTTACGTGCTGACCACCAGCGCCAGAAGAACGAAACGTATCAATACGCAGATCTTCCTTTCGAATCTCAACGCTATCGACCTCTGCGATCTCTGCTAATACTGCAACCGTGCAAGCCGACGTATGAATTCGTCCCTGAGACTCTGTTTCCGGCACACGCTGTACCCGGTGCGCTCCCGACTCAAATTTGAGATAGGCGTATACCTCCTCCCCTACAATGCGCGTGATGAGTTCCTTGTATCCGCCGTGATCCCCCGCTCGCTCAGATATAATCTCAACCGACCACCCTTTCTGCTCAGCATATCGGTGATACATCCTAAACAGGTCTCCAGAAAAAATAGCAGCCTCATCCCCACCTGTACCTGCGCGTATTTCTAGAAAAACATTGCTGGCATCACTGGGATCTTTGGGAAGTAACAGCACCTGAAGGTCTGACTCAGCGGCCTTCAAACCAACCTCAGCAGTGGCTATCTCGTCGTCAGCTAGCGCCCTCAGTTCAGGATCAGGATCGTCGAGCATTTCTCGCGCATCAGCGAATAATTGCTGAAACTCGTTCCAACGCCGAAATTGACCAACGATCTCATTGAGGTGCGAAAACTCGCGCGACAAATCACGAAAGCGACTCTGATCTCCAATGATCTCGGGGTCACCCAAAAGTGCTTCAACTTCTTGATGACGATCTGCCAAGGTATCGAGCTTGGTCAACAGCGAGGTTTTCATCTGACAGGCACCAGCGGGTAATTATTGAAGTGTTGTGCCTTCGTCCCGTTCTTCATCGAAGTCAGTCAATCCTAGAACGGCAGCCATTTTTGACACGTCGCTTTTGCCTCCCTCTTTAGCAAGCTGCCGCAGACCCGCGGTGGGGGCATGGATAAGCTTGTTGGTCAAATCTCGGGCCAGGCGACTCATCACTTCACCGGGATCACCGCCCTTTTCGAGCATTTTTAGAGCCTTCTCTAGCTCAGCCTGCTGTAGCGCCAGCGCCGAATCGCGATAGGTTTTGACAACATCTGCGCTCTGTCGCTCGAGCAACCCTTCCCTCAAAGCCTGAATACCACCGCTGACGATCTCATCAGCCTTGCTGGCCTCAGAGGCACGAAGCCGCAGATTTTCTTCGATGACTTCGCGCATGTCATCGACGGTATAGAGGTATATATCTGAAATGTCGGCGACCTGGGGTTCGATATCACGCGGTACCGCCAAATCAATCATCAAGACAGGTCGCCAGCGCCGAGTTTTGATCGCCTCCTCCACCGCCCCTTTGCCAAGGATCGGCAACTGACTGCCAGTCGAACTAATCACGATGTCTGCCTCGGGCAGGCGTTCGGTAACATCCGCCAGCAAGATAGCCTCGGCGTCAAACTGCGACGCAAGTTGCTGTGCTCGTTCCAGCGTGCGGTTGGCGATCACGAGCTTTCCCAAACCCGCATCTCGAAGATGCTTCGCCACCAGTTCAATCGTTTCACCCGCCCCCAACAACAGCGCGGTGCTGCGATCCATATCACGGAAGATCTGGCGCGCTAGGTCTACAGCCGCATAGGCAACGGAGACCGGGTTCTCACCAATCGCCGTATCTGTCCTCACCTTCTTCGCGATGCGGAATGCTTCGGGAAAAATAAGATTCAGATGAAAACCTACTGCGCCCGCCTCCTGCGCAACAGCGAAGGCAGACTTCATCTGCCCAAAAATTTGCGGCTCGCCCAGCACCATAGAATTGAGTCCGGCTGCCACACGAACCAGGTGCGACGCAGCGGCAACGCTATGATTTCGGTAAATGGATGGCAGTATTTGATTAAGGTCTAGCTGATGGTGCGAAGCCAGCCACTGTGAGAGTTGATCGCTGACTGCGAGTGCATCCGCAGCCTCCGGCAGCACACCATAGAGCTCTGTTCTATTGCAGGTAGAAAGTATGACCGTCTCCGTGACCGCCGTATCGCGAATCAGTGCACTCAAGGACTGGTGCACCTTTTCAGGCGCAAAAGCGATTCTCTCGCGCAGCTCAACAGAGGCCGAGTCGTGATTCACTCCGACTACTACCAGCTTATTTAACATGTCCGCGATCAGTGCCCTCATGAGACGTGGTAACTTGCTATCATATCACTTCCTTTTAACGAACTCGCCGGCTCGGCTTCAAGCCCTTCGGCGCAGTAGCCGCTCATGATTGGTCCACGCTTAACACTCCACAGCATGATCTTGCTCACTCTTTCGGGCTGTGCGACGACAAGCCAGGAATCCATTTCTGTCATCGTCGACGCCCAGCCAACTCCAGTGGTCACAGCGGCGCCAAAGCAAAAAATACCCGAGACCCCGATTCCCAGCGAAAGTCTTTTCCCGCTGCTTGAGGCCGAATTCGCCCTCAGAGCGAGAGACTTTGATCGCGGGATGGTGTTGTTGGCTGATGAAGCCGTCAGGCTGTCCGATCCTGCACTCGCAAGGCGATCGCTTCGTCTTGCCGAATTCCTGAATGATGCTGATCGCGCGACCGCAATGGCGATTCGTCTGTCTGAACTCGATCCATCAGATGGGGCCGCAGCGGCGGCAGCGGCCGGATGGTTGTCTCGCACAAGCAACACCGTGCTGGCATTGCGCTATGCAGAACTGGCAATGTCGCTCGGCCAATCAGTTAACGTTGCTGCCAGTCTTGGAAACTACGAACAACTCGATAACGATTCCCAGGCCGCGGTAGCCGAAGCGATTGGCGGCATGGTCGAGCGGTGGCCCGCAGACGATCAAGTCGCCATCGCAGCGAGCTTACTCGCTCGACTGGAGAAAAATTACTCGCTCGCAATGTCATTGCTTCAGCCCGTTCTGGAGCGATCTCCCGCCGATACGCGCGCCGTCATGCTATGGACCCAGGTACAGTTGGACACCTCTGCCAACGACCCCTTTAAGCGCTTGCGCAATGCGGTAGAGGCTTATCCGGGGAATCAGGAACTTCGTCTTCAGTATGCGCGCCTGCTTGGCTCGGAAAAAGATTACGTTGG
This sequence comes from Luminiphilus sp., assembly GCA_029242325.1. Classification (GTDB taxonomy): domain Bacteria; phylum Pseudomonadota; class Gammaproteobacteria; order Pseudomonadales; family Halieaceae; genus Luminiphilus. Next base: position 147,625 of record JAQWUD010000016.1, read on the forward strand.
AGCGCAAGCCCAGTTCAGTGTTTTGCTGGAACAGGAACCGGATAATCCCGAGCTCCTCTCCACCGCCGCATTACTCGACTTTGAGCTGTCGGACTACGATGCAGCGCTGGCCAAATTTCGCGATCTACTCGCGATCGATGCACGCGTTAACGAGGCTTATTATTACGTCGGCCGTATCGAATTAGAGCGCGAACATTATCCAGATGCCATCGCGTCTTTTGCTGCCGTAGGGCCATCCAGAGAGTTCAGAGACGCCAAGGCTCGTGCAGCAGAACTGCTAGCCGAAACTGCCTTCGCAAGCGATATCAAAGCATTTTTTGAGGAGCAGCGGCGTCAGTTCCCGAGCGCAGCAGAACAGCTCTTCCTGCTTGAAGCAAACGCTCTGAGAGACTGGGAAGGTGAATCTCTGAAAACGTACGATCGCGGACTGATCGCTCTTCCAGATTCATTTTCACTCCTGTACGGACGAGCGATGGTGTACGAGTCCGAAGGGGCATTCGGAGCAATGGAAACAGACCTCCGAAGTATTCTCGCGCAGGATCCGGATCACGCTGCCACGCTCAATGCACTCGGATACACCCTGACGAACCATACGCAGCGCTACGAGGAGGCGGCTGGCCTCATTGAGCGAGCCCTCTCTTTGTCACCCAATGATCCCGCCATCCTCGACAGCCTCGGCTGGGTGTATTACAAACTGGGCCAATATTCCCAATCAGAGTTATTACTTCGGCGAGCGCACACGGCCTTTCCTGATCCTGAGGTCGCCGCTCACTTAGGCGAGGTTCTGTGGCTGCTGGGTCGCCACTTCGAGGCGAAAGACATTTGGCACGACGGGCTCAGCCGCGTGCCCGACCATCCGATCATCCTCGAAGCTATCAATCGATTAGGTGCCGAGCTCCCGAAATGAGGTGCTGTGCCAGCACGCGGGGAATAATGCACAGCGGCTTACGATGGGCGATGTCATGGAGCTTCTGTTTGCTAGTACTGGGCTGCGCTTCCTCTAGCCCGCCCGATGTCAACGCAACCGCGACCTCCGCAGCAAACCAAGTACTCTCAACAGTCCCTATACAATTCAGTCCCTGGACCGCGGCCGGTAAGTTGTCAATAGAGACTGGGGGCGGCGTGGAAACCGCACGATTTGAATGGCACCGGTCTGCGCCCGATCGCGACAGCATTACCTTATTCGGCCCCTTTGCGCTGAATCAGCAGAGGCTCGAGCGGTCCGCTACAGAGTTGATCTGGCAGGATGGCGACACCAAGAAACCCTTTACCGAATTAAGCCACCATTCTGCAGCAGCGCGCCTGTTAGCCGCATTGCCCGCCGATACCGTTGCAAAGTGGCTACTCGGCCACAACGACAAAGTAGCCGGGTGGGAAGCAGAGGTCATAAAGTGGCGCGCCCTACCGCCCTGGAAAGTGCCGGAAAGGCTGTCTTTACGAACCGAAGATATGGTCATCCAGATCTTCGTGTCGCAATGGAATCTGGACACCCCACAATGACGGCTATTCACGCCTGCTCACCTGCGAAACTAAATTTATTCCTCCATGTAACGGGCCAAAGGGACGATGGATATCACACCCTGCAGACCGTCTTTCAATTACTGAACTGGGGGGACGATATGGTATTCGAGCTCCGCGACACCCCCGGTATTACACTATCTGGCGATACCAACGATTTGGCGCCCCAGGAGAACCTCATCCTCCGCGCTGCCAATGCACTGACGAACCCCCGAGCTCAAGGGGTGCACATCGATATTACAAAGCGAATTCCCCGGGGCGGTGGGCTCGGGGGCGGAAGTTCTAACGCGGCAACCACATTACTGGCCCTAAACCGGCTGTGGAGGCTGGAACTCAGCCCGAGACAGCTCGCGACCACAGCGACCACCTTGGGAGCAGATGTGCCGATATTTGTTTATGGACACAATGCGTGGGCCGAGGGCATCGGAGAAGCGTTCTCGCCCATTAATCTCCCCAAGCGTTGGTTTGTTATCGCGCAACCAGCTTGCGAAGTCAGTACTACTGAAATCTTCGCTCATCCCGAATTGACACGTAACACTGCGCCGATTACAGTGCAGAGCTTTTTTTCAGGGGCCGGCCACAACGACCTGCAGGCGGTCGTGTTGGCACAGTTTCCTGAAGTTCAGCAGGCGTGGGAATGGCTGTATAGCCATTCTCCGACCGTAAAAATGACCGGAAGCGGTGCGTGTTTTTTTGTTGCTCTAGCGACAGAAGAAGAGGCTGAGCGTATCGCGCAAGACGCTCCAGCGGGGCTGAGGGTTGTGGTCGCGGAAGGGCTGGATCGGCTTCCCGAAATGCGGGAGGCGGTTTAGGTAAGTTGATTGGGGCGTCGCCAAGTGGCAAGGCAGCGGGTTTTGATCCCGCCATTCGGAGGTTCGAATCCTCCCGCCCCAGCCATTTTTCATTGCTTGAGGTAAGCAAATGTCATCCAAAATGATGGTATTTACAGGAAATGCCAACCGAGCGCTCGCTCGCAAGGTTGCTGACCGACTGTACCTCGCAATGGGCAACGCCGCAGTGAGTAAGTTCTCTGACGGGGAAATTACTGTCGAACTGAACGAGAATGTGAGAGGCAAGGATGTCTTTGTTCTGCAGAGCACCTGCCATCCAACCAACGACAACATCATTGAGCTGTTGCTTATCATTGACGCACTTCGGCGCGCCTCGGCCGCGCGCATTACTGCGGTCGTGCCCTATTTTGGTTACGCGAGGCAAGATAGAAGAGTCCGCTCTTCACGAGTCCCCATCTCAGCAAAAGTTGTGGCCGATACGATGGTTGGCGTTGGCGTGGATCGCGTATTAACAGTGGATCTCCATGCCGAGCAAATTCAGGGGTTTTTCACCGTGCCGGTAGATAACGTATATGCATCGTCAATTTTGAATGCTGATATTACCCGCTGTAACTACGAAAACCTTATTGTGGTCTCCCCCGATATTGGCGGCGTCGTGAGAGCCCGCGCCATTGCCAAACAGCTGGACGACGCGGATCTGGCGATCATTGACAAACGTCGGCCCCGAGCCAACGAGGCGGAAGTCATGAACTTGATCGGCGATGTTGATGGCCGTACAGCTATTTTGGTAGACGACATGGTTGATACTGCAGGCACGTTGTGCAGCGCGGCTAACGCTTTAAAAAAGCGAGGTGCGACCAAGGTCGTTTCCTATTGCACGCATGCGGTTCTGTCCGGAAGAGCACTCGACAACATCCGGCAGTCCCAACTTGATGAATTGGTGGTGACAGATACTATCCCGCTGTCAGAAGAAGCATTGGCAGTCGGCAAGATCCGTCAACTCACCATCGCTGATTTGCTTGCCGAGTCCATTCGTCGTGTCAGCAATGAAGAATCCATAAGCGCGCTGTTTGATCTTTCTTAAGCAGCGTTTTACCCACCCATCACTGCGTCGGTCGCAGACAAAGTGGTGATAACAAAGGAGCCAGACCATGTCTGACGCTTTTACAGTAGTTGCAGAGGCGCGAGCCGATGAGGGAAAAGGTGCGAGCCGCCGCCTGCGTCGACTTGAGGGCAAAATGCCTGCCGTCATTTACGGTGGAGCTCAACCCGCCCAAAGCTTGACCCTAATCCGCAAGGACTTCGAATATATGCTGGAGAATGAAGCCTGCTTCAGCTCCATCCTAAATATTCAGGTTGGCGAGGAGTCGTTCAAAGCGATCATCAAGGATATTCAACGCCATCCCGCAAAGGGATTTCCGATGCACGCAGATTTCCTGCGCATTCGCATGGATCAGGCGATTAAAGTCAATGTCCCGCTGCACTTTGTCAATGAAGATCAGTGTACCGGCGTGAAGCTGGGCGGCGGCATGATCCAGAAGCAAGCGACAGACATTGAGATCCAGTGTTTGCCCTCGGATCTTCCCGAATACCTCGAGGTCGATATGCTCGAGGTTGAGCTTGGCCAAATCGTGCACCTGTCTGACCTCACGCTGCCAGAGGGTGTTACGCCAATGGCCCTCGAATTGGGTGAAGACCATGATCTCGCCATAGCATCGGTCATCGCACCACGTGGCACTAAGGAATCCGACGCAGAAGACGATGATGCAGCTGAAGAGGGTGATACCAATGCGGGTTCTGACGCTTCCGCAGCAGAAGAGTCTGAGGACTAAGTAGCCCTTGTCTGCCATCCGACTCATCGTCGGGCTAGGCAACCCCGGCACACAATATGAAGGCACTCGGCATAACGCTGGTGCCTTTTTTGTGCGCCGTCTTGCCCAACAATATAGCCTCACGTTGGCAACTGATCGAAACGCTTTGGGGGAATCAGCCCGCGGGAATATTGCAGGGCATGATGTCAGGCTGCTGCTTCCTGAAACGTTTATGAACGACAGCGGCCGCTCCGTCGCCGCAGTGGCGCGCTATTATAGAATTGAGCCGAGCAATATTTTAATCGCTCACGACGAACTCGATATTGCACCAGGCGAAGCGCGCTTTAAATATGATGGTGGTCACGGCGGCCATAACGGGCTGAGAGATATTATTCCTGCATTAGGTGGGCAGAGAGAATTTTGGCGACTCCGCATCGGTATAGGTCATCCCGGCTCCGCGAGAAAAGTATCGCCTTGGGTTTTGAGCAAAGCCTCCGAGGCGGACACTATGGCGATACAACAAAGCATCGCATCCGCCATCAGCGCACTTCCGTTGTTACTTGAGGGTGACGACGTAAAAGCAATGACCGCGCTCCACAGTGAACATCATCAGGTCGTGAAACCCGATAAGGACTTATAAGCATGGGAATCCAATGTGGCATAGTCGGTTTGCCCAATGTCGGCAAGTCAACGCTGTTCAATGCCCTGACACAAGCCGGTATCGATGCCGAAAACTTCCCCTTCTGCACTATTGAGCCCAATACTGGTGTTGTGACGGTTCCAGATCCCAGACAGGGAGAGATTACCAATCTAGTCAAACCCGAGCGCTCTATTCCTGCCACCATGGAGTTCGTCGACATTGCAGGCCTTGTCGCGGGCGCGTCAAAAGGTGAGGGCCTCGGGAACCAGTTTCTGGCCAACATTCGCGAAACGGATGCCATCGCGCATGTTGTTCGCTGTTTTGAAGATCCCAACGTGATTCACGTTGCCAATCAGATTGATCCGTTGGCTGATATCGAGACCATCAATACCGAGCTCGCGCTGGCTGACCTTGAATCCTGCGAAAAACAACTCGCCAAGGTGGTGCGCACGGCGAAGAGTGGAGACAAGGACGCTATTGCACTGAAAACACTACTCGAAGAACAATTATTACCGCAACTCAATGAAGCCCAACCCGTGCGTGCACTGAACTTGGACGCAAACGATTGGGCAAGGGTAAAAACGCTGCATCTCTTAACCACGAAACCTACCATGTACATCGCCAATGTCTCAGAGGATGGATTTGAGCAAAACCGGCATCTCGACGCTGTCCGCACACATGCAACCTCCGAGGGCGCCGGCATCGTGGTCATCTGCAACAAACTCGAATCAGAAATCATAGAGCTGGCCGACGACGAAAAAATCGACTTTCTGGCCGAGATGGGCATGGCTGAACCCGGGCTAAACCGAGTGATCCGTGCCGGCTATGAGCTACTGAATCTGCAGACCTACTTTACGGCGGGTCCCAAAGAGGTGCGCGCCTGGACCATTCGAGTCGGCTCCACCGCGCCGGAGGCTGCCGCCGTCATCCACACTGACTTCCAGAAGGGTTTCATCCGGGCCGAAGTCATCAGCTTCAATGACTATGTCTCTCATCGAGGCGAGCAGGGTGCAAAGGATGCCGGTAGATGGCGACTCGAAGGCAAGGACTATGTTGTAGCCGACGGCGACGTGATCCATTTTCGATTCAACGTTTAAATATCAGCAGGACACGAGCGCTGCGGCAATTGCCGCTCGGGTATCCTCAGGTTGTATGACTGCGTCGATCTCGAGATAACTCGCTGCCTCCGTCGCACGGCCTTTGGCATACATTTCCGACAATAATGCGTCGAACAGGGCCTGCCTAGCGGTGTCATCTGATGCATCCGCCAGTTCCTGACGAAAACCGAGTTGCACCGCTCCTTCGAGGCCCATCGCTCCAAACTCGCCCTGCGGCCAGCTCACCGCATACCGCGGCACCTCAAACGAGCCTCCAGTCATAGCCATCGCGCCTAATCCATAGGCACGACGCAAAAAAATCGCGATGATGGGTTGCGTGAGGGTGGCGCCGGCGATGAACAGCTCAGACATGAGTCTGGGCGCCCCGTCTGCCTCGCTATCGGGTCCCACCATAAAGCCAGGAGTGTCGATAAACGACACCACGGGTAACTTCCATCGCTCAGCAAGCTCGTAAAGCGCGGCTGCTTTGGTAGCAGATTCGCCATCAATTGCACCGCCCAAGTGTCTGCAGTCGCTGGCCAATACTGCGACAGCTCGTCCCTCCAACCGCGCGAGCCCTGAGACGATCGCCCGCCCCATATCAGGCCGGGTCTCGATAAAAGACCCCACGTCAAAAAGATGATGGAGGATTTTGCGAACATCAAACGCGTATCGACGATTGCTGGGCATCATTGCCGACAATGCGCCTTGTTCGTGCGCCTGAAACTCGGATAGCGTCCCCTGCACACAGGACAGCACTCTCTTTGTCATCGCTGTCGCCGCCGCCTCATCAGCCACAACAATATCGACAACACCGTTTTTACGATGTACCGAAACCGGGCCAATATCGCTCGGCTCCCAACTGCCCAAACCACCCCCCTCGATCATGGTCGGACCTGCCATCCCGATACAACTTGTCTCGGTGGCGATACGCAGATCAGCAGCACCGAACAGCGCTGCATTGCCGGCGAAACAAAAACCGTGGTTCACCGCGATCCGGGGTATTTGGCCCGCTAGTGCGGCCCATCGATAAAAAGTAGGCACATTCAATCCTGCCATCGATACCAGAACATCTGTGTCACCCGGTCGGCCACCCCCCCCCTCGGTAAACATCACGATGGGCAACTTGTCTTGAGCTGCCAAAGTCAGGAGTCGATCTATCTTACGATGATGAAAATAGCCCTGAGTGCCAGCCAGCACCGTATAATCGTTAATGATCATGGCCGTTTGGGCGATCAACGGGGGGAACAACAGCGCATTGACAGGCCCTACTGCGGTAATCACCGCATCAGCAGCCGTGTCAGAAAGCAGCGCATCCCCTTCTCGCCGGGACCTTTGCGCGGCGACCGCGAGCTGTCCGTACTCCGATATGGCCGCTCCCTCGGTCAGATCAGCCAGATTCTCCCGGGCGGTGCGGCCGCCGCGGGCGTGACGCTTTTTGACAGCCTGCGGGCGCGCCGCGTCTGTGGTTTTAGCAAGCCTCTCCTGCAGCCCGAAATAGGGTGCACTCTGCTCATCAGTCATCGGGTGACCCCTCTCTCGCTGCGGCACGGTTTGCGCACTGCACAGCTAAGCCGGTTGACTTCAATCCAGTAGTTTTGCAGAATCGCGCGCCTTACACAGTTCCTTTCCGTGGCTACGTAGCTCAGCTGGTTAGAGCACAGCATTCATAATGCTGGGGTCGGTGGTTCAAGTCCACCCGTAGCTACCACCCTCCCCTATTTTTCAACGCTTTGCGGGCCTCCGAAAAAGCCGGAAACGGCAGAACGTTCTCGTTGCGGGGATTTTGCGGGAGTTTGGGCGGTTCCATTCGCTTTACAGCGTCGATTAACTGCACAGTCGGTATTTTGCAATAGTGAGCCGTAATATCCCCATCCTTGCGCCCCAGAAGCTGACGACGAACGTCGTAGCTCACTTCAGCCGCCATCAGATGGCTTCCGAATGTGTGCCGCAGACAGTACTGGCATTGTTGCAGTAACCTGCTAACTAAGTAAAAAACCCGCGTTCGGCGCGGTTTTTTTATCTTAGGCATCACTGGGTATAAGGCTAATCGATGCTGTGGAGCTGTATTTGGGGTTACCTTGAAATCCTAAAAGCACAGTGCAATAGGGGCTGGCACGTCAATTGCCAAAGACCATCACTCGCTGCTGAAGGCACTAAGGTTGCATGCCAATCAGTCTAAGAATGAACAAACCTTCTTAACACTTTTAAACCAGCAGGCCCGCTTCTCTCAGGATGGAACTGCAGGCCGACTGTACCGTTTGATGCAGTTGCTGCGACGATAAGATTTTTACCGTACTTACACTGAGCGAGCACATCCTTAGTGTAAGTAGGTTTAGCCATAAAAGAGTGCACGAAGTAAACAGACTCGTTGGGGGTGAGATCCCCAAGGCACGACTTCTGCCAAGCGCTATGATCTGTGATTGAACAGAACTCTCGCCAGCCAACGTGTGGTACTTTCAGCTGACGTTGCTTCTCACTCACTGAATTGCCGCGTATGGGTACCACTTCCCCTTTGAAGATACCCAAACCCTTGTGCTCCCCTAGCTCGGAACTTTTTTCAAACAGCATCTGCATACCAAGACATATTCCCATGAGTGGTAGACTTTTTGAGGCGGACACTATCGCTTCATCTAGCCCTTTCTTTCCGATCATAGACATGCCGGCGCTGAAGGATCCAACACCAGGAAGCACGATACGAGATCCTTTTATGACTTGACTAGGGCAATCGGTGACCTTCACTTTTGCACCCACAAATTGGAGTGCTCGAACAATGTTGCCGAGGTTCACAATTCCATAGTCAATGACAGTAACTGACTGGGCCACTGGCTCCCACCTCTTTACCCTTTATGTGACAACCTTATGTCTCTCTGACTCTTATACCTTGAGATTTGCAAGTTGCGCGAATATGCGGCAATTCGCATTCCGCGTAGTGCAAAACGGTCGCCATCGCTACAGCATCAGCGCCACCTGTTTTAATTACATCTACACAGTGTTGTGTTTTGCCCATGCCTCCGCTGGCCACCAACGGTATTGTTAAGCCTTTTCCCGCCATCTGCATTAGCTCAATGTCAAATCCTTCTCGGGTGCCGTCCTTATCTACTGAGGTGAGTAAAACCTCGCCCACCCCCCTTGCTTCTCCTTCTTGTATCCACTCCAGAGCGTCTATCCCACTCGGTTCTCGACCATTGTCGTAATAAGCTTCCCACATACCCCCAATTTTTTTAGCTTGTACTGACAGCACTATGCACTGACTTCCAAATTGATCTCTTATTTCGTTTAAGAATTTTGGGCGTTTTATAGCTGCTGTGTTGACTGCGATTTTGTCGGCGCCAGCTTTTAAAGCCTCACCGACGTCATCAAGGCTTCTGAGCCCACCACCTACTGTTATCGGCACAAATACGTCTTCAGTAGTTTCTCTTATTATGTCGAAAATACTATTCCTGTCATAAAGGCTGGCGACTGTATCTTCGTAGTAAATTTCATCTATGCCATCTGAGTAATACTGACGAGCGAACTGCCCAGGTTCACCAAGCTTGCGTAATCCTTCGAATTGTATGCCTTTTACTAAAAAAGGAGCTTTTACATCCAACCGAGCAATCAATCGCGCTTCGTACACCAGGGGTTAGGCCCAAACGGAGCTTCGTAAATCCCATTTACCGCCGGTGTTTTTCCAGAGGTGCGGCGAGCGAAACTGATCGCTTAATTGGTCAAAATATTCTCGGTTCATTTTTGGTGAAAGAAAGCGGTTACTGGCAACTGGAAACTCCGATGCTTCAATGCTTAAGTACTGGAAAACTTCCCGGCAGAATCGCTCGGGGAATTCCCCGTCATATTTTTTCACTAGCGCAACGCCCTCTTCCCGAGTGATTTCCCCATTACGTATTTCCTGAGACGCGTCATATGTTGCTCTACCGATGCCGAACTTGATGTAAGTGGTGTAGTAGTGGAAGTCATCGATTTTGTCGTCAATGCTATTATATTTGCTGTAGGTGCCAGGACTTCTCTCCGGCGCTGCTCTAAACCCACCATGTTCTGCAGCATAGTAGTAAGCATTTTGAGGGTGCCAAGGAAGGTAGTATCCTAGGTAGTGAACCTCAATATTCTTGGATTCCATCCTCTCTGGCGCTATGGGCATATACATAGATAGATCGCCATTGGTAAGACCATACTCGTGTTTTAACTCAGTTAGTGATACACCTCCTAGAAAGAGTTCAGAGTCCTGAGAAGCGGTGAAATAAGACCAATCCCTTTGCGCCGCAGAGTTGTCTTGCAAAGGATTGCCATATTCAGCCTCATTTTCCCCGAAAAAAACCAATGGGATACCTAAAAGCGATGCCATTTTCGGTGCGAGTGCTTTTTGGCCCATCATGAATGGCTGAAAGGGGTGAAATAGATTCTCAACGGCCAGCCTGGTAAGCAGCCTGTGAGTTTTGGGATTCGGTGTGAGTAGTTGATTATCAAATCCAGCATTCAGCCAAGCTTGGAAGTTGGCCTGCCCCCAATCCGTAGACAAGTGAGGTGCCCAAGTGACTGTTAAGGGATTCATACCATATTTGTACTTCAGCTTGTGCGCTGCGTAAAAACTGTCTTTTCCGCCAGAGCCTGGAACCAAGCAATCATATTCCCCATTTTTTTTTCTGTGCCTGTCGCATAGCACCAGCAACTCTGCCTCCCGGCTTGCCCAGTCGACTAAAGTTTTAGCGTCATTAGCGTTGCAAGCGTCACAAGTGCCAGATTTATCAAAACTGATTGTCTCTTTTAAACTCTCTTTCTTGTGTTGATACTCAACTGCAGAGTTTGGACGTTGATTTGAGATGACACACTTATTGCAAAAAGCCACGTCTTTGGGAAGGCCAAAATAAGGTGATAGCTCAAAAGCGCTGTCACGGCTAACCATGCTCCAAGCACCTGCGCGAGCATCCAAGGCCGCTGCCCCGCGGTAGTAGGCTCCGTTCATGATCCATTCCAATACCGGCAATAACAATTTTATACTTCTTGTACATCGGCACTTCCCCTTGCCTCTTTAATGAGCAAACACCTGATCCAACTACAGGGCCCAACTAAGGTGAAAGGGCGAATGTTTTTCCAAGAAAGAATTCAAAAATCTCTAAAGTTCTCTGCCTTCGAGCCGATAGTTCTCACGTGAAAAATAACATCGGTTCGCAGTGATATACCTCGGTGCGGATAAACATCGAACTAGCACTCCTGTCAGTATATATCCAAACCGCTGGGACGTTGTTGTCTCGGAATATCTGTAATTTCTCGGCGCCGCAGTAGACGCTATCAGCAACTGTAGTTAGCAGAGATTCATTTAAGTCTGCGATAGAAGTTTTTACATCAAACTTTTAGATAAGCTCTCTCTTAGCTCCGCCCAAACTGACTGCTGAAAGCTCATATTGATCATTAAAAGTTCCCTTGGACTTATTTAACTCCGCGGCCATTTGCGCCGACTCAGCTTCCAATGACCCTCTGCCTTCAGAGGGCACCTCCTCAACGGCATTAGTCTGCCTTAGTAAATTCGCTGATGCCGTTACTGCTCGCGTCATTGCCGGGATTTTGCGGGGATCTGCTGGAACTTTGTGGGACTTTATGGGCTTTTAGATGGCTGTGAGCGCCCATTAAGGTTAATTAAATCAATAATTTAGTGTTTCAATCTTCGCATTCATAATGCTGGGGTCGGTGGTTCAAGTCCACCCGTAGCTACCACCTTATGCAACACGACCAGCCACTTCGGTTTCTTATTTTTTTCGGAAACGAAAATAAATTTTAGGAACAATCTGAGCAAGTCAGACCCAAAGCCTACCGTAAGCCTATAGCTGCCCGTAAATAACGCGTTTTTTTGGCCCAGTGTTGCCATGACGGAATATGCTCAAGAAGCCGGTGACGCCGTCATCAATAGATGAACACCAAACCGGAAGGTCACTGATTACAACCTTTTCTTCAGCGACAAGTCTGCGATGTGCAAAAGTCCTATAGGGCTGGCCACCTCACTGCGCTACCCTCGCCATCCGAAATTTGTCAGCAACTGCCGACCGTGCCACTGATAGAGAGGACATTCCCTTGGGCTCAAAAATAAGCGTTAAAAACCCCCTGGTGATTCTCCACGGAGACGAAATGGCACAGGTGGCTTTTGATGAAATATTAAATCGCTTTGTAAAAGCGAAGCTCGATATTGAACTGGTTGAAATCGACCTCTCAGCAGAACATCGGTTCACCAGCAACGGACAGGTGGTGCGGGAGGCAATCGATGCCCTGAAGGCTCACGGCGTCGGTGTAAAGAACGCAGGGATGACGGTCAACCGGCAGCAGCTGGATGCGCTGCTGGAAAAACATCCGGAGATCGACGAAGAATCCCTCGATGACCTCGCAACCAAATCACCCAATGGCGCGATTCGCAAAGGTATCGGCGGCAACATTACCCGGGAGGACATCGAGTTTCGCAACCTTAAAAGCGTCAGGCCGGACTGGATAGACCGAGACATCGAAGTCGATACCATGGAAAGCGGCGGGCTAGACTTTAGCTACAGCGAGCTTTCAAACGCAACTGGCGTTGCCAAAGTCGTCTTCGTCGGGAGCAGCGGCGATCCCGTTGAGCTGCACCGGCGCGCACTCAACAATGGCGATCCGTGGATGCTGGCGACCAATGAAATTGATGCGGTAAGAGCATGGGCTCACCGTTTCTTCCGACGAGCACTCGATGAAAAGCGGGATATTTATCTTGGCCTGAAAGACACCGTTATCCCCGGATATGATGGTGTCATGCGCGAGGCAATTGAGGCGATTTACCACAATGAGTACCAGGCGAAGGTAGAAGCCGCAGGTCTGGGGTATCACTATGAACTGATTGACGCGCAGGCCGCGAGGTTAGTGTCCAATCCACCCGAGCGCGCGCTCTGGGGGGTTCCCGATAACGTGAGCGGCATGAAACTCTTCAAGCTTGTTCAACAGCTCAAGCGGTATGGCCTACCCGAACGTAAGGCCCACGTCTCCATTTCGCGCATGAGCGCCGGCGGCGGCGACCAATACGGCAGTTACAACACGCCGGCCCCAGAAGATGGTGTGATCAAAGTCATTATCGATGGCCAGGAAAAACATGCCCGCCATGTCAAAACCAATGACCCTATTCTTTTTATGTCCAACGATCGGGAGTCAATTAAAGACTGGGTCAGCCAGGTGTTTCAGGATGCAGCTATTAACAAGAAAGAGGTGTACTTTGGTCTCAAACGTGAGTTCGTAAATTACGACGAAGTGTACAGCTCTATTATTTTGGAGATCCGGCAGGAACTCGCTGCACTGGACACACCACCGCCCTCTTTCATGATCATGCGACCCTCACGGCAGCTCAGCAAAATGATTTGTGATCCACCACGATGGGGTCTCTATCCAGCACAGACTCTGGATGGGGATATTTTGTCTGATATTTCCGCCGCCCTCGGCGGGAGTCTCGCAACGGCCAGCTCAGTCATCATCAGTAAAGACGGCACTAAACTTTTCGAAGCGCCTCACGGTACTGCCCACGATCTGTACTTGCGTTACCGAGCGACCGACGGAAAAGAGGCACACTTCAATTCGTCTGCCCTCATCTTCGCTCTCGCTAACGCGCTGGAAGAACTGGCGGGGCGGGAAGGTAATGCTGCACTCGCGACCTACGCCTGCGATCTTAAGTCCGCATTGATCGACACCGTTGATCAGGGGACGATCACGGGCGACTTGAAGGGTAAGACACTTACGCCTCAGCGCGAGCGTGTCGTTGATATGGTTGGGTTTTTGGATGGCATAACAGAAAACCTTGGCAAACCCTGACCGCCGTCTTGGGCGGAGGGGCGAGGCGACCGATAACGTCACGCGTTACCTCTGTAGCGGGCTCGTGACACCAATCAGAGGCAGGAAAGGTGTCAAGCTCACCTCCAACGCCGAAGTCCGTACACCCGCCAAGCGCCATGAGCTGTCGCGCGCACCCGTTAAGGAATGAACGTTTTTGAATGGCATGCTCAACGCCGCAAGCAGGATTTTCGGGTCAATAGATGGAAACTTCGACAGGTCTGCAGGTCCTGTCAACGCCATTAGTGAGGGTGCCTACTGTCAATAGGCGGTTAATATTTCCTCTACTTCTCCGATCATTATCCGCCCCTTATAAACAGTACTGCGATGTCACTGGCTTTGCGGCGCTGACTTACCCGATATCTGTAGGTGCGAGAAAGCCGCCTTCCAGATGCCGCATGAAATGATTAGCTGGCGCAGCTTTGCGATGGCGCAGTAGCGCGGCCAGATGGGGGTCCTCAAGCGTCGTAGAAGTCGCTGCGTCTGGGGAAGAACATCAACGCGGCGACATCCCAGTCAATGCGCTCATCGCCAATCATGACTTGAGCCACCGGTGCACTGAATACCACTTTGCCACCACAACGCTCGATGAATGCCCCGGCGCCTTCGCTCTAGCGCTCGAATGCTTCGGCACCTGAGACCGCAGTCTCAGGCTGCCCGAATTCAGGATCTGCCAGCGAGTAAAATGCTTTCGCATGACCCTGGAAGAGGTTTAATACCTCTATGTAGAGCGCAAACAACTCGTGATCCATATTGTTGCAAGGTAAGGTTTGCCCCGCTTCCTCTTTGACATATGGAACGATCACTGACGAATCTGACAGTGTGACTTGATCGTCAATAAAAACGGAACGCGAAGCGTGGGTGACATATTGATGGTGTTGAGAGTCACCTGCTCAAATTGTCAGTCCAAGCCTGACTGGGATAAAGCATTATTAAGACAAGTGCATTCCAAAGTAACACATGCCAATAAATGCCATGGTCACCACAAAAGAGGCATCTTTTGTCGCAGTTTTTCGCGCTGTTGCAGCAGTCATGCTCAGGATGGCAACACATCCAAGAAAGCCGATTAACGGCCACTCCCAAGAAGCAACAAGGTCATAAATCAAGGTAGCGTCTCCTTTCAGCGCCTACTCAGCCTTATAATAATCCTTCGGCGCATCGGGTCCCTCAGCAGAACGTGACAGCTAGCTTGGCACTTCCCGGTGAACCGCTGGTGCTTATTTTACTTGGGGGTTTTGACCGCGGCCTCGCCCTCAGGTTGATTGTGACGTAGCCCTTGCGGCTGATGAGGCTGATTTTTTTAGGGGTTTACCTTTTGCGCCTCTCGGCGGGAATTGATCAGGAAAACATGCGTTCATTTTTTGCGTCATAAAAAGGAGTCAAGCTCACATCAGCCGACACTGGGTTGCCCTCTATCGCCACCGAGTAAGGCTTCTCGATAGTCGCGGCTTTGGCTGTTGCATCGATCGGGAGGTCGATCAAGCATAATCCTACCGCGCAATTGAAATGAGCAGAAAATGCCGCAGATGTAACGTAGCCCACTACCTGCCCATCGCAAAGTACTGGCTCGTTGTGGTGCATTAGGGGGGTTGGATCATTGAGCTTGATAGCACAAATGTGGGGGCCATTCGCTTCGGATTTTCGTTTCAAGTAGGCCTCTAGGCCGATAAAAGCGGGTGTCTTTTTTGTCTTACATACAAAATCGAGCCCTACCTGATGTGGCGCCTCGGTATAGGACATGTCGTGACCCCAATGTCGAAATCCCTTCTCTATTCTGAGCGCATTCAATGCTTCGGCCCCCAACAGCTGCGCGTCGAACGCTTCTCCTGCCGTCAGGATGATATCTAGCACGTGTGGGGCAAAGTCGGGTGTGATGAAGATTTCCCAGCCTAGCTCACCCGAATAGGACAGCCGCTGTGCAGTAACCTTTGCGTGGCCAATATGACATTGCTTGATGTAATTGAAGGGGAACGCCTCGTTCGATACATCAATGTCGGTAATGGCGGCTAGTAGCGCGCGACTCTGCGGACCCATGATGCCCAGTACGCCGTAAGATGCGGTGTCGTCCCGGAGCCGCACATTTTCTCCGGGCTTGATCAATCGTTTCAATAACCCTAAATCTCTTCGCGTACGGGAAATAGAACTCATTAACATAAAGCGATCGGTGTCATAGCGGGCCACCGTGGCATCACTCTCAATACCCCCTCGCTCATTCAGAATCAGAGTGTATGTGACTCGGTTGCACGAGATAGCCATGTCGTTTGTGCATAGGCGCTGCAAAAAGGCCTCGGCGTCTGATCCTTCGATCATGATCTTGCCCAGCATTGAATAGTCAATAATAGCGACCCGCTCTCGGGCCGCTCGCTGCTCATTAAGTGAAAATTCAAACCAGTTAGAGCGAGCAAAGCTGTAGTCATATTCCGGCGTCACCCCAGGCGGGGCGTACCAGCCAGGGCGCTCCCAGCCCTGTGTTTCGGTAAAGCAGGCGCCCTTTTCGGCCAATCGAAAATGAAAAGGTGAGTGCCGAATATTTCGCGCTGTTTGGCGCTGATAATTAGGCCAATGCATTGCGTAGGTGCGAACCAAGGTCTCGGGGCAGCGCTCCCGAAGATAGATATCTCGGGCCTGAAATTCCTCGCATCGGGCGGGATCCATGGCGCTGAGATCCAGTGTTGGGTGTCCATTAACCAGCCACTCTGCCAATGCGCGACCCGCCCCGGGTCCTGTCTGGATGCCTGTGGAATTGAGTCCGGCTAAAATAAAATAATTGCTCAGGTTTGGCGCAGGCCCCAGCACGAATTGCCCATCATAGGAGTAGCTTTCAGGCCCATTGAAGAAAGTGCGAATACCTACTTCCTGAAGGATCGGGACGCGATTCATCGCCTTCTCCAACATGTCCATTACATCGTCTTCGATAAAAGGTAACGACTCGAAAGAGAACTTTTCTGGAATGCCGTGGATTGCCCAAGGTTTCGCGTGATGATGAGCAAAACCGAAAAGTAGTTTTCCGGCGTCTTCTTTGAAGTAAGTGCCGTCACAATAGGAGCGAAGCACCGGCAAGTCGTGAGGCAGGGAATCGATGGCCTCAGTGACCAGGTAGTAGTGCTCACAGGCGTGCAGCGGCACGCCCACACCGTTTTTTTGGCCCAGCGGCCTCGCCCACATGCCACTGCAGTTCACAACGTAATCGGCCAGAATGGTGCCTTGATCAGTTACCACTCCGGTGGCCTCAGCACCCTCCATCAGCACTTCACGAGCCTCCACACCCTCGAATATCTGAACCTGATTCTGGCGAGCGCCCTTGGCAAGCGCCATGGTCAGGTCAACGGGATTAGCGGAACCGTCACGAGGCATCAAAATGCCGCCCAGCACATTTTCAGGGTTTATCAGAGGCCAGCGCTGCTGGATTTGTTCCGTGGTCAAATAGTGCGCCTCGATACCGAATAGGGAGGCAAAGTCAGCCTTTCTTTTCAGTTCTGACAGCCGTTCAGGGTGAGTAGCGATTGATATCGATCCTGATTCACGGTAGCCCGGATTTTGTCCGGTCTCCGCTTCTATAGAATTGAGGAGCTCCACCGTATATTTTGCGAATGCGGTAGTGGCATGTGACCCATGCAGCTGTCCAACGAGGCCAGCTGCATGCCACGTTGTGCCGCATGTGAGTTGCCCTTGCTCCAAGAGAACAATATCGCGCCAACCCAGCTTGCCTAAATGATAGGCAACTGAGCACCCCAGAATACCCCCGCCAATAATGACTACCCGCGCATGTTGTGGCACTGGCTTGACAAAACTCGGTGGTGAATCCATGGGGTTCATGACAGCTTGATGGGCAACTCGGGGGGGGCGCGACGCGATAGCAGCTCCGGACCCGCTTTCCGGATGACGATGTTTTCCTCGTGCACGATCATTTTGCCCGGCCGATAAAACATTCCGGGCTCCAGTGTCATTACCATGCCCTCGCGTAACACGGTGTGTTCCCACGCGGCAAAGGAGGGCGGTTCTGTTAACTGAATGCCTAGGCCATGTCCGTATCGACCGACTGTTTCTCCGATAGCGCCTGCTTTCTCTAGGACTGCGTGCATCGTCGAAAAAACTTGCGCGCAAGTATTACCCGGTCTCGCCATTTTGAGCCCGGCCTCAGTGGCCTGCCACACTGCCTGATACGCTCGCTTGGCGGCGTCGTTAACCGAGCCGAATCCATAGTTCCGATCAAAATCACAGAAGTAGCCATCAAAGGTACAACCGGTATCGAAAATCAGCACATCGGCATCTTGAAGGCGACGGCCCGATGGAGGAGAAATAATGTCGTCATAACCGTGCCGACCGGCGCCTCCCACAAGGTAGGAAACCGTATCCACGCCAGCAGAAAGACACTCCGTCGTAAAAGTCCTGAATAATTGCGCATCTGTCATGCCAATGTCAGAGAATAGAAACAACCGGTCGAACACATTGGAGACACATTGAGCGACATATCGAATTTTGTCGATTTCTGATTCAGATTTAATCATCCGCACCGCACGGATAGCGGGGGTTGCGTCGATCATCTTAAAGTTTGGTCGTGCCTGAGAAAGATTATTGCCGAGCCTCTCAAAGTCGTTTAGCGGCATGCGAATATGAGTTTCGGAGCCCTTGTTTATGCCAATTACACTTGAGACTGATCGCGACAGCACCTCTAGTAGAGCGTCTGTTAATAAACTGATGCCGTCATCCTCAGGATGCGGGGCGGGCCAGCTGCGGATATCCTGTATGAATTCACTGGACATCGCATTGACGCCAATTTCGGGAATCACGGCAATAGGCCTTCCCTGGTCGGGAATTATCACGTACCAAGGGCGAGTGGGGCTTTGCCAAAACTGGCTCAGGAAACCAGAAAAATAAAAAATATCGTGCTCGGTTGTCAGTAGCAGGGCGCCAATCCCTTGCGCGCTCATCTGAGACTGGATCGCGGCCAGCCGCCTGATAAACTCATCAATACTAAAGCCTCGTTTTGGAACGTCCGGCATGCCGTCTCCAGATGAAATGTTATAAATCGAGGGGAATTCCCGCTGATCGTGCTAAGTCCCACGCCAACACCTTGTTACTCGAAAGCGCCGTGACGCCAGTCTGAGAGGTGATGCTGTCCAGCACGGTTGCGCACTTCATGTTGGTGCAGGCAATAAAAAGTACGTCAATATCGCCATCTGCCGAGGCAATGAGCTCGATCGCCGCCTGATAAATGGTGTCCGGCGATATCCGCCCTACGACTTGATCGTGTTCTTCGTCGAAGCTGGCTGAGTGCGTAATACTAAAACCCTGTGACTCAATGTGCTCAATCATAGTTGTGCACACCGGGGTCGAGTAAGGGGCAAGATAGCCAATATTGTTTGCCCCCAGCGATTCGAATGCCAACAGCGCAGCTTGCATAGGATCGCTGACATAACGAGATTTGCGCTCATTCGTAATCAGCTGTCGGATCCGGTCGCCGCCGATCTGCATGGCGCCAGAGGTGCAGGCATAACCGATGGCATCGAAAGCGTGGGCAACAGGAAATAGCGCGGTAGATTGCGTCAGATGAAGGGCCATATCACCCAATGTCTTTTCTGTGACCTCATCTTCGAAGGGAATGCGGCTCACCAAAAGACTCAAATCTGCGTCCGCAAAATAGCGCCTGAATTCATCCTCTATCGTGACGTCTGATTGCAATACGATCATTCCGAGACGAATCTGCGCACTCTCGGGAATGAGCTGATAGCCAATCGTCTTCATATGTCTCCGCGCATTATGGCGTCGTAGACCGCTGCATCTGTATTGCCCTCGGTGCCAATGACCAGCACACGAGAGCGACCATCCATACCGACTTCATCGGCGAGTGTGGGATCCTGCTGGATCGCCAATAATGCAATGAGCCCGGACGCCGAGCACTCTCCCCCTACAATAGCGGGTCTGTCACTCGTTGTGGGGTTTGCGAGCCAGCGCACCATAGGGCCAATACCTTCATCGTTTATGGTGATCACATGAGAGACTCCCGCTCTGATGATAGGCCAGGCGAGCTCTGAAACCTCACCGCAGGAGAGACCAGCCATCAGTGTCTCTTCAACAATGTTGACCAGGTGGATCTGATCGCGTTTTAAGCTTTGGTAGACGCAGTCTGATTTGTCCGATTCGACAACAATCACCGTGGGTAGGGATGGGCCCCAATGGAGCCACATCGAGGCAATCAGGGCCCCCGCCATCGCTCCACAGCCTGCCTGAAGAATAATGTGGGTGGGTTTAGTGTCCCCGAGCTGTTGAATCAGCTCGTGGGTCATGACGGAATAGCCGGTCATCACCAGTTTTGGAACATCGCGATAACCTGGCCAAGACGTATCAGAAACGATCTGCCAGCCATATTTTACCGCCTGTTCCCGGCACGCAACTATTGAGTCGTCGTAGTTACCCTCCACACGATGGATAGTGGCGCCCAGTGCAGCCAGAGCATCTGCGCGTGCCGCACTGACCTTGGCGTGAATAAAAATATGGCACTCTGCTTGACAGAAATCAGCGGCCCAGGCGACCGATCGCCCATGGTTGCCATCTGTGGCGGTGCAGACAACCAATTTATTTTCAGGTGCTTTGTGCATCAGGCAATCTATGGCGTAGGCTCCACCCAGCGCCTTGAAAGACCCAAGATCAAACCGACCTGATTCGTCTTTGTAAAAGATTTGATCGACGCCGGCTGAGGCCGCGATATCCGACAAGCTCATCAGGGGGGTGGGCTGATAGCCTTGCCATTGGCTGATAATCCGATGAGCCTCGTCACATTCCTCAGGAGAAAACAATTCTCCGACGATATGAGAGGCAAGATTGTTTTGCAGCGGATTGCTCAGTTTCTGTGAATAGGAAAAGCGAGATGACATGCTTGCTGAATCAGATCGACAGCTGCTGCTGCACTAAATGGGTCCAGAACTGCATTCCAGTCACCAATATGTCGTCATTGAAGTCGTAGTGAGGGTTATGCAATGCACAGCCCCCTTCACTGTCAGTGCCGTTACCGATAAAGACATAGGCGCCCTTCTTCAGCAGTAACATTTGGCCAAAGTCATCTGAAGCTGTCATGGGCTGGCAGGGATATTCAATCAATTTCTCCGCGTTGATGGTGCGCGCCGCAGCCAGTGCATGCTCGGTTTCTTCCGAATGGTTCACCGTGGCATGGAATACACGCGCATAGGAAAACTGGAGTTCCGCACCATGTGCCTGACAAATGCCGCTGGCCAGTTCGTGTAACCTCCGCTCGATGATGTGGCTGACTTCAGGTTTAAAGCTGCGACAGTCGCCTTTCAGGGTGACTCTACTGGGGACTACATTAACGGTTCCGTCTGTTTCGATTTCGGTTATCGAGACCACCGCTTGTTCGGCTGGGTCAATCGATCGCGAGGCGATGGTCTGCATCGCCAAAATGATCTCTGCGCTGATTATTACGGGATCAATGAGCTGATGCGGTTGGGACGCGTGACCGCCTCGCCCAATAATAGTGACTCGGAAGTTGTCCTCTCCCGCCATGATGGGTCCGGGTGTCAGGGCTATCTGACCAGCTGGGCGGCCTGGTATGTTGTGCATTGCATAAACTGCATCCATGGGAAATCGATCAAACAATCCGTCCGCAATCATCGCTTCGGCACCGAGGCCATGTTCTTCGTTAGGTTGAAAGATAAAATAAACTGTGCCGTCGAAGTCGAACTTTCGAAGTACATCGGCGGCTCCCAGTAACATGGCGCAATGACCATCGTGGCCGCAGGCGTGCATGTGACCATCGGTTTTAGAGCGATACTCGAAGGCGTTGCGCTCATGGATTTTGAGGGCGTCCATATCGGCCCGAAGCCCAATGGCTTTATCGCTGCTGCCTTTTCGCAATACACCTACCACGCCCGATTGACCGATACCGCCGTGGGTTTCTATGCCCATACTGCGCAGTTGCTTTTCGATGAATCCGGCGGTCTCCCCAAGCGCAAACCCTAATTCTGGGCAACGATGCAGAGTTCTGCGCCAAGATGTGAGCGTGGCGATGTCGGGCTGATTGTATTCTGAGTTGGTCACGCGATTAAAAGTTCCTTTTCTGCGCCGCACCACGATACAAGATGTCATCCATATTTGTATCTGCCAGCGCCCGATCCGACATCGATACAGGGTCAAGGTCATGGGCGGGGCGACGCAACACTGTATTATTTTTTCGAGGATTACGTCCTCTGACGTCCAGCCAGAGATTTTTGCCAATCACCTGCTCTACTTCAGGCGGCATGTAGGACTGCATGGCGAAGCCAACGCGCCGTTTAGTGCTCTGATTTGGTCGGGAGCCATGAATGATCTTGGCATGGTGGAGCGACATTTGACCCGGTTTCAATATCATATCGACGGCTTGAGTCTCATCGACGTCTATCACCTGCTGGCCGCGGGTGAGTATATTGAATTCACCGTAGGTATCTTCATGTTTCACAATCTCGCCGCGGTGTGATCCGGGAATCATCTGCATGCACCCGGTCGTGATGTTGCTGTCTGTGAGTGCCAACCAAGGTGTCACAAACGTGTCCCTGCTCATACCCATATAGGTCGCGTCCTGATGCCAGCTCACATAATGCGGGCTCTCTGGGTCTTTGCAGAAGAGCACTGTTCCCCACAGTGAAAAATGAGAGCCCAGTAGATCTTCGACTGCGTCGAGCACCCTGGGGTGGTGCGCCAGCTCGTCGAGGCACTTAAAAGATAAATGCACGTTGTTGCGCTTGTGTGGATTGGCCCACTCGGGGTATTGCGTTTCTGCGTCTTCCAGACGTTGAAGATACTGTGCTGCTTCGTCTTCACTTAGCACATCGATAGGCGAGACAAATCCCTGCTCGACATATGCCCTGATTTGCTGCTCTGACAGTACCTTTCCCATTGTCAGGGTGGGGCCACGAGTCGGTTATGACGGTTGACCCGCCATAAGAGCAGCGTCGCTACGATACCGACAAGTGATATCGCCAACATATAGCTGAATGTGATTTGGTAGCCCGGCAACCCTGGGTGATTGTCCAGCCAATAGCCAATCAGTGGGTAAGTAAACCCTTCCGGCAGATAACCGATAAAACTCGCTACTCCTACCGCTGTGCCCATTGTGTGCACGGGCACTTTGGACTCAGCGAATGTGGCGTAAAAATTCCCACGCAGTGCGAACACACATAGTGCCAGGACGATCATAATGTTGGATACGATCAAGAGATTCTGTGCCTCGGCAGGGACCATAAGAAGCAGCACCATACAGAGAGCTGATATCAAGAATGCGATGCCAATAACGATCGTTGGACCGCCTAGTTTATCGGCGATCATGCCACTCAGAGGCGCGCTGATTGCCTGAGTACCATAGGTTCTGAGGATGCCCATCAAGACACCGTAACTCACCACTGCACCCATCACGCCCGTCATGTAGGGCGTAATGTAGCTTTGGCTTGCAAATAGGCCGTAGCCACAAAAAATGATGAGGCCGATAATCCAGACTTGGGGATTTTTGAGCGCTCCTCTGAAATATTTGAGTGCTGACTCGGGCGCTTCGTCGTAGGCGGGATCTTCAAACACGATCCAGATCGACAATCCCGCGGCGATAGTGACTACGGCAGAAATATTAATAACCCACATGAGGCCTTCAGGGCCTTCCCCCATTTTCTGAAATACCAATAGCGTAATCATGCCGATGAGGAAGCCCCATACGCCCCGGCCGCCCTCCAAAAATCCAAACAACCTGCCTTGCTCCGAGTCTGGGCCGAGATTACGGGTTGCTTTGATAAAGGGGGCCCAGAACAAAATCAGAGTGCTCACGCCCCAAAAACCGTAGAGAATCAGGCCGCCGACATATGAGGGGAACGTAGAGAAATAAAATCCGCTAAGCCCCGTCGCGATCAGCGAGGTAGCGAGTAGTTTCCGCGGAGAGTAACGATCTGCCAGCCAACCTCCGGGTATGTAGCCCAATGTCGCAGCAACGCCATTCACGGCTTGCATTAGCCCCATCTGTGTGTGGGATACACCGAGCGCTTCCCTCATCGTGTCGTAGTAGGAATACCTGAGGAAGGGAAAGGTGTACACCATGGCACCAGCAAAGCAGAGCAGGGTGAGAAGAAGCCATTTATTACGAGGGCGGTCAGGCATGACATGCCGTATCTGATTGCATACTTTGCTGCGCGAAGAACGACGTCCCTTGAGGCACTTCTGGCAGCTCCATTTCATAAGGCGTGCAGCGAACACGCCCCGATGGTTCGCCACGCACCAATTCATGGGTGAGGCGGCTCAGGAGTGCGTTGGGGCTCAGCTCAATGGCGTCATCTGAGTAGTAGGTGGCAAGGTACAGCGTTCTGGGATTTGCCGACAGATTGCCGGCTGACCCGTGTAGAAGGCTCGAATGCATGAGACAGGCAGAACCCGCGGCTCCCGTGCAAGTCACGATTTGATCCTGACGTTGCGCAACCACTTCTTCCGCCACTGCGCCCGTAAAGACTCCATCATGCCAGAGTGAGAAAAGTGGGCCCTTATGCGAGCCGGGCACCACCTGCAAGGGGCCATTCTCCTCCGTCACTGCGTCCATAAATATGAGACAGGTAATCACATCGTCATTACTCATCGGCTGGAAGGTGAAGTCTTGATGAAATTTCACTTCAGTGGCCATGCCCGGTCGTTTCGAATTTACCTTGCCGTGATGAAAGCGGATCGCAGGCCCAATCAGTTCTGCGCAGATATCTACAGTTCGTGCGTTACGCATCACATGTCTGAATGCCTCGGATATTTCTTCGGGCGATTGGACCCGCCTCAAGCCTGATTGAGTGCCGGTATGGAGAGGGTCTAGGTCGAACCGAGCGCGTCCATCAAGAGTTTCACCGTAGTCGTCCTGATAAGACAAGCTGGCATCAACCCAGACTGAAAAATCGCTTCGCAGATTTTCGAGTTCGATCGGAGACAGCGCCTGTTCGACGATAAGGTAACCGTCCCGCCAAAATTGATCTGTTTGGCTAGCAGTGAGCTGGGTAAGTGGGGGGTTCTCTCTCAAGCTCAGTCTCTGTCAGGTAGAGGTGGATGGAACAGGATATTGGTGGCTTGCAACGAGATTGGCAATAGGCAGTGATGAGGGTTCGACACATGACCCATTCCAACATTTGCACATGTCAGACAGCTTTGAGTCAGGTTAAGCGGATTTCGTTGCCCGCCTAGCGGCTCTGGTGCCAAAGCCGAGGGTTAACCTCACCCGCTACCATGGCGTCCTGGCACCGAACCACCGCTGTCGTGGGCTGGTCACACCAGCCAGGCGCGGGAAAGGCATCACGTCTATCTCCAACGCAGAAGTCCGCACACCCGCCGAGCGCCATGCCGCCATGACCTGGGCCCAGCGCCTAAACCGTGTTCAGTATCGACATCGAGGTCTGTGGCCGCTGCGGTGGTTCTGTCAGGGTCATCGCCAGCACTGAGGACCAGGACGTCATCGATCGAATGCTGACTCACCTGCGCCAGTAAGAACAGGAAACACCGACTGGGCCATTGCTGGTGCCACCGACCAGAGCGCCACCTGGGACGTTGCCTCTTTTCGTTGGGAAGGATTCCAGCACAACAGCACTGCATCAGCAGGGAATCCAGTGAATACCGCATGGCATGAGCTGTCGCGCGCACCCCTCCCCTATCACGTCGCACACGATTCCGGCGGCAGGTGATCGTGCGCACCATCTAATCAGTCATCTAGTTCAACAGCGTCGGGAGAGCTGATCGCGCGCGCATCGCGCTTCAAGATCGCTGATTCACTTGGCTTTGCGGTCACGAAAATGTCACAGTGAAGCCGGAGGTGCAGGCGATAATGAATGACCCACTAGCGGCGTTAAAGACAATCCACGCAAAACGGGGTTACCTCCTGCCCCATCATGGTTTGATGGCTATTTCGACGCCCCACCTTCTGGAGCGCTACGATGCACTCTACTCGTCGCTGACACTCGAGGACAGATACCTCAGTCGACACGATCATGAATTTATCTGGCTGGCTATTTTAATTAGCTGCAAAGAGTCTTTGGGTACGCATCACGTGAGGCGCTTTCTCGATGCTGGGGGCACCAACAAAGAGCTCGACCTCATTATGGCGTTGAGTGCTTTTGTGATGGGTATCGATAGCTATCTGTTCGCAGAAGATCATTGGCTGGGGCACCTTCCTGGTGGCGACATGCGCCAGTCTTATCTTGAGCAATTTAATTCGATGATCGAGGTTGGCGACACCGCACTTGCCCACATGGCCGCCTGCGCCATACACATCTGTCTCGGCAAGTGGCGAGGCCTTAGGTGGCAGCTCGTAGCGGGTTACGAGGCCCAGATCGATGAACTACAGCTGGCAGAAGCCATTTCACTGGTCATGTTTCCGGGTAGCGTCCCACACTATGTTCGCGCGGCCGCAGTGTGGCAACAGCTTATTCTCGAAAATAGGATCCCTGCCAGTGCGTTGTTTCAGCAATGGGCCTCACTCAGTGGGCAAGGAGGGTACAATGAGGCTTCAGGCGTGAGTCGCTGAATCTGCCTGCCAAAGACAACGCCCCAACACTGCGCATAGGAGCCTTACCATGTCACGTATCGTTGTTTCAGGGATTGTGGAATTCCCCCCAGACGCAAGAGACGAGGCACTTCTCAAAGGGAAGGCCCTCATTGAGGGTGCTTACACAGAGAAAGGCTGTATCCATTATCTTTGGACCGCCGACCTTAATCATCCGGGTCGGGTCATCGTCTATGAGGAGTGGGAAAGCGGAGCCGATTTGGAAGCCCATCTTCAAGGCGACTGGTATCGCAATATGTTTGCCCACCTCTCCCAGTACTCTATAGGTTCAGCTGAAATCAATAAATTCCGGGTAGACCTCAAAGAAGCGGTTTACAACGAAAGTGGGGTAGCAACGGGCTATTTTTCCGACGAGAAATGAACTGCCATCGAAATGCCACGCATAGGGAGCCCACTGGGCAGTTACAGCTCATACGCGGCCCAAGCGGATAAAGCAATCGGAGTGAAACCACCTCATTTATTACCCGCCCCACTAATCGCGTAAATCACCCCACTGACCCGCTTTACAAAAGCGTAGATGGTCACCGTTGCTACCATGCGCCTATCAAAAATAAGGGGCAGGGCAATGAATAACGCAGCCAAGGTGAATCCGATCCCCATCGGGCAAAAGATTGCATTCGGCATCGGCATGCTGGCCAACCAGATGTTCCCGGCAGCCTTGGGTATCTTCATGGTGATTTTGGTTCAGAGTCTGGGGATGAGCCCTTACCTTTGGGGTCTGATTTTCTTCCTTCCCAAACTGGTTGATTGCGTCACCGATCCCGTCATGGGCTTTATTTCAGACCGAACCGTGTCGCGATGGGGCAAAAGGCGCCCCTATATCTTCATCGGAGCGATTCTCTCAGGCCTGTCATACATGGCGATGTGGCAGCTCTCTGCCGAGAATGGCGAGACTTATAATTTTATTTACTTCCTCTTCTGGTCATGCGTCTTTTTCGTCGCGCTTACCATTTTCAGCGTGCCCTATGTCGCAATGGGATATGAAATGAGCGACGACTATCACGAGCGCACGCGGCTCATGGCAGTGGCGCAGTGGATTGGCCAATGGGCCTGGGTTATCGCCCCCTGGTTCTGGGTGGTGCTCTACGACCCGGAGTGGTTTGAAAGCGCGACCGACGGCGCCAGAATCCTATCTGTGTGGGTAGGCGGAGCCTGCATGCTGCTCGCCATGGTCCCAGCAATTTTTTGCATAGGCCATGACAACCGGGAAGGAAAAGCCGCGTCTAGAGATAACGAGACCATTGGCTCGGCGCTCAAGGAGCTATTGCAGGGCATCGTCGTCACGCTGCGTTGCCGCCCCTTTCAGCAGATTTGCATCGCAACTTTTTTCATTTTCAACGCTTACAACACGGTAGCGGGCTTTGCCTGGTTCATCATCGTTTACTACATGAATCAGGGGGATCCAGCCCTGGCGGGAATGTGGCCGACGCTGTTTGGTAGCGTATCAGCGCTGTGCACCTGCTTTCTAGTAATTCCCACTATCAGCTGGATGGCCCAACGATATGGAAAACGCACCACTTTCATGGTGACGCAGTCCGTTTCAATCCTTGGCTATGTTCTGTTCTGGTGGAGTTTTAACCCGGCCAACCCCTACCTGATTTTCGCCCCCATCCCGATATTTGCATTTGGTATTGGCGGGCTGTTCACACTAATGATGTCCATGACAGCAGACATTTGTGATCTGGATGAACTGCAAACGGGCGAGCGCAGGGAAGGTCTATTCGGCGCAATTTATTGGTGGATGGTGAAATTTGGCCTAGCCTTCGCCGGGCTGCTGAGTGGCTTAATTCTCGGCTTTATTGGCTTCGACCAAACTGTGGCCATTCAAACGGACGACACACTGGCTGGTCTTCGCATGGCGTTCATCGTAGTCCCCGTCTCTGGGACCTTGATCGCACTATGGGCGATGCGTGATTATAAACTCAATGAAGAGGCCGTTGAGGAGGTCAAAATAACCCTCTCGGAACGCCGCTTGACCGCCTGAAGCTGACCTCTTTGATGATGCAATCGATCCTGACCGGTGTGGCAGGTAACGGACGTGCGCGCTATTCTTTTTACACTGGCAGAGAGACGTTCATTTGGGATATCTCTCCCCGCTTCATAAAAATACTGTAAGAGAGCATCTTGGGGAGTCGCCTAGAGGAAAACGTCGATTCCGAGCCGTCTGCTCCATACACTGTGATGGAGGCGGTGTCCGCCTTCTCGAGTATCACCGGCACCTGGCAAATCGTAAAACCCAGCTGCCCTGCTTCGAGAGCGATCTCTTGTTCAGTAAAGGCAATATCAACATAGCGCAGGATCGCAGGTGCAGAGTGAAACTCTTGTTTACGCAACAATATTGAATCAAATAATAGACTACCCTGATCTACTGTCAGACCCAGCTCTGGAAGCCTAGTCAATATCTCCTCCTTAACCTGTCCCGTCATGCCGGGTTGCCTGGCACCGGCAAAACCCGGCGTATGCGAATAAGGATCTGTTGGAAACGCGCCATAGACGTCCGGCGTCTTGTTAAAGCCAATGCCAGCGCGAATATCCTCATAAGCCGATATCAGAGCACTAAGGGTCTGGCTATCGGTTCCGCTGCGATGGCCCGCGATAATCGTCTCACTCACAGCGAGCAGCAGCTTCGACACCATGTGCCAATAGATGGAACCGAGGCCTTCATAGGCATACATCCCTCCCGACCGCCCAGTGAATAAATCGTGCCTGAAGGTGTGGATAAAAAGGTCACGTACTTGGGATCGTTCGGCCTCACTGAAAGCAAACCCCGAGCCAGTCAGCCGAGTGAGTTCGGCGTCAACATCATCAACCTTGGTTAAGGCGCCATTAAAATGAGCGCCGCCCTGCTCATCTGTCTCAATCAGATGGGCATGTCCCTCCGCCATGAGCTGCTGCAAGATGGGAATTTGGCTAACCACCTCTGGCGATAACTGATTTTTGTCAACAAAACGCAGTAACGTTTTGTTGGGATAAAGCAGATATGAGTGCTGGCGAGGTGTGTAGAGCGCGGACTCTCTGAGCGCGCCCAATAAGCGCAGAGACTCCTGTGGTGAAAGAACCCCCGCACTCAATACGGCGACCTGACCTTCCAGCATTTCATCTAGTCTGATTAAACGCCCCTGCGCGCCCACAATCTGCACGCGATGATAGGCATGGTAAAGCGCATCATCCCGGCGATTTTCAGCAATACTGCTACCCAATATCGGCTGAATTAGAGCGACAAATTTTTTGATTGTCTCCATACTCAATTGCAAGCGCTCGCCAGACAATCCTCGATCATAAATACCCTCACGGTAGGCCTCTCCGACACGCCCGAGCTGTTCCATCACCTCAAAGCGCAACGTATCGGTCACCGCACCCGTCACGAGTGCTGCACCCTTCTCTTCAAGGACTCCGTATACACCATCAAAAAGGCAGACAACTTCGCGCGACACAGGTATCGAATGATCTGCCGCTCCAAAGAGTAACCCTCGCATGACGGTAAAAAATCGATAGAGGTAACACAGGGTCACGACCGATACGCCTGTGCCCACTAGCGCGTTGTTGGCATCGTTCCATTCGGGTCTCTGCGTATTCATCCAGATACCGCCGCCAGGAATGAAATTCGTCAGCTTCGCGAGGCCCGTTACCAGTAGCTTCTCAAGCAGATTGACCTGATACACCTGCTCACCCACCCACAACAACCTCCCATCGGCACCCGTCTCGCTCACACGAAGGGAGATGGCTGCATCCAGCTTATAATCGAATGTGATGGTGTTGTGTGGATCGGCAAGCAGCGCGTCAAAATCTTTGATGCGATAGGGCACATTTGCATAGGCGAAGAAATCTGAGCTAAGCAAACTCGAGAGGGCAGTGGGGAAATGGCTCTGTGCCAACTCGAGCAACTTAAGCAAATAGATGATCTGGTGATCTCCCCAGTAGCCAATATTGGCCCACGGGTTGTCTGCCTCAGGTCGCTCCCAATCGATACCTTCTCGCGTGATGCGATACGGATTGTAGCCATCGGCAGTCGTAGCACTCACAAACTTGCAGATGATATTTTCAACGTACCCCGGAGTCGCAGCGGACAGCGCTTCCCAATTCTGAAAAATGTCCCGCCAATTGCCCGCGAATGACAGGCGCTTACCGCCCTGTTCATCCAGCACATCAATTGAAAAGTGGTTCCAAGGGCGCGACGGGTCACCGTGACGACGACTGAATGTGAGCGGGAGGTACTCCAGGAACAATCTGCAAAGCTGCAAACTCCCTTCCGTCCAGATCCTTTCACGAAGAACCAAATAATCAATTCCCTCGGGCATATCTGCCGTGAGCACCTGAATTTTGGGACCCGCGTTTTTATTCCAGGCGCCGCAAAACTCAATCAAATCGGCTTTCGAGAGCAAATAATTACGGTCAAAAATCCCGCCGCGCATAGCATTAAACATCACGTTCGCGGTGTGATGCGCGGTGCTCAGACGTTCCGACGTCGATTGAAAACCGTCCGCGCTACCGACGATCTCACCGAGGCGTGATCGCCCGGTCGCAATGTCACGCTGCACACTCGACCCGATTTCCCGATCGCGCGAGATCTGTTGAATCAGATTCGCGACATCTGCGGGGCCCTGATTGACATCGGCAACGATGGACCAGCCACGTTCCACTCCCGCATCGAGCGTCAAGCTGTCTGAGACAAAATAAGCACCGCGGCGTCCGTGAACATCCTCCTCCAGCGCAACCTCGAAACCCCGTCTGAACAATTCGACTTGAGAGGAACACAGTAAGTGCTGCGGAGAGGCGAGACCGTAGGACCAGGCGACCGTCGCCGAGAGCCCCTCGCTGGGCTCCGCCCTGTCTGTCAGCAGCGAACTCATCGAGTAGGTAGCGACCCCCGACCCCACGTCGAGTTCATTCTTTTTGTAGGCATCGACCAGACAGCTCAGTTCATTCTGAATGCCCGGGCTTGCTCCATAGGGCAGTATATTCTCTATACCGTCGAGTAAGCGTATGCACCTTGTTCGGCTCCCATGATTAGCGAGTGACGAACGCTTGATAAAGCCAAAACGGTGGGCGGTTTGCCAACGGTAGCGGTACCGCACGTCGAGATCAAAGTTGATCTCTTCGAAAATCAGAGTCGTCCCCAATTCATCCTTATAAAGATTGCGCTCTACCCGATATAAGCCGTCGAAGTGTAGAGCAAAGGGCTCCCAATAATATTGTCGACCCTCGTCTACAATAAAAAAGACCGCGCGATGACCCGTCACCCGTGCGCTATCGAGAATTTTATCCTCAGTGTAATAAGGAAACAGCGCGCTTTCAGAGTTGGTGCGGCCGGCAGTCAGCGCGCCCGAGGTGGAAATAAAAAACCAATGATTCGAGTGACTGACCAAACTGATGAAGAAATGCTCCATCAGGTCAAAGTTTTGTATCCGATAAAACTCTTCGCCATCAATCTCTGCGTAGCCACCTACCGTGGAGCCATCGAGATGCTTCAAAGGTTGTTTTCCCAACCAAATATTTTCAGACTTCATCTACCTACCAACCTATACATGGTGAGGGTCACGGCCCTACGTCTCCCGCAACGTAGTCACCTCCTCGACTGTGCATGAATCTTATGTCAGCGGAGCATTGCTGAGCGCATTGATTGAACCCTTTTATCGTCACAAAGTATCGGCTTGTCGTATTGGCTCTTTCGAAACCTGTCGGCCATAGTCAGACTGGCAATGAAATCATCGTGAGGCAGGCCGCGATGCGTGCGTCCGTTCTAGTGCTGCTCAGCTTAATCACCCCGCACCCAGCCTGTTTCGGGGAGACGAACCACGCGCTTAATTTTGGGTCAACACAAGGCGTGTGGTGGCAACAACAGTATTTTGAAGGAACACGCTGCCGCGACGGGCTGACCTGCAACAGGATCAACAGCGTTTCCGGAACCGATGAGCCGGCGCTATTTGAGTCCCACATAGAAGGGCCATTTGATCTAGAGCGGGTGGTGCCCAATAGCACATACGACGTGACATTATTTTTAGCCGAGCCCGGTGACGCCGCCCAGAACGCACGAACGTTCGACGTAATGATACAGAACGAACCCGTCATCAAAGCGCTGGATGTTATGCGCTACCGAGACGGTCAGGCAAAGTCCGCGCTAACCGTTACGCTCCTCGGCATCAGGGTCACGGAGCAACGATTTCTACTGGAACTGCGAGCGGGGTCAGGCAACCCGTTGCTCAGCGGTTTGTACCTTGCGTCAAAAAAAACCCAATACGAAACCTGCGACAAAGTGGGAACTGGTCTGGCAGGAGCGGTTTGATCAGCCGGAACTGGACACCGCCTCGTGGAATATTGATGAGTGGCCACCCGGAAAAGTAAACGGCGAGGATCAGGCTTATACGCAAGAAAGTAATAACCTACGGATCGAGGAGGGTATGTTAGTGATTGAGGCACATCACCACCCACAGAGCGATCCCGCATTTTCATCCGCTCGCATCAATACGAGAGGTAAACACGATTTTCGATACGGGCGATTGGCAGTTTCGGCGCAACTACCTGACGCTCAGGGAACCTCACCCGCCATTTGGTTACTGCCCAGCAATCCCTTTACCTATGCAACCAACTGCTCAACAGGTACCGATTGGCAAGCTAATCGTGACTGCGACGCGTGGCCCAACTCCGGCGAAATCGACATGACATGATGGAACATGTGGGATACCAAACCGGTCACGTTCATGGAACGGTGCACACCCGCGCTCACTACTGGGGCAATAGACAACAACGTAAAGGCAGGTTAATCAATGCTGCCGAAACAGAAGGGTTCCATCTATATGCCATGGAGTGGCGGCCCGATCGCATCGACTTTTTTGTCGACGGCAGTCCCTACTTCAGCTACCTCCGCGGCGTCGAATATACGTGGCAAACCTGGCCATTTGATCAGCCATTTCACCTGGTACTCAATCTCGCAGTGGGCGGTAACTGGGGCAGAGCGGGAGGAGCTATTGATGCAAAGGCCTTACCCCAACACATGCTGATAGAAAGCGTCAGGTTATATCAACAGGCCAGCACATTGACGGCCAGCGACTAGGCGTCCTGTGCCTTCCACGACTGAATTTTGCGGTAGATGGTCGACGGAGCCACCTCCAAATATCGAGCAGCGCGATTGATGCTGCCATTACATGCCTCAATCGCCGCCTCAATCACTTTTCTCTCGGTCAACCACAGCGGCTCAATACCTTTATCGCTGATAACTTCTCGCGACGTCACCCTCTGGCCTCGCTCTTCTTGGCTGGCCGCGACTTCCGTTCCGGTAATAATGCGACTGACCGAAGATCCCTGAATGAAAGCGGCAGACTCCATCAGGATCAGTTGGCGAATAGTATTTTCGAGCTGCCTCACGTTACCGGGCCACGAGTAGGTTCGCAGCACTTCGGCAGCCGCAGATTCAAGCGCAGCGGCTTCCCTTCCCTCTTCCTCAGCGATCCGTGCCAACATGTGCTCAGCAAGCATCAGGATGTCATCACCACGCTCTCTAAGCGCCGGCATTCTAAGTGGCACAACATGAAGCCTGTAATAAAGATCCTCGCGCAGCCGGCCCTCTTGCATCTCAAAGAGCGGGTCGCGGTTGGTTGAAGCGATAATCCGCACCTCTGCGGCGACCTCGTGCTCTCCACCCACCGGCCTGTAGGCACCGTGCTGGATCAGTCGCAGCAGCGTTGACTGAGATTCGTAGCTGAGACTGCACACCTCATCAAGGAACAGAGTCCCATTTTTTGCCTGCGCAACAAGACCCTGATAGCCCGTCTCAACAGTGCCAAAGAGTGCGCGCTCCACCTGATCAGGAGCCAGAGATGCGCAATCCACCAGCACGAACGGCTCCGGGGCTCTCGCCGAGAGTTGGTGAATAGCCCGGGCAACCAACTCCTTGCCCGTGCCGCTCTCACCCATGACTAAGGCAGTTGCGACGGTACCTGCCAAGGATTCCACCGTATCAAATACTGTCTGCATCGCAGATGATCCGCCCAGCAGTGGGCCCAGATGCTCGCGCTTGATCGACAGGCGTCTGACCTGCCGGTCCAGCTTAAGCTTCTCTGCTGAATTTAATAACGTGACCCGGAGCCGCGCAGCATCGAAGGGTTTTTCGAGAAAGTCAGCAGCACCCTGTTTTATCGCCCGCTCGGCGTGCCCGGAGCCGTGTCCGGTCATCGCAACCACAGCCGGTTTGTGGCTCATCTGATCTGCGTTATTGAGTAGTTCCAGCCCGTCTCCGTCGGGCAATTCAATATCCAGCAGGATCAGCTCTGGGGCCCATTCGGTCAGCGCCGCACTTGCATCGGCCAGTGTCTCCACCGCCATCACGTCCAGTCCACAGCCATCGAGATATTGGCTGTAAACGACACACAGTGTCGCACTGTCCTCAACGATGAGGGTCTTCAAGGCGCCCGCCTCCTGCAGATACCAAACGACGGAGCCAAAATTACTTGGCTCCGGACCATGTTTGCATCAAGCCGAGATTACCAGCTTTTGATCAGTCTGGGCGTGACTCCAGTACAACACCGCCGTGAGAAGAAGCACGGCACCCACCTGATGGGTGGCCGCCATGGGAATGGCCACTTGCGTGAGCACTGTTCCAATGCCGAGGCTCACCTGAAAAGTTAACGCCAATAGCATGCATCCAGCCGCACGTCGGACGGGGGGGTTATCACTATGACGAAGCGATCTGATGCTCACCACCAACACCAAAATGGCGAGGGCGTAAGCGAGCATACGATGGTTAAAGTGTATCGTCGCGACCCCTTCGAACGTGGCTAGCCATCCCTCCGCGTAGTACCCCTTCGGCACAAACGTCTCTCCCATAAGAGGCCAGGTGGGGTAGGCAAAGCCCGCGTCGGTACCAGCCATGAACCCACCAGACAGAATCAAGGTGTAGACGCCCAGCAGCAACAGCCAGCCGATTGGACGGATTTCTCTCACTGAGGGAGACCGGTCAGAGCGAACCCGCAAGATCAACCACATCATGAGCGCGTAAATTGCTACCGCCACACCAAGATGCGCAGTGAGCCGATATTGCGAGACCGATGGCCTATCCACCAGGCCACTCTGCACCATGTACCAGCCAAGCAAGCCCTGCGAGGCCCCCAACATTAACAGCAACACCAGTGTGGGGAGCAACTGGGGCGTGATCATGCGACGCATGGCAAAGATGACGAGTGGCACGAAATACATGAGGCCGATAAGACGCCCCAGAACGCGATGTAAATACTCGAACAAGAATATTTGTTTAAAGCCAGCCAGATCCATACCCTGATTGATCTTCTGGTACTCGGGGTATTGCTGATAGGCAGCAAAGGTCTGCACCCACTGTGCCTCGGTAAGCGGCGGAATGATGCCCATGATGGGACGCCAATCGACCATCGATAGACCTGACTCTGTCAGCCGCGTAACGCCACCCAATAAAATCATGCCCAGGACGGTGACAGCACAGATCGTCAGCCAGCCCGCTATCCAACGCGCGTTCAGCCGCGCATCCACAATCGCTAATGCCATCTCTTAGTCCCCCAGAGACGCCTATTCTACCGAAATCAGCGCAAAGGGTCTTTCTACCCTACACTGCGCCCTCCGGAGGTCTTACATGCCTTACATCCGCCTAGACGAGATTGAATTTAGCATCGGCTCTCAGGTGCTGCTTGATAAGGTCAAGCTGACGCTTGATCGTGGGGAAAGGCTCGGTTTATTGGGCCGGAACGGGGCGGGCAAATCCACCTTACTGAAAATCCTCTCCGGCGAACTAGTGCCCGAGGATGGGGTGAGGTGGGTAGGCCCCGACATCAATATCGCGCGTCTGGAACAAACATTACCCGAACACTCTGATGTTTCAATCTATGATTACGTCGCCACCGGACTTGCCGAGACGGGCTCCCTTCTGTCGCGCTATCACGCGCTTGTCGCAAAAGGGACAGACGCCGCGTTGGGGCAATTGAGCGCCATACAGATGGAGTTGGAGCACCGAGATGGTTGGTCAATGGGGCAACGCATCGAAAAGGTGCTTGATCAGTTGGGTCTGGAACCCGAACAATCACTCGCAACCTTGTCGGGTGGGTGGCGCAGGAGGGCAGCACTTGCTCGAGCACTGGTCACCAACCCTGACATACTCCTGCTCGATGAGCCAACCAACCATCTTGATATTCCTTCTATTGATTGGCTGGAGCAACAGTTGAGCCAGTTCGCCGGCGCTGCTGTGTTAATTACCCATGACCGACGCTTCCTGCAACGCGTCTGTAACCGAATAGGGGAGCTGGACAGGGGGCATCTTTCTGTCTGGCAAGCCGACTACCGCAAGTTTTTACTCCTGCGGGAACAACAGTCAGATGCAGCAACGCGAGCAGAGGCATTATTCGACAAGAAACTTGCGCAGGAGGAAGTGTGGATCCGTCAGGGCATTAAGGCGCGCCGGACCCGAAATGAAGGGCGTGTGCGAGCACTGGAAGCCATGCGCGAGAAACGCTCGCAGAGACGCATCTCACAAGGAAAAGGACAGTTTAAACTGGAGGAAGCCAACCGCTCGGGCCGTCGCGTGGCGGAGGCCCGAGAAATAAGCTTTAACTACGGCGATCAGGCAATCGTCCGCGATTTCACCTCCATCATCCAGCGTGGAGACCGGCTCGGGATCATCGGCGGCAACGGCGCAGGTAAGACCACCTTAATAAAACTGCTTCTGGGTGAGCTCGATCCCGACAGCGGTGAGGTGGTATTGGGTACCCAACTGGAAATCGCCTACTCAGACCAATTGAGAGAGAGCCTCGACCCCGAAAAAGACCTCATTGACAACGTTTGTGGAGGGCAACAGTTCATTGAAATCAATGGGCAACGGCGGCACGCAATCAGTTATCTGGGCGACTTTCTATTTTCGCCAGACCGGATCCGCACACCCGTCAAGGCGCTATCGGGCGGTGAGATCAATCGCGCCATCCTCGCACGGCTGTTTACAAAGCCCGCCAATCTTCTTGTCCTCGATGAGCCAACCAATGACCTCGATATCGAGACGCTGGAATTGCTAGAGGAGATCCTGCTGGGCTTCAAAGGAACCATCATTTTGGTCAGTCACGACAGGTACTTTCTGGATAAGGTGGTGACCCACTTGCTGGTTATGAAGGGCGATGGTGAAATCGAGGAAGAGGCCGGAGGCTACAGCGACTGGGAGGAAAGAGGGAAAAGCTTCGCCCCGGTTCCAGCGTCAACCGACACCGAAGGGGATCGTCCCTCAGAATACGCCCCCCCCACAAAACCTCCTGAGGCCTCCACCAAGAGTCGTGCTCAGAGGGGGAAAATGAAACTCAGTTACAAGGAACAACGGGAACTCGATGCCTTACCCGCTGAAATAGAATCCCTCGAAAAGCAGCACGCTCTCCTCCTACAAACCATTTCTGACCCGACCTTTTACCAGCGCGCCCCAGACGACGTAGCTAAGGCGCTTACCGCAGTGACTGAATCTGAACAAGAGCTGGATCGCGCCCTGGAGCGCTTAATCGAATTGGAGGATTGAGCGGAGGCGCACTAAAGCACTGACGCTACGGCATCAACTACCCGAGGAAGATTACGCGCGTTGAGCCCCGCTACATTGATGCGCGAAGAGTCAAGCATGTAAACAGACTGCTCGGTCCTCAGGCGTTGCGCCTGCTCTACAGAAAGGCCGAGGAACGAAAACATCCCGTTCTCTTTGCCAATAAAATCAAAATTCCGCCCCGTAGTGGCGGCCAGCGCATCGCGAAAATCTATGCGGAGCCCATTGATCCGCTCACAGATCTGCGCGAGCTCCACTTGCCAACTCGCTCGCAACTCAGGAGAGGACAGCACGCGCCCGGCCAGCAGCGCGCCATGGGCAGGCGGCATTGAATAAACACGCCTCGCCGCGGCAATCGCCTGACTGGTCATTGCATCGGCTGCGCGAGCATCACCGCCAACAAATACCACTGCGCCGGCACGCTCACGATACAGGCCAATATTTTTTGAGGAAGAGACGGCAATAATCATCTCGGGAACCCGCTCAAGGATGGCGCGAAGCCCTGCGGCGTCCTCTTCTAGTCCGGCCCCCATCCCCTGATACGCGAAATCAATCATTGGGAGCAGATGCCGCTCCGCCAACAATTCTGCCAACGCTCCCCACTGCGCCAAACTGGGGTCAACACCGCTCGGGTTGTGGCAACAACCATGAAGCAGTACGACGTCCCCGGCTGCGGCTGAATCCAGATCTGCGAGCATCGCCTCAAAATCCAACCCCCTCAGCTCGGGTGAATAATATCGGTAGGTCTTAAATTGCAGGCCGACAGAGCCCATCAATGGAATATGAACCGGCCATGTAGGATCGCTGACCCATACGGTGGCTCCCGGCGCAGCCGCGAACAGGACCTCGGCCCCGAGGCGGACCGCGCCGCATCCTCCAGGCGTTTGGACGGCAGACACTCTGTCGCCCAGCGTTTTCCCCGTTGCGGTTCCTAACACCAAGGCACAGATACCAGAGACATAGTCGGCATCACCCTGCGGGGGCATGTAGACTTTCGTCTGCTCCTCTCCCACCAGACTTTGCTGTGCCTGCTTCACCGCTTCAAATACAGGGCACAGGCCCGATTCATCCATATACACACCCAAAGTCAGATCAACCTTGTCGGGGTCTGGGTCCGCCCGGCAGGCAGCGGCAAGACCCAATATAGAATCGGGTGGGAGAATCGGAAGCGAATCAAACACGAAAAAACCTCATGGCCGTGACTGAAATAACCGAGCAGAGTATGCGCGAGTACCCGAGGGTGCTACAAGCCCTGTTATCCTCTCCCGACCGAGACTAATCCAACCTTGAACATGTCGACAAAACAGACCCCGCCCACCGACACGCTTTTCGCTGAACCGCTAGCAGACCCCGGCCTGTTTACCTTTAACGATGCGGTCGCGTCTGTCTTCCCTGATATGATAAATCGTTCTGTTCCGGGCTACTCCACCGTCGTTGCCATGACCGGTGTACTGGCCTCGCAACACGCTCGTCCAGGATCTCGTATTTATGATCTGGGCTGCTCCTGGGGGGCCTCACTGCTCTCTGCAGCACGAGAGCCTGCATGCGGCAGCTGCGAGCTGATTGGAATAGACAATTCAGCCGCCATGCTCACTCAGGCCAAACTCCATCTGGCCTCGCTACCAGAAGGTAAGCGTATTTCCTTCAAACAAGCAAACATCATCGATGCCAATTTGGATAATGCTAGTGTAGTGATCCTGAATTACACGCTGCAATTTATCCCTGTCGCTCAAAGAGCAGCTCTCCTGAACCGGATTCGACAAGCAATGAGCCCCGGCGATGTACTGATACTTTCGGAGAAGCTGACCTTGCCAGATAAACGTCTCAACGATTATCTGATCGATCTGCACCACGACTTCAAACGGCAACAGGGGTATAGCGATCTACAGATCGCTCAAAAGCGGCAGGCGCTTGAGGATGTGCTGGTGCCAGAAACTCGGCAAGCGCATATTGATCGGCTCGATACAGTCGGATTCAGCCGCAGCGACACCTGGTTCCAGTGCCTCAATTTTGCGTCGATGATCGCCATCGCATGACACTTCCCCCCGAACTGACTTCGGACTGGGCCGCACTGTCATCACGCTGGACAGACGAGGCGCTGCAGGCCTGGCTCGACCCGCTCCGTGACGAATTCCAACGCGGTTTATCGGTGACACGGCACGGAGACCTGCCTCGCTGGCGGGCGGCGCTTTCCCGCTTACCAGAGCTTCCCGCGGGCCAGCTGCAACTCGACGCGCCGCGAGTTGGCTTGAACGGGTGGGCACCTCAGGCCGATCTCGAGCGTCTTGAAACTGCACTGAAGGGGCTGCACCCCTGGCGCAAAGGGCCATTCGAACTACTTGGCCTGCACATCGATACGGAGTGGCAGTCTGACTGGAAGTGGGACCGACTCAAACCAGCGCTTGCAACCCTCGAGGGCAAACGCGTGCTGGATGTGGGCTGCGGCAATGGGTATCACTGTTGGCGTATGTTGGGTGAGGGTGCAAAAGAAGTCATCGGCATCGACCCGACACCACTGTTTCTCATGCAATTCAAGGCCATTCAGAAGTATCTGCAACAACCCAACATCCACCTGTTGCCGTTGAGATTGGAGGCCATGCCATCACACCTGCCGGTCTTTGATACCGTGTTTTCAATGGGCGTCCTGTATCACCAACGCGACCCGCTCGCACATTTGAGTGACTTGAGAGCAAAACTTATCCCCGGAGGACAATTAATTCTGGAGACACTGGTGATTGAGGGCGATGAGGACGCGATCCTGGAGCCCGCGGGCCGCTACGCCCGAATGAGCAACGTCTGGAAACTTCCCAGCCCTTCGCTTGCGCAACGATGGCTACGAGATTCAGGATTTCAACAAGCTCAGATCGTCGACGTCACTGTGACGGCGCAGGATGAACAGCGCCGTACTGAATGGATGACCTTCCATTCACTGAAGGAATTTCTCAATCCCGAGGACCGCTCGCTCACGATCGAAGGGTTCCCGGCGCCCAAGCGGGCCATTCTGGTAGCCCACAATCCCAGTTGATCAAACCCGCTTACTACAAAAGCGGGTCAATGTAAGTGCTGACGCGTCGTCGCCGTGTCGAAAACAATATTGACTACCTCTCTAAAGGTGCGGACAAAGTGCGCCTGCATACCCTCCTTGAGGTAGTCAGGTAACGCATCGAAATCGCTCCGATTAGCAAAGGGCAGAATGACCTCGCCAATACGGGCGCGACGCGCCGCAATGATTTTCTCCCGGATACCCCCCACCGCCAATACCTGCCCGGTCAATGTAAGCTCGCCCGTCATAGCCAGCGGCCTGCGAAATCGGTCACATCTCGCAAGCGACACCAGCGCCGTGGCCATAGTGATACCCGCACTCGGACCATCTTTTGGCGTCGCCCCCTCTGGCACATGTAAATGCACCATAGACATATCAAAGAAGTCCGGCTCACAGCCCAGTTCCCTCAGGTGAGCCACCACAAAACTATAGGCGATTTCGGCGCTCTCTTTCATCACCTCGCCAAGCTGTCCAGTGAGTTTGAAGCCACGATTGAGGGTATGAATTTTCGACGATTCAATGCTCAGCGTCGCACCTCCCATCGCCGTCCATGCGAGACCTGTCACCACACCCTTTCCTCGCGCAGGGCGCTCCGCGCGAAATTTGGGTTGTCCGAGAATGTCCTCCACTTCCCGCTTTCCGATTCGAATCCGCTCAACGTCGTTATCAACAATATTAAGAATCGATGCACGCATGAGTTTGCCAAGCCGCTTCTCGAGGCCGCGCACGCCAGCCTCGCGGCAGTAAGCGTCTATCACCAGCCGCAGTGCCGCATCATTAATGCGGATCTGACGCGGTTGCGCCCCATGGCGCTCAAGTAGCTTTGGCCAGAGATGATTTTTAGCGATGGAAAGTTTTTCTTCAGCAATGTATCCCGATAACCGGATCTCTTCCATCCGATCAAGTAGGGGCCCCGGTATGGTGTCGAGCTGATTGGCCGTGCATACGAACAGCACTTTGGAGAGATCAACGCGGAGATCAAGATAATGATCCAAAAACTCTTTGTTCTGCTCGGGGTCGAGCACCTCAAGCAGGGCAGAGGCCGGATCGCCCTGAAAAGAGGCGCCAATCTTGTCAATTTCATCCAGCATGATGACGGGATTGGCCACTTCCACTTCTTTCAGCGCCTGCACCAGCTTACCCGGCATTGCCCCCACATAGGTTCGGCGATGACCCTTGATCTCAGCCTCGTCGCGCATACCACCTAAACTAAAGCGGTAAAATTGTCGTCCCAGCGCTGCAGCAATAGACTTACCAATGCTAGTTTTACCTACGCCGGGGGGGCCGACCAACAACAGGATGGACCCATCAATACTCCCCTTAAATGCGCCCACTGCCAGAAACTCGATAATCCTCGCTTTAACGTCTTCCAGACCATCATGATGCGCTGCCAGCTCCTCTCGAGCATGCGCGAGGTCAAGGTTATCCTCGGAATAAACCCCCCATGGTACTGACGTCGCCCAATCCAGATAGTTGCGGGTCACTCCGTACTCTGGGGAGCCGGATTCCAATATTTTGAGTTTGCTGAGTTCCTCCTCCAATCTATCCAGCACCCTCGCCGGCGGATTCAACCGCTCCAACCGAAACAGAAATCGTTCCAGATCAGAGGTATTGTCGTCCTTGGACAAACCCAACTCTTTTTCGATCACTTTCATCTGCTCGCGCAGGAAAAACTCTCGCTGGTTGCTCGCGACTTTCTCGTTGACCTGAGTAGTAATTTGTCCTTGTAGCTCAGCGACTTCTTTTTCACGTTTCAGCAATTCCAGCACGGTCGACATGCGCGCAGTCAGAGGAAGCGTCTCGAGTACGCGTTGCAATTGCTCACCACTTGCAGTCGTTAACGCCGCAGCAAAATCCGCCAACAAACTGGGCTGATTCGGATTGAACTGCCCAATATGCTGCTTGAGTTCCTCGCTATACAGCGGATTCAGGGGCAGCAGCTCCTTGATGGCAGCAATGATTGCCATCGAGTAAGCCTTGATCTCGTCACTCTCTCGGTCGCCCTGACTCCGAGGGTACTCAACCTGCGCGATCAATGGACTCTCTGTGCTGAGCCAGCGCACAATCCGGAAACGGCGCAGTCCCTGGGCTAAAAACTGTCCGGCATGCTCCCGCATGCCCGACGGCCGATGCAGCCTGACCACGCACCCCGTATTGGGAAATTGATCAGTGTTCGCCTGACCGGGGTCAGCCGCATCAACAAAGGCCAGCCCCAGCAAATTCGACCCTTGCTGCGCTATTGCATCCAGCGTTGCCTGCCAGCTATCCGGATTAAACGACACGGGTTGCACCTGCCCAGGGAAAAAAGGGCGCCCGGGCAGCGGCAACAACACCAGCGTATCGGGCAACACCTCATCAGCTACAGCAGGCGTGTTGGATTCGCGCTCATCGTCTGGCCGCCCTTCTGGCGGCAAAACCTCGCCATCGTGCTGGGCGGTTTCTTCCTGATCCACACTGACCTCTCTCGGCAAAATGCACTATCAAACAGCGCAATCCAAACCGCTATCCTGAACACCTCACTGACAGATTTGGGGCCCATAAATGATATTTTCAAGGCCTGCCAGCTTCGGTGGGCGCCCCAAGACCACGTCGCGATCACAAGGATCCCCCGGCATGCCTGCGGGAGGTTTATATGCCTACCGGGAGGCCTGAAATGCTATTCGTCGCTGCGTGAGGGGACCATGG
Source organism: Luminiphilus sp. (assembly GCA_029242325.1). Lineage (GTDB taxonomy): Bacteria > Pseudomonadota > Gammaproteobacteria > Pseudomonadales > Halieaceae > Luminiphilus. Next base: position 191,111 of record JAQWUD010000016.1, read on the forward strand.
GGGGCGGAGAAAGGGGGAAGGGGGCAATTTTGGCACCGCTATTGTCGGAGATGCGCGAGGCGCCCTCCTTGTCCACCTCGTCTATTCGAACAATAGATTGAAGGGGAATATAGCTTCGCTTGACGCCCGAGAACTCGTTTTTCAACTTTTCTTCGCCGGGATCGACCAGAATCTGAGATCGCTCTCCAAACACGAGCTCCTCTATCTCAACAAAACCCCACATATCGCTCTGATAGATCTGACGGGCGAACACCTCGTATACCTGTCCACTGTTGTGGAAAATCACTTTGTACATGGGCTGAGGCGGCATGTTGGCTCCCGGGAAACCGAGGTGACATTGCAAAATGGGGCGGAATGTTAACACTTTGCGCGCAAACCTCCACCGCTGAGCAAAATTTTTAGCGCTTAGACGCTATACTCCGCGGCCCACGCGCCGCTGAAGCACATCCCGGGCCCTGAAAAATGACAGAGATAGCGAAGAGAAAGCTCTTCATCGAGACACACGGTTGCCAGATGAATGAGTATGACTCGGCGAGAATGTCGGACCTGCTCGAAACCAGCCACGAACTGGTCCCGACAGACTCGGCAGAGGACGCCGATGTGCTGTTACTCAACACCTGCTCCATCCGAGAGAAAGCGCAGGAGAAAGTGTTCCATCAACTCGGCCGCTGGAAGCACCTCAAACAAAGAAAGCCCGACCTTATCATCGGCGTTGGCGGCTGTGTCGCCAGTCAGGAGGGTGCCGAGATTGGGAAACGCGCGCCTTATGTCGATCTGATATTCGGCCCCCAAACGCTGCATCGCCTGCCGGAGATGATTGAAGGCCGCCGCAATGGAGATTCTATCGTTGTTGACGTCAGCTTCCCTGAAATTGAAAAATTTGATCGTTTGCCAGAACCCAGCGTAGACGGCCCTACGGCTTTCGTTTCCATCATGGAAGGCTGTAGCAAGTACTGCACGTTCTGTGTCGTACCCTACACTCGGGGCGAGGAAGTCTCGCGCCCGGTTGACGATGTGATCGCCGAAATCGCTGGCTTGGCAGATCGCGGCGTGAGGGAAGTGAACCTTCTGGGGCAGAATGTGAATGCCTTTCGCGGGCACAATCATGTCGACGAAATGGTGGACTTCGCTGACCTGCTTCACCTTGTCAACCGTGTGCCGGGTATTGAGCGTATTCGGTATACCACCTCCCACCCGGTGGAATTTTCTGACGCATTGGTTAATTGCTATGCAGAGATCCCCGCTCTGGTCGATCATCTGCACCTGCCTGTTCAGAGCGGCTCGGATCGGATTTTGATGGCAATGAAACGCGGGCATACCGCTCTGGAGTACAAAGCCATCATACGCGCCCTGCGTCGGATTCGACCCAATATCTCACTCTCCTCAGATTTCATCGTCGGATTTCCCGGTGAGACAGAAACAGACTTTGCGGCCACTATGAAACTGATAGAGGAGATGGGCTTCGACACTTCGTTCAGCTTTCTTTACAGCGCCCGCCCGGGTACTCCCGCTGCAGAGCTGCCTGACGAGGTCTCTAAGGAAGTGAAGAAACAACGGCTACACACTCTTCAGGCGCGCATCGCTCAGCAGGCGCGATACATTTCCGAATCCATGGTGGGCACCGTTCAGCGAATACTTGTCACCGGTCGTGCAAAGCGGGATCCAGGGCAACTCTCCGGCCGCACCGAAAACAATCGCGTGGCCAACTTTCCGTGCCAGGATACGAGTCTGATCGGCGACTTTGTCGACGTGGAAATCACCTCAGCCTTCACAAATTCGCTTCTGGGGCGTCTCAACGAGCCGTCTTAATCACCGACACAGGAGTTGACTCAGCCCGCAAGGCGAGTATCTTTTCTGTCCCAATGTGAAAGAGGCGGCGTGAAAACCGTTGGACACAGAGCAATCGGCGCCCGAGGCAAACCCTCAGGGGTCAGCCTCCCACATCACACTTTCCCTCGAACCAAATGACGCGCGTAATCTGGCAGTCCTCTGTGGGCAGCTGGACAGCCATCTGCGCCAAATCGAGAAGCGTCTTGGCGTTACGATCCAAAACCGAAGCAATCACTTTGAGCTGTGTGGGTCACAAGCACGCTGCGAGCAGGCCGCCTCGTTGCTCTCTTCACTCTATATCGATGTCGAACATGGTGCTCAGCTGAGCCCAGAGAGCATCCATTTGCGGCTACAGGAGGCAGACCTGGAGATGCTCGCCGCCCAAGATGGCGCGGAGATGACTACCGACACCGCCAGCCTGATTCGTACCAAGCGCATTTCGGTCAGACCCAGAGGCCAACATCAGCGTCAGTATGTCTCCGCTATCAGCACCCACGATATTAATTTCGGGGTGGGTCCTGCTGGCACGGGCAAGACTTATCTCGCTGTTGCTTGCGCGGTCCGCGCGCTACTCGATGAGCAGGTAAAGCGAATATTGCTGGTTCGACCCGCGGTTGAAGCCGGTGAGCGGCTCGGGTTTCTGCCCGGCGACTTGTCGCAGAAGGTCGACCCCTACTTGAGACCACTTTACGACGCGCTCTATGAGATGCTCGGCTTCGAGGCCGTCAATAAATATATTGAACGTCACGTCATCGAAGTAGCGCCTTTGGCATTTATGCGGGGCCGGACCCTCAATCACGCGTTCATCATTCTTGATGAGGCGCAGAACACCACGCGGGAGCAAATGAAAATGTTCCTCACTCGGATCGGCTTCGGGTCGACTGCCGTAGTCACTGGCGATACGAGCCAAATCGATCTTCCCAGAGGCACTCAGAGTGGCCTCACCCACGCCGAGATGGTGCTTGAAGATATTGCGGGCATTACCTTTACCCGTTTTGGGAACAAGGACGTTGTCCGTCACCCTCTCGTGCAACGCGTGGTCAGTGCCTACGATGCACATGAGCAGCAGTCAAGATCGCCACGTGGTGAGGGTCCTCCGTGAATATTCTGCTTTCCGTGGATCGAACAACCGACCTGCCCTCGCCCACAGACGACGCCATTCAGGTCTGGGTCAGCCGTGTACTCTCTCAAGCAGTCGACCTGAGCGGTGAGATGCCAGAGGTATCCATCCGGATCACAGACAGCACTGAGGCGGCGCAATTCAATCAGACATACCGCGCGAAAGCCGGCCCGACCAACGTACTGTCCTTCCCGGCAGATCTGCCGCCAGAAGCCGCCTCAGGCTTGCTGGGAGATCTGGTGATCTGCGCACCGCTGGTGCAGCGAGAGGCCGCCCAGCAACGAAAATCAGAGGAGGCGCACTGGGCCCACCTTGTTGTGCATGGCGTGCTGCACCTGCTCGGCCATGATCATCAGGCCCCCGCCGAAGCCAAACGAATGGAAGCACTCGAAATCAACTTACTCAGCTGTCTCGGCTTCCCCAACCCTTATGAGACAGAACAACCCCCGGAGGGTGCAGGATCGTGAACGATGATCGCAAGGTGGATTCGGAAGAGCGATCCTGGCTGGACCGCCTCACACATTTCATCAGTGGTGAACCGCAAAATAAATCTGATCTTGGAGGGGTACTCTCGCTAGCAGAAGAGCATGAAATTATTGACGAAGATGCGCGAAAAATCATGGAAGGCGCACTGTCCGTAACCGATATGCAAGTGCGTGATATTATGATTCCGCGAGCTCAAATGGTGGTCATAGATTCTGATCAGCCTTTGCTGGAAGCGATACCTCAAATCATTCAGGCTGGCCACTCACGCTACCCCGTGATTGGCGACGGCATCGATGATGTGATCGGCATCCTGTTAGCCAAAGACCTGCTTCCGCTTGTACAGGCGAATATGGACGTGCCGAGTATTACGGAGCTCATGCGGCCGGTGATCGCCGTGCCAGAGAGCAAACGTCTGAACGTACTGCTGCGCGAATTTCGCCAGAACCGTAATCATATGGCCATTGTCATTGACGAATACGGTGGTATCGCGGGCGTGATCACCATTGAAGACGTGCTAGAGGAAATTGTCGGCGAGATCGAAGACGAGACAGATGTCGAAGAAGGCCAACTGATCCGTCCAGTAAGCGACATCACGTTTATAGTAGAAGCGCTCACGCCGATCGAGGACTTCAACGCGTTTTTTGATACGTCTTTCAGCGATGAAGAGTTCGACACTATTGGCGGCCTGGTGATCAATGCCTTCGGGCAGCTTCCCACACGCAATCAAACCATTCGTTTGAATCAGTTTGAGTTCAAAGTAACCCACGCTGACGAAAGAAGACTGACACGCCTTCGCGTGACCACCAACGAACTCCCTGAATCTCGGGATCAGTGATGCGCCAGTGGTCAACCTGGGGCCTCGCTTTACTGGCAGGGATGCTGTTTCCTCTGGGATTGGCGCCCTTTGATATCTGGCCCATCGTTCCACTCAGTGCGGCCCTCCTCTACACCGTGCTGGTCAAGGCAGACAGGGAATCTCCATCAGGTTTAGGTTTAGGTTTCTGTTACGGCGTCGGATTTTTCAGCGTTGGCGTCTCATGGGTGTATGTCAGCATTCATGTTTATGGCAACACTCCCATTTGGGTGGCCGTCTGTCTGACCGCCCTTTTCTGCAGTGGATTGGCGCTGCTCTTTTCGATGCAAAGCGGCCTCTTTCATCGCTTGGCAAGCCAGCACTGGGGATGGCGAAGCATTCAGTTTGCTTCGCTCTGGGTGCTCTTCGAATGGCTTAGAAGCTGGTTGCTAACGGGCTTTCCCTGGGCCTATGCAGGTTATGCGGCTCTCGATTCGCCAGTCTCGGGCTGGATTCCAGTATTGGGCGTATATGGCTTGTCATGGCTGCTGGTGTTATTGGGCTGTCTCTGGGTGGAAGCACTATTACGTCCGCGGATACCACTGCGCTGGGTCATTGCTACAACGAGCACCGGCATTATTGTGATGTCTGGCCTGTGGTTGCAGGGAGTAAATTGGTCCTCGCCCCTCGGAGAGCCGCTCAGGGTCGCTGCCATACAGCCCAATGTGCCACTCAAAGAGAAGTGGCAGCCAAGATATCGCTCTCAAATTCTTCACGACTTTGCCACGCTGACGGCCCAGTATGAGGAAGGTCACGACATTGTGATCTGGCCGGAATCAGCGCTGCCGGGCTACCGCGATCAACTCGAAGAGTTGCTGGATCAAGCGGATCGCCGCGGCCGGGACACCGAAACCACCCTCATTACCGGCTTGCCAACACGCGATGCGGCGGGGCGCTACAACAGTATCATTGCGCTGGGTAAGGGCAGCGGCACCTACCACAAGCAGAAGCTGGTGCCCTTCGGTGAATATGTTCCAATGGAGAGGTGGCTGCGGGGCTTGATCGGCTTTTTTGATCTGCCAATGTCTCAATTCACTGCCGGACCAACCGATCAGTATCCGCTCATTGCGGATGAAATTCTTCTGGCCAGTTTCATCTGTTATGAGGTGGTCTATCCCGATTTCGTTCAATCGCAGAGCCGAGAGGCCGCAGTGCTCGTGACCATCAGCAATGACACCTGGTTCGGTGACACCTCAGGGCCATGGCAGCACTTCCAAATGGCCCGCTATCGCGCGCGAGAGCTTGAACGCGACCTCGTGCGCAGCACTAATGACGGGGTCAGCGCCTTGATCAGCGCAGCCGGCGACGTTATCGCAGCGGCACCGCAGTTCACTGAAGCTGTCGTGACAGGAACGGTCCAGCCCAGAATCGGCCACACGCCCTTTGCTGCAACGGGCAGCTTACCGGTTCTGGTTTTTGCGTTGATCACGCTGGTATTGGGTCGAGACCGGCTTTAATGCTGGTAAACTCCGCGTGTTCAACAGCGAGGCCATGAACCCAACTGACCGTATTAGAGTAGTTGGCGGACTAGGCAAGTCTTTCAACACAGCCAGCATCGGGTAGAAATGAGCCAGGAATACACACCGCAGACGCTTGAAGTCACGCTACAGAAGGAGTGGTCTCAAACAGGCCGCTTTACTGTCCAGCAGGATGACGCTCGAGAGAAATTCTACTGTCTCGCGATGTTCCCGTACCCCAGCGGCAAATTGCACATGGGTCATGTCAGGAATTACACCATTGCCGATGTCATTGCCCGGTATCAACGCATGCAGGGGAAGAACGTATTGCAGCCAATGGGCTGGGATGCCTTCGGCCTACCTGCCGAAAATGCAGCCATCGCTAATAAGGTAGCCCCTGCCACTTGGACTCGGGAAAACATCGATCACATGCGCGCTCAGTTGCGGCGCCTAGGCTACGCCTATGACTGGGACCGGGAAATTGCAACCTGCGACCCAAAGTACTACCAGTGGGAGCAATGGTTCTTCACCCAACTCTACGAACGAGGCCTGGTGTACAAAAAAATGGCAACGGTCAACTGGGATCCGGTGGATCAGACCGTGCTGGCCAACGAGCAAGTCATTGATGGACGCGGTTGGCGCTCGGGCGCAGTGGTTGAACGACGCGAGATTCCACAGTGGTTTATTCGCATCACTGCCTACGCGGAAGAGTTGCTGGAGAGTTTGGCTACCCTGGATGGCTGGCCTGAGGCCGTGCGCACCATGCAGCGGAACTGGATCGGAAAGAGCCGCGGCGTGAAGCTGGCGTTCGGATTAGATTCCCCGATTGCAAACCTTGATCGCATCGAGGTCTATACCACTCGACCCGATACGCTCTATGGCGTGACCTACATCAGCCTTGCCGCTGAACATCCTATTACGCTGGCGCTGGCCGATAGCAATACTGAACTCACCGACTTTATCGCCACCTGCAAGCAGTTATCGGTGGCAGAAGCCGACATGGCTCAAGCCGAGAAGCTAGGTATGGATACCGGCCTGCGTGCCACACACCCCCTGACAGGTGAAGCAATCCCGGTGTGGGTGGCAAATTATGTGCTTATGGACTATGGGTCGGGTGCGGTGATGGCGGTGCCTGCTCACGATGAGCGGGATTGGGAATTTGCGCGCAAATATGCCCTGCCGATGAAGACGGTAGTCTGCGATTCAGACGGCAAGCCAGCCGATATATCGGATAACGCCTACGCGGAGCACGGCATACTGACCGCATCCGAGGAGTTTGATGGCTGCGACTTTGACCAGGCTTTTGAGGGAATTTCCGAGCGGCTGGAGGCCACAGCGATGGGCGAGACGACCACCCAGTTCCGACTCAGAGACTGGGGCGTATCGCGGCAACGCTACTGGGGAACGCCGATCCCTATGCTCAACCTCGAAGATGGGCGCGACATTCCCATTCCAGCAGATCGCCTACCTTCATTATTACCAGAAGACGTAGCGATGGATGGCGTGGCATCGCCTATCAAGGCAAATCTCGAATGGCGCCAATTCGAGTTTGAGGGCCAGGCGTGTGAGCGCGAAACCGATACCTTCGACACGTTTGTACAGTCTTCTTGGTACTACGCACGCTTCACCTGCCCGCACTACGCAGAGGGCATGCTAGACAGTACCCAGGCCAATTATTGGCTACCGGTCGATCAATATGTCGGTGGAATCGAGCATGCTATTTTACATCTACTCTACTCCCGCTTCTTTCATAAGCTGATGCGAGACGCTGGTTTGGTGACAAGCGATGAGCCCTTCAAGCGACTGCTCACTCAGGGCATGGTGCTCAAAGACGGCATAAAAATGTCCAAGTCCCGTGGCAATACGGTTGACCCACAAACCCTCATTGATCGCTATGGTGCGGATACTGTTCGTCTGTTCAGCATGTTTGCGGCACCGCCCGAGCAATCCCTCGAATGGTCCGACTCTGGCGTCGAAGGCGCCCACAGGTTTATCAAGCGCCTCTGGCGTCTGGTTCATGACTTCGGCTCGGCGGGCGAATCAGCGCTGCCCACTGCATTGAGCGCTGAACAAAAGAATCTGCGCCGAAAAATCCACGAGACCATCACCAAGGTCAATGATGACTATGGGCGCCGGCAGACTTTTAATACCGCTATTGCCGCGGTCATGGAGTTGTGTAACGAGCTGGGTCGTCATAGCAGCGAAAGCAGTGCTGATCGCGCAGTAATCTGTGAGGGTTTGCACGCTGTGTTACTGATGCTATGGCCCATTACACCTCACATCGCTGAGCATCTTTGGCAGCAGTTGACGGGCGAGGCTTTCACAGAGGGCAGTTGGCCGGCGGTCGATGAGACAGCGCTTAATCGGGACGAACTCGAGATCGTAGTGCAGGTCAATGGTAAGGTCCGGGGTAAAGTCACGGTGCCGGCATCAGCCGATAGAGCTGAAATTGAGACGCTGGCGATCAATCAGGATAACGTTCAGCGCTTTCTCAATGACAAAACCGTCCGCAAGGTGATTGTAGTGCCGCAGAAACTGGTAAATATCGTCGCACAATGACAGAACTCTCCCGAGACAAGCAGCATGCAGCGCGCAAAGGCATCTGGCTACTGACTGGCTTGCTGCTCCTGACAGGGTGCGGCTTTCAACTCAAGGGAAGTGACAGTAGCGACAGTGGGTTGTCTGGCGTAGCGGTTCGTCTCATCAGCAGTCAACCTCGCGCCGAACTCACCAGGGAAGTGACTCGAGAACTGAGCGCCAGCGGCGCAGTACTGGCAGACAGCAATACGGCCAGGCTCTCGCTCACCATCCAACCCGAGCAGTTCACACAGCGCAATGTTTCGCTCACTGCGCAGGCGCGTGCTGCCGAGCTAGAACTGACGCTGTCTGCGAGCTTTATCTTGCAGCAATCCGGACGAGACCCGATTGATGCCACCGCTAACGTCAGCCGTCAGATGCTGAATGACCCGCGCAACGTTGTGGGCAAAACTGAAGAACTGCGGTTGCTCCGGGCAGAAATGAGACAGGACCTGGCGGCACAAATCGTCCGCCGAGCGAGCCGCAGCCTGCCCGACTGATGCAACTCAAACCCGAGCAACTGGAAACTCACCTTGCTGGCACACTGGCGACCTGTTACCTCATTTCAGGTGATGAGCCTTTACTCGCTCAGGAATCTGCCGATGCTATCCGGCAGGCAGCGCGAGCGAGTGGCTGCAACGAACGCCAACGGATCCATATTGCAAATAAGGATGACTGGCTCACGCTAGGACACAGCGCTGGCTCTTTATCGTTATTTTCTGACCGAAAGCTCATCGAGGTATTCCTGCCCACCGGCAAGCCCGGTGCTGAAGGTAGCAGAGCGTTACAGGAATACCTCACTGGCGAATCTGAAGATGTTTTGCTGATTGTCAGCGGACGTATCGATAAACAATCTCAGAAGAGCAAATGGTATTCGGCGCTCGATCGTGCCGGCGTGGTCGTGCCCATCTGGCCTGTCTCACCAGCAGAATTGCCTGCCTGGATCGCGGCGCGAATGAAAACGGCAGGACTATCAGGCGAAAGAGAGGCTGTCGCGCTGCTCGCCGAGCGAATGGAGGGTAATCTCCTTGCAGCCGCCCAAGAAATTGAGAAACTCCGCTTGCTTCACGGTGAGCAGCGTATCACCGCGGACATGATCGCCGACACGGTGTCCGACAACGCTCGTTACGACGCGTTCAGGCTGGTCGATGTGGCACTCTCTGGGGATGCGCGAGGCGCCTTGAGAACGCTGAGGGGACTGAGGGCAGAAGCGATACAACCACCTGTCCTACTGTGGGCCGTCGCCAGAGAGGTTCGCCTGCTGGCGGATCTCAAGCGCGATGTGGCCGATGGCACGCCCATCAATAGTGCGTTGACTCAGCGAGGCGTGTGGCGCAGTCGACAAGCGATGGTGCGGTCAGCCACTCAGCGTCTTTCCGGCCGCGATCTCGCAGAGATGCAAGCTCTGAGTTTTCAGGCTGATGGCGCCAGTAAAGGTTTTCTGGCTGGCGAACCCTGGAGTCTACTAGAGAGCCTCATGGTGGTAATGGCTCAGGGATTGCCCGTCGACAGCAGGAGTGAACGCCTCGCGTAGAGTGTGAGCACCAGGCCCAGACCCATCGTCCCCGCAAGCAGCGATACCAGAGCAAAGCCATACCCATCTACGCCCGCACCGAGTGCCGCTGCGCCCAGTGCGGGTGCCCCCATCGCCAGCATAGTCCAGACACTCATCACCCGCCCGCGGTACTCTCTCTCGGCAGTCAGCTGTATCAGGGTCTGCGATCCTGTGCCGGCGACTGTCGTCACCACGCTCAAGCAGGATACCCACACGGCCATACCAGCCATGCCCGAGAACCACTGCAAACTGATGAGGCTCAGACTGGCCAGTCCGATCGCAGCGCACACCAATGCCAAAAGTCGACCCAGCTGTGCTGCCTGCCGACTCACCAGCAAACCGCCCAACACCGAACCGAAGCCGGCCATGGCCACCAGAACAGCCAACTCTGCCGACCCTCCCTGCAGCACATGACCTGACAGTGCTGGCAGCAACTCGATAATCGTGCGCCCCAGTAGGCCGTTGAGTGCAGTCAGTGCAAGAAGGAGCCGCAAATCGGCGCGTTGCAGCAAGTGCCTGAAACCGGCAACCAACTGCTGTGGATATGAGGTTTGCGGCCCGTCAGGAGGATCCCAGGCTATGGACAATCGCGTGAGTCCCAGAAAAGAGATCGCGAACATGAGCATGGCAGCCAACCACGCCGCAGTAATATCCAGCTGGGCAACCAATGCAGCACCCATTGCTGGCCCGACCATGCGCGCTATATTGAAAGACATCGCGGAGTAACCCACCGCACTGGGCAGTGCCTCGCGAGAGACCAACAGAGGCACCAGCGCCAATCGCATCGGAGAGTGAAGTGAAGTCGCCACACCCAGAGTGGCTGCCAAGACAACCAGCATGGTGCGGTCGTATACACCCATCCATGCGGTCCCGGCACCCATCAGGGTGATTACACTGTGAATGACCATTGACAATCGCAGCCCCTGCCTTGGATTGACCCGATCTGACAGAATGCCAAACCACGGTGACAGGAACAGGGCAGGGGCAAGCATCAGTGCCCCGACGATACCAACCCAGGTAGCGGAATGAGTCAGGTCCCAAGCGCTCCATCCCAGCAGGAAGCGCAGCAACCAGGCCCCCATGCTGGAAAACCAGCTGGCCGGGTAATAGCGCCGAAATCGTGCATCTGCAAGCGCCGATTGGTGCACCTGTCGCTTTTCGCGACAGTCTGAAAAATTCTTTCTTGATTTTTTAACCATGCTCAAATACTGTCTATTTATACAGTGTTTGAACTGCTGTAGCCGAACCACCAGCAGATTTCGCATCAGCGACGGTGATCAAGGGCAGCAACATGTCATAGGAGTGCATCATGAATTATCTACTGGAAGATATTTTCCGCCGTGCCGACACGTGGCAAGGCATGGGCCAATACGGTATGGGTCCCTCTGGTATCGGTCAACAAAATCGTGTTTTTCTGCATCCCAATGTCGCCGCCGCGAACGCTGAGGCACACATTGTGCACGGCGTCAAAACCGGCTTTGATGTACTGGATGCGCAACTTTATAACAGGGGATGGCCACCAGGGGGATGCGTCGAGGTTATCAGCGATCAGTGTGGATTGGATGCCATGGGGGTTTTTATGCCCACAATGAAAGTCCTATCCGGCCAAGAGCGCTGGCAAGTATTTATTGATCCCCCCTACACACCCTATGCACCGCTCCTTGCAAACGAAGGTATCGATCTTCAGGAAATCATGCTGGTTCATCCGCGAAATCGTGAAGAAGTGCTGTGGTCAATTGAGCAGGCTTTGCGCAGTACCACTTGCAGTGCCGTATTTGCCTGGCTTGGCGCCACACATTACCGATACGCGGAGCTGCGCAAAATACAGTTGGCAGCGGCCAGTCATGACACGCTCGCCGTACTATTTCGCTCTTCTGAAGCGCTGGAGCAAACCTCCCCTGCCAGTCTGAAGATTCAGATTGACGGCTACCGTCAGATCAAAATTCTCAAACAACGGGGTGGAAGCCAGAGCCCAACCATTCCACTACCCATGGATGAGTCACTGTCTGATACTTCTCCCACGTGGGTATCGCTAGAGCCATTGCAAACACTTCCCCAGCATGCAGATTGCCGGCCTTCTGCCTGAACCGCGGCCCATCTCTGCCAAACAGCAGCTGACAATATTGGGTGGCATCAATGGCAGAGAGCCGCTATCCTTGCGCCCGCTTCTCATCATACTCAGACTGCCATGCAGGACTTTCCCCATTATTATCGCTGCGTCGCGACCGCAAACGCCGACCAATCCCGAGTGCGTATCTCCAGTAACGGACTGGAGGATCTAAGCACCGACGTTCCTACAGAGTTCGGCGGTCCAGGCGACCAGTGGTCACCGGAGGCACTGCTGATTGCGGCCGTAGCAGACTGTTTTGTGCTGACCTTTCGCGCTATGGCCAAACCGTCGCGAGTCACCTGGTATGCGCTGGACTGCGATGCAACAGGTACTTTGGAGCGCGCCGATCGCTCTACTCGATTTACCGAGATTCAACTCTCTGTTCGCATCAGTATCCCCGATGATTTGGAAGAGGAAAAAGTACTGCGCGTTCTGAAAAAGGCGGAGGAAAACTGCCTCATTACAAATTCGCTAACCGCAACAGTGACGCTGAATACCGATATCACTCGTCAATCTTCTGCCGTTTGAAGATCATCATTCAGTACTGATTGGGGTTAGCGTAGCAAACGGCCACAACCAGAGTAAAAAAAGCCCCGCCTATGCGGGGCTTTTTCTTATACATTCCTTGGCCAATTACTGGGCCACACTCACCACGACATTGCCGGAGTCTTCGATATCGAAACGATCCGCATCCATCACCTTGGTCCAGGCACTGGCAAAGTCCTTGATGAAGCGCTGACGACTCTCGTCAAAAGCATAGAACTCAACAACCGCTCGCAACTCCGAGTTGGATCCAAATACCAGATCAAACTCTGTCGCAGTCCACTTGAGATCTCCTGTTTGACGATCACGCCCTTCGAAAACATAGGCTTCTCCCGAAGGCCCCCATGCGGTGCTCATATCGAGCAGATTGACAAAAAAGTCATTACTCAACACACCGGGCCGATCGGTCAGCACGCCGTTATTGCTGACACCCGCGTTGGCATTCATGGCACGCAGACCGCCCAACAACACCGTCATTTCGGACACGGTGAGGTTAAGCATGTCTGCCTTGTCGATGAGGGCCTGAGCCGGCGTCATGAACCCTAGGTCGGCCATGTAATTACGGAAACCGTCGTGACGCGGCTCCAACACTGACATAGAGACGACGTCTACAGATCCTTCGGTCGCATCTACTCGCCCTGAGGTAAAAGGAATCGATACCTCAACGCCGAACTCTGCTGCCGCCTGCTCAACACCCACGTTACCCGCCAGCACTATTACATCCGCCAGAGATATCTGTTTGCCACGAGACAACCCACTGTTGAAGTCGCCCTGCACATTTTCCAGTGCCGAGATCACTTCAGACAATGAAGCCGGATCGTTAATCGCCCATTGATTTTGGGGCGCCAGGCGAATGCGGGCACCATTAGCCCCACCGCGCATGTCTGTGCCACGGAACGTCGAGGCGGATGCCCATGCACTGCTCACCAGCTGCGTATTGGTCAACCCACTGTCAGCAATTGCCGCCTTGAGCTTAACAATGTCGCTATCACCTGCCAGCTTGTAATCACGCTCGGGCAAGGGATCCTGCCAGGCCAGAACTTCTGCGGGGACATCGTCTCCCAGATAGCGAATCTTCGGCCCCATATCTCGATGGGTCAGCTTGAACCACGCTTTGGCAAACGCCAGCTCAAATTCCTCGGGGTTTGACAAAAACCGTTGCGAAATCTCGCGGTAACTGGGATCAAACTTAAGGGACAGATCCGTGGTAAGCATAACCGGTGCGTGTGAAACATCTGCACGGTGCGCATCAGGCACTGTGCCCACCGCCGCACCGTCCTTTGGCTGCCACTGTAAAGCGCCCGCCGGGCTGCGCGTCTGGTCCCACTCGTAGGCAAACAAGTTCGCGAGGTACATCATGGACCACTGGGTAGGTGTCGCCGTCCAAGCACCCTCAAGACCTGAGGTCACTGTATCTTCAGCATTACCTTTCCCGCACGTGTTCTTCCACCCAAACCCCTGCTCAGCAATCGCCTCACCCGTGGGTTCGGGACCGACACAGTCGTCAGGTTTATGCGCGCCGTGCGCTTTCCCAAAAGAATGTCCACCCGCAATCAGCGCGACGGTTTCCTCATCGTTCATTGCCATGCGGCCGAACGTCTCGCGGATGTCATGTGCCGCTAGCACAGGATCAGAGTTACCGTTAGGGCCTTCTGGGTTCACATAAATGAGCCCCATCTGCACTGCGGCAAGGCCTGTGCGCAACTGCCTGCCTTCAGCGTAGCGCTCGTCCGCCAACATCTTGGCCTCAGGGCCCCAATAAACCCACTCAGGTTCCCAGTCATCCGTGCGGCCTCCTGCAAAGCCAAAGGTTTTGAAGCCCATATTTTCCATCGCCACATTACCCGCGAGCACCATCAGATCGGCCCATGAAATCTGGTTGCCATGCTTTTGCTTGATGGACCATAGCAAGCGACGGGCTTTGTCAAGATTGCCATTGTCGGGCCAGCTGTTGAGCGGCTCAAAACGTTGCTGTCCGCCATCGGCTCCGCCGCGACCATCTGTGGTGCGGTAAGTGCCCGCACTGTGCCAAGCCATCCGGACAAAAAACGGACCGTAGTTACCGTAATCGGCAGGCCACCAAGGCTGCGAGGTGGTCAGCGTGTCATTGATATCGGCCTTAAGGGCTTCAAGATCAAGTCGTGCAAACTCTGCCGCGTAATCAAAATCCTCACCCAAAGGGTTCGTGCTTCGCTCATTCTGTCGCAAAGGCGACAGATCGAGGCTGGCAGGCCACCAGGCCTGAGTACTTTTAGGCGTACTGCGCGCCACTGATTCTACAACCGGCAGGGCTACCAAGGCCGCCGCCAGCGCAGTGTGCACGATCGCCGTTCTCATTAACGTTACTTTCATCATGCTGTCCTCAATTGATGATTCTTACCTCAGACGATACTGTAGTCATTCTGGGGTAACATTGAAAAGATGATTGTTTAAGAAACTTCCATCGTTTTTTTCGATGGCAGGGAGGGCCAGATGTGCAAGGTCACTGCACCCGCACCACTGCTATTGGCGTAGACCCCCGCACTCAGGGAGAACCAAGCAAGCTCCTTCCCTGCCGCTATCGGAGCGCTTCATTTCGAGTGATTGACCAGCGCTGCCTGAATGAGACTTTGAATACTGGCCTCTAACTGGTCGAGTGGCACCGCCCCAGAACCCAGCACAGTGTCATGAAAGATTCGGATATCAAATTGATCACCCAGCGCTTCACGCGCCATCTCTCGCAGCTCAACAATCCGTAATTTGCCAATCATGTAGGCCGTCGCCTGACCGGGCATAGCAATATACCGCTCAATGGCGCGTTCACAGTCATATTCAGCATTGGGCGTATTCGTAACCAAATAAGCAATCGCTTGCTCTCTCGTCCACCGCTTATGGTGTAGGCCGGTATCCACTACCAGTCTGGCTGCGCGCCATAGTTCCATCGCCAGGCGCCCAAAATTCGAGTAAGGATCCTGATAGAAGCCCATTTCTCGTGCCAGATATTCGGAATACAGCCCCCAACCCTCTGTGTAAGCTGTGAATCGGGTATGACGCTGGAAATCGGGCACATCACCGAGTTCCGCCGAGATGGCCCGCTGTAAATGATGTCCCGGTAATCCCTCGTGATAAGCCAGCGCTTCCAAATCCGTAACCGGCATCGAATTCATATCGTACAAATTGGCGTAATAAATGCCGGGACGGGACCCATTAGAAGGCGGGCTCTGATAAAACGCTTTGCCTGCTGAACGTTCACGATAAGCCTCTACCCGCTTCACGATCAATTCAGATTGTGGCAGCAAACCAAAATATTCAGGCAGCTTCTCCGCCATGCTCACAATTGCTTTCCGGGCGGCCTCCAGATAAGAGCTACGTCCCTCATCAGTATTCGGATATCGCAAGGAGGCGTCATTGCGGACCTGCACCAGAAATTCTGACAGTTCGCCCTCCGCGCCCAATTCGACCATGACTGTGCGCATCTCGTCATGCAATCGCGCAACATTAGTGAGGCCGGCTTGGTGAACTTCCTCCGCAGTAAGATCGGTCGTGGTAAAAGCCTGCAGCCTGTCTGCGTAGAAAGCGTCACCGTCTGGGAAACGCCACACCCCGTCTGCGGAAGCCACTTTATCTTGCTGCGATGCGATCACGCCAATCAAACGCTCATAGGCAGGTTTGACCGCCGTCAGCAACGCGGTTCGAGCAGCTTCCCGCAACCGCTCCGACGCAGCCGACTCCAAAACCAGCCGATCCAGCTTGTCGTTAAAGTCCGCCCAAATTACAGAGGGTTCTCTGCTATCGTCAAACGGCGCCCCTGACAAGACATTGCCGGCTGATTCCACCATCTTGGGAATCATCCAATCCACCAGATAAAGGCCTTTGTCTGCGCGGAGATGAATTTGCTCGATCACACCGTCAAAGTACTCGGGCAAGTTGTTAAGCCTCGCAATGTATGCAATGGCATCCTCCTTGGAGGTAATAGAGTGAATATTGATTAACAGACTGACAACACTGGTGTGAGGGCCCCGATACTGATGGATCACATAGCGATGATGTCGAAAGGGTGCTCCCGCTAACGTGCGCTCGAGCTCAAGACGGTAAAGGCGATAGGACAGTTGACGCTCAGCTGATAACTGCGTTGTATCAATGTCCTCCAAAAAGGTCAGGCGCTCTCTGGCAATGTGGAGTGATTCCAGCTGAAAAGACTCCGATAGATTGTTCCATCGATCTTGTTGGTCCCGAACGCCAAGATAGCTGGCCGTGGCAGGATTGCGCGCCAGATCCTCCTTCCAGCTAGCAGAAAAGAATGCTTCTAACCGCGCTTGCTCAGCTGACATGAGCGGTGCAACAACTGTTTCAGAGGCGACCGGGGCACCTGATTCTCCGCAGGAGGAAACCAGCATACTGGCGATCAACAGACACAACCAGCGACGACAAAGGAACACAATGTAGTCAAGCCAGCGTCTTGAAAAGGAGAGCGTGTGGCTGCGGCGGGAGTGGGCGTCACCAGACATAGGTCATTTCCTGATTGCGTCGAGGTCGAGGGCGAGAGCAGAACGTCGCTTCATCTTACCGAATTGCCGCTCTCCCGGGATATTCCCCGGCGCCACCGCAATAAAGTGAAGACCACGCCATTATACTGTATAAAAATACAGTATAATGGCGTAATGTCATTGTGGCTCTGCCTTCGTTTTGATTCGCTCCCACTGGAAACGCTGCTGAAGCAGCGGGGTGAGTCCGACAATATGGCTGTTATCGTCGCAGCTCGGCGACGCGTTGTAATCTGTAACGAACTGGCTTGTCTTGCCGGGGTTCTGCCCGGACAAAGTATCAGCACGGCGCAGGCGCTGCTCGTACAAAGCGAATACTGTGTGCTGGAGCGCGCACCGCAAACAGAAGAGGCGCTGCTAAAACAACTCACTGTCTGGGCATATGGGCTGTCGCCCCATCTGCAACGATGGCGAGACAATGCATTGATGCTCGAAATTGGCAGCTGCCTGCGGCTACATCACGGCCTTGAAGCCCTTTTAAACTGCATCGATAAAGAGATGTGCCTACGCGGTCTGACCGTCGCAATGGGAGTCGCTGAGACGCGTGCGGCGGCTTGGCTACTGAGCCATGCCGAGCGAGACATAGCCTGCCACCCAGAAAAGCTTCTTACTGAACGACTAGGGCCCATGCCCCTTCATCTGATCGAAGCCGATTTCCCCGCGGTCCTGAAAAGACTGGAGAAAACCGGCTTACGGCAATTCAGGCAATTGCTCGATATTCCCCCATCTGCACTGGGTAAACGTTGTGGGGAACCTTTCCTGAATTGGCTTAATCAACTCACGGGAAATCAGCAGGAGCCGGTCATTACATATCAGCCACCTCAACGCTTTGAGGATACCCTCTGGTTCGGCTTTGATATTCAGAATCGGCAGGAGCTGCACCCTGCGATGCAACGCCTGCTAACCCATTTCTGTCAATTCCTGATGAATACACAACTCTGCAGTGGCGTGATCGAGTGGCGCTATCTACAACCGCAGCAGCCACAACCGCAGCAGCCACAAACACAGGATACGCCGTCAGAAACCGCCTACACCGCTTTCAAGGTGTTTTCGGATTCTGCTCAAAAAAATGCAGCGCTCTGGCTCGAGCTCTCTCGTCTACAGCTGGAGAACCAATCTCTGCCGGAGGGCATCGAAGGGCTTTCACTGATCGTAGAAGAACTGCAGGAAGCCAGGACTGCACCACAAGATTTATTTCATGCCGGCGTCAGTACGGCGTCACGATACGAGCTGGTAGACCGGCTGCGTAGCCGTCTCGGATTGCAGGCTGTTGGTTACCTCGACTCTCGTAGCGAACACCTGCCGGAAGATGCTGTCATGGAAACCCACACCCTGACTCCCCGCAACGATACCGACAACCATCCTCTGGGACAGCGTCCTTTCTGGCTGCTACCGGCACCACAACCTATTCATCAAAGTGCAGAACAGCTTTACTGGAACGGCGCACTGGATATTCTTCATGGACCGGAACGTATTGAAGATCAATGGTGGCATGCACCCGTCAGTCGGGATTACTACATCGCCTGCACACCTCAAAAACAGCCTGTCTGGATATATCAGGACCGACACAACCGACGCTGGTATCTACACGGGCTCTTTGCCTGACCAGAGCGGGTAATGCTCATGCAATTGTCCACTCCCGCTCGTTGCAGACACTGAGCCAACCTCGGTAATCCAACACGTTATACCTGTCAGGAACTCAATGAGGCCTTGATAAACTTGCCAGCAGCACAGCTCATACGAGCGCTGAGCACACGATACCGACAGCGCAACCGATCCCGCCTATGGGTTATCAATCCGAGTGCTGACAGTGTCGTTCAGCCAGACCAACCCGGCAGGGTCAAATCCCAGCTCAGCGACAGTCTCCAGGAAGTGGTCCTGCAACGCGCTACCAACCTCAGGGGTGCGAGCAAGTAGCCACAGGTAATCGCGGTTAAAACCGGAGACGAAGGCATAGTCGTAATCCTCTCCCAAGTCAAACACGATATAACTGCCATAGAATGGTCCAAAAAAAGACACTTTCAAGTGTGCGATATCGGGTGATTGAACGAAACGTGCGACGCCTTCCGCTTCGCGCCATTCACTCTTATCAACATCAAACCCCCGATTCAGTACCGCAATACTGCCGTCAGGATTGAGCCGATACGTTGCCGTAACCTGGCTGAGGCCCCGCTCAAAACTGTGATCGAGTCGTGCGATCTCGTACCATCTACCCAGATAACGGCTCTGATCAAAGGCCGTGACAGGCTCGATACCATCAGGAACACCGGTACAAGCAGTTAAGAACAAGTACAAACCCATCAGGGCATAACGGGCTATCTGTGTGAGACTCACTGTCACGCTCTCCCAGTACCGGGTTGCGTCGAAGAGTTCACCACCACAACCCCTAGTAAAAATAGTCTACGCTATTTTACGACAGCGCTTTTCAAGCTGAAGCGTATGACGCTAATATACTGTTTATTTATACAGTATATTTTGTTGTGTACGCCGAACTTCACTGCCTAAGCCACTACAGCTTTCTCCGTGGCGCCTCTGCACCGGATGAACTTGTCAGCCGTGCCGCCACCTGCCGCTACCATGCTTTGGCCATCACCGATGAATGCTCTCTGGCAGGCGTCGTAAAAGCACATGTTGCCGCGAAAGCATTGGGTTTAAAACTGATTATTGGCAGCGAATTCACTTTGACCGAAGGCATACGATTGGTGGCACTGACGCCCAATCGCGAAGCATACGGAGAACTCTCGGGGCTGATCAGCCGAGCTCGCAGACGAGCTGGCAAGGGAAGCTATACCATCCACTTGCGCGATGTGATTTTTCATCTCAAGCGCTGCCTACTTATCCTGTTGCCGGATGACACCGACAACCAGAGCATTCACCTCCAACAGCTCGCCAGATTATGCAAAGACCGCGTCTGGATTGGTGTCAGTCGCCTGCTCGGCAATGATGAATGGCGGCGCTTCAAGCACCGCTACCATATTGCGCAAACCCTGCAGGTGCCAATGGTGGCATGCGGCGAAGTGCAGATGCACAGTGCCAAACGAAAAGCCTTACACGATGTCCTCACCGCCATCAGGACACAAACCCCGGTACAACAGCTGGGGCACCGGCGGTTAATCAACAGTCAGCAACACCTCCGCACACTGGAGACACTAAAGTCGCTCTATCCCGAGACACTCATCACTGAAACACGTCATATCGCCGATCAGTGCCAGTTCAGTCTTGATGAATTGCGCTACGAGTATCCGGAAGAGGTCGTCCCTTCACACCATACTGCCAACAGCTATCTCCGACAGGAAGTCGCTGCTGGTGCCCGGCAACGCTGGCCAGAAGGCGTACCAGAGCCAGTACAAAATCGGATACATCAGGAACTCGATCTGATTACCGAGCTCTCCTATGAATATTATTTCCTGACCGTTTACGACATCGTTCGTTTTGCCAAATCACGCCATATCCTCTGTCAGGGAAGAGGCTCAGCCGCCAATTCAGTTGTCTGCTATTGCCTGCATATTACTGAGGTCTCTCCAGAAAAAATATCACTTCTTTTCGAACGGTTCATCTCTCGTGAACGCGATGAGCCACCTGATATCGATGTGGACTTCGAACATGAAAGGCGCGAAGAAGTGATCCAGTACATCTATAAAAAATATACGCGTCGCCGCGCCGCTCTGGCCGCAACAGTGATTACCTATCGCTCACGCAGCGCTGTACGCGATGTCGGTAAAGCCATGGGTTTTGACTCAAACTTTATCGACGAATTGTCGAGCTCTCTGGCATGGTGGAATCGAGAGCGGGAACTGACCAGCCGATTTCAGCAGCAAGGGATGCAGCGCTCAGGGCAGCTAGCGGAACACTTTCTGGCAAGAGTTCAGGAAATACTGGGCTTTCCACGTCACCTATCACAGCATGTCGGCGGTTTTGTCATCAGCCGCGGACCCATTTCAAATCTGGTACCGGTGGAAAACGCCAGCATGCCAGACCGGACTGTCATTCAGTGGGACAAAGAAGACATCGAGTCTCTGGGGCTACTCAAAGTCGATATTCTGGCCCTCGGTATGTTATCGGCCATTCGCAAAACACTGGAAATGGTCAGTCGGGATCACCCTGATATCCAGTGCATACAGGACATTCCCCGGGAAGACGCGACCACTTATCGAATGTTACAACGAGCCGACACGCTGGGCGTCTTTCAAATTGAGTCCCGTGCACAAATGTCTATGCTACCGCGACTAAAACCGGCATGTTTTTACGATCTTGTTATCGAAATTGCCATCGTCCGGCCCGGTCCAATTCAAGGAGATATGGTTCACCCCTATCTACGTCGCAAAGCAGGTCTGGAATCCATCAGCTACCCAAACAAAGCCATTGAATCCGTACTTTCACGCACTTTGGGAGTTCCTATTTTTCAGGAACAGGTCATACGGCTTGCTATGGTGGCAGCAGGCTTCACTGGAGGAGAAGCCGATGCCTTGAGGCGCGCCATCAGTAACTGGGGTAAAAATAGCAAACTGCTCACATTCGAACATAAACTTAAAAAAGGCATGATCAACAAAGGGTATACACCAGAATTTGCTGATCGCCTGTTCAACCAGATCAAAGGGTTTGGCGGTTACGGATTTCCAGAATCCCACTCCGCAAGCTTTGCATTGCTAGCCTATATATCCGCTTGGTTAAAGTGCCATCATCCAGCCGCCTTTTATGTTGGATTGCTTAACAGCCAGCCAATGGGCTTCTATTCCCCCTCACAGCTGATACAGGATGCTCGGCGACACCATATCTTGATCCTGCCCATCGACGTGAATCACAGTCACTGGAACCACCTGCTACTACCTTCCAAAAACAACAAGCAACCACATATCAGGCTGGGCCTGAGATTGGTTAAAGGCCTCAGTACAACTGCAGGTCTCCGTATTGCCGAGACACAACAAACCCGTATTTTTTCTGACGTAGCAGACTTACGTCAGCGAGCATCGCTCGATCGCGCCAACCTGGAGGCGCTTGCTGCAGCAGATGCACTGTCCAGCATTAGCGGGCACCGCTACCAGTCTCACTGGCAAACCATGGCGCTGGAAGATGATCGGCCACTACTGCCAGCTGATTCGACACTACGGCATCATCATGGCGATGATGTCGCTTTATCAGCGCCCAATCTGGTCGAAGACGTCATTGCAGATTATCAAAGTACGGGGCTGACCCTGCGAGCACACCCACTTGCACTGTTACGTCATCAGCGTCCTTTTAATCAGTGCAAACGACAAACGGAACTCGAGGCTTTGGGTAATCATCGCTTCGTCCGGGTAGCGGGTTTAGTGACTTGTCGTCAGCGGCCGGGAACAGCCTCAGGGGTGGTATTCCTCACGCTTGAGGATGAAACGGGGAACATCAACGTGATCGTTTGGCCAGCTGTTCAGGAACGCTATCGGCAAAGCTTGATGACGGCCCAGCTACTCTTGGTCAAGGGCACAGTGGAGTCGCGTGAAGGCGTGACCCATGTGATTGCCGGAACACTTGAAGATTGCAGTGCTGAATTGACTGCTTTGTCGGTGCAATCCCGGGATTTTCATTGAGCGAACACGCACACTCCGCTAGCCACTCTCTATTCGATGTCGGAACGGACCTCGGCTTGCAACCAGCCAGCAGCAGCTTCTCGCAAACGAAACTCAATCGGACGACAGCAGACCTGACAGTCCTCTATGTATTCAAGTCCCACATCTTCAGGATTCAGCAAAACCTCGATAGATTCGCCACAATACGGACAATAGACACTACTTTCCTGCAGAGACGGTGCCACCATCAGCGATCAACTCACCTTCTGAAGTTCAGAGGCTTCGGCCCTCACTTCCAAGCGCTCCAGTACCAGATCATTATCCTCAATCGGATCATCGCGGAACATCTTACGGTCTCTACGGTAGTCCTGAGGATTCATCCAGGGCATTTGATCACCCTGCTTGGGGAAACGCTGCATCATTCGCTGCATATACCCGGCAGAAAAATCATCAATCCAGAAGCGCCGACTCATTGATGCAGCGAGCTCATCGGAAATTCTCGGTGTAGCCGTTGTCTCACCGCTTTCTCGCATGTGATTCAACAAGCGACAGGTCCACCCGGCAATCAAGTCCGCGCGTAATGTCCATGAGGCGTTGATGTAGCCGAAGGTGTGCACCATATTCGGGATGTTCGAGCACATCATGCCTTTGTAGGTCCACTCATTGGCAAGATCGATCGCCTGCCCATCGAGGGTAAATTCAGCACCACCCAGAATGACCAGCTCAAGTCCCGTTGCACAGACAATGATATCGGCATCGAGGTGCTCACCCGATTCTAATTGGATGCCCCGCTCCGAAATACTCTCGATGTGATCAGTAACCACGGAGGCTTTACCGGCTTGGATGGAGCGAAACAGGTCATCGTCGGGCACCAGACACAGACGCTGGTCCCAAGGGTTATATCGCGGCGTAAAGTGTTTATCGACATCGACCACCTCGCCGATTTCTTCCCGCACTTTCTTCAGTAGAGAGCGCTTGAGCACGCCGGGAGCTACCCGGGAGAGTCGATATATCCACTGCTGCCAGAGCGTGTTGCGCCAGCGCACAATGTCATAGGCCAGCTTCGCCGGCAGACATCGCCGCAACCAATTGGCAAAGCTATCGACAGATGGCCTGGAAATAACGTAGGTCGGTGAGCGCTGAAGCATGGTCACATGCGCGGCCTGCCGAGACATGTTGGGCACCAGCGTCATAGCGGTTGCACCTGAGCCAATCACCACCACTTTCTTGCCCGTGTGGTCCAAATTGTCCGGCCAGAACTGAGGATGCACCCACTGACCCGCGAAGGAATCCTTGCCCTCAAACGCAGGCTCGTAGCCCTGATCATAGCTATAATAACCTGCGCACAGCATCAAGAACCCACAGCGATAACGCCGCGTTCCCTCAGGCGTTTCAACGGTGAGTTGCCATTGGCCTCGCTCACTACACCAATCGGCAGTCAATAATTTTTGACTGAAGCGAATGTGCTCACGAACGCGGTACTCGTCCGCCGTCTCATTTATGTAGCTGAGGATCGAAGGCCCGTCAGCAATGCTTTTGTCCGCCTCCCAGGGTTTGAAATCGTAACCCAGTGTATGCATGTCACTATCGGAACGAATACCCGGATAACGGAACAAGTCCCATGTCCCTCCAATGGCTTCACGACGTTCAAGCAAAATAAAATCCCGATCCGGGCAGTCACGCTGAAGACGAACCGCTGCTCCAATACCAGACAATCCAGCTCCGATGATGATGACATCAAAGGCCTCAGCGTCAGCATGCTGCACGGCTGTTATATCGATGGTTGAGTTCATTACCCCCCCCCCTTTGGGCGTTGCGGTGGCGCACTCATCGGGCAGTTTACTGCCAGGCCCACCTATTAAAACCTTGGCGAAAATTTTGCGCTCCGCGCTCGCTCGCCAACGCCGAAGTGACTGACCACCGCACCATTGTGCTTGCCACATGCCACCCGCTAGACGATGCGACTTGGACAGACAATACAAACCCGTCCTACTCTACACGGTTTTAAACCGGCATGTGCCGAACTGCGCCCACCAGACGCTGCCCCCAGACCGGGGCAAGATGACTACTAGTGCTGCCGACCCTTGTTTGCAGCGATACGCAGACGCAAGGCATTGAGTTTGATGAACCCCTCAGCATCTTTCTGATCATACGCACCGCCATCAGCTTCAAAAGTGGCGATACTCTCGTCAAATAGTGAATCGCTGGATCTGCGGCCGGTCACCGTTACATTGCCCTTATAGAGCGACACCCTCACGTCGCCGTTTACCACTGACTGAGTTTGATCAATGGCGGCCTGAAGCGCATGGCGCTCGGGAGACCACCAATAACCGTTGTAAATGAGCTTGGCGTATCGCGGCATGAGGTCGTCCTTGAGATGCGCCACTTCCCGATCGAGGGTGATGGATTCGATTGCGCGATGAGCCCGCAGTAAAATACTGCCGCCCGGCGTTTCGTAGCAGCCCCGAGACTTCATTCCCACATAGCGGTTCTCCACGATATCTGCACGGCCAATGCCATTGGCGCCACCCCGCTCATTGAGCCTCGCCAGCACCTGCGCGGCCGTCATGGGCTCACCATCAATCGCGACAACATCCCCCTGCTCGAAAGTCAGCGTCAGTTCTTCTGCCCGGTCGGGGGCTGCCTGTGGACTGACCGTCCAGCGCCACATGTCCTCTTCGGGCGGCACCCATGGGTCCTCCAGAACATCGCCCTCATAGGAGATGTGGAGGAGGTTAGCATCCATCGAGTAGGGCGATTTTTTCTGAGCATTAGCGAAATCCACCGCGATCTCATGCTGCTCACAATACGCCATTAGTGCCTCTCTGGAATTAAGGTCCCAGTCACGCCACGGCGCAATCACGTGAATACCCGGTTTTAGCGCGTAAGCGCCCAGCTCGAAGCGCACCTGGTCGTTTCCTTTGCCCGTAGCGCCGTGCGCAATAGCATCAGCACCGGTCTCATTGGCGATCTCGACGAGGCGTTTCGCAATCAGCGGCCTTGCGATCGACGTGCCCAAAAGGTATTCGCCCTCATATACCGTGTTGGCCCGGAACATGGGGAACACAAATTCGCTGACGAATGACTCGCGCAGATCTTCAATATAGATTTCTTCGACCCCTAACGCCTCCGCCTTGGCTCTGGCGGGCTCAACCTCCTCTCCCTGGCCGATATCTGCCGTGAAAGTCACGACCTCGCATTGATAGGTTTCCTGCAACCAACGCACGATGACGGAGGTATCCAAACCACCCGAGTACGCCAGAACCACTTTGTTGACAGCCGCCATAACCTTACCTACAAAAAATAGGGGGCGTAGTGTACGTCTGTGAATGCCCATGCGCCACAGATGCCGGTGTACTCGACAGACCTCTGCTACACTACTTGCACCAACACTGTAGCCGTTCCCATGACTTCGCTGAGCCTGACATTACCCGACGACTGGCATATTCATCTCAGGGATGGGATTGCCCTGAGCACGACCGTTCCAGATGTCGCGCGCTGGGCGGGTCGTGCGATTGTCATGCCGAATTTGACGCCGCCGGTACTGAATGTAGCCGATGCTCTGTCGTACCGCGATCGAATTCTCGCTCAGGTACCTGCCGGCTGCTCCTTCGAACCTCTCATGACCCTCTATCTGACCGATCACACTAGCAAAAAGATGGTCTCCGAAGCAGCAGCCTGCCCTATAGTGCATGGCATCAAGTTGTACCCGGCAGGCGCTACGACCAACTCGGCAGCGGGAGTGACCACATTGGAAGCGCTCTACCCAGTGCTCGAAGCTATGGAATCCTGTGACGTCCCGTTGCTGATTCACGGCGAGGTCACCCGGGAGGACTGCGATATTTTCGACCGGGAGAAGGCTTTTATCGATTCCGCGCTGGTGCCACTGGTGGAGCGGTTCCCTGCGCTACGTGTGGTGTTCGAGCACATTACCACCAGTGAAGCCGTCCAGTTTGTCATGGGGGCTTCTCAACATGTCGCTGCTACGGTGACAGCGCACCATCTTCTCTACAATCGAAACGACCTGTTGGTCGGCGGCGTCAAGCCACACCTGTTTTGCTTACCCGTTTTAAAACGAGACCATCATCAACTGGCGCTGAGAGCAGCCGTGACCTCCGGTAACAGCCGTTTTTTTCTAGGCACGGATTCAGCGCCACATACCCGACATGACAAGGAATCCAGCTGTGGTTGCGCTGGGTGTTACACCGCACATGCCGCGCTTGGGCTATATACGGAGGTTTTTGATGAAGAAAATGCGCTCGATAAACTGGAGGCGTTTGCCAGTTTCAATGGGCCGGACTTCTATCGCCTGCCTCGCAATAGCACTTCAGTAACCCTGACAAAACAGGCACAAGCGGTTCCAGAGGAAATCCCTCTCGGGCAGGACGCCCTGATCCCGATTCGCGCGGGCGATACGGTGGGTTGGACAGTGACCTCAAGAAACTGATGTCCGTGCCCGCGCAACCATTAATTAAAGACCGCTTTCGCGGTTTTCTACCCGTTGTGGTCGATATCGAGACAGGCGGTTTTAACTGTCAAACCGACGCCATTTTGGAAATCGCGGTCACGCTATTGGAGATGGACGAGGAGGGTAATCTGGCCATCGCTGAGACGCATAGCCGCAACGTTGAACCCTTTGAAGGCGCCAATTTGGAGCCCTCGGCTTTGGAATTCACCGGTATCGACCCCGAGAGCCCGCTCAGGGGTGCCGTGCCAGAGGAAATTGCACTGGGCGAGTTGTTTGCGATCGTCAGACAGTCCGTAAAATCTCAACTCTGCAATCGCGCCGTCCTCGTGGGCCACAACGCTCATTTCGACGCAGGATTTCTCAATGTGGCGACGGAGCGAATCGGACTCAAACGCAATCCGTTTCACCCCTTCTCTTATTTTGACACCTCAACCCTCGCCGGCCTCGCGTTTGGCCACACCGTTCTCGCTCGCGCCTGTGCGCTCGCTAACATCCCCTTCGACAACAACGAGGCGCATTCAGCTGAATACGATGCAATGAAAACGGCAGAGCTCTTCTGTCTTATCGTGAATCGCTGGCAATCACTGGGGGGATGGACACCGCCTGCGGCCCCCGAATAACCCGGCCGGGATATTCTCCAGTGCTCTTCCCGCCACGAAAAGTCACTCGGCCAGACTTGATCGTATAGTCGTAACCCGAGGCCGTCTGCAGCAAGCGTCTCCCGCCTGCCGGCAAATCGAAGGCGACCGTTGGGAGATGAAGCTCCAGTGATTCCAGATCAATCACATTGAGGTCTGCCAGCAACCCTGGCGCCAACACACCCCGATCTTCAAAACCGTACAGTCTCGCCGTATCGTGACACTGGCGCCTGATCGCCCGCTCCAGCGGAACGCGGTTTCCCGCCCGGTCACGGACCCAGTGCTGCAACATGAAGGTTGTGGCCGCAGCGTCGCAAATAGTGCCACAGTGTGCACCGCCGTCTGAAAGGGAGTTCACACAGTCATCGGAGTCCAGCGCTCCTTCAAGGAAATCAAGATTACCGTTTGCGTAGTTGAGGAGCGGAAAATAAATCATGCCCGATCCTTCCCCACGCATCATGAAATCATAGACATACTCATCGGGTGATACACCTGCAGCCAAGGCGCGTTGCTCAATTGACTCCTCAACCGTGGGTTCGTAGTTGAACCCGGGCAACATCTCATACTGCATGGAATGGGCGGTCTCCATTAAATCGGCAATCAACTGGAGATCACTCCCGGTTGGCTCTCCCCGCTCGGACAAAAGACGGGACCTGAAGTCGGCGTCCTGCAACTGCTGCCACTGCTCCTCCCAAGGCTTGTCCGCAATTGCCTTCCAACTAGGTCGCTGCGAAAAGGGATGAAACGTGGAGCGCCAGCCCAAAATCAGCCCGGTGCCCCGCATGGAAATCTGCGCAACGATATTCCCTCCTTTGCGGTTTTGGGCACGCATCTCGGCGAGCTGATCTTTGAACGGTAAGCCTTTGATGGGAGATTCCAACGCGGTAAACGTCACCGGCGCCCCTGTTTCTCGACTCAGATCACCCATCCACTCGAACTCGTTCCACTCAGGCAATAAATCGCTCGCCATCTCAAATACACCGTGCCCCGCCCGTTTCAATGCATGCCCTATCCCTATCAACTCCTCCTTGGTCGCCGTAGTGCCTGGCACCAGTTCACCGTCGATGGACTTGTGGAGAATCGTCCGCGAAGTGGAGAAACCCACCGCACCTGCTGTCAGGCCCTCTTCCACGATCGCCGACATGCGCGCAATCTCAGTTTCGGTGGGTTCCTCATCAGCGGCGCCACGATCTCCCATCACGTAGGCTCGCACTGCCCCGTGGGGGACCTGAGCAGCCACATCAACCGCACGATCCAGTCCCTCCAAAGCATCCAGATATTCAGGAAACGATTCCCAGTTCCATGTCATACCCTCGGTCAGTGCACTACCCGGGATATCTTCCACGCCTTCCATGAGTCCGACTAACCATTCTTGGCGATCAGGCGCGGCGGGCGCAAAGCCGACTCCGCAGTTACCCATCACCACTGTCGTAACGCCATGCCATGAGGACGGTGCCATTTCCTGATCCCAAGTTGCCTGGCCATCATAGTGCGTGTGGATATCAACAAAACCCGGTATCACGATGCGACCCGTGGCATCGATCTCCTCGGTGCCGTTCTCGATCAGATCGCCCATCGCTACAATACGATCACCAATGACCCCGACGTCCATTACTTCCGCCCGGTTGCCTGTACCGTCCACTACCAGACCACCGGATATCTTTAAATCAAACATCGTTTCACTTCCTTTTCTGTCACGGGCCCGCAGTCGGGCTTGTCGATATACTGATCCTATCTGGCCTCGTCGCCGCTCAGTGCCACCAATATCTTATCCATTTCATCAAGTAACGGCTCAATCTCGGTCATGCCCTGAAGGTGATATTTGATTTCCTCTTCTATAGGCAGCAACTGAGCAAGTTGGGCACTCACGCACCAAGCATCCGACAGATCACTGCGCAAAGATAAACGCTGAATCTGAGGGTGCCGAAGTAAGCCAGTCAGCACCTCCGCAAGACCGGTGTAAGCCTCGGGCAGGGGTACAGGCTGTGGCGGCTGATGTAACTGCACCTCCGCCTTGACTAGACCATCCGGCTCTCGCCATACCGACCCCACATCAAAACTCTGCTGTCCCTCAATCATAATGCCAAGCAGACCGTTGGATAGCTGATCCCAATCAACAATACGGGCATAGGTGCCGTACTGGCCCACGTTAGGGGCATTACGGGATCCGCCTGAAACCTCAGATCCCTGTTTTAGCCAAACGACCCCAAAACCTTCATCTTCGCGCATGCATCGGGCAACAAGATCTACATATCTTTGCTCGAAGATTTGCAAGGACATCCGCCCGAGGGGCATGAGAATAGATGACAGGGGAAACAGGGCGATTTCAGTCATGGCATCAAGCTACCGTGGTCGTGGTGCGCTCGAGAAGCCGGAGCAACAAGCGCGCCTCATCTTGGCTGTTACCGCATATGGACGGCTCTGGCATAAATGCATGGCAAGCTGCCGGGCGCCGCGGATCCCCGAACAACCCGCAACGCGAGTCGGGCAACAAATGCAGGCAACGGACCCCCGCCGGCTTGCCATCAGGCATATCCAGAAAGGCCCGGGTAATGCCTGGCTCGATACAACACGCCCCACAGTTTGGTCGACATTCCATCAGCGGTCTTCAGGTCCAAATGGCCTGAACATCATAATCAGCTTTGGCAATAGAAGCAGCGCACCCGCTACCGCGGCGACCATGGCGACCACGGTGAGCACACCAAAATAAAGGCTGGGAGTGAAATTAGAGAGCGTGAGCATAGAGAAGCCAACGACCACGGTAAGCGTCGTGTAATACATAGCCCTTCCAATACTCCCGTGACTACGACGCATGGCCGCGCGGTAGTTTCGATCAACAGCAATCTCTTCTCTGAACCGGTGTAAATAGTGGATACAGTCGTCGACGCCTATCCCGACCACAATCGCAGCAATGGTGATGGTCATGATATCCAGTGGAATGCCGGTCAGCCCCATAAGACCCAAGACAAGGCCGGCAGCCAACAGATTCGGCGCGAGTGCTAGTAACGCTATGGAAAGCGATCGGAATAACGCCCAGAACATCAGCCCGATGGCAGTGAAGACGGCGCCCAGCGTCATAATCTGCGACTGAAACAGACTCTGTAGCACGTTGTTATAAAGCACCAGTAAAGAAGTAAATCGCAATCTGTCGGGTTCGATACCCGTCCGCTCAAGAATCTCTGCGCGCAGTTCCCGCAAGTAGGTATCGCGCCGCAAAGACTCGCTGGTTTCGCGAACCCTCACACTGAGGCGCGTCTCCTGACCGGCAGCAAAATAGTAGGGCGTCACCAATGCGTCATTCACATCGTCTGGCAGGCTGCTCTCAATCAGCGCCAGCTCGACTCCACCGAGTTTCCCTCCGTACAGGCCATCCATCACCTCGAAGGCTGTCGACAGCGACAGCACTTTGCCGCTTTCTTCCCTCGCGGTAATGATCTCTTGCACTTCATCAATAAGTTGCCGCCCCGGCACCGAAAACCAATAACCCGCGCGCTCGCTGTCCTCTGCGCCAAACCCGAAATCAATGCCGAAGGCCTCATCAAAGAAACCATCGCCCTCTTCCCAATCATCGGTGCCTGGGGAGGTTTCCGCGCTATCGACCGCCTCCACATCAGCGGGCGCCAACAAGATCACATCGAGCGGAATCGTACCGCCCAGCCGGGCGTCAAGAAGTTCCATGCCCTGATAGATTTCTGTGTGCTCTTTAAAATAGTCGATGAAGCGATTCTCGACTTCAAGCGCGCGGATTCCTGCCACAGAAAGAACAACGAGGCCCATTGTCACCACGACCACCGACCGGCCATGGCGTTCAACGATCCCTGCGAATCGGGCGGTAAACGGCACATCGGGCTTGCCGGTCGTCGACAAGGTTCTGTCGGGGATGATCGCCATGAGCGCGGGGACTACCGTGAAAGCCGAGCAAAACCCGATCACGATGCCGGTTGTCATCATCCACCCAAAATCGATTACCGGTTGAAGCCCCGCCACTACCAGAGAAGCAAAAGCCACGATCGTTGTCATGGCGGTGTACAGGCAGGGCACCAACATCAAGCGAGTTGCGTCCGCCGCGAGTTTTTTTTGCGGTGTATCGGGCTGCTTGTGCTGCAATTCTCGATAGCGCACGACAAGGTGTATCGAGAGTGACAGGGTAACAATCAAGAGCACGGCAACCGAATTGGAAGAGATGACGGTCATACGCCAATCGGTACCAGCTAACACCCCCAGTAGCAGTGTGGCGGTGCTACTGCAGGCAAACAGCGGGATAAATACCCACTTCAGACTCCGAAAAATCAGCCACAACACGATCGCCATCACGGCTAAAATCGCAGTGCCAAAGGTGACCAAATCGGAGCGGACGAATGCCATCATGTCCGCGGCGATCATGGGCACGCCGCCAACGAAAATTCTGGCGTACGGCCTAAAACGCTCCGCAACCGCCCTCACGGAAGCGACCACCCGATCTCGCTCAGTGGCTATCCTCGCCAATGACTGATCATATGCCGCCTCTACCTGCTGCAACCGAAGTATGCCCGGGGCATCCAGTTGTTCTAATCGAGCGAGCTCGCGCAACGACTCCCGCTCCACCAACAATGCCTCTGCTTCAGCGTCCCGCTGCAGAGACACCTGAACGGCCGTCAGATCCCCTTCCTCGCTGACCAAAAGATTCCGATAGATAGGGCTCGAAGTCAGCTCAGCCAGCGCAAGCGCTCGATCGACAGTCGGGTCGCGTAAGGTAGGCATGCTATTCGCACTGGCTAAATCTGTGAGTGACAGCGGAGGGCTCTCAAGGAGTGGCACATCCAGTAGCGTCGTCACGCCCTGCACCCCCGGCAGACGCGACAATTCGTCAGCCATAGCGGCCAAAGGCTCAAGCGAATCAGGCGACAAAAGCGCGACACCCGGCTCCCAGGTCAGGATCAGAAACTCATTACCCGCATATTTTTCTGAAGACGACCGAAAGTAGGCCAGGTCAGGATCACCCTGGAGCAAAAGCGAATCCGAGGAGGCATCGAGTCTGAGCTTGGGGAGTTGCCAGAGCGCACTTGCCACAATCAGGGCGAAGCACAGGAGCACCAACCAAGGTCGCCGAAGGATCAACTCATAAAACCGCTCTGCAATACTCACTGCTACACTGCTCCATCCAGCGCCGCCAACAAGCGGCCATGGAGACCATCAAAGCCGCCATTGCTCATGATTACCACGCTATCCCCCGACGCAGTTAGCGTCAGGAGCCTTTCAATAATCGCTTCTGTGTTGAAGAGTACTTCGTGTCCCACCTCGCCGCCCACCGCACTTTCAAGCTCCCAATCCAAACCTGACGGCTGTAGCCACAAAGTATTGCTCGCCGATCGAGTGCAGTCTGCAAGCGTCGCGCTGTGCTCTCCGAGGCGCATGGTATTGGAGCGCGGTTCGATCACGGCAACCAGTTTCCCGGATGCCGTCTGCGCCCGCAACGCCTCGAGTGTGCTAGCAATAGCCGTCGGGTGATGGGCGAAATCGTCGTACACCGCGACGCCGGCCGGGCAACCAATCAATTCCAGTCTTCGCTTTACGCCTCGGAATGTCGTCAACGCAGTGACAGCGTGCTCCAACGTCACGCCCACATGCGCTGCGGCAGCGATGGCTGCTGTCGCGTTCGCAGCATTATGTTCGCCAATTAATGACCAGCCAAGACTCGCAGTCTCGCCAGTCGGAGAGGTCACGACCAGCTGATCCGCCTGAGCGGACAGCGCGCGCCATGACCAGCACGCCTCATTCCCATGCTTGATGGGCTGGACCGTTACAACGGGTGTCCAAACTCCTCGCTGCAGAACCCTATCGATGGCCATCCCGGGGCCGCGAATGATCTGGCCCTCACCCGGGACACAGCGCACTAAATGGTGGAACTGCGTCTCGATGGCTGCCAGATCTGGAAAGATGTCGGCATGGTCATACTCCAGATTGTTGATCACCAACGTGCGCGGACGGTAATGAACAAACTTGGAGCGCTTGTCGAAAAACGCAGCGTCATACTCGTCTGCCTCGACGACGAAAAACCGGCCACCCCCCAACCTGGCCGAGATCTCAAAATTCCCGGGCACACCACCGATCAAAAAGCCGGGTTCCAGCCCCGCACAGTCCAATATCCAGGCCAACATGCTGGCGGTACTGGTTTTACCGTGGGTGCCCGCTACGGCCAGCACCCACTGATCTTGCAAAATATGTCTACCCAACCATTCAGGCCCCGAGACATACCGCAAGCCTCTGCTGAGCGTCGCCTCAACAACAGGGAGACCTCGGGACAGTGCGTTACCCACCACCACGCAGCCGGGGGTTGGCGTTAGCTGTTCCTCGCCATAGCCATCGACCAGCGGGATACCACTGTCGGCTAGCTGGGTGCTCATAGGGGGGTATATATTGCGGTCAGATCCCGTCACGTCAAAACCCGACTCCCTCGCGAGCAACGCCAATCCGCCCATGAAGGTACCGCATATACCCAGAATATGAATGTGATCAGACAAGGGGGTTCTCCACACTAAGAAGAGGTTATCACGCGCAGTTTGCCATTGCGTCTCGTGGGGACTACGGTACGCACTTCTCTCGCGTCCAGCCAAGTGCTTGATAATGAAAAAACGTAACCTTTTCTACGCCCAATCTGGGGGTGTAACACCGGTAATCAATGCTTCCGCAGCAGGTGTCATCGAGGCGGCTACAGAGTATCCAGCTCGAATCGGTAAAGTTTTCGCAGGCCACAACGGTATTTTGGGTGCACTGCGCGAGGAACTAATCGACACATCGCGAGAGACTCGCCGCGCCATTCAGGGGCTGAAGAACACGCCCGGCGGTGCATTTGGATCTTGCCGATACAAAATGAAAAGTCTTGAAGAAAATCGTGCCGAGTACGAGCGACTTATTAGCGTATTCCGGGCACATAACATCGGCTATTTTCTGTACAACGGCGGCGGGGACTCTGCAGACACCTGCCTAAAGGTGTCCCAGATGAGTGCGCAAATGGGATATCCCATTCAGGCCATTCACGTGCCGAAAACGATCGATAACGACCTGCCGCTCACCGATAATTGTCCCGGCTTCGGGTCCGTCGCAAAATACGTAGCAATCTCCACGCGTGAAGCGGCATTGGATATCGAGTCAATGTGCGCCACATCGACCAAGGTTTTCATCCTCGAAGTAATGGGTAGGCATGCGGGCTGGATCGCGGGCGCCAGTGCGCTGGCCGCTAACGAGAGAGGCGACGCGCCTCACCTCATCCTGTTTCCAGAAATTGCTTTCGATCAAAGGCGATTCCTCAATAAAGTCACGCAGAGTGTGGAGCGCTACGGCTATTGCGTCGTCGTTGCCTCCGAAGGAGCCAGCACAGCAGACGGGCGGTTACTGTCTGATCAGGGGGAGCGGGATGCCTTCGGCCACGCACAACTGGGAGGGCTGGCGCCTCTCCTCGCAGGCATGATCAAAGAGCACCTGGGATACAAATATCATTGGGCCGTCGCCGATTATCTGCAACGTGCGGCGCGCCATGTGGCAAGCCAAACAGATCTGGATCAGGCGATCTCACTCGGTCGCGCGGCAGTCAAGCTCGCCATGGAAGGGGCCAATGCGGTGATGCCGACGGTGGAGCGCCGATCAAACAAACCCTATCGCTGGCGGATTGGCACAGCGCCACTGCACAAGGTGGCGAATCGTGAAAAGAAAATGCCACGCCGATTCATTACCAAAGACGGCTTCGGTGTGACGGCTGCCGGCAGAGCCTACTTCGAGCCCCTCATTGCCGGCGAAGCCTACCCCAACTACGACAGAGGAATGCCTCGCTACACTCGCCTCAAAAAAATGCTGGTGCCAAAGCGCTGTGAACCCTGGGAAGAATGAGGTGGCGGCAACCCATCGGCATCAGACCGCCAATCACTGC
This sequence comes from Luminiphilus sp., assembly GCA_029242325.1. GTDB lineage: Bacteria > Pseudomonadota > Gammaproteobacteria > Pseudomonadales > Halieaceae > Luminiphilus. The sequence continues at coordinate 226,717 of JAQWUD010000016.1, forward strand.
AATGATCCTGTAATGGTCACAAACCGCTCGAGGAGTGCCTCAGCTTGGCTCTCTACCACACTTAACATGGCCAGTGGGTGATGCGATACACCCATTGCATCGGGCTTCCCTTGCCATAGCGGCAACAGCATGGCGGGCGTCGCGAGACCTTCGTAGAGTGCTGCAACGGGACGATAGCTGATGTGCCAAGCTTCTGGCGCCACACCGCCGTAATCAGCACTGTATGGCTTGAAAAAACCCTCTGCGTCGTCGGCCGCAATGCGCTCATCGAGCCAATGTGTCATGTCGGCGAATGGACCGCACACCTCATACTCGGAAGGAGAGAGACTGGGAACATAGTCTTCACTCACTGCCGCGGCATCCCAGACATCCAGATCGGTTCCCCAGTGATGCCGGGAAGTGCCGGGCAAAGCTGAGAAGCGGAGTATGGCATCGCGCCAAGCAATATCAGGTTGCGAACCCCGTTCCAACACGCCGCCTTCAGCGTCGGTCACCGGCCGATCTCCCAACCATTTGCCATTCATGATCTGGTTTTGGCGGTCATAGTTCCTGAAGGCAGAGAGTCCCCGTAAGTCAAAACCTGCATCCGCCGCCCTGTGGATCAGCGCCTCGAAAGCGGCAGCCGTATCCGGATCAACACACAGACCTCCGCTCAGCGAGACGAGATGTGTGTTACTCAACCCCAACGCAATGAGTGATCGCTTCATATCGAGAACGAGTCTAGTTTGGTCATGGCGCGAGGATAGATGCCGTCCGTCGTGATGTCATTGAAAAGAACATAGACCTCAAGCCCGCACGCCATAACATCGAGTAGCTGTTCGGCATAAACGGGGTCAATGTCAGCGGCCGGCAACACCCTGCAGATCCCTTCATGCATGACACAAAATACCAGCGCAGAGCGATGGCCGCGGCGTAAAGCAGCGTGCAATTCATGAAGATGCTTGGTGGCACGACGACTCACCGTATCGGGAAATGCGCCCTCACCTTGCCCGCGGTGGAGTGTGACGGACTTGACCTCGATGTATACGCCCTCTCCAGAGGGGACAAAAAAATCGACCCTTGAGTCCTGTCCCAAAGGAACCTCCCGGCACAAAACTTCGCTGGGCGAAAATAAATCGGGAAGCAATCCGTTCAGCAGTGCCTCTTCAACCACACGATTCGCCAGCGCAGAATGGATACAAGCCAAACCGGCACCCGTTTGGACGAGCTCCCAGGTCCAGGGCAGCTTGCGTCGAGGGTTAGCATGATGTGACAACCAAACCGGCGCGTTGGGAGACTGACAGCCGGTCATAGCGCCCGTATTGGGGCAATGCGCTTGAACCACTGTTTTCTCGCCTTCTAGCTCAACATCTGCCAGAAAACGTTTATATCGCGACTGTAATGCGCCTTTGGTCAACGTTGGGAACTTCACATCTACATCGTCCTCTGCGCCTCATGACGCATAAAACCCGTCTGACATGCCATCCCGATCAAAAACCAAAATCAGCGCTAGCACCGATGAGAGAAGTCTGATAGCTTCCCGAGCCCAATTGGTTGCGACAATCTTCCGACGCAACACTTTACGAGGAATCGGATCATTATGGCCAGTCGAAAATCTGCCTCCAAAAAGGCACCAGCCAAAAAACAGGCTGGCAAGAAGGCCCGCGCGAAGAAAAAAGCAGTAGCCAAAAAAGCACCCGCCAAAAAAGCGCCCGCGAAGAAAAAAGCAGTAGCCAAAAAGGCACCCGCCAAAAAAGCGCCCGCAAAGAAAAAAGCAGTAGCCAAAAAGGCACCCGCCAAAAAAGCGCCCGCAAAGAAAAAAGCAGTAGCCAAAAAGGCACCCGCTAACAAGACCACCGCCAAGCTGGCTCGCGCAGTGGGGGAACTGCAGAAGTTTGACGACTTCAAACCCTACAAGCCCGGCCGCGGAGAGAGTTACATGAATGATGGGCAAATTGAGCACTTCAGAGCTATTTTGCTCAATTGGCGGGGTGAACTGGTTGATGAGGTATCCAGGACGGTATCTCACATGAAAGATGAGGCCGCCAATTTCCCGGATCCCGCAGATCGAGCCACGCAAGAAGAGGAGTTTAGCCTCGAGTTACGCACGCGCGATCGCGAGCGCAAGCTCATCAAAAAAATTGACTCTACGTTGGATCGGCTGCAAAACGACGACTACGGGTATTGCGATGCATGCGGCATCGAAATTGGCGTTCAGCGGCTTGAGGCTAGACCCACCGCCACAATGTGCATAGACTGCAAGACGCTCGCCGAAATCAAGGAGCGTCAGGAGCTGGGTTGAACAACAATCCCGTGGTTGAAGAGGACGTTCAGCCATACCGGGGGCGCTTTGCGCCCTCTCCCACTGGCCCCCTGCATGCGGGATCTTTGACTTCCGCCTTGGCCAGCTTTCTTGATGCACGATCGCTCAAAGGAATATGGCGACTCCGAATCGACGATATTGACCCACCGCGGGCGGCTAAAGGGAGCGTCGAGGCGATCCGTTCAGCGCTGATTTCCCACGGGCTGATATGGGACGAACCCGTCCTCTACCAATCTTGGGCAAGCGAGTGTTATGAAAGAGCGTTGCGCCAGTTATCTGAGAAGGGCTGGCTGTTTCGGTGTATCTGCACCCGAACTCACCTGACAGCGCGTGGCACTTGTGGGCAGGCATGCGCAGATCAAAATATCTCCTCCGATTTACCACACAGCCTTCGCGTCAAAGTGGATCGGAGGCGGCTCACAGGATTCGAAGACCGTTTTCTTGGCATGCAAACCGCTGCTCGGGCCGACGTCTCTGAGGATTTCATCGTAAAGCGCCGTGATGGGCTATACGCCTACCAACTGGCCGCAGCTGTGGATGATGCACAGCCGCATTTCACGCATATCGTACGCGGTGCCGACTTACTTACCTCTACCCACCGGCAACGTTGGCTTCAGGACCTGTTGGCGCTCGTATCACCATCGTACGGACATGTTCCCTTAGTCTTCGATCGCCAAGGCCATAAACTCAGTAAACAAACGGGGGCACCTGCTCTCAACGTACACGCACCCGAAGACAACCTTCGCGCCAGCTTGAACCACCTGGACCAAGTCACCCCACCCACGACAGCCCGCACAGTCGCTGAAATCCTCGAGCACGCCATTGCACACTGGTAATCGCAGTCGAGGCACCATGGGGGCAGCAATGTGTTACCTTTTCACTCGACCGGTGACATTCTCCGGTAACAACCGGGGACGCCAGCCGCACGAGGCAGCATGAAAATCCATTTGATCGAGACAGACCGCGATCTCAGAGCAGCGCTTTCACAGCAGCTGATGAATCGTGGTGTCATCGTTGAAGAGGTTGCACAAGACGCAGAACGTGTGGCCGCACGCGCACATTGCGACGGTGACTTGGTTGTGGTCGGTCACCACACCGCCGCGAGCGAATTAGCTGCACTCGCCAGCGCCATCTGGCCGACGCCCTTGGCTGCGTTACTACCTGTCTTCGACACCTCTCATATCGTTGGAGCAGTGAAAGCAGGTGCGGTCGACGTATTTGACCGTTCTGCAGCCTCTGATGTGGTCGCTGAGTGGATTGTGCAATGCTGCTCCACTCAGCAGACCACAGCAGCCAATCATTCACTGGCAGGCACATTTTTCAGCAATACCTGCTCTGAAATGCAGACTATGCAGCATACGATTGAGCGCATCGCCATCACCGACTCAACCGTATTAATAGCGGGCGAGACAGGAACAGGCAAGGAACTGGCCGCCCGTCAGATCCACCGCATGGGGGCGCGCGCAGAGCAACCGATGGTCACCGTTAACTGCGCTGCAATTCCCGACACTTTGATCGAATCTGAATTATTCGGTTATGAAAAAGGGGCTTTTACTGGCGCCACCAGCAACCGCATCGGACTGATTGAAGCAGCCGATCGGGGCACGCTGTTTTTGGATGAGATTGGTGAATTACCCCTAGCAGCGCAGGCTCGCTTGCTTCGTTTTATCCAAGAAGGGGAAATACGCAGGATCGGCTCGGTAACCAGCAGGAAAGTCGACGTCAGATTAATTTGTGCCACGCATCGTGATCTGGCCAGACTGGCAGCCATTAACGAATTCCGAAGGGATCTCTTCTACCGCATTGATGTCCTGAGGCTCGATATTCCCCCCTTGAGAGGTCGAGGTCACCACGTCATTGAAATGGCTAATTGGTTTATTGAAAAGCAAGCCCAGAAGCTGGGACTGCCTGCGAAATCTCTTTCAAACGACAGCATGCAGGCCATGCTGCGACATCGATGGCCGGGCAATGTGCGAGAGCTACAGAACGTGATTGAGCGTGCTTTGGTAATGTCGACCGGGGCGACATTGCAAGTCACACTGTCTAGCTCCCAACAGGCTAGCCAACATGACGAGCCCGGCATTGATCGCCCTCTGCCGGCGTCACTTAACGAGGATAGTGTCGAGGAGCTGTCGCTGGAGGATTATTTCCAACGATTTGTGCTGGAACATCAAGACGCTATGAATGAGACGGAGTTGGCTCATAAATTGGGTATCAGTCGCAAATGCCTCTGGGAGCGCCGCCAGCGCTTTGGTCTTCCGCGCAGAAAGCATAAGACCGCTTAACCGACCATCTGGAAGAGAGATTTCGTAACACGGTGGTGCAAATACGTAACACTCTGAGCCCCTCCCAGCTCCGTAACCCGGTAATAAATTGGACAACGCAATGTTTTATATGAACTTTCTCAATGTGGCATGTGACCTGCAAAGTACTGACCAGAGCCGAAATAACAATAATGGGCCTAATAAAAAAAATGATGTCATAACGGACCTGGGTGGGGAAGGCGACTTCCCCATGTTTCTTTTTGTTCGTCCCACTTCACCTTCTCCCCCAAATGCCCCCCCAAACGCAATACCTTCTAGCGCACTGGGTCATTCCCCGGCGACCGCATCGTGAGCACCGAGTCATCGAGCCCGCTGTTCCGGGCAAGCGACTTTTCACGAGGAGCGCTGCAAGTTGTAGAGCGGCTACAACATGAGGGCTTTGATGCTTTCGTCGTAGGCGGCGCAGTGCGGGATCTGCTGCTAGGCAAGCAGCCGAAAGATTTCGACGTAGCGACGTCTGCCAACCCGGAGCAAATTAAAGACTGCTTTCGTAACGCCCGGATCGTGGGCCGACGCTTTCAAATTGTCCACGTGCGTTCCGGCGGGGAAATTATAGAAGTGACGACCTTTCGCCGCGGCCATGACGTCAGTCACTCCGGTCAGGATGCCAAGTCGAGCCAATCCGGCCGTCTGTTGAGAGATAACGTTTACGGCACGCTCGATGAAGACGCGCGGCGACGTGATCTCACGATCAACGCCCTTTACTACGATACCGAGACCCATACCCTGATTGATCAATTAGGGGGTCGCACCGACATCGAAGCGGGAATCGTTCGCATCATTGGCGATCCGGCCGATCGCTATCGCGAGGATCCCGTGAGAATGCTTCGAGTCATCAGGTTCGGTGCACGCCTTCAATTCAAATTGGAATCGAAAACAGAGACCGCGATCTCAGAGACTCGGTCCTTGCTGCGGGATATTCCATCGGCGCGGTTGTTTGACGAATGGCTGAAACTGTTCATGAATGGATTTTCAGCCCCCACTTTTGCACTGCTGAGAGCGCATGAGGTGCTTATCCCTCTCATGGGTAATGGGGTCTGCGACGCGCTGATCAGAACTTCCGCTGAGCACCTACAATCACTTGCGCTTCGCAATACCGATCAGCGGGTCGCAGATGGCCGTCCCGTGACACCCGCGTTTTTGCTCGCGGCGCTGTATTGGCCTGCAACAGAGCACCGAGCCTCGGCTCTTGCGGAAGAAGGGGAACCCACTATTCAAGCGATGCACAGCTCGGGCCAGCAGATCGCGCATGATGTCTGTCAACACCTGGCTATCCCCAAGCGATTTTCTCTCGCCATGCGTGATATCTGGGATCTTCAGCCTCGGCTGGAGCGCAGGCAACCGAAGAAAGTAAAAGATTTGCTAGCGCATCGCTGGTTTCGCGCGGCCTTCGACCTGCGTTTATTGCGGGAGGAGACTGAAGCGTTGGGTAGCGACTGCAGCGCATTCTGGACCCTTCAACAACAGCAGTTTCCAGAGCTGGTGGGTAGCGCAAGAAGCCGGCACGATGATCATCGCAAAGGCCGATCACGGCCACAACGCAGGAACCAGAGCAAATGAGCCAGGCATTTGTTGCAATGGGATCCAACATGAACGATCCAATGCAGCAACTCTCAGTGGCCTACGGCAGCCTCGTACGATACGCCTGCATCACGCCCACGGCGGCCTCACATGTTTACCTTTCATCACCCATGGGCCCCCAAGATCAGCCCGATTTCTATAATGCCGTCGTTGCCGTGAGGACATCGCTGGAGCCCCAGCAGCTTCTGGAAACTCTCCTTCTGACCGAGCGATCTATGGGCAGGCAACGCACCAGACATTGGGGTGAGCGGTGCATTGATCTGGATCTCCTTTTCTACGATGACAGGCAAATCAACACTGATTCATTGGTGCTGCCCCACCCGCGCGCCCATCAACGCCTCTTCGTTTTGGACCCATTGATTGAACTGCTGGGGGAACGCTACATTTTTCAAGGAAAAGGGCTTCTGCAATCGCTCCGAGCGCAGTGCACCGGCCAAACGATTCGCGTATTGTGTGATTTTCCGGCATGACCAGCGCTTCAGGAGAGAGTGTATTGCCAGAGCAAAACGCTTTACTCAGCGTGTCTCTGCGTGGACGAAAAGTGCCTAATTATATCGCCGTGGAGGGACCCATTGGTGTTGGCAAGACCACGCTCGCCCGCCGCATCGCAGATACTTTTGAGCATGAGTTATTGCTTGAGGAAGCCGAGCTGAATCCATTTCTGGAGCGCTTCTATCAAGACAGACATCAGACAGCTCTGGCAACACAGCTGTTCTTCCTATTTCAGAGAGCACAAAAGATTACGGAACTCAAACAGCGTGACATGTTCGAGCAGGCCCGCGTTGCCGATTTTGTACTCGAAAAGGACCCCCTTTTTGCACGCGTCAATCTCGATCCTGACGAGTACGCACTTTACAACAAAGTTTTTGAGAAGATGCGCGTCGATGCACCGGCGCCTGACTTGGTAATCTATCTACAGGCCAGCCCGGATCGCCTATTGGAAAGAATTGAGCGCAGAGGTATTGATGCAGAACGACTGATCGATCGCCACTATCTCGAGCAACTCAATGAGGTGTACAGCGAGTTCTTTCTTTACTACGATGCCGCGCCTCTACTCATTGTTAATGCCAATGAGATTGATTTGGCGCAAGGTGACAGAGATTATGAGCAGCTGATTGACTACATGCTGAACATTAAGAAGGGTAGGCACTATTTCAACCCTACGATTTTCAGCTAGAAACCAGCTCCCTTGAGCAGTCTGGAGTCGACACAATGAACAAGCGAATCACCATCAGCACCTTGGATGACATGAAGGCATCCGGTGATAAATTCGTGATGATCACTGCCTATGACGCAACATTCGCCAGATTGGCTAGCGATGCCGGTGCCGAGACGATCTTGGTGGGCGACTCACTGGGCATGGTGCTGCAGGGACATGAAACAACTATCCCCGTGTCACTCGACGCGATGGCGTATCACACAGAGTGCGTGGCGCGAGCCAGACCTCATTCGCTCATTGTCGCAGATCTACCCTTCATGAGTTTTTCAAACGCCGATGACGCACTTCACGCCAGCACCAGACTCATGCAAGCGGGAGCACAGATGATCAAACTTGAGGGGGGCACCTGGCTGAGCGACAGCATCCACCGATTGGTAGAACGTGGCGTGCCAGTCTGTGCACACCTCGGGCTCACCCCTCAATCGGTAAACGTATTTGGTGGCTACCGGGTACAAGGCCGAACGCCCAAAGAAGCGAAGTCTATTCTCGCTGATGCTGTAGAAATTCAGGATGCTGGGGCGAACCTTCTCGTGCTGGAGTGCATTCCAGCCGAACTTGCTGCAGATATTTCGTCGAAACTCGATATCCCCGTTATCGGGATTGGAGCCGGCAGCGGGACCGACGCACAGGTGCTGGTGCTACATGACATGCTCGGTATGACTGAATCGGCGCCCAAGTTCGTACAGAACTTTATGGAGGGCGCGCCTTCCATCCAAGCCGCGCTGAAAGCCTTTGTTCAGGCGGTCAAATCGGGCGAATACCCGAAAGAAGAGCATACCTACGCCTGAGGCCCGACCATGAACGTTGCGTCGGATATCGGCCTCCTCCATGAATTCATAGCCTCTCTCAGAGGGCGGGTCGCTCGGATCGCTTTTGTGCCTACTATGGGCAATCTCCACAACGGCCATCTTGCGCTCGTAAATCAAGCACTCGAAACCGCGGATGCCGTGATCGTCTCTATCTTTGTAAATCCGACACAATTCGCGGCACACGAAGACCTCGATACCTACCCTCGTACCCTCGAGGCTGATCTCACTGCGCTGGAAAGCGCAGGCGTAGACCTCGTTTTCACCCCTACCGCGAGCGAAATCTATCCGGAAGGGGGCGAGGTACATACCAAGATCCATGTCCCGAAATTGGGTGACGAACTCTGCGGGAAAGATCGTCCCGGACACTTTGACGGCGTCTGTACCGTGATCTACAGATTATTCCAAATAATCACGCCCGATCTGGCCATATTCGGCGAGAAGGATCTGCAGCAGCTTTTGATTCTCGAAAAAATGGTGAGCGATCTGAGCTTGCCGGTTGAGATCCAGAGTGGCGCCACGCACCGCGCAGAAGATGGGCTTGCTCTCAGTTCACGAAACCAATACCTCTCTCAATCAGAGAGAGCGATTGCCCCAACGCTCTGGCAGACACTGCAGCAATGCGTCAGAGCGATTAGCGAACCAACAGCTGAACCCTTTCAATCAGCGCAGCTATCTGCCTGCCGGTCACTCGAGGAAGCGGGCTTTACTGTCGATTATCTGGAACTGCGGACACTTTCGGCGCTGAGCCAGACTGATTCATTGATAGAAGATTGTGCGCTCTTCGCTGCAGCGCGGCTCGGCACAACTCGGCTCATCGACAACATACAAATTCGACGCAACTAAATTGCTCGGGGGGATACCGGCACACGGATGTCGTCGACCAATTCCCTCACAGAGTCGGGTGGCGGTGATGTAATGCGAGTGACACCCAGCGCCACGGCAAAATTCACCAGCGCGCCCACGACACCAAAACCATTGGGCTCGATACCCAGAAACCAATTCGGTGGCAGGTCGCCCAAGAAACTGGTGCCAGGGATGAACATGATCCCCTTGTGCTGAAAAACGTACGCCAGCGTCACGCCGATACCGGCCAGCATCCCCAGAATCGCCCCTTCCCGCGTCACCCGCTTGGAAAAAATCCCAAGCAACAACGCGGGAAACAATGAGGCCGCGGCGAGCCCAAAGGCCAATGCCACCGTCCCCGCTGCAAAGCCGGGAGGGTTGAGGCCCAGATAGCCGGCACCAAGCACTGCCGCGGCCATCGCGAGCCGCGAGGCCATCAGCTCCTGACGCTCCGAGATAGCGGGCATGAATGTGCGTTTGAGCAAATCATGGGAGATCGCAGAAGAGATAGCCAGTAACAAGCCTGCGGCTGTGGAAAGTGCGGCCGCAAGACCACCCGCTGCTACCAATGCGATCACCCAATTGGGCAGATTTGCAATTTCTGGGTTAGCCAGCACAAGAATGTCATTGTCCAGCGTTACCAGTTCATTGGTAACGGGATCCGCTGAGTATTGAATCAGTCCATCAGCATTTTTGTCTTCAATACCCAAGAGGCCGGTCTGCTCCCAGTTTTTGAACCATGCCGGCCGCTCATTAATGGCAAGATGTTGTCCCGGCTCGGGCTGCAAGGTTTGAATGATGTTAAGCCGCGCCATCGCCGCCACTGCTGGCGCCGTGGTGTAGAGAATGGCAATGAACACCAGCGCCCAGCCAGCTGATGTTCTGGCAGCACGAACGGTTGGCACCGTAAAAAATCGGATAATGACGTGAGGCAAACCCGCTGTGCCAATCATGAGTGAGGCGGTAAAAGCAGCCATATTGAGCGTGCTGCCTCTTACCGATGTTGTGTATTCCTGAAAACCGAGATCCAACAGTATTTGATCAAGTTTGTGCAGTAGATAAGTGCCGTCGGCCAACGTGGAACCTAATCCCAGCTGAGGAATGGGCTGGCCAGTAAGCTGCAAGCTGATAAAAATAGCCGGTACGGTGTAGGCGAAGATCAGCACACAAAACTGTGCAATCTGTGTGTAGGTAATCCCCTTCATACCGCCTAGAACAGCATAGAAAAATACGATCACCATGCCCGACAGCAAGCCGGTCTCGTAATCGGTCTCGAGAAACCGTGAGAAGGCAACGCCAATCCCCTTCATTTGCCCAATCACATAAGTCACTGAACAGATAATCAGGCAGATCACCGCCACGACGCGGGCCGCACTAGAGTAGTAACGATCTCCAATAAATTCGGGCACCGTGAACTTGCCATATTTTCGGAGGTAGGGTGCGATCAGCATAGCCAGTATCACGTACCCCCCTGTCCAACCCATGAGAAAGACAGAGCCGCCATACCCGTTGTATGAGAGGCCGATCAGACCCGCCATGGAGATAAAGGATGCCGCGGACATCCAGTCGGCAGCCGTCGCCATCCCGTTTGCGACAGGGTGGATACCCCCCCCCGCCACATAGAACTCCTGCGTGGAGCCTGCGCGCGCGCGAATCGCGATGATAATGTAGAGGGCAAAGGAGGCACCCACCACCCAATAGGTGGTCTCGGTGAGACTCATTCGTCTGGCTCCTCGAGACCAAGGCGCTCTTCCAGTCGCGCCATAACGCGTGCGTAAGCGAAGATCAGAACGATGAACGTGTAGATCGCGCCCTGTTGCGCGAACCAAAAACCCAGCTTGAAACCACCCATTTGAATCTGGTTGAGCGGCTCTACCCACAACACACCGCATCCCAGGCTCACCGCAAACCAAATAGTTCCGAAAATGGCCATCCAGCGGAGATTCTCTCGCCAGTAAATACGGCGACGAGCGTCAGACTGCGGTTGTTCCATAGAAGGCCATCCAAAAATGTACTGATTGATGCGACGCATGATAAACCGCTGTAACGGCCACCGATATCACTTTCTATCCGATTACGCAGGCCACTGGGCGAGCGGTTCAACGTACAATGTGCCATGCGCGTTTTGCCAGCGCCGAAACCCATTCGGCGACGGGCTTGTTGAGCTTGTTCGCGTCACTTAACATCTGCCCCTCGTTACTGATCGGAAACAATTCATGACGGAATCCGCTGTTTACCCCATTCCCGCCGGTTTTAGCGATGCACACATAACACCTGAAAAATATGAGGTGCTGTACCGGCAATCTCTCGAAGATCCGGATACCTTCTGGTCTGAGCAAGCCGCTTTGCTGGATTGGCATCGCTCCTGGACGTCGGTATCGGAAGCAGATCTTGCGACCGGTTCAGCACGTTGGTTCGTGGGCGCGCAGCTGAATGTTTCAGTCAATTGCATAGATCGACACCTGCCCCAACGTGCGGAAGATGTGGCAATTATCTGGGAAGGAGACGACCCCAAAGACAGCCAGTACTTTACGTTTCAGGAACTGAAAGACCATGTCTGCCGCTTTGCCAATATCCTGAAAGACCGTGGGGTAGGTAAAGGCGATCGGGTCTGCATCTACATGCCTATGATCCCTGAGGCGGCTTTCGCGATGCTTGCCTGCGCCCGCATCGGGGCAATTCACTCAGTCGTTTTTGGAGGCTTTTCTCCAGAAGCTTTGAAGGATCGCATCAACGATGCCACCTGTCGGTTAGTCATTACGGCTGACGAGGGCATGCGAGGCGGTAAAACCGTGCCGCTTAAAAACAATGTTGACGCAGCGCTGAAACAAGTGGATTGCGTGGATACCGTCATTGTGATCAGGCGGACGGGGGCAGAGACCACTTGGTCCGAGGGTCGTGACATTTGGTACCACGAAGCGCTTGAATCCGTGAGCGTCCATTGCGAACCTCAGTGGATGGACAGTGAAGATCCACTGTTTATTCTCTACACCTCCGGTTCGACAGGGAAACCGAAGGGGGTGCTCCACACCACCGGCGGCTATTTGCTGCAGGCGGCGATGACAATGCAGTACGTCTTTGACTACCGCGCCGGCGAGACCTACTGGTGCACCGCCGACGTTGGCTGGGTCACTGGGCACACCTATATTGTCTATGGCCCACTTGCGATCGGCGCACGCACGTTGATGTTTGAGGGCATTCCCACCTATCCTCATGGCGATCGCTTCTGGGAGGTCATCGCTAAACACCGGGTGAATTCGTTCTTCACGGCCCCAACCGCTATTCGCGCCTTGCACGGACTCGGTGATGATCTCGTGACACGGCATGAGCTGGGATCGCTTCGCATCATCGGCTCGGTGGGCGAGCCCATAAACCCCGAGGCCTGGGAGTGGTACCACAGGGTAGTTGGCGGAGGCCGATGCCCGATCGTCGATACCTGGTGGCAAACTGAAACCGGCGGCATCATGATCACGCCCCTTCCGGGAGCACATGCACTCAAACCCGGCTTCGCCAGCTTTCCTTTCTTTGGCGTAGAGCCCGCATTACTCGATGAGCAGGGCCATGAAATCTCGGGGGCGGGATCGGGATATTTAGTGATCAAACGATCATGGCCTGGACAGATTCGTACCGTCTACGGCGACCACCAGCGCATGATAGACACATATTTCACTGCCTATCCCGGTCACTACTTTACCGGCGATGGCGCGCTGCGCGACGAAGAGGGCTATCTGCGCATCACGGGCCGCGTGGATGATGTGCTCAACGTGTCGGGCCACAGAATGGGCACTGCCGAAGTAGAGAGCGCTCTGGTGCTCCATAAAGACATCGCGGAAGCGGCCGTGGTGGGTTTTCCCCACGACATCAAGGGTCAGGGAATTTACGCCTACGTGACACCGATGACCGGGGTGAAGGTTTCGGAATCACTGCGCGCGGAGTTAATCGCGCTCTGTGTGCGGGAAATTGGCGCCATCGCGAAGCCGGATCGCATTCAATGGGCGCCAGGACTCCCCAAGACCCGATCTGGCAAGATCATGCGGCGAATTTTACGTAAAATCGCCGAAAATGAGCTAAATAGCCTGGGCGACACTTCGACGTTGGCTGACCCTTCAGTGGTCGATGACTTGGTCGCAAGTCGGGTCGAAAACTAACGAAGCCATCGACAATGGACTGGCAACCCTGCAGCCTCTTTTGCCAAGTTCAATTATTCACGTTTTCCCCGCAAGCATTTGGTTTGACCTTAATTATAATAATTGCCGGCTTGGCATCAGCTAAGCCAATACCGGCAAGAAGGTGGTTAAAAACCGTGTCAGATCCAACGGAGTAACTCCCGATGATTTCTGAGCACTGGTTTTTGTCGTCATCACTGTTTGCTGTATTCGATATTTTCAAACCACGGAGAACCCAATGAGATTTCCCATCTGCACACTTGCAGTTGCTGTTGCAACCGCCCTGCTCGTGCCGACTCACGCGACCGTTGCTCAGGATGAAAACCTGACAGAAGAAGTCGTGGTTATCGGTACCCGCACCGAGGGGCGCTCTGCCCTTGACTCACCCGCGCCGATCGACGTGATCGGCGGTGAGACCATGAGCAATCAGGGCGACACAGACATGAGCAATCTGCTCCGAAACGTCGTCCCTTCTTACAATGTGAATGACCAGCCAATCAGCGACGCGGCAACTCTGGTGCGACCCGCGAACCTCCGTGGCCTCGCGCCCGACCACACACTAATGTTGGTCAACGGCAAGCGCCGGCATCGCGCATCAGTCATTACATGGCTGGGTAACGGTATTTCAAACGGCTCTCAAGGCCCTGACGCTGCGGCAATCCCCGCGCTCGCGCTGAAGCGCATTGAAGTGCTGCGCGATGGCGCATCCGCCCAATACGGCTCTGATGCGATCGCCGGCGTGATGAACTTTGTTCTGAACGACGCCTCCGAAGGAGGTTCTTTCGAGGTCCGATACGGCGAATATGGGGAAGGTGACGGCGAGCAGGTCACGATTGCAGGCAATATCGGCCTGCCATTGGGCGACGCAGGCTTCCTGAACCTGACTGCTGAGTGGGGGGAGTCTGATCCGACCAGCCGGTCAGAGCAGCGCGGTGATGCGCAAACCCTGATCGACAACGGATACCAGAATGTACCGGCACCCGCCATGATTTGGGGTCGACCTATTGTCAACGACGACATGAAGCTGTGGGCGAACTTTGGCTTGGACCTGAGTGACACCCTCGAGCTGTACGGCCACGCCAATTACAACAGCAAAGAAGTCGACGGCGGCTTCTTCTTCCGTAACCCGACCAACCGCGGCGCGGTTTATAGCGGCGACAGTGGTGAGACGCTACTGATTGGCGACCTCACTCCAAATGATGGTGTTAGCTGTCCTGTCGTCGCCCTCGGTGGCCCCGACGGCGTCACCCCTGATGCAGCTGCGTTTGCACAGGTTCAGGCTGACCCCAACTGCTTCAGCTTTCAGGAGACCATCACCGGTGGATTCACTCCACGTTTCGGCGGCGACGTCACTGATATGTCTTTCCTGGTTGGATTGCGCGGCGAAATCAACGACAACCTGCGTTGGGATGTGAGCGCCTATCGTGGCGAGCACGAGGCAGACTTCTTCATCAACAATACGGTGAATGCGAGCCTCGGTCCCGATACCCCGCGTGACTTTGACCCAGGCCTGTACAAGCAGACCGACACCAATTTCAACGCGGACCTGAGCTGGAGCGTGTCAGACACCCTGAACATCGGCTTTGGTGGCGAATTCCGAAACGAGGAATTCGAAATCGGCCCGGGTCAGGTGGAATCCTACACCGCTGGTCCTCTCGCAGATCAGGGCTTCAGCACCTCATCCAACGGCTTCCCAGGTTTCCCTGCTGCGACCTCTGGGACCTTTGAGCGCGAAAACTACGCAGTTTATGTCGACGCTGAGTGGACGCCCACTGACAACCTGATCACGCAGGGTGCGATCCGTTTCGAGGACTTTGATGGCTTCGGCAGCACAACCAACTTTAAGGTCGGTGCTAACTACGCTATCTCGGACAACTTCGGTGTGCGTTCTACCTACAGCACAGGCTTTAAAGCCCCGACCCCCGGTCAGGCTAATGCCTCCAATACCTCAACCGAGCTCATCAACGTCAATGGCGTTCCAACACTGGTGAATAACGGCACGATTCCGGCCACTAGCCCAGTCGCTCTGTCAGTCGGTGGTAAGGAGCTTGATCCAGAGGAGTCTACTAACTTCACTGCTGGTCTATACGCAACGTTGGGTAACTTCGAAATCACCGTCGACTACTACGATATCGACGTGGAAGACCGTATCAATCTGTCTTCAGAGGTGGTCCTGTCGCAAGACCAGATCGACCAGCTGATCGCGGACAATGTTCCCGGTGCGGGCGACCTGACCCAGTTCCGATTCTTCACCAATGACTTCGACACCAACACCCATGGTGTGGATATAGTAGTGTCGACCTACACGGAATGGTTAGGTGGCACGACGGATTGGAACCTGGCTTTCAACAACAACAAAACAGAAGTTGAAAAGTACAACCCTGACACAATCGGCCCCAGTCGTATTCGTCAGATAGAACTCACAACGCCAGAAACACGATGGAATCTGTCCGGCAATCACACCGTCGGTAACTTCCGGTTACTCGCGCGCGTGAGCTTCTATGATGACTGGTATGACAGCTTTGAAAATGACGTCTTTGGTAGTGACGCCATCTTCGACAGCGAGTACCTGATCGACCTTGAGGTGGAATATATGATCGGGGACCACTCCAGCATTCTCATTGGCGGTAACAACGTCTTTGACGAAAATGGCCAAAAGGCGACCGACGTGAATAACTTGGGATATAACTCTGCATCAGTCCTAGGCAACACCTACAGCCAGTACTCGCCCTTCGGCATTAGTGGCGCTTTCTGGTATGCACGCTACCGCTACAACTTCTAAGTCGTAACGACTGTAGACTAGCAAGGGGGGCGTCGGCCCCCCTTTTTATTACTTGAAATAAGCCTTAGGCTCGGCCCTTAACTGCAGAGGAATGTTCATGCTGGCGGTCAGACAAGCACTCATTATTCTCGTAGCAATAGGCCTCATTGCCTGCGAATCGTCAGAACTTGAAGCAGAACATTCGCCGGATACTATCGTGATCGGCACGCTATACACCATGAACCCGCTGCAGCCCCGGGTAGAAGCAGTCGCCATCAGAAATGGGATTTTTGTGTTTGTCGGTGGCGAGGACGCTGCGCTTGAACTAGCGAGTCCTGCTACCCGTTTAATCGAACTTAATGAAGATACAGCGCTGCCGGGTCTGATTGACGCACATGTCCACATTGCAGGTATTGGCTCAGCCATGCGATCAGTTGATCTCACCGGGGCGGGTAGCTTCGACGAGATTGTCGCGCGCATCAAAGAGCGGGCCAGTAACCTTCCGGAAAACCTCGCAGTATTGGGTCGAGGTTGGCACCAGAGCAAATGGCGGACCACACCAGAGGGCGCCGTCGATGGTTTCCCGACTCATCACACACTCTCGGCAGCGGTGCCGTCACACGCCGTAGTACTCGAACATGCTAATGGCCATTCTGCTTTGCTCAATCAACGGGCAATGGACCTGCTGGACATTAACGCGGCTTCCGTTGTGCCGGAGGGCGGTGTCATCGTGATGCACGATGGGCGCCCTACCGGACTATTACATGAAACCGCCATCGATCTTGCGACGCCCCTGAAGGCCTATGACCTGCAGACCGCGGAAGAGCTTGTCGACCTAGCCCAGCAGCATCTGCTGAGCCAGGGAATCACCACGGCGCATGACGCAGGTGCGCTCAAGATCGATCTCGATGCGCAGCTAGCGATGGCTGAGCGAGGAGATCTGAACCTACGGCTTTACTCCATGGTCTATGCGAGTGACGAGAGAGCGCTATCGGAGTGGCTGGACCGAGGGCCCCTGATCAACGCAGGGGATTCGCGGTTCACAGTACGCTCCATAAAAGTTCAGGCCGATGGCGCACTGGGATCGAGAACCGCTTGGCTACACGCTCCCTACGCTGATGCGCCCGATACTGCGGGAGTACTGACTTACGATCTGGCAGCACTCTCAGAGCTTATTGGAGTGTCACGCGAAGACAGCTGGCAAATGAGCGTCCACGCAATTGGTGATCGGGCAAATTCTGAAGTGCTATCGGTCTTCGCACCCTACACACAAGCCGATACCGATCACCGCTTTAGAATTGAACACGCCCAGCATCTAAGACGCGGAGACGGACCACTATTTGCCCAACAAGGCGTTATTGCCTCAATGCAACCCATTCATCTCAGCTCGGACCGGCTCTGGGCGATTGACCGACTCGGGCCGCAACGTATCGATGAGGGTGCCTATATTTGGCGGGATCTTCTGAACGAAGGCGTAGTGATCGCCGCTGGCACTGACTCACCGGTAGAACCGGTCAATCCGATTGCCAATTTTTATGCCGCCATCACACGCAAAACGCTGACTGGCCAGCCGGGAGCAGGTTTCGAACCTGCACAAAAACTGACGCGCCTGGAGGCGCTCCATTCGATGACGCTAGCGGCCGCCTATGCCGGGTTTGAAGAGCAGAACAAGGGCTCGATTGAGGTCGGGAAGCTAGCCGACCTGACGATACTGTCGCAGGATCTACTGACCATTCCTGAAGCGCGTATTTTGGAGACTGAAGTCACCATGACACTCGTCGGTGGCAAAGTGATGTATCGTCGACAGGCTGACTCAACCCAATAAGGATTCGATCGCGGTCGGTGCGCA
Source organism: Luminiphilus sp. (assembly GCA_029242325.1). Lineage (GTDB taxonomy): Bacteria > Pseudomonadota > Gammaproteobacteria > Pseudomonadales > Halieaceae > Luminiphilus. Next base: position 244,571 of record JAQWUD010000016.1, read on the forward strand.
GCTGCGGCGCTAAGGACGCTGCCCGCCTGCAAATTAAGCAACGAAAAAAAACCGCGGTCAAAGCCGCGGTTTTCCATGTTAAAGCGCGCTACAGATCAGGAGCCGCATCCTGATCGCTTACTTATCTGCCAAAGACTCTTCCTCTGGCGCTGCATCGGCATCTCCTGAATCCGCCTGCGCCGCGTCAGCAGCCACTTCTCGCATCGAAAGTTTGATACGGCCGCGCTGGTCGACGTCGAGGACTTTGACCTGAACTTCCTGCCCTTCAGACAGATAGTCAGTGACATTTTCGACGCGCTCATCGGCAATCTGCGAGATATGGACGAGACCGTCCTTACCGGGAAGGATCGTGACAAACGCCCCAAAGTCGACAATCCGCGCCACGGTGCCAGTGTAGATTGCACCAACTTCAGCCTCGGCAGTGATGGCTTGAATCATCTCCACCGCGGCATCGCGTGCGGCTGCATTTTGACCAAACACCTTCACCGTGCCGTCGTCATCGATATCAACGGTAGCGCCTGACTCTTCGGTGATCTGACGAATCATCGCGCCACCCTTACCAATGATGTCGCGGATCTTGTCCTGATCAACCTTGAGCGTGGTCATGCTCGGTGCATTTTCTGAGGTGATCTCACGGGGAGCGTCAAGGACAGTGTTCATCTGTCCGAGAATGTGCAGTCGTGCTTCCAACGCCTGCTCCAGTGCTCGCTCCATAATCTCTTCATTGATGCCCTCGATTTTGATATCCATCTGGAGCGCGGTGACACCCTTGGCTGTACCCGCGACTTTGAAGTCCATATCACCGAGGTGGTCTTCGTCACCCAAAATATCGGTCAAAACGGCAAACTGATTACCATCCTTGACCAAGCCCATCGCAATCCCTGCTACGGGGGCTGCGAGTGGGACACCCGCCGCCATCATCGAGAGTGAACCCACACAGACAGATGCCATTGAGCTGGAGCCATTGGATTCAGTGATCTCAGAGACGACTCTTATCGTGTAAGGGAATTCTTCATTGCTAGGCAGTACCGCAGCCAAACCGCGCCTCGCGAGGCGGCCATGGCCGATTTCACGCCGGCTGGTAAAGCCTATGCGCCCTGCCTCACCTACAGAATAGGGAGGAAAATTATAGTGCAGCATGAATGGATCGCGGCGCTCACCCTCGAGCGCGTCGATGATCTGCGCGTCACGGGTGGATCCCAGCGTCACGGCACCAATAGCCTGAGTTTCACCGCGGGTAAAGAGTGCAGAACCGTGTGCCTTGGGCAATACATCCACCTCGCAGGCAATCGCTCTGACCGTGCGGTTGTCTCGCCCGTCGATGCGCGGCTCGCCCGCCAGAATACGACTACGAACAATGTTCTTTTCAAGCGTCTTGAACACGTCTTTAACGTCGTCTGCGGCAGGGCCATTTTCTGTTGCCAGTTGGGCGACAACCTCGTCCTTTACTTGACCGACACGCTCATAGCGAGCAGATTTCTCGGTGATTCGGTAAGCCTCACCCAGTGGCCCGGAGGCGGCAGCTTCTACCGCCGCAACCAGCTCTGCATCAGCTTCAGGAGCCTGCCATTCCCAGCGAGGCTTGCCCGCCTCGGTGACGAGCTCGTTGATCGCATTGATCACTATCTGCATCTCTTGATGTGCAAACAATACAGCCCCGAGCATTTGGTCTTCAGTGAGCTCTTTGGCCTGCGACTCGACCATCAGCACCGCATCTTTCGTGCCGGCCACCACCATATCGAGGTGGCTATTTGCCAGCGCTGAATAGGTCGGGTTTAAAATGTAACCGCTGGCTTCGGTAAAGCCCACCCGCGCGCCCCCGATCGGGCCGTTAAATGGACAACCTGAGATCGCCAGAGCTGCTGAAGTACCGATCATCGCGGGAATATCAGGATCAGTGTCTTTATCAGCTGACATAACGGTACAGACCACCTGTACCTCGTTCATAAAACCGTCTGCAAAAAGCGGGCGAATAGGACGGTCAATCAAGCGTGAGGTCAAAGTCTCTTTTTCATTCGGTCGCGCTTCTCGCTTAAAAAATCCACCCGGGATTTTTCCAACCGAGTAAGTCTTTTCGATGTAATGCACACCCAAAGGAAAGAATGGCTGTCCTGGCTTCGCTTTGGGGTCTGCAACGACAGTACACAGCACGCTAGTGCTTCCCATCGATATCAATACTGATCCGGACGCCTGTCGTGCAATACGGCCGGTTTCCAGCGTGACTTCTTGGTCACCGTACTGAAAAGTTTTTTTCACTACATTCACGTGTTTTCTCCAAATATGACGGGGCCGGCGCTGGGCCGGCCCTTTCTGATCCTCAGCGGCGCAGACCCAATCGCTTAATCAACTCTGCATAGCGGGCGGTATCTTTTTGCTTGAGGTAGTCGAGTAACTTTCGACGCTGGTTTACCATGCGAATCAAACCCCGCCGTGAGTGGTGGTCCTGCGCATGGTCCTTAAAATGAGACTGCAGCTGCTCGATATTGGCCGTGAGCAGAGCGACCTGTACTTCCGGAGATCCGGTGTCGCCCTCTGATTGCTGATAATCCTTAACAATTTGCGCCTTGGTGGCTGCATCCAACGCCATGATATTTCTCCAACCTGCTTGCTTAGGCGAGCCTGTCCGTGCAGGTTTACAGACAGGTTCGTGGAACGGCTCATGCCGTCTATCTATTGCTATTGGGCGAGAAGTCTAGTTGGGGTCAATTTCCCATCATTTCGCACATCGCCTATGCCGAGGAACTTCCCCGCCACGTCAGCGATGCGCACCATACCACTCTGAGATCGGTTTGGCACTACTACCGGTTGCCCCTGCCGAATGTAAAAAGTTGCGGCTTCTGACAGCGACACCCTAGGCAAATGCTGCAGACAAGCGTCAACAGGAAGCAATAAAGTATCCAGAGCCGCCTCTGACTCGTCCTCTTTCAGGGTCGTCATCTGTTCAAGCGTCAGTCCGTCACCCAGATCAAAAGGGCCCGATTGGCATCTTCTGAGTGCACTGACGTGGGCAGGCACCTCCAGTGCAGCACCAAGATCCTCGGCCAGCGCGCGTATATAGGTTCCTTTGCTGCATAGGACCTGGACCTTTATCACAGCGCGCTCACCCGGAGTAAACGACAGCAGGTCAAATTGTCGTATCTCGACACGGCGCGCTGCCCGCTCAACCTCCTCACCCGCGCGCGCACGCTTATAAAGCGGCTGTCCATTAACTTTCAAAGCTGAGTACATTGGAGGCACCTGCGCGATGGCGCCAGTTAGCGCCTCTATCCCGCGCTCTATCGCTTCCCGTGTGACACCAGCAGCAGATGACCTCGCGATCACCGCCCCATCAGCGTCTGCGGTATCGGTGCTCTCACCCAATACAAAGGTGCTTAGATACCCTTTATCAGCGTCCAGCAGAAATTGGGAAAACTTGGTGGCCTCACCGAAACACAGTGGCAGAACGCCCGTTGCCAGCGGGTCTAGGCTCCCGGTATGTCCCGCCTTCGCAGCCCCAAAAAGCCGCTTCACTCGCTGTAAGGCTCCGTTGGAAGACATCCCCGCCGGCTTGTCTAGTATCAACAGGCCGTTAACCGGCCGCCCTTTTCTTCTTCTAGCCATGGTCAGCCTGAAGAATCAGAGGTGGAACCCTCCGAAGAGGTTGCCTGAACCTGCTCGTCTGCTCGTCGCACCTCGCGTAGTAGGCTCTCCATATCACGCCCACGCCCGACACTCTCGTCAAACCGGAAGCTGAGGCGCGGAACGGTCCGCATGGATGAGCCTTTCGCCAGCTGAGAACGCAAAAAACCCGACACGGCAGCCAGAGCAGACGTCACCTCGTTCAGCTGCTCAGGCGTCACCACATCAATCAGCGTAAAAAACACCTTGGCGTGAGACAAGTCTCGATTAACCTCAACCCCCGTGACATTCACGCCCTTGAGGCGCGGATCTCGCACCGCGGTCTGGAGCAGCCGGGCCAGTTCCTCGTGAAGGAAGTGGCTCACCCGTTGTGTTCGCTCAAATTCTTTGGCCATACCGGGCGGTGTCAGAGGCTTCTGGCAATCTCATTGACGTCAAAGACTTCGATGAGATCTCCAACCTTCACGTCGGTATAGTTCTTCACTCCGATGCCACACTCAGTACCGTTGCGTACCTCGCTCGCATCATCCTTAAAGCGCCTCAGCGACTCCAGTTCTCCCTGATAGATGACCACGTTGTCGCGCAATACGCGGATGGGCTTAGAGCGATGAACCGTACCCTCCACTACCATGCATCCGGCAATCATACCGAACTTGGGTGACCGGAAGATGTCTCGCACTTCTGCAATGCCGACAATTTCCTCGCGCATCTCAGGCGAGAGCATGCCTGAGAGCGCGGCGCGGACATCATCAATCAGATCATAAATGACATTGTAGTAGCGGATCTCAACGCCCTCATTCTCGGCCAAGGCGCGCGCCTTGGCATCGGCACGAGCGTTAAAGCCGACAATAATCGCTGAGCTGGTCATGGCGAGGCTGATGTCGGTCTCGGAAATACCGCCCACACCACCGGACACAATATTCACTTTGACCTCATCATTACCTAAGTCACCCAACGCACCCTGCAGTGCCTCAAACGACCCTCGCACATCGGCCTTTATCACCAGATTCAAAGTCTCGACAGAGCCCGCTGTCATCGTCTCGAACATGTTATCGAGCTTGGCTGCCTGCTGACGGGCAAGTTTGGAGGAGCGCATTTTATCCTGACGGAAATCTGCGATTTCCCTCGCTTTCTTCTCACTTTCCACTGCCACAACGGGATCGCCTGCGTCGGGTGTACCGTCAAGCCCTAGAATTTCCACGGGGACACTGGGTCCCGCTTCGCTAATGGGCTGACCGTTTTCGTCGAGCATGGCTCTCACGCGACCGGACTGAAGCCCTGCCAGAACGATGTCGCCCTGACGAAGCGTACCCTGCTGGATCAACAAAGACGCAACGGCACCGCGGCCTTTATCTAGGCGTGACTCAATGACGATTCCAGAGGCGGGCACATCGGTGGGCGCGGTGAGCTCCTGCAGTTCAGACTGAAGTAAGAGTGCATCCAGCAGTTCATCAACGCCCTGACCGGTGTGTGCTGATACAGGGATAAACTGAGTGTCACCACCCCAGTCCTCAGGAATCACCTCTTTTGCAGACAACTCGGTTTTGACGCGTTCAGGATCAGCAGCCTCCTTATCGATCTTGTTGACTGCCACGACGATCGGGACACCCGCGGCGCGGGCGTGCTGAACAGCCTCTTCTGTTTGCGGCATTACACCGTCATCGGCTGCGACCACCAACACCACGATATCGGTCGATTTGGCGCCTCGGGCGCGCATAGCTGTGAACGCAGCGTGCCCTGGCGTATCGAGGAAGGTGATCATCCCCTTGGCTGTCTGCACGTGGTACGCACCAATGTGCTGGGTAATTCCACCGGCCTCACCACTGGCCACACGTGACTCGCGAATGTAATCAAGGAGCGATGTTTTACCGTGATCAACATGGCCCATTACGGTTACTACGGGCGCTCGGGGCTCCGGCGTCCCCTCTTGACTCGCCAGCGTTTCTTCCAGGCGGTCCTCGAGCTCTTCTGCACTCTTCAGGACAACCCGATGGCCAAACTCTTCAACCACCAAAATGGCAGTGTCTTGATCGAGCATCTGATTGATCGTGGCCATCACGCCAAGAGTCATCAGCTCTTTGATCACTGCGCCGGTTTTTACCGCCATCTGTTGCGCAAGGTCTCCGACCGTGATGTTCTCAGGGATATTCACGTCGTAGATGATTTTTTGGGTAGGTTGCGCGAAGCCGTGCTGGTTAGGTTCGTTATGCAGTTTTTTCTTCCGTCCGCCACGCCTGCGCGCGACACCCGCTTCAGCCGCTTCGAGATCTGTAATGGAGAGGTTGTGACCTCTCTGCTTACCACGAGCACCCGGGACTCCAGAACGTTCAAGCCGTCCCTTACCTGGCCTTCTTCTCAATTCATCCCGCGAGGGCGCTGCGGCTTCTTTGGCAGGGACGGCGTGCAGTCGCTTGGGTTTTCTTTCCGCTTCACGCGATGCGGGCTGGCTCGCCGCTTCCTGGGCCTGCCGGGCCGTCTCTTCAGCACGGGCCTTCGCAGCCGCCTCTAACTCCAGCTTGCGTGCCTGCTCCTCCGACTTGCGACGTGCCGCAGCGCGTTGCCGCAAGACTTCAGGGTCGCTCTCGTCTATAGCGAGATCAGGTGCCTCTGCCGGAACCACTGCCGCCTCAGGTTGTGTCTCCGGTGTTGCGGGGGCCGCGTCTTGCCCCACCTCCGGTACTTCCTCAAGCACGTCGGACGCCTCTGCCTCAACTGGCTGGCCCTCTAAATCCTCGCGCTTGACATAGGTTCGCTTTTTACGAACCTCAACGTTGACAGTTCTTTTGCCTGCACCACCCGCTCGTAATGTACTGACTGATTTTCGCTTGAGCGTGATCTTTTTCGGCTCACCCGCGCGTTCACCGTGACTCTTTTTAAGATATGCCAGCAGTGTCTGCTTGTCCTCCTCAGACACCGCCTCCTCCGCAGAGGCATGAGGCAATCCTGCTTCCTTCATCTGCGCAAGCAATCGGTCCGCCGATGTTCCGACCGTCTCCGCCAACTGCGCCACTGTCACTTGTGCCATTTCTCTCTCCCTATCCGCTCAGTCTCTCGAGTAAACCACCTGCCTGAACACCTCAGGCGGTTGCCTCTTCCTCCTCAGCGAACCAAGGGGCACGTGCAGTCATAATCAATTCCGCCGCACGCTCTTCTGTCATATCTTCAATTTCCAACAAATCATCTACGCCTTGCTCGGCAAGATCTTCCATGGTCACGATGCCTCGGCTGGCGAGCACAAAGGCAAGATGCCGATCCATGCCCTCCATCGTCAGCAGGTCCTCGGCCGGCTCGTTGGCGCCAAGCTCTTCTTCTGAGGCAATAGCTAAAGTCAGAAGGGCATCCTTTGCACGCGCTCTGAGCTCCTCAGAAATCTCCTCATCGAATCCCTCGATATTGTTCATTTCCTCTAGCGGCACGTACGCGATCTCTTCCAGTGTGGTAAAGCCTTCTTCAACCAGAACCGACGCAATATCCTCGTCGATATCGAGTGCCGTCATAAACCGCTCAATGATCTCCCCGGCTTCCGCTTCCTGCTTTTCAATCGCGTCATCAACGCTCATCACATTGATCATCCAGCCCGTAAGGTCCGAAGCCAGCCTGACGTTTTGTCCACCGCGCCCAATAGCTTGAGCAAGGTTGTCCTCCGCTACGGCCACCTCCATGGTCGATTTGTCCTCGTCGACGACGATCGATTCCACCTCTGCAGGGGACATGGCATTGATAACGAGCTGAGCAGGATTGTCGTCCCATAGAATGATGTCGACACGTTCATTGTCGAGCTCATTGGAGACCGCTTGCACCCGTGATCCTCTCATGCCAACGCAAGCGCCGACAGGATCAATACGCTGGTCACCCGTTTTCACCGCAATCTTTGCCCGCGAACCGGGATCCCTAGCCGCAGCTCTGATCTGAATAACGCCCTCGGAAATTTCGGGCACTTCGATTTTGAACAACTCAACGAGCATTTCCTGACACACTCGCGACAGAATGAGCTGAGGGCCCCTCGCTTCAGTATTGATTTCGGTCAACACAGCACGCACGCGATCATTGATGCGGAAAGTTTCCCGGCCAACCAACTCGCTCCGCGGGAGCAAACCCTCCGCATTGTTGCCCAAATCGACGATGATGTTGTCACGCGTCACCTTCTTGACGGTACCGGCCAACAACTCACCCTCGCGGTCACGATACTGATCAACAATCTGCGCACGCTCAGCGTCACGCACTCTCTGGACAATAACCTGCTTTGCTGTCTGAGCGGCGATACGGCCGAAATCAACGTTCTCTACCACTTCCTCATGGTAGTCGCCCGGCACCAATACTGTATTCACTTCGGCGGCTTCTTCGGTTGTAAACTGAGTGCCGAGCAACGCCAATTCCGTGTCGGGCATCACAAGCCACCGCCGCTTCGTTACGTAGTCACCAGACTCACGGTCGATGGTGACCTCAATATCGGCCTCCTCGTCGAAGCGCCTTTTAGTTGCTGTCGCCAACGCCAGCTCAATGGCCTCGAAGATAATGTCCTCAGACACTCCCTTCTCGTTAGATACCGCTTCAGCAACCATCAGAATTTCTTTGCTCATCTCTTCACTCTCTGATTTTTACAGAGGCTGGCTCACGCCAACCTCTTAACAATGTTCTCGCTGCCACCTTATTTTTCGCCTCGACCAACGTCCAAACGGGGCAGAGCTCGCGCACGATCAACTGATCGCATGGGCAAGCTGAATGCCTCCTCGTCTATCGACACAACGAGTAACTCGCCATCTGTGCCGATCAAAGTACCCCTGAAGCGGCGGCGCCCCTCGACAGGCAGCCGCAATCGGATGTCCACCATCTCACCCACATACGGTTCATATTGCGCGGGCTCAAACAACAATCTGTCGACACCAGGCGACGACACCTCCAGCGTGTATTCACCCTTGATCGGATCCTCCACATCGAGGACTCCGCTCACTTGATGGCTGACTTGGGCACAGTCGTCCACACTGATACCCGCATCCGCGTCGATATAGACCCGCACGGTTGGCCTCCGCCCGGGAGAAATCAACTCAATCCCCCACAATACGTAGCCCATATCCTCTACCGTCGGCCTCAAAAGCTGCGTGAGCAGCGATTCTTTACCCGACATTGCATTCTCCCTTCGGCCGCCACCGCATTTATTACGACCACAAAAAAGCCCCAAAAGGGGCTTCCGAGGCGATGACCAGCGAGCAACGGGCTGACATCGAATTGGTAGCGGGGGCCGGATTTGAACCGACGACCTTCGGGTTATGAGCCCGACGAGCTACCAGGCTGCTCCACCCCGCATCAATACTCTCAGTGACTACCCCCTTTCAGCGACTGCCCATTTATTGACCGGGACCCGCAGGTGTCACGGTGGTGCGCGCACCACATACAGAGGCGGCGGAGTATAGGAACCGAGACAAGAGCCGTCAACCCGTTAAATTAGCCGCTAGCGCGTTGAGGCCTTCGTGGTTGCGGTGGGCTGGCCAGTTTTCGTTGGTATCTGCTGCGGAAAATACTGGGTGCGATCAACCCAATCGCTGTTAGACAATTGCAAAAATCTTAACCTCATTTTCAACACGATTCATAAAGTAAATTGCTCTCCCGTCATGGACAACCGTATCGCTCGCGTCATAGAGCACATAACTCGTGTCCAGCATATACGTGTTTGGTCTAAGATAACTGGCGTCCATGCTACGAATCTCAGTGCGCTCAGATTTCGGCGTAGCGGCAATCAGTAAGTCAAACGCCGCCGCCAATGACGTCTTGTCAGTCGCCACCACCACACTTTCAAGAAACCCTTTAAAAGACGCAGGAAACGCAAAATTCGCCGCCAGCGCGTCCATGTCTCGGTCGCTCAGCGCCTGATAGTATCGCTCGTGAGTTTCTCTGATTCTGACTTCATCTTCAGCGGGTATCATCTTCCTTTGCTCTTATCATCATAGCTACCCCTTCCCGGGTAACCACTATCTTTCGCGGTAGACTTACAAAAAATAATGCAAACTCACACGGCCGTTGTGATTGTGATGGTTATTGGCTGGATGCATTAGGGGGTGGAATAGGAACCCTATCTCTCCGCGAGATTCACTTCAGACAAAGTATTGATGAATTTCTGCATATTGTCTCTCACCGCCTTTGCGTTCGGTATTGGGCACGTCACGAACAGCTAAATTCAAGGGCTAGCGGCATTTCAGTCATGACGACCAGATCAGAATCATTTAGCGTGTAGCCAAAGTAGATTTTTAGGTTCGCAGTTTCGAAAATTCCCCGTTTAGTGTTCAACTCATCAAGGGCTTGCGGCATTTCTACCATCCTTAGCTTCTTCATACGCCCCTGAGCTGCTTGTATGAAAAGTGCTTTTAAATTTTCTGGACTAACGGTTTCGTCGCTAATTTTTTCTAAATCCATGAGCGAATTAACGGCGTACGCGCCCAACGGCCCTGCATCTATAAGGGCATGAGCGGAGCCCATGGCACCGACATGTTCTGTGGCGAGGCGAATTATTGATGTGGCTGTTACGTCATCTTCGCAGTTAAAACTCTCATAAAAACCAACTTCACCACTCTTATTAGCACCCGCCATTATCGTAGCGCCCCGTAATATGGAGTCGCTGAAGGTCACATTAAAGCGCGGTCTGCTAGGTGCAAAGGCCTCGACTTGATATCGGGTCATCTGCAAGGCAGATACTGCATCAGCGCCATTTTCCTGATCTTCCTTATCCACGCCGCAAGCTAAACCTGCGCAGGCCATACTATCTGGGTCTGAAAATCGCTTGGTGGCTTCCGTGTAAGGCGCCACATTATAGAGGCCCGAATAGGCCATAATCGTGGTAAATTCGTTATCAACCCCATACCCCCTTGCCCAAGCAAAAATACCGTCTCCTGCTTGCCTCTTACCGTGTGCAAGACCAAATACGTGACCTAGTTCATGTGCCAGAGTAGATTCTTCCTCATTAAAATTGGTGGTGTGTATCAGGGCTGTCCTTCGCTTGTTATTTGCGAAGTATCCTCTCGAACCAAAGGTCCCTGAGGCGAATCCAGATGACTCGTCTTCACCCGGTTGACCGTCAAGAATGACCACCAAGTCGGCACCTGACATCGCGCGAATTTTTTCGCTCACTAACCACTGGCCCTCATTAGGTGTTCCATATTGCGCCATGAGCTGGGTTAGGCTGTTCCAGCTTTGCGTGGGATCGGGATTTTTATAATCGAGCTGCTGATAGTGGACTGCTCTAAACTGAATTCCCGTATCACTGGTACTGCCATAGATTGTATTTACCCCCGCGGTCAAATCATCAATATAGGGCTGTGGTCGATTGATCTGTGATATGTCAGCAATGAACGCCGCTGTATAGAGGAAAGCAACATCAATGACTGACTCTCGGATGGAGGTGGAGCTGGCGTCATAGGGGTTTGTGCCGACGAGCTCTTCATTAAAGTCAGACAACCCATCGCCGTCTGAGTCGGCTAAGACATCTTCAATGGGGTTGTGAGAATTGAAGCTGTTCTCAAGCACTAAGTAGTCCCCGTCTACAGGCGTAAAGATTTCAAACCAGGGATTTGGGATGCCAGCTGAGGGAATGTCAGTGAGTGCGCCCGGTAGCATTTTAGTAACAAAAATGAGTGATTTGCTGGTTTTGGCGGGTACACCACCAACTTCACACACCAACCCGTTAGCGTAAGGGTAACTATTGCTTTCGGTTACTATGTTGCAAATTGAGGGTATCTCTAACCATTGTGAGTACTTACTGAAACGATCAAAAGAAGGGTCGTTTCCCGACTCTTGCAGGATAAACGAGGGAGCATCTGAGGAGGAGGTGTTGACGACCTTGAGTGTCCACGTGATGGCATCGCCAATGTAAAAGACTTTATCTTGGAGATTGCTCGAAAAACTCAGAGACAAATCTGAGTCAGTGAAGGCCACCTCATTGTCGGTAGATCCGGATCCATCGCTGTCCGTATCAGCGTTCTCGCTCGCTTTAATAGAGGTTGTCCCTCGACCACGAAAAGCTGCTAAAACCTCAAGTAACTCTCTAGCCCTCAATTCCGCGTCACTCTTAGCGGGTGGCACGGCGCTAACAAGCCCCATTAACACCAGTATTAACAGACCGTTGACGGAATTTTTTCTTAACTTCACTGACTTTCATTCCCCCACAAGTAGATCTATCCCCGTCAAGTACGGCATGTCGCGGTGTAGCTAAATCAATACTAATTACAATCGGGATTGTATGGATCTCTGAGACCCGATAACACACTTATGTGGGTATTCATTGGTCCGCTGAATAAAACAGATCGCCCATCGACCACGCTATTTAGTACATTTCGCCCTCGCATGGTTCAACGAGCATATTAAATCACCGTGTCGCAACAGCCACTTATCTTGTTGTTGCGGATCCAGTTGCCTTTTCAGAGAAGCTGCTTCCAACATGCGGCTACTGCATAAACATTTTGGACGTTTAGCGGGATTACATTGACCTGTGGAGGGAGCTATACGGGTCTGGTTTGTTAGCGCCTACTTACGCTTCAGCGATACCACGTTGTCAGCAGCAGTATTGGCTGTGATAAAGCGTGAAAATATTGCCTGTTGATCCTCGTATAGCTGCACCAACAACTCTGGGTCATCTGTGAAACCGTGCGGGTCATATACACGCTCCATCAAGGCGTTGTTGGTTTCGCCTTTTTCCCACCCTGCGATAGCGTGTTTATTGTCTTCTGAGATTCTGGCTCGCCTCGCCAAGCGGAGCCACGTTTGTCTCAACATGTGTGACTTCACTGTGGCCTCTTCCCCAAGCATCGCCCTCAAGCGCTTATTCAGCGTTACCGAAGGCGAGTTATCGTCCACGGAGTTCATCCATTTTATTGTCTCTGGCACCCACTGCTTGACGACTTCAAGGCCCACGACAATTGGAACAACTCGCGGCCTAGCTTCTGCTTTTGCTTTTCCCTCGTCTCCACCCTGAAGATAATATGCGGATACTTGGCCTCTAAATATAGATCCTATTCTGGACAGAAACGTCGGATCTCTCGCATACCCAGACCCGCGTGTACCGTCACCAGCAGACAAATCCATTTCTTGTCGGCTTTGGATAGACACCCACTGAAAAACTTATGAAGCTCTTCGACAGTTAGCACCCTGCCCTGCCCTGCCCTGACTTTTGTGCATCAGGCAGAGGGCTTCGCAATCAGCCAGCGTATCTGCGGAGTCGGTTTTATAATAGTCGGCTTTATAAAGCGTGAACGGTATCCCTTGCTTCTCTTTTCTCCCAATGTTTACGCAGTCCAGCACGTTCTTTCCGGGCGGTATCGTTACTCTGTAAAAATCAAACAGAAAATCCGAATCAGAGGACAGCCTAATTCCCTCAAACTGGTATGACCGTGATTTGCTCCCGAACGCAGTGATATCTGGCTCACCTTCTAAATCTTTCAGTTTGAGTGAAAAATGGTACTCCTCTGGGTGTCCCACTCTCGTGTCGTAATAGAAGTTGTACGATTCAACCCTTTTTTCCCAGCGATACGCATTCATGTCATCGTCAATGGCGGCCCTGTGATTAGGATGGATGCGAAGAACCTTTTGTATTCCGGGAAATTCATTCAGGTAAAGGCGATAGGTCCCAATAACAGGATCAGGCTTCGGCGGCTCCACAGGCTCTGGCGGGATGCACTCCTCAGGCTGGTGCGGCTCAAGTATCAGATCGTCATCGCATTCATAGGAATCCTCTGGCGTTGCGGTTACGACCTTTCCAGATCCAGAACTAGAGCCACCGGTGGTAGTGGGCTTGGTTGGACTCTCAGCACAACCTGCCAGTACCAGCAGCCCTCCATTCCACCGCTGTTCAACTAGTCTGCCAAGTTCGGTACTGATCTTGAACATCATAGGTGGTCAGTTGAGGTCTTTGGTGGGCGATTGAAAAAGCAGGGGCGCGAGGAGAGAGCCCTTTACTGGAAACGGGCCCAGCGATTAGAAGAAGCAAAGTGAAACTCGAGTGCCAAGTGGGAACGCTCTCGCTCTAGCTCCCGCCCTCCCCCGCCATCAGCATCGCCATCGCCGTCCACACCCCATTGATATTGCTCACACTTGCCGCACCCTTTATTTGGTCAGATACTGATCTGACGGCTTTTAAGCATGGCGAATCACTCGGTGTATAAGACTGAACTGAGTTTTTGCCGCACAGCGACAGAAAAAATCTTATTGGAGATTCATAAAGGTGCGACATATCCGATACACCATTAACGTGCTGGTCACTGCAATTGCGATGGCCTCTACTCCTATTGCCCTTGCCACTCAGGCACTGACCCAAGAGGTGACGATTGGCGCCACGCTGCAAGAGCATAACAATTACGGCGGCTGTATGGTGCGCATTAATCCAGCACCCAGTGATGCCATGCTCGATGGCAGTTTTTTAAATTGCCCCACTGGCGACAGTTTTGTGTCTTTTGACTGCCTCAATAAGAGTGGCCAAGTGAGTAAGAATACCGCTGTTCAAATGTTTCAAACAGCACAACTGGCACTCGTTACGGGGAAGAAGGTGCAGTTCGTTCTGGACGATGAAGTGAAGCTTGATGGGTGGTGTTTGGCGCGACGGGTGGACCTGATGCGCTAATCCAAGCGCAGAGAGCAACCAATGGACCCGATCATCCAAACACAATCGAGGAACCGGTGCTGAGGGCCTTCATAAGGGCATCTATTTGCCGCACTGCCTTTCGATGTACCCCGAAGAGCGCTCTCTTTGCTGATAGAACAGCAACGTGTTCTTGGCTCCCACGATACGCAGTGGGGATCGCGATCATCACTACTGCTTTTTTCTCGAGCGATTTTGTTGCGGCTCAATCGCTCAGTGGGAAGCCCGCATTATTGTCAGAATCAATGACGAGAGACATTAGCACCATCAGTGAGGACAATTCAGCGTCCAGCGCCATCTCTCTTCGCGAGTCAGGCTTGATTGAGCTTACTGATATGCCTGTCGGTGGGCTATCGGGAGAGACAGGCGATACGAAAGACTATTACATTGATATTGGCCCCGGTGTAAGTACTCTCGTGGTCACACTGGACGTCAGCACTGGCGATCCGGATCTCTACGTCGGTCGAATCTTCCCGGCCTCGACGGACAATGCCGACTGCGAAAGTGTCCTTTCTGAGGGGAACGACGAGGAATGCAAAATCAACAATCCTGTCGAAGGGCGTTACTACATCAGCGTTCTGGCTTATTCGAGCTACGATGGCGCGGTACTCAAAGCAACACTCCCGAGCCCTCCAATGGCACCCACCATTACTAACATTACGCCGGCAAACGGCGCGCTAGAGGTCGCTTTCGAGACGGGTTCCGGCTCAGCAGATAGCTATCAGCTGAGTTGTGTGGACCCCAGTTTACGCAACGCTGCCGATGTTCTGGCTTTCGTTACCGAACCCGAAACCGCGTTATTTTCAAGATCAGTGATGAGCGACACCAGCGTTAAGGTTGGTGGTCAGACGTTCTCAAGCGCGAAGGCCTTTCACGAGTCTGGCTTGTTCAGGACAGAGGGTCGCCGATGCGGCGCCATGGAGCGCAACGCGGCTCGCCAGCAGTTGCTGGGATCAGGTCCAGACAGGGCAAATAGGGCGCGCGGCGCGGCGGACTGTACTAACACCCTGACCACTATCTCCCCAGAGCACACTCAACCTGCGGGGCAGGTGCTTCGAATTCCCGTCTATTTCCATGTTATTTACAAGGCCGATGGCGAGGGATATATCAGTGAGGCTCGGATCCGTGACCAAATGGCTGTACTGAACGAGGATTTTGCCGGTGGTAACGGGCTCTCGATCCAAAATACCGCGATTCAATTTGATCTGGTTTATATCAACTACGTGCAGGACGACAGCTACTTTGAGGATGCAGGTGAAGGGGGAGTCAGCAAATACGCGCTGGCCGTTTACCCCAGCCAGTACCTGAATGTGTATACCAACGATAGTAGTGGCTACCTGGGCTACGCAACGCTCCCCGCAGGCAGTGCTGGTGGCGGCGGCGACGGCATTGTCATACTCCACGAGACCATAGGAGGACGCAATAACGGCTTCGGCTATTATAATCAGGGCCGCACGCTGGTGCACGAAGTCGGACACTACCTGGGGCTTTTCCACACCTTTGACCCAGAAGGTGACTGCACCAACTCCTACACGGGCGGCGACTTAATCGTCGATACACCAGCGCAGCTCTATGCGGATTCCGGCGCACAACCCTCAACAGGCTGCGGGCCTAGTTCGGCCATCGAGAACTTTATGAATTACAGCATCGACAACGCGATGTTCACCTTCACCAGCGAGCAAACCAATCGCATGACCTGCAGCCTCGTCAACTATCGCAGTAATGCTTACTCAACATCCTCAACTAACACGTTCACAGTTTCCGGCACGGCCTCTCCGATCACGGTATCAGGGTTGGTCAACGGGCGCCCTTATAACTGCTCAGTGACCGCTACCAATACCGCGGGCACCAGCGCGGCCTCACCAGTCGTTGTGGGTGTTCCCAAACCACCAAGCGCGCCGGGTACCCCCATCATCAGTCGTGTCGATGCGGGAGATAGGGAACTGAACCTCTCGATTAGCGTGCCAGATAACGGGGGGCTTGCTATCAGCAGCTACAGCGCGAGTTGCTCCGATGGCACCGATGTATTTGCAGCCAGTAGCGAAACTCCCTCAGTGACCATTACAGGACTAATAAACGCTACGCCCTACAGCTGTTCAGTTTCTGTGGCAAATAGTCTCGGCGACAGCCCCGCTTCGGTAGTCGTCGGCGGTGCGCCTGAGGAGGCACCGATTACGTTACCGCTTTGGATTTTTGTCGAGGCAACGCGTGTTAATGCCCTTAAAGCGGACGATGATTCATAGCACCGATTCGCACCCTTAAAGTCACTATTAGCAAGCCCGAAGCCAATACGCTCACGTTATAGCTCCTCAGCGCAACAGCTCGCAGGCGCTGATATGCCAAGATGCTGCGGCAAATGAGGCAGACTAGAGCGCGAGTGGCTTTCAACACTGCCCAGAGCACTGCAATTCTTTACTCGCTAGCCTTGGATATTTGATTTCCACCCTTTAATGCAAAGCGACATTCCATGTCGTCGCGCTTTCAAACTGGGTGTTGAGGGCTTTTTCCCAGCAGTAACAAGCAGCTACCAACGAGAAACCAAGCTACATAAGTAAGATTGAGGCCAGAGGATTTAAGTGGATGCCCACAGTGAACACAGCTTGGTGCCGCCATGGATACCCGGGCGCCACATGCAGGGATATCGCTTTGGGTTAAAAAGCGCATCAAAGTGTCGTAGATCTCGTTGCACGCTTGGATCTCAGCGGCCACCTCCACATCGGGGGCACCTTTTTTGAGTTTCAGCGGTATGACGATAGGGTCACTGACGTGCATCACCCGGGCACGCGACTTCAGAGGCTTAGCCACATGGCGCTGATAGGCCAAAGCATCGGAGTCTTTTCGTGTTTTGAGGTACCTCATTGGTCACCTCCCCGGTATATCGCGATGATAATTATACCGAGCCGCACCAATTTTGGTCTGGGAGCAGCAGAAATCCGCTCGTTCTGATACCAAAACGATACCGAAAAGACGGTTTCTACAGGATGAGAGAGACAGAAACTAAAAAGGGAACAACAACTTAGCGTCATTGTTCCCTTTTGATTTGGTGCGGAAGGCGGGACTTGAACCCGCACAGCCATAGGCCACTACCCCCTCAAGATAGCGTGTCTACCAATTCCACCACTTCCGCTTTTTTACTCCCCATCCAGCACCGGCGCGTCGTCAAAAGGCAAGTCGCCGGCAGGCTCAAACTCTATCACGGGGACATCACTTTCGTTTGTCTCAGCAGGGGCTGCCTCGACAACAGGCACTTCAAAACCCAAGTCTTCCTCGCCAGCGGTCCGATTGTCTGCAATCACGGCAAGGCCAAAGCTACTCGCAAAGAATATGGCAGACAGCCAAGCAGTCATCCGTGTCAATGCATTGCCACTACCGGCACTGCCAAATAGCGTTTGTGAAGCGCCAGCACCAAAGGACGCGCCAATATCCGTGCCCTTACCACGCTGGAGCAAAATCAGCGCAATTAAGGCCAGTGCCACCAATAAGTGCACCATTAAAGTGATCTGTTCCATTAGCCTTCCTTTTATTCCCTCGGTAGTGAGCCACCCGCTCAGGGCGCGAGATCATACCGGTCAGGCATGTCTGTCGCAACCAATCTAGCAGGCCGCCCGGATTGCCTCGGCGATCCCCTCAGCCAACTGCTGATTCTCCGAAGCGTCAGTGCCCTCGATCATGATCCTGATTAGCGGCTCGGTGCCTGAAGCGCGCAATAGCAGTCGCCCGCGGCCCTCCAACAAGCTTTCTACCCTTTCACTTTCCTGCAGGGCTTCCGCGCACTCATCAAGTTGGAAATCAGAAGGGACCGCGATATTAATCAGCGTTTGCGGGTATCGACGCAGACCACTCTTCAGACTCGATAGATCTTCACCGGAACGCACCATTGCGGCCATTACCTGCAGAGCCGCGATAATGCCGTCACCGGTTGAAGTCAGATCCCCGCAAATAATGTGTCCTGAAGCCTCCCCCCCCAATAACCAAGCGCGCTCTGTCATGGCCTCCAAGACGTGCCGGTCGCCGACTTTGGCTCTCACCAATGGGACATTACGCTCAACCAGCGCCTGCTCAAGCCCCAGATTGGACATCTGGGTTCCCACCACTCCTTCTGGAACCATGCCTTGCCTGATACGGTCATTGGCAATGATAAACAGCAAGTCATCCCCATCTGCGACCGTACCGTCCGCCGTCACACACTGCACGCGGTCTCCATCGCCGTCGAAGGCCACTCCCACATGCGCCTGCTCACTCAGTACGCGAGCCTGAAGTCCCGCGGGCGAGGTGGATCCTACACCTTGATTGATGTTGTAGCCGTTAGGCTCGGCTCCCATCACAATCACTGAAGCCCCCAGCTCTGACAATACCTGCGGCGCCACGTGATAGGTGGCGCCGTGGGCGCAGTCCAGAACCACTTTCAGTCCATGCAAACTGAGCGGCTGCGGGAAGGTGCTTTTGCAAAATTCGATATACCGCCCCGCTGCATCCACCATCCGGTTGGCCTTACCCAGTCTAGCCGAGGGCACCGTCTCCATGGGCTGCCCAAGCGTGCGTTCAATCTGCAATTCAATATCGTCAGAGAGCTTGGTACCGGCGGCGTTGAAAAACTTGATTCCGTTATCCGTATAAGGATTATGCGAGGCACTGATCACGATCCCTGCGGACGCCTTTTGGCTTCGGGTCAGCATGGCCACTGCAGGCGTCGGCATCGGCCCGAGCAAAGTGACATGGGCGCCCGCGGCGACTAAACCGGCCTCCAGGGCTGACTCGAACATATACCCGGACACACGGGTATCCTTCCCTATCAGCACGTGGGTCGTCCGGCCCGTCTCGGCAAAGACCATGCCTGCCGCCCAGCCCAGCTTGAGCATAAAATCGGCGGTAACAGGATATTCGCCTACAGCCCCGCGAATCCCGTCTGTCCCAAAAAATTGTTTGCTCATGGGTCTGCATCCTGGGGCAACGCTCGCCACATTGCCAGTGCATCGGCTGTCGCCTGCACGTCATGAACCCGAACAATACGGGCACCGCGCTCTACCGCCACCATCGCGAGACCAACGCTCGCAAATACACGCGCTGCGGGGGACCTATCCAATACGCTCGCTATGAGTGATTTTCTGGACAGACCGACCAAGACCGGACAACCCAAGACAGCCAAGTCTGTTAATCGTGAAAGCAACATAAAGTTCTGTGCAGACGTTTTACCAAATCCAAAGCCAGGGTCGATCACGATCCGCTCGGCTGGAATCTCTGCTTTTTTGCAAGCAAGCAGACGCTGCTCAAAAAAAAGACGGATATCTGAGATCACATCTTCATAGCGAGGATCCACCTGCATAGACTCGGGCTCACCCTGCATGTGCATGATACACAGTGGCAACCCAGTCTCCCCGGCTGCCTCGAGCGCACCTGGGCGCAGGAAGCCTCTGACATCATTTAAGAACCCTGCCCCCAACCGCGCGGACTCGGTCATCACACTTGGCGAGCTTGAATCGATCGAAATGATCACATTGAAACGTGATGCAACCGCGTCCACGGCGATCAGCACGCGGTCGAGTTCCTCAGCCTCTGAAACGGGCTGCGCGCCCGGTCGCGTGGACTCTCCGCCAATATCCAGCATGACGGCGCCTGCGGCAACCATATGGTCTGCTCGACGTACCAGCGCCTCGACGTCGAGGCCGCCGTCTCGATAAAGCTGTCCGCCGTCGGAGAAAGAGTCTGGCGTGACATTTAATATGCCCATTACGACCGGCTGCGAGAGGTCCAACACTCGCGACCCGCATTGCATAGACATATCCATCTCTAGCTCCCCATCACGCCCCGACGATGGCGGCGGAATGAACTAGTGGTCAGTCGCAGCACCGCCTATTGGACTGCCGGCTTGTTCCGACTCACCCTCATCCGGGGGTGATCCGCGATCGTCACCAGACCAGTCACTGGGTGGACGGGGCGCATTACCTTCCATGATGTCGTTAATCTGCTCCGCATCAATCGTCTCATACTGCATCAGGGCGTCGGCCATCACATCCAACTTGTCTCGATTCTCCTCGAGCAGCTGAAACGCCTTCGCGTAGCATTCATCGATAATGCTGCGCATTTCCTTATCGATAGCCAACGCGGTCTCATCAGACATGGCCTTGGCGGGCTGACCAGCGGTTCGGCCCAAAAACACCTCGTCTCCTCCCTCATCGTACACAAGCGGGCCCAAGTTCTCGGACAGCCCCCACTTAGTAACCATATTTCTCGCTACTTCGGTCGCTCGCTGGATATCATTCGAAGCGCCCGTTGTAATCCCATCCTTGCCCAGCGTCATCTCCTCGGCGACGCGGCCGCCAAACAAACTTGTGATCTGGGAGACAATATGCCGTTTACTGTGGCTGTAGCGGTCTTCTTCTGGTAAGAACATGGTCACCCCCAAGGCTCTTCCCCGAGGAATAATCGACACCTTGTAAACCGGATCATGCTCGGGCATCAACCGCCCCACAATCGCATGACCCGCCTCGTGATAAGCAGTGTTCCGCTTCTCGGATTCAGACATCACCATCGAGCGCCTCTCGGCACCCATCATGATCTTGTCCTTGGCCAGTTCGAACTGGTTCATGCCAACCAATCGCAACCCGCCCCGAGCGGCAAACAAGGCGGCCTCGTTGACCAGATTTGCCAAATCTGCGCCAGAAAATCCGGGCGTACCGCGCGCAATTGTTGATGGATCGACGTCTTCAGACAGCGGCACTTTGCGCATATGGACCTTCAAGATCTGCTCGCGACCTCGAATATCAGGCAAGCCAACCACCACCTGCCGATCAAACCGGCCCGGCCGTAACAGCGCCGGATCCAGAACGTCAGGGCGGTTGGTCGCAGCAATCACGATCACACCGTCGTTCAGTTCGAACCCGTCCATCTCAACAAGTAATTGGTTAAGCGTCTGCTCGCGCTCATCATGGCCGCCACCCAGACCCGCTCCCCGGTGTCGCCCCACCGCGTCGATCTCGTCGATAAAAATAATGCAAGGCGCCTGTTTTTTGGCCTGCTCAAACATGTCACGAACACGCGAGGCCCCCACGCCGACAAACATCTCAACAAAGTCAGAGCCTGAAATAGAGAAAAAGGGCACCTTCGCCTCTCCGGCAATCGCTTTTGCTAACAGCGTCTTACCTGTACCAGGCTGTCCCACCATCAAAACGCCGCGAGGGATTCTGCCCCCCAGCTTCTGGAAACGGCCCGGATCTCTCAGAAATTCGACCAGCTCCTGAACCTCCTCTTTAGCCTCCTCAACGCCTGCCACATCGGCAAAGGTTGTGGTGATTTGGTCTTCCCCAAGGAGCTTTGCTTTGCTCTTGCCAAAGCTCATTGGGCCACCGCGACCACCCGCCCCGCCTTGCATTTGGCGCATGAAAAACATGAACACGGCGATAATCAGCAAGATCGGGAAACTGGCGATCAGCAGCTGAGTCCAAACGGACTGCTGTTCCGGCTGCTTTCCCTCAACCGTCACCTCATGTGACAACAAGTCGTCCATCAGCTTGGGATCTTCGACCATCGGCCTGATCGTCTCAAAGCTCGACCCGTCTTTGCGTTGTGCGGAGATAGTCAGGCCATCCACTACAACTTTGGACAAACGGTCTGTCTGCACCTCGCGAATGAATTCTGAATATCCAACCTGCTCGGAGCTGGTTCGCAAATTGAAATTATTGAACACCGAGAGTAGCACCGCGGCAATCAACAGCCACAGCAGTAGATTTTTCGCCATATTGTTCACAAACAGTCCTCTCGGTTAATGCACGCCGCAAGGCGCGGCCCACCAGTATACCGCTTGGGCGCAGACGCCTAAACCTGACAACCCAGCCCTAGCGGATAAGTTTGGGGCGCTTTTAAGCTATTTCAAGGGAATCCCAGTCGATCCCATCCATGCAAGCGCCATTTTTTTTCAACAAAACGCCCTCATACCCCGTGCGCACTGACTATCAGGCTACAGACGCTTTAAAACCAGTGGCCACGATATATACCTCACGCGAGCGCGGCCGCGAAGCAGCTGGCTTGCGGGTAACTACGCGATCAAAGCCTGCCCGGATCTGGCGAAACCATTCTTCGAACCCTTCACCTTGAAACACTTTGATCGCGAAGGTACCCCCTGGAGCCAAGGCGCGGCATGCCAACTCAGTCGCCAACTCGACCAGATACATTGCCCGGGGCTGGTCTACCTCGGTCAAGCCACTCATATTCGGGGCCATATCGGATAACACGACATCCAATCGTCGCTTGGCCAGCTCTGCCATCAAGCGGTCATAGGTCTCCTGCTCTGTAAAATCCCCCTGCACAAAAACAACGTCGGGCACGGCGTCCATAGGCAGAATGTCGCTCGCCACAACCTTTCCATGGTCGCCTACAATTTGCCCCGCCACCTGAGACCAACCGCCTGGCGCGCTGCCCAAATCCAGCACCGACATGCCTGACCTGAGAATCTGATCTTTCTCGTTAATTTCCAGCAACTTGTAGACAGCGCGCGACCTGTAGCCCTCTCGTTGCGCACGCTGCACAAAAAGATCGTCATGATGCTCTTTCAGCCAAGCCCGGCTGGAGGATTTTTTTTTGCCCACTTTCGCTCCGAAACTACTCACAATGGCGCGCGACATCGTTAAACTGTCGCCCCCCATATAGTGTACCTCGCCCCCGGTTCGGCGACTTCATAAGGATTTTTCTCCACCTATGAGTCCTCTCAATAGCAAAGAATTGCGTCAGTTTCGTGCACTGGCCCATCCATTGCGTCCGGTCGTTACGGTCGCAGGCAACGGGCTATCGCCCTCAGTGCTGCAGGAATTGGATCGCGCATTGCTCGATCACGAACTCATCAAAGTGAAGGTATCGGTCGGGGATCGCGATGAGCGGGAAGTGCTGGTGAGTGCACTCTGCGACCAGACGGGCGCGCATTTGGTGCAACGGATCGGCAACGTCGCCATACTGCTGCGCCACAACCCCGCGGCTGACCCCAAAAAGTCCAACCTTCATCGCGCCCAATCCTGACAACGCCTTTACGCTCACATGGCAGACGTACTCGAATTCCCCACACGCGAAAAGCAGGCATTTCAATTTCTTCAGGAGCAACTCGCTACCCTACTTCAGAGTAAAGGTGCTGACGAGGCGCTGGTCCAGTTTGCGGCAGCCAGCCTGACGGACGTGTATGCTGAGTTGCAGCGCGAATCAGATTGTCAATTCGAGGTCCGGCTCCCCAAAACCCTCTCCCCAGAGGATACTCAGCACCTGCAAGAAGATATTGCTCAGGGAGTCGATGCGATGCGGCAGGAACACCACGACCTGACCCTGAAACTTGCTGCGCGTTTAGTGCTCACGGAGCTACGGCTTTTTCAACATGAGCGCAACGACTAATCTGGGCGCGACAACGGGCCCCTTCTCAGATCAGTGCGGTCAATTGAAAGGTCACCCACGCCGCCAGCCAAGCGAGGCAGAGATAGGCCACGACCATGCGGACAGCGAGCCCCCAGGATTGCGCCTCTTTTGCCAAGATCGCGACCGTCGAGACGCATTGCAGTGCGATAGCAAAAAACACCAGTAACGCGAAGCCGGACCCTATTGGTAACCCTGTGGCCTGCACCTGCTCTACCAGCGGAATGATATTGTCCTCTGCGCCCTCGATACCCATGATGGTGCCCAATGTGCCTACAAACACCTCGCGTGCGAGGAAAGCACTGACAATCGCCACGCCATAGCGCCAATCGAGGCCCAGAGGCTGGAAGACTGGCTCAATCCATTTACCCACCATCCCCAGCCACGATTCGCCCAAATCGGCGCCGTAATTGGGGAAGTACCCCAGAATCCAAACGACGATCGTGACGGTCAAAATAACCAACCCCGCCTTCGTAACAAAATGCTTTGCCCGCTGTATCGATTTTCTCGCAATGGGAATCAGGGCGGGCAAACGATAAGCAGGCAACTCCATCATAAAGGGCACCTGCTCCAACGGGACAGACAGGCGGTTCACAACGCCTGCGACCAACAGACCTGCCACCATCCCCAAGCTGTATATCGCAAAGAGCGTGAGGCCCTGCAAACCGACCAACCCGCCGAGTGCTGTCTCCCGGGGAATAAATATGGCAATGAGTAAAGCATAGACGGGCAATCGCGCAGAGCACGGCATAAGCGGGATCGCGAGGTAAGTCAGAAAACGGGCGCGAGGAGACTCGATAGATCGAGCTGCATAAATTGCGGGGATTGCGCAGGCCACGCCGGAAAGCATCGGAATAAAACTCTTCCCGCTCAAACCGAAAAAATGCAGCGGTTTATGGCAGATGAGCGCCGCACGAGCCAGGTAACCCGAGTCCTCCAGCAAGCCAATTATAAAGGTCAGCACGAATATCTGGGGCACGAATACCAAAAAAGCCCCGATACCACTAAATACCGCGTCAGCCAGAAAATCGCGCGCTATACCGTGTTCAACCAGTGGCAGCAACCATTGCCCCAGTGCCGCAACACTCTTTTCAACAGCATCCATTGCTGGTGCAGACCAAGTAAATATAGACTGAAACAGCGTGAGCATAATAAACCAGAATGCCAAGCCGCCCGAAACCGAACCGAGAAAAAACCGATCAAGTCTCGATTGGACTTGCAGCAGCTTCTCTACAGGCGCGCCATAGCGCGCTGCGAGCCGGTGCGACTCCCGATAGAGCCTCTCATCCGCAGAATCATCATCCTGCGCCAGCAGGTTCGACGCCGGTTCAATCCACACTTGCAGATCATTTTGAATAGCTTCCTCTAGATGAGAAATGACTTGATCCAGCCCCTCGCCGGTGCGCGCTGACACCACCATCACGGGCGCATTCAAGGCGCCGGCGAGACCCTCCGCATCGACCTCTAAGGCGTGGCGCTTTAAGATATCTCCCATGTTGGCGAGCACCGTCACAGGTCGACCTCGCCGACGACACTCGCTGATAACCTGTAAGCAGAGGAACAAACTCTTTTCCAAACGCGTGGCATCCACCACACACAGGACATGTGTCACAGCGGGGTCGACGAGCGAGCGCGCAAACTGTGCGACCGCTACCCGTTCCTCTTCAGAAATGGGCTTGAGAGAATAGGTTCCCGGGAAGTCGATCAAGTCGTGATCGGATAATTTGGCAAAACGTCCTACCGAGAGATCCACGGTGATGCCCGGGTAGTTGGCAACGCGGTGATTGAGCCCTGTGAGACGATTGAACAACGCCGTCTTACCCGAGTTAGGCGTGCCAACGAGCAAGACGCTACTCATTGGGCTCATCCCCGGTGACACGAATCAAAACCTGCTCAGCCAGTTCTCGATCGAGTGAATAGGTCGCATTGCTCACACGATACACTCTCGGCGCACCAAATCCGGGCTGATGTTGACAGGAAACGTCCTCGCCAACGTGAAACCCGTATTCCTGAAGGCGCCCACGATACGGCAAGGCCAGGGAGGGCGCGAAGCCGATCAGCACTGCGTTTACGTGCAGGGGCAGCTCCCACAAATTAGTGGCGTCGCTATTGTTAGGCACAGGGTTGTTCCGCGATAAAACGCGGATCATACGTCCAATGAGAATGATTTTCAGTAAGTCTAAAGGTGTTCGACAGCTTCGATCTGATAACCGATGTCTCCACCCGGAGCCACCACGGTAACTTCGTCGCCTTCCATCTTGCCCACGAGCGCGCGCGCAATCGGAGAATTAATCGAAATTAAATTTGCCTTGGCATCCGCTTCGTCCTCACCGACCAGGCGATAGGCCACGGTACGATCGGTCTCCACCTCTATCAACGTCACGGTAGCACCGAAAATCACCTTGCCCGTCGCGGGAATGGTTAGAATGTCAATGATCTGAGCGAGAGAAAGCTTGTGCTCAAGTTCTTTTATCCGGCCCTCTGCAAAACTTTGCTGCTCCCGCGCGGCGTGATACTCCGCATTCTCCTTTAAATCGCCGTGCTCTCGTGCCTCGGCAATTGCCTGTGTAATGCGAGGGCGATCAACTTTTTTGAGTCGCTCCAACTCTTCCCTCAGGGCCTGTTCACCCTGCACTGTCATGGGGACACGGTTCATACGGCAATACTCTCGTGTAAATCCTGCAAACGACGCACGGAAATATCTGTCTCCTGTTCAAGCGCCATACAAATAGCCTCTGCCGCCGCAAGGGTGGTTGTGTAAAACACGTTATGCTGTTCGGCACTCGCCCGGATCGACGCTGAATCAATAATTGCCCGCCGCCCTTCCGTCGTATTGATAATCATCGCCGCTTCATCATTCTTGATCAAATCGACAATGTGCGGCCGTCCTTCGGCCACCTTATTTACGGTACGGACCTCAAGTCCCGCCTCTGTGAGTGCTCGGGCAGTACCGCCGGTGGCGGCCAATGTAAACCCTTTTGCAACCAGACGCCGCGCCACATCCACTGCGGCCGGCTTATCCACATCCCGCACACTGACAAGACACAGCCCCGAAGTTGGCGGATCGTCACCGGCACCGAGTTGCGCACGGGCAAACGCGGCAGCAAATGTGTCGCCCGTCCCCATCACCTCGCCCGTCGACTTCATCTCAGGTCCAAGGATCGGATCCGTGCCTGGAAACTTGTTGAAGGGCAAAACTGCTTCCTTCACACTAAAATATGGGGGCACGATCTCTCGTGTGACGCCCTGACTGAGCAGGCTCTGGCCAGCCATACATCGCGCCGCTATCTTCGCCAGCGAAACCCCCACCGCTTTGGAGACAAAAGGCACTGTCCGCGATGCACGAGGGTTCACTTCAATAACAAAAATTTCTCTGTCCTGCCAGGCTAACTGCACGTTCATAAGGCCGCAGACACCGAGCTCCAATGCCATTTTACGCACCACTTCACGCATCGCTTCCTGCACGTCGGCTGGCAAGCTGTAGGGTGGCAAAGAGCACGCAGAATCGCCCGAGTGCACGCCCGCTTGCTCAATGTGCTGCATGATGGCACCGATCACCACGTTCTCGCCGTCACTCACGGCATCAATATCCACCTCTATTGCGGCACTCAGAAAACGATCGAGCAAAACCGGCGAATCTTCGGAGACTCTCACCGCATCGTTCATATACCGCAGTAGATCCTCCTCACGGTAAACGACCTCCATGGCACGACCACCCAACACGTAGGATGGTCGTACGACAAGTGGGTACCCAATGGCGGCTGCAGCCGAGACCGCCTGCTCGACACTGCGAACGGTGGTGTTGTCAGGCTGACGCAGGGAAAGTTTTTCGATCATCTGCTGGAAACGTTCGCGGTCCTCCGCACGATCAATCTGGTCCGGCGTGGTGCCAATAATAGGCACACCGGCAGCCTCCAGCGCTCGCGCCAACTTAAGCGGCGTCTGGCCACCGAACTGGACAATCACCCCCTCGGGTTGCTCCAACTCGACAATCTCAAGCACGTCTTCCAGTGTCACCGACTCAAAGTAAAGTCTGTCTGAGGTGTCGTAGTCAGTGGACACAGTCTCTGGATTGCAGTTGACCATGATGGTCTCGTACCCATCCTCCCGCATCGCGAGAACCGCGTGAACGCAGCAGTAATCGAATTCAATACCCTGGCCAATACGGTTAGGGCCACCCCCTAGCACGAGGATCTTTTTGCGATCACTAGGTGCCGCCTCGCACTCCTCTTCATAGGTCGAGTACATATAGGCCGTCGACGAAGCGAACTCTGCAGCACAGGTATCAACGCGCTTATAAACGGGTCGAATACCCAGCGACCAACGGTGTTGGCGCACCATCGCCTCAGGCTCTGCCAGTAAGTCTGCTATACGGCGATCAGCAAAACCTCTGCGCTTCAGATTCCACATCATTGGGTGATCTATTTGAATGAGAGTTTTGCCCGAAAGACGCAATTCCCACTGCACAATGTCCGCAATCTGGACAAGAAACCACGGATCGATTCCAGAATACCCGTAGATTTCTTCCAACTCAAAGCCGGCGCGAAATGCGTCGGCGACGTACCAGATGCGATCAGCACCAGGATTAGTCAATTTATCGACTAATTCTGAACGGCTGTCTTCGTCGCAGACCTGCATGCGGGGCTCGAAGCCGGCTGATCCAACTTCCAGTCCTCTCAATGCTTTCTGAAGGGATTCCTGGAATGTTCTGCCAATCGCCATCACCTCACCCACAGATTTCATCTGTGTCGTCAGGCGCGGATCCGCTGTCGCAAATTTTTCGAAGGCAAACCGCGGAATTTTGGTCACAACGTAATCGAGTGCGGGCTCAAAGGATGCCGGCGTGACTCCACCAGTAATGTCGTTTTCGAGCTCATCTAGAGAGTATCCAACAGCCAGCTTGGCGGCAACTTTGGCGATCGGGAAACCTGTGGCCTTCGATGCCAGTGCTGAGGAACGCGACACCCGAGGGTTCATTTCGATCACGACCAGGCGCCCGGTATCAGGGCACTGCCCAAACTGTACGTTGGATCCGCCCGTCTCAACACCGATTTCGCGCAATACCGCCAGAGAGGCATCACGCATGATCTGATATTCCTTGTCAGTCAATGTCTGGGCAGGGGCAACCGTTATAGAGTCTCCCGTATGAACTCCCATCGCGTCAAAGTTTTCGATCGAGCAGACGATGATGCAGTTGTCGTTCTTATCCCGCACGACCTCCATTTCGTACTCTTTCCAGCCAATCAGTGATTCATCGATCAACAGTTCGCTGGTGGGTGACAATTCGAGGCCGCGAAGGCAAATCTCCTCAAACTCATCTCGGTTGTAAGCGATGCCGCCACCCGAGCCGCCCATGGTGAAGGAAGGCCTGATGATGCAGGGGAATCCGAGCTCCTCCCGAACGGACCAAGCCTCTTCCATGGTATGGGCCAATCCAGCACGTGGCGTCTCAAGCCCAATGCGGCGCATTGCGTGATCAAATTTTTGGCGGTCTTCCGCCTTGTCAATCGCCTCTTTGGTAGCGCCGATCATTTCCACGTCAAAGCGCGCCAACACGCCCTCTGCATCGAGTTTGAGTGCACAGTTCAGCGCTGTTTGGCCACCCATGGTCGGCAGAATCGCGTCGGGGCGCTCTCTCTCGATGATACGAGCCACCGTTTGCCACTCTACGGGCTCGATGTAGGTGGCATCCGCCATGGCGGGGTCCGTCATAATTGTGGCAGGGTTGGAATTCACCAGAACGACCCGATAGCCCTCCTCCCTGAGTGCCTTGCAGGCCTGCGCGCCCGAGTAATCGAATTCGCACGCCTGCCCAATCACAATGGGTCCCGCGCCGAGAATCAAAATGCTTTCTATGTCTGCACGTCGCGGCATAATCTAACCTGTTGTCGTCACTGCTTGGACCTCTGCATTGCGGCAATGAAAGGCCCGAATAAAGCCGCCGCGTCGTGCGGTCCAGGACTGGCCTCAGGATGTCCCTGAAAACTATAAGCCGGCGCATCCGTGCGGGCGATGCCCTGTAACGTGCCGTCAAACAAAGAGCGATGCGTGACAGCGAGCGTGCCCGGAAAATTGATCTCGGAAACGGTAAACCCGTGATTTTGGCTCGTCACCATCACGGTGCCATCAGCAAGATTCTGCACAGGATGGTTGGCCCCGTGATGCCCAAACTTCATTTTTTCTGTGCTAGCGCCGCTGGCGAGAGCGAGGATCTGGTGCCCAAGACAGATACCAAACAACGGGGTCCGTTGGGTCATCGCCGACCGGGCTAAATCAATCGCATAATCACAGGGCTCGGGATCACCCGGCCCGTTGGAGAGAAAAATGCCATCGGGGTGATGCGCCATAACGTCAGCCAGCGAGGATCGTGCCGGCAGCACCGTCACCCTGCACCCCATATCAACAAGGATACGGAGAATGCTGCGTTTGACACCAAAATCCAGCGCCACAACATGAAAGTCAACTGTCAGAGCTCGCGCACTCTCCCCAGCACTTCCCGCCAGCCGCCAAGACCCCTCGGTCCACTCAAAGGGGACGTCTGTGGTGACTTCTTTCGCAAGATCTAGTCCCTTCAATCCAGAAAAAGCTCTGGCCTGAGCCAAAGCCTTCGTCTCGCTAATTTCGGAGCCTGCCATGATGCATCCATTCTGCGCCCCCCGATCACGCAAGATGCGCGTTAACTTACGCGTATCAATATCGGCGATCGCAACGGTGGCCTCTGCGGTAAGGTAATCGCTGAGCCCTTGCTCGGAACGAAAGTTGGAAGCCACCAGCGGCAGATCTCGGATGATCAGTCCCGCTGCCTGAATGGCAGTCGACTCCTGATCCGAGACATTCACTCCGGTGTTACCGATATGCGGGTACGTCAGTGTGACAATCTGCCGGCAATAAGAGGGGTCCGTCAGTATCTCCTGATAGCCCGTCATGGCCGTGTTAAACACCACCTCTCCCACAGTTGTGCCGGAAGCACCAATGGATAGCCCGCGAAAACTCGTGCCATCTTCCAATACGAGGACAGCGGATTGAGACAAATGGACCTCCCAGTCTTTACGGCAACGATCACGCATCAGGTGCGCGCGCAGGCCGGGGCATGTTTGCCCTGTGGTCGCAAATCGCGGACTTAAACGCTTGCTGGGGCCGACAATAACCCCGCGTTGGCTGGGACTGCAGTCTACGGGAAAGGTTTTTCGGTGTCTATTTTTTAACGCTGCACAACCGGATAAAGATGTCGGGTACACTTCGCGCCCCGCTCTCCGGAGACATACCGTGTCCAGAATAGATCGCTACTTCGCTGGTAAAAAAGCCGCCATTTCCGGGGCTGGGGACGGTATCGGCCGAGCACTGGCGATTCAACTCAATGCCGCTGGGTGCGATTTGTGGCTCTGTGACATCAATGAAACAAAACTGTTGCAGACTTGTGAGCTACTAGACGGCGCGGGCGGGCGCGTGGCGTCTCGTAAAGTGGACTGCGGCAGTCGGGATCAAATCTTTCAGTGGGCGGAAGCCGTTGCCGCGGAGGCCGATTGTCTGGACGCCCTATTCAATAATGCAGGGGTGGGTTACGGCGCAAGGTTTGAGGATTCAACTGAGGCCAACTTCCAATGGTTGATTGACATCAATTTCTGGGGCGTTGTCCACGCCACACGCGCTTTTCTGCCTCTGCTCACCCAATCGGAGAGGGGTCACCTGGTCAATCTTTCATCGATTTTTGGCATGGTGGGCATTCCCACCCAGAGCGCCTACAACGCAGCCAAATTTGCCGTTCGCGGCTTCAGCGAGGCGCTTCAAGCGGAGTACCTGGACAGCCGTTTGGTGGTGACCTGCGTGCACCCCGGTGGTATTCAGACCAATATTGCACGCTCCGCGCGGATTGATGGCGACGGGCAGGCATCCAGCGAAGACGAGCGCGATGCGCAATTTCGGAAATTGGCCCACACAACACCGGAACGGGCGGCCGACATCATTCTGCACGCAACGGTGCGGGGCAAACGTCGGGTAATGGTGGGCTGGGATGCCTGGCTACTGCTGCAGATCACGAAAATCCTTCCCACACATTACCACTGGATAACGGCTCGAGTAACGAATGACTGACGCCACCGCCGTCCATCATGGCTCCCTGGCGGGTACGGATCGTCTGGCTCGCGAGCCATTGCTTCTGCTTTTTCTGGGCTTGTTCGCTACCGCCGTCGGGCAGGCATTTGTCTTTGCAATCCTGCCGCCACTGGGCAGATCGGTCGGACTGGATGAGCTCCGCATTACCGCAATTATCTCGACTTCGGCGCTCGTTTTTACTCTAAGTGCGCCCTTTTGGGGCCGTGTCTCAGATCGAATAGGACGTAAACCCGTCATTCTGATCGGGCTCCTAGGGTATAGCGTAGGCTCGCTGGCCTTTGCCATTTTGTTTGGTGCAGCCGGTCAAGGCTTGATTTCAGGGCTCTCGCTATTCGTGACTGCACTGTTATTCCGATCTTTGCAGGCGGCAACCATGTCTGCCACGCATCCCGGATGCACAGCCTATGCGGCGGACCATACGGTCGCACAGTTCCGAATCAAAACTCTGGCCCGTCTTTCCAGCGCCAACAGTATTGGCATGATCATGGGCCCTGTGCTCGCGGGACTCGTTGCGGGGTTTGGACTGCTGGCTCCCCTGGTAGTGGCATCTATCCT
This sequence comes from Luminiphilus sp., assembly GCA_029242325.1. GTDB lineage: Bacteria > Pseudomonadota > Gammaproteobacteria > Pseudomonadales > Halieaceae > Luminiphilus. The sequence continues at coordinate 276,861 of JAQWUD010000016.1, forward strand.
GTGCGGGCTAGCCGCGCTCATCATTGCACTGAAGTTATCGAACGGCGTCTCGCCGCGAAGCATACAAACGCCACCCAACCGCATGGGCTATCTGGATGGTCGCGTGAGGGTTTATCTGTTCTCAGCAATCGGCGCATTTACCGGTTTTGCAATGGTGCAGCAGACGCTGGCGTTCCGACTACAAGACGCGCTGAGCCTGTCTGGTATTGAGACGGCACGTTATACCGGCTTGGCGATGATGGCCTCTGCCGCCAGCACACTCATCATGCAAGTCACCATCTCGCAACGCTATTCCGGCCCTCCGATTCACCTTGTACGTTGGGGTGCCGGGTTGCTGGTTGGCGGGACGCTTGTGATCAGCGCCCTTCAAAGCTGGCCCGCCATTCTGGCCAGTATGGGCTTTATTGGCGCTGGGTTGGGCTTGCTCATGCCCGCTGTGACAGCAGGGGCCTCCCTTGCAGTGGGGCCTGAGGAGCAGGGAGGCGTGTCGGGGCTGGTCAGCGCCTGTCCTGCAGCCGGATTTGTTCTGGGACCTATCAGTGGCGGTTTTCTTTACCAGCACGATGCCTCCGCAGCTGCCTGGGCCGCGACCGCAATATTATTGCTGGTTTTTCTCTCCACACTCCGTCGAAGTGACCCTCGCAGTCCGGCCCTGTAAGCGCAGGGATCAACCCGGAAGTGGAAGCTGTTCGATTGCAGCTCTGATGCTCACCGGAACAGGGGCCGATTCTCCCGTAGAGCGATCAACGAATGCATGGGTAAAGGTGCCCGTTACGCAGCTATGATCTGACTCGGGAATAAAAACCCCAACCTCCCAGGTCACAGATTTGTCTCCCATTCTGAGGACCTTCAAACCAAGACTCAGCGTGACGGGATAGGTGGCGGGAGAAAAGTAGTTTGCACTAGAGTGGACAACATAGCCCACTACCGTATCGACACCGGGGCGAAGGCCCCCTTCCTCAATGAGAAAACGATTTACTACTGAATCAAAGTAGGCGTAGTAAGCGACGTTATTGATGTGCCCGTAGACATCATTGTCGGCCCAGCGAGATTCCAATTGATATTCGCAAGAGTAGTCAGACCGCAGGGCAGGCCTCGGGCGATCGCTCATGATGACCCCCTCCAGGCGCGCTGATAAAGCGCGAACGCCGCGGCCTCATCTACTGCCACCGGATTATTAACCAGCAATCGCTGTTGATTCATGGCATCAGCCGCCAGCATTGGCAAATCGTCTTCAGGCACCTTGGCATCAGCCAGAGAGGTGGGCAATCCCGAATCGGCAATCAACTGCTCAAACCACATGACAAAACCTTCAAACCCCTCAGCCCGAGGCTGGGGCAACAAGCGAGCCAATTCTAGATAGTCGCGCTCGGACACGCTGGCGTTGAAGCGGAGCACCGCCGGCAACATCAATGCATTGGTCAAGCCATGGGGCATGTGGTAGTGCCCACCCAGTGGGTAAGCAAGCGCATGAACTGCCGCGACAGGCGCATTGGCGAAGGCCTGGCCAGCGAGAGTAGCGCCAAGGAGCATCGCCTCACGCGCGACTAGATCCTCAGGATGGGTCAGCACTCGTCTCTGGTGAGTGGCCAAAAGCGACAATGACTGACGAGCCAACATGTCTGAAAGCGGGTTTTTTTTCACTTTGGATGTATAGGCCTCAATGGCATGCACCATCGCATCGATGCCTGTCATTGCCGTCACATGAGCGGGGAGCCCAACGGTCAACTCTGCATCCAGCACCGCGGCGTCCGGCAGCAACTTGGCGGAGCTAATACCCGCCTTGGTCGTCTTTCCAGTGGTAATAACCGCGACTGGTGTAACCTCTGAACCGGTCCCCGCGGTTGTGGGAATCAGAATGAGCGGTAAACGGCCGCCGCTGACCTGATCCACGCCGTAAAGCTCGGCAAGTTCCTGCTTGCCAGCAGCCAATACGGCGACTGCCTTGGCGACGTCCATGGAACTGCCACCACCGAGACCAATCACACCATCAACTTGACTGGCCTCCGACGCCTTGAGCGCATCCAACACCACCGACTCAGAGGGGTCCGCGGTCACCGCGGAAAAAACGCGAACGGTCTCGCAGGCCTTCTCGAGCGCGGCGTGCACCGGATCAACCAAGCCCAGGCTTACCAGCCCCGGATCTGTGACGATCAGCGCTCTCTTGATACCGAGCTGAGAGCAGATTTCACCCGCCTCACGCGAAGCACCCGGTCCAACACGCAGCTCCCGAACGGTATGAAAGCGATAGGCCGACATGTCAGAAAGTCAGAATCACCTTGCCCTTGGCACGGCGCTCCATCATAGCCCCATAGGCAGCCTCATATTCTTCGATGGGGAACAAATCAGTGATCACAGGCTTGATCTTGCCTTCCTCGAACCACTGCCAAAGAGTTTCAATATTCGCGAGATGGACCTCGGGTTCTTCCATCGTGAAACGCCCCCAGAAGACACCCACGAGAGAGCAACCCTTCAACAGTGTAAGGTTAAGCGGAATGCTGGGGATGGGTCCCGAGGCGAATCCAATCACGAGATAGCGACCGTTCCACCCCATCGAGCGCACAGCGGGCTCACTGAAGTCACCCCCGACGGGATCATAAACAACGTCAACGCCACGCCCTCCGGTCAGCTCCTTGACCCGACCCTTAATCGATTCCTCACTATAGTTAATGGTGTGATCAGCGCCCAGCTCGGCGCACAGCGCGAGCTTGTCGTCACTGCTGGCCGCAGCGATGACCGTTGCGCCAAGCGCTTTGCCCAGCTCTACAGCCGCACTGCCAACCCCTCCTGCCGCGCCCAACACGAGTAGCGTCTCTCCGGGCTGTATGTTGGCACGCTGAACGAGCGCGTAATAGGAGGTCAGATAAGTAATAGAGATACCCGCCGCTGCCTCGAAAGACAATGCCGGAGGTTTGGGGAGCACGGCCATTTCGTGGGCGACAATCTCTTCACAAAAACCACCCGAGCCGCCACTGTGGATGACCTCATCGCCCACCTGCCAGCGGGCCACCGCAGCACCGACCTCTTCAATGATACCGGCACATTCCCCGCCTGGAATAAAGGGTAACTCAGGTTGGAATTGGTATTTACCTTGAATGATCAACACGTCAGGAAAGTTCAATCCTGCCGCTTTCACACGGATGCGGACATCATTAGCGCCCATCTCCGACGATGGCCAATCAGCGACCAGATCCAATCGGTCGGGTAAGCCGTGCTCACGACACACCAGTGCTTTCATATCAGAAGACCTCAAACAGACCAGCCGCACCCATACCACCACCCACACACATGGTAACGACAACGTATTTCGCGCCGCGACGCTTGCCTTCTATCAGCGCGTGCCCCAGCAACCGAGAGCCACTCATACCGTAGGGATGACCAACCGCTATCGCACCGCCATTCACATTGAGCTTATCGTTATCGATACCCAAGGTGTCACGGCACTGCAGCACCTGCACGGCAAACGCCTCGTTGAGTTCCCAGAGGCCGATGTCATCAACAGACAATCCATGCTGCTTTAATAGCTTTGGTACGGCAAACACCGGACCAATACCCATCTCGTCCGGCTCGCAACCCGCCACCGCAATCCCTCGATAGGCGCCGAGGGGATTGAGGCCAAGCCTCTCTGCGGTGGCGGCCTCCATGACGACTTGCGCAGACGCCCCGTCAGAAAGCTGAGAGGCGTTCCCCGCCGTAATCGTGCCGCCTTCAATCACGGTGCGCAGCCCCTGCACACCCTCTAAGGTCGAGGCGCGCACACCTTCATCGGCACTCACGGTGGCTTCAGCTGTCGACTGCTCGCCTGTTTCTTTGTCGTAAACAATCCGTTCACAGGTTACCGGCACCAACTCATCATCAAATTTGCCCGACATATAAGCGGCGGCGGTGCGCTCCTGGGATTGCAAACCGTACTCGTCCATGGCGTCCCGGCTGACTCCGTATCGGGCAGCTACTACTTCAGCTGTCTGCAGCATTGGCATATAAATGTTTTTGTGCAGAGCGAGCAGTTCTTCATCTGCCGCTCGATGCAGGTTCATGTGCTCATTCTGAACCAGCGAAATGGAATCGACCCCGCCACCCACAGCCACCTCCATGCCGTCATGCAGCACTTGCTTGGCGGCGGTGGCCACCGCCATCATGCCAGAGGAACATTGGCGATCGAGCGTCATACCAGAGACCGAGACGGGCAAGCCTGCACGCAACGCCGCGGTGCGACCGATGTTCCCACCCTGACTACCCTGGGTAAGCGCACACCCCATGATGCAATCCTCGATTCGATCCGACTCGATACCTGCACGTTCGACTGCCGCGCGGATGGCATGGCCCGCCAGGGTTGGCGAAGCCAAGTTATTGAAACCTCCTCGGTAAGCCTTGCCGATCGGTGTACGAGCGGTTGAAACGATCACTGCCTCTCTCATGGTTACATCCCTCTATCCGTATGTGAATTGCCTGTGTGAATTGGCTGTCAGTAAGCGATCACGCGAGTTTGCGCGCGGCGTCTAGGCGTGGCGGCACTTGCCGCGGGGCACTCATGACTCCGAGCTGGCGCGTCCTCAGCTCATTTCAAGCCCCAGTCCCTTGGCCGCCTGACCCACCATTTTGATGCTCTGCTCAAATCCCGCCTGCAAAGCGCGCTCACCACCCTCAGAGATCTGCGCCCAATGTGCAGCAATGCCTTCGGGTGTCTGCTCTGCCTCGGGTAGCCACATGCCCTCGGTTTCAACAATCTTGGCCACAGCAAAGGCACCGGCACCCGCGGCAAGAATCGTCCGTGTCGGCGCTTCTTCAGCCACCAAAAACAGTACAGCGGGGGTGACGGCCTCCGGCGTCAGCAGGGCAAATGCCTTTTCCTCTATCAAGCCCTCCGTCATCCGCGTGCCCGCGGTGGGCGCCAGCGCGTTGATCTTGACGTTGTATTTGGCGCCTTCCTGGGCGAGTGTGTTCATCATGCCAATCACACCCATCTTAGCGGCACCGTAATTGGTCTGACCAAAGTTACCGTACAGCCCACTGCTAGAGGATGTCACAACGATGCGCCCGTATTCCTGCTCTTTCATGATGTCCCAGCAGGTTTTGGTGCAATGAACGGTTCCCAGCAAGTGCACATCGGTCACCAGCCGAAAATCTTCCACCGACCCTTTAGAGAAGCTCTTGTCGCGTAAGATCCCTGCGTTGTTCACGAGAATATCGAGGCGTCCCCAGCGATCTATTGTCTGCGAAACCATATCCTCCACCTGCGCCAGATCCGCCACATTGGCACCATGTGCTATCGCCTCGCCACCCAGTGCCTCAATCTCAGCGACGACGTCGAGAGACGCCTGAGAGTTGGCACCTTCTCCCGCGACAGACCCGCCGAGATCATTGACTACCACCTTGGCACCTCGCGCGGCGAGCGCGATGGCGTGGCTGCGGCCCAAACCTCCGCCAGCCCCAGTCACCAGTGCCACTTTGCCATCGTAACGAATTGTCATGCGCTGTCTCCCCGCCCCTTAACCTATAATCGACATGCCGAGCCACTCCGCATATACCGCGGGAGTATCCTCGCCTTCAATCTCCACCGTGACCGCCTGCTTCACTAAAAATCGATTCGCATCCTTGCGGTCCACAGACAGGATCTCGCAATGGGCGCGAACCCGTTTACCCGCGCGCACAGGATTCAAGAAGCGCACTTTGTCCAGACCATAATTCACACCCATGACAATACCCTCTGGATAAACGCCATTTCCCGCGCACAGCTTGGTCATCAGAGAAAGGGTCAGAAATCCATGCGCGATAGTGCCGCCGAAGGGAGTTTGTGCTGCGGCCGCCTCATCAATATGAATGAACTGATGATCCTCAGTGCAATCAGCAAATGTATTGATGCGGGCCTGATCAATCTCAAACCATTCTCCTGGCGGTAATTTTGTACCCGCTTGATTCTCCATCTCCTCGGGCTGGACCATTGTCAGTGCCATCGCTGCTTTCTCCCTGAATTTTCTCTGCCAGTTGCTGCTGTCGTACTGAACGACTGTTTTCGTTGACCCGTGTCTGCGCCAATAACTTCAAGCCTCTTCGGAAGGAGTATTATCCGTCGCGAAAAGTTGCCGCCATCTCATGCGTCGCCGCCAGATACTGTTTGATTTCATTGCGCCCAACCACCATCCGATGCACCGCGTCAGGGCCATCTGCCAAACGCAATGTGCGCTGACCCGACCACATCTCGGCCAGCGGCGTGTCCTGCGATACACCGATGCCACCATGAATCTGGATCGCATCATCAATCACTTTCAAAGCCATGTTGGGCACAACGGTCTTGATCATCGAGATCCAGATCCTCGCCTCTTTGGCAGAGGTGTGATCCATCATCCATGCTGTTTTAAGCGTCAGCAGACGCGCTTGCTCAATGTTCATTCTCGCGTCGGCGATAATGTCGATGTTGCCGCCCAGCTTATAGAGCGGGCGACCAAACGCCTCGCGCTGGGTAGCGCGCTCGCACAACAATTGCAAAGCCTTTTCCGCCGAACCGATTGACCGCATGCAATGGTGGATGCGGCCGGGCCCTAAACGGCCCTGGGAGATCTCAAAACCTCGACCCGGCCCCAGAATCATATTGTCTTTGGGTACCCGGACATTATCGAGTTTCACGCGCATATGGCCATGGGGCGCATCGAGCATGTTAAACACTGTAAGGGGCCTCACCATATTGACCCCGGGTGTATCCATGGGCACCAAAATCTGTGATTGCTGCAGATGTTTGGGCGCCTCGGGGTCAGTCTTGACCATACAAATCATGACCTTGCAACGCGGGTCACCGGCGCCTGACGTCCAGTGCTTTTCGCCGTTGATCACCCACTGGTCTCCCTCAAGCTGCGCAGAGGTGCAAATGTTGGTGGCATCCGATGATGCCACCGCAGGCTCTGTCATACCGAAACAAGAACGAATCTCACCTGCCAGCAATGGCTCAAGCCACTGTTGCTTCTGGGCTTCGCTTCCGTACTTGTGCAGCACTTCCATGTTGCCTGTATCGGGTGCGGCGCAATTGAAAATCTCTGCGGCGAGTCGAGATTTACCCATTTCTTCAGCAAGGTAGGCGTACTCGACCGTATTTAATCCAGACCCCTCCTCACCCGTGAGAAAAAAATTCCACAGGCCCGCTTCTCGCGCGCGGGCCTTCAACTCGTCGAGGATCTGATATTGGCGATCGGTCAAGTCAAAGGGGTCTCCCACTTCAATTTCAGAGATATACTCGCCTTCGACCGGAAGAATGTGCGCGCTGATAAAAGCTCTTACCTGTTCAAGTACCGGCGCTACTTTTTCCGAAACCCCTAAATCCATTGCTCACTCCTCAAAAAACTCTTGCCCGCCCTCAGGGCGCTGCCCGCCAGCCAGCCTATAATGGCATATTATATGTCATTATATACACGATGCACTGCAGGCACCAACGACACCACCCCGGAATGGGAGCGCCGATGACCTTAGCCTACGTGGGTATATGCGACAAGAAGAATTCCAAAAGACCGCTGCATTATGTGCTGTTACAAGCCCTAGAAAATGGGCTTTTATCCCCGACGGCTGCCAAACAGATTCCTTACGGACCGTGTTTGCACCCTTCCCTAGAATCCGAGGCTGGTTACAAGGGCACGGGCAACATCAGCGATTCCTTAACCTGCTCCATCACTACATAACTGGTTGACTCCTGCACGCCGGGCAAGGTCAGCAACGTTTCGCCCAACAACACGCGATAAGCATTCATATCAGCCACTCGGGCCTTGAGAAGATAATCGAAATTGCCGGACACCAAATAACACTCCTGCACCTCCGGCAGATCCATAGCGCGCGCGGTAAATTCTTCAAAAATATCCTGTGACGTGCGATTGAGACGAATCTGCACGAACACCACCAGTCCGCGATCCAACGCACTGGGATCCAAAACAGCCTGATAGTGTTGAATGACTCCATCCCGCTCTAGCCGCCGGACCCGTTCCTTGCAAGGCGTCGTGCTCAAGCCAACCCTCCGCGCAAGCTCCGTGTGCGGAATGCGCGCATCCTGCTGCAACACGCGCACTATATTTCGATCGATCCGGTCCAGCTGATATGACTGACTACCCACTCCTCAACCCGCCAGCAATGACGCCCCAAATTCCCTTACTGCCTCCCAATATCAGCTTTTTATTGGCTAAAGTATAGTTATTTAAACTATTTAGTTTAAATAAAAATATCTATTCAGCTTTTATTAGTCAATTAAGTAGTGTTTTCACCCTTTGCGGCAAATAACGGAAATCACACACTAAAAGTCGCCACAGGTTTAGGAGATCACGACATGCTGATTGGTGTACCCAAGGAGATCAAAGCACAAGAATTTCGAGTCGGTATGACACCGGCGGGCGTTCGCGAGTTAGTCGCGGCGGGCCATCGCGTGCTGGTTGAAGCTGGGAGCGGAGACGCTATTGGGTTCTCTGACGGAAGTTACCGAGCCGCTGGCGCCACGACAGCAGACACCAGCGAGCAAGTCTTCGCCGAGGCGGAGATGGTCGTTAAGATCAAAGAACCCCAGGCACACGAATGCAGACAATTACGGCCCAGGCAAATTCTGTTTACCTACCTGCATCTGGCCGCAGATCCTGAGCAGGCGTCGCTGCTGCTCTCCTCTGGTGCAACGTGCATCGCCTACGAGACGATCACTTCGCCCCGGGGCGGTCTGCCACTGCTCGCCCCTATGAGCGTTGTCGCGGGCAGGCTGTCGGTTCAGGCGGGAGCGCACCACTTGGAGATACATCAAGGAGGCAATGGCACGCTACTCAGTGGCGTGCCCGGGGTCCAACCGGGAAAAGTATTGGTGCTAGGCGGCGGTGTCGTAGGCAGCAGCGCGATCCGCGTGGCGCTGGGCATGGGTGCAGAGGTGACAGTGCTGGATCGCTCGATAACT